>WTGB01000113.1 GCA_011523735.1 Chloroflexota bacterium
TGGGGATGTTTTGGTGTGGAGGGGGCGAGTCACCGCCTCGCCCCTACGGGTTTCGATCTGGTGGGTGGGCGAGTCACCGCCTCGCCCCTACACGGTTTCGATCTGGTGGGTGGGCGATCTGATTTGATAGGTCGCATCGACAGCACCAGGCCGTCAGTCGTCCGTGCGGGTTTGTGTGGGGAGGGGTGGCGGATAAACTAATTCAGATCGTGGCTGTCGTATTTCGTTTCAATCTCCTCGGCAAAACTAATTCTTGAAATACGAGATGATATGGGCTAATATATCTCGTATCTTCCTTCTCCTCTCTGATACTTAACTGATATTATATACTATTACGAAGTTGGCAATCCAGCTTGAGGTTGCTGGCCTTTGTACGCGCTTGGAGGACAGTTCACCGTGAAACATTTAATGCTTGCTTTACTTTTGCTTCTTGCTTTATCCGCTCTGTCGTTCGCCCACAATTCATGTGAGTGGCATAAGGCCAACGATAACCCTCCCGATTACGATCACTACAATCAGTATCACGATGGCAGTAGGCCTAGAGATGGAATCGGCTGCGAGAGGGAATTCCCGCCAGGTACGCGCGACACTTCGCAGTCTGCGACCATCCAGCCTACTGCCATACCACTTGTCACAACCATACAGACCAGCCAAGTATCCTTTGACAACATCCAAATTGCGCCTGAGAACCGCTGCTCGCCCTATGACCGCGATGATTATTACTACCCGCAAAGTATTGAGCTGCGCATCATCTCGGAGAATCTAGGCGGGCGCATCACCAGCCCGTATACAGACGAGATGTTCGGCAGCCGCTACGAAACAGACATTGAACATATCGTAGCAACATCGGAGGCGCACGATAGCGGTTTATGTTCGGCTTCCCTGACAATCCGCCGTCAGTTTGCCCAAGACTTGCTCAATTTGACGCTCGCCAGTCCGTATTTGAATCGTTACGACAAGGTTGCCAAAGACCTGGCAGAATGGTTGCCGCCACAGAACCAATGCTGGTATGTGCAGGTAGTAGTGAGTGTCAAGTCGAAGTACAACTTGACTATGGATAGCGCAGAGGCGGCCGTTGCACGGCGTTTGCTGAATGAGTGCGGCAGGGATGATTCTGCGCAGGCAGACGGCGATAGTAGCGCGCAGGAAACAGTATTAGTGTCTGCCGATCCGGTGCTTTGGGCTCGACTATTACACCGGTCGAACTTTCGCGCACGCGCTGGTATAGAGAACACAATAGTCGGCGTCGCTGACAGAGGCAGCATGTTTCGCCATATACAGACCGGTATCGACAATGAAGCGCAGTGGTGGTATCAGGTAGAATTGCCAAGGGGCTGGGGATGGATACGCTCGGATTTGGTCGAGCTAGCGTGGCAATAGGAAGTTTCCGAAGCCTTGCTGTGTCAGTTTGGCATATAGTTCCCAAAATTTAGCAGTACCGGATTAGCCATACAGGAACATCTATGATCCAAATTGCCGAGATGCTCCCGCCTGTCTATTCGCCGCTCTGGGACCTGGTCGCGCAATGCGGCGTCAGAAAAGTAGTCGGCGCCCTCGATCTTGACCATCAGCTGAGCCATGAGGCGCCCTGGTCCCATGCCTCGCTCCTGCGCGTCAAGAATGCCTATGAAGACCGGGGCTTCGAGCTGGCCGTCATCGAAAGCCGCCCGCCCTTGACCAAAGCGAAGCTCGGGCTGGAAGGACGGGACGAAGAAATCGCGACAGTCTGCGAATTGCTGGACAGCATGGGCAGGCTGGGGATCGGCGTCTGGTGTTACGAGTGGATGCCGGTGATGAACTGGCTGCGCACCTCAACGACGATTAAGTCCCGCGGCGGAGCGCTGGTCACCGGCTACGACCACAGTAAGATGCTCGATGCTCCCTTGACAGAATACGGCGAAGTCAGCGAGTCGCAGCTTTGGGACAACCTGCGCTATTTCCTGGAGCGCGTATTGCCGGTCGCCGAGGCGGCCGGCGTCAAGCTGGCCATGCACCCCGATGACCCGCCGCTGTCGCCGATCCGGGGATTGGCGAGGATCATGCGCAGCAGCGAGAACTTCCAGCGTCTGCTCGATCTCATTCCGAGCGAGATGAATGGCATCGCGCTCTGCCAGGGCAATTTCACGTTGATGACGGAGGATCTGCCCGCGGTCATTCGGCATTTTGCCGACAAGATCTTCTTCGTGCACATGCGCGATGTGGCGGGGGCGCCAGAGAAATTCGAGGAGACCTTCCACGATGCGGGCCAGACTGACATGGTCGCCTGCATGCGCGCCTATCGAGACATCGGCTTTGAGGGCGTCCTGCGTCCGGATCATGTGCCGACGATGGCTGGCGATGATAACGACGACGCGGGCTATTCGTCTATTGGCCGGCTCTTCGCTATCGGATACTTAACAGGAATTCGGGAAACGGTATACGGCGAGGGCGCTTGAAATGTATTTAGGCGGGGACCGCAGGCTCGGGCTTGGCATCGCTATCGTCTTCGATATCTTGGCCCTTTCTAAACTTCAACTCGCTGTCATCAATGACAAATGCGGCGACCAGCGCGCATATCACGCAAGCGGCGGCGCCAATCCACATCAAGATGCTAAATGTCGAAGCGAATGCCTCCCGAATTACCTGGCGCACTGTTTCCTGTTCTTGATCCGTCAGCGAGTCGGGAATGCTCGTCTCCACCAAGTCGCCCGAGTCAGCCGCCAAAGCCACCTGCGCATCCGCCGGCAGCGTTTTGACGTAGGGATCATTTATCAACAGTTGGCCGAACCAGGTGATTGCAAGCCCGCCCAGGATGCCGACGACCAGCACCTGCCCAACCCGCGCCATGGTGTTATTGACGCCCGACGCGATGCCGGCATTAGCATCCGGCGCCGAAGCCATTGCCGCCATCGTCAGGGGCGCGAATGATAAACCAAAACCGAAGCCAAAGAGAACGACTGGCAAGAAGAATGTGCTGAGATATTCCGACGAGCCCCCGGTCACGCCAACATTGCCAAAGGTAAGAAATCCCAAAGCGACAAAAACTAATCCGAGCGCCATGGGAACGCGCGGTCCGCGCCGATCCAGCAGGGGACCGACAAGCGTCGAACTCAGGGTCGCCACCAATATCAAGGGAATGATGGAGAGCCCGGTAAAAGTGGCGCTGTAGCCTTGCACCTGTATCAGATTCAGCGGCAGGTACAAAAGCGCCGGCTGGATCACGCCATGAAATATCAAAGTGATCGTGTTTGCAGCGCTGAATGTGCGCGACCTGAATAACCACAGCGGTAAAATAGCGTGTTTGCTTTTTCTTTCGCCATGAAGAAACACGATCAACGCGAGAAGGCCAAGCAAAATGGACAGAAGGATGCGTGGACTGTCAAAGCCATAGGTTGAACTTTCGATGAATCCGAAAGTGATCCCGCCCAGACCGATGATGATCAGCAAGGCGCC
Organism: Chloroflexota bacterium; assembly: GCA_011523735.1. Taxonomy (GTDB): domain Bacteria; phylum Chloroflexota; class Anaerolineae; order Aggregatilineales; family Phototrophicaceae; genus UBA6055. The sequence goes on from WTGB01000113.1 coordinate 3,433, forward strand.
AAAGATGCTCATGCGCCTAGGCGCGTCTTTGTCATAACTCTCGGGAACGTAACGGATCAAAACGAACGCAGCCAATATGCCCAATGGGATATGGATGAGAAAGATGAGTCGCCACATGCCAAGATCCGTGGCAACCCCAGCAAAAAACGGCGCCAAGCCCGCCACCAATACGGTGAATCCCGACCAAAGACCGATCGCCCAGCCTTGGCCCCGCCGACTAAAGTACGCGGAAGCGATGGCCAAGCTGTTCGGCACGATCATCGAACTGCCAACGCCTTGAGCCAAGCGTCCGGCGATGATTATGTTCGTCGTCGCCGCAAAACCGCAGATTATCGAAGCCAAGCCAAACAGCAGGATGCCTATCAAGCAGACGCGATTGCGCCCGTAGTGATCACCCATTGATCCTGTCACCACGATCAGCGAGGCTTGCACCATGACGTAAGCGTTGGGAATCCAGATGAGGTCCGCGCCGCGCGCGCCTAGTTCGCGCTGTATCGCCGGCAATGCAACGTTTAGAGACGAGCTAGCGACAAAAGCCATGCTCGCTGCGGCAATAGTAGCGAAGAGCACCCAAAACCCGGCGTCTCCGCTAGTTTCCGCGCGTTTTGATTGGAACACTGCTTGTCCAGAGATCTTTCAGGTCAGTTGCCACGCTTCCTAAGCATATCATAGAAAACGCTAATCCATAAGAAAACAAGCGTGATCTTAACGTTGCTAGTTTCTTAACTGTGGCGAAGACTGGTGACAGAACGCGGGGGATATCCCGGCATGCTCATTCGGGAAAGGGCAGTTCGCGTTCTATCAGGACAGCGGCCAGGAGCCCGCTTGCTAAGCTCAAACCAGCCGCAATCCACATAATGACGCTGATCGAATCCGAGAATGACTTGCTGATCAAATCCTGCAGATAAGACTTGACCTGTGGCACCAAACTTACTGGCAAACTCGTTTCCGCCAGCTTCACCGATTCCTCGTCGAGCAAGGCGCGGGCTTCAGCCGAAAGCGCTGTAACCGTCGGGTCGCTTAATAGCGCGTTCCTAAACAGCAAAAGCACGATGCCGCCCATGACAGCGATCGCCAATACTTGCGCCGATCGCGACACCGTATTGTTCAAGCCAGAAGCCATGCCGGCGTGATGCTCGTCCACCGATGCCATAACCGCCGTGGTCAATGGCGCTAGCGTGATGCCCATGCCTATTCCAAACAGACAAATCGCGGGAAATAGCGTCGACCAATAAGTATCTTGTCCACTGGCCGGCTCCAGCAAAGCAAATAATACAAAAGAAACGCTGATGACTACTGGACCGAAAATCAGCGGCATTCGCGGTCCATAGCGATCGACAACACGGCTCATCAAAAAGGAAATGCCCACCATCAGCATGGTCATCGGCAGCAAAGCGAAGCCAACAGCCGATTCGGTATACCCTTGCACCTGTATCAAGCTGAGAGGCAGGAAGAAGAGCACACTGTTCATCGCGCCATAGAGCAGCAGCGTCAGGGTATTGGCGCCAGTGAAGGTGCGCGAGCGAAAGAGATTAAGCGGCATCATCGGGTGATCGCTGTGGCCCTCAATCCAGATAAAAGTCGGTAGAATGGCAATCGCGGCGGCGCCGACGAGCAATACCAGCGGGTCGTCAAAACCGCGGCGCGGACCTTCAATGCAGAAGAAACCACTGAGCAAGAGCGCCATCGTGCTCAGAAAGGTGCCAGAGATGTCCAACTCCTTCGGCGCTTCTTCATCGTAACTCTCCGGCACAAAGAGGAATAACACCAGGATAGCCACGAGGCTCAACGGGATGTTGACAATGAAAATGAGCCGCCACAATCCAGCCTCGGCCAGCAAGCCCCCCAAGATGGGACCTGCGCCGGAAACCAGCATGGTAAAGGCGGACCACACGCCAATTGACCAACTCCGCCGATGATGAGCGAAGAAGGCGCCAACCAGAGCCAGGCTGCACGTGATCATCATGCCGCCGCCCACGCCTTGCAGCGCCCGCGCCACGATCAGCACTTCGGCCGAATCCGTAAAGCCGCAGACGAGCGATGCCAGGGCGAATAGCAGAATGCCCGCAATGTAAATCCGCTTGCGCCCGTAATGGTCGCCGAAAGACCCGCTGAGAAATATGAAGGCAGCTTGCAAGAGCGAATAGGCGTTGACGATCCAGATAAGGTCAGTGCCGCTAGCCGATAAATCGCGCTGAATAGCGGGCAGCGCTACACTCAGCGCAGTGCTGACCATGAAGACCATGCTGGGGGCCAATATGGTGGCGACCAAGACCCAGAAGTCCAATCGCCAGCTATCGCTCAACCGCTCGCCCGCATCCAAGGTGTTGATATGATTTGCCTCAAAAGCATGTGTGTTTAATGGACAGCCAAACTTGCCAGGCTGGATTGCATTCCGCCATAGGAATGAACAACCCACATGACAGATCGAGCCTTGCTCCGGCTCGATTCAGTCCGACTGTTCAAACGCAAGCGCTGACAGGGTTCGTCTCGGTTTCAGCGCATCGACTGGAAACGGAACTGCCGCTGTCAAGACACACTTAGCAATTATAGCTTATTGGAATTTTTGCCCAAGTCCGCCAGTTCTTGTTCCAATTCGGAACGGCGTTCCGCGCTCGCCTTCCGACCGGCGGCTAAGGCGCGTTCATAATGCGCCCGCAACTCATCGGAAGACAGCGGAGAAAAGAAGCTGACCAGCAAGGCGCCGATTGCCGCGCCGATGCCCAAGCCCAAAAGCAAACTCAGAAATTTACGCATAATCCTAACTCATATTAATACCAGCAGGTATTGTCTGCTTTATCATAGGCGCTATCCACGACGCAGCGGGCTGGAATCACAAAAAGATGATGAGCGGCGGCGCAGCGACAATCACGCCAAAGGCGCCCAAGCCGTAGGGAAGTTTCAAGAAAAGCAGGCAGCCGGTCGCGAGGCAGATCAAACCGGCATCGCGGCAGAAACGCTCCCATTTCCGCGTGGATGAACTTCCGAAAGACCGGCGAAACCAGGGAATCCGGTCGACCGCTGACCAGACTATCGCTTCACGAAATAGCAGATGAATCCCGATATACCACCAAAACGATGCGATACAGATTTGGATTATCCACATAAAGCCTTCCCATCGCGACGTCTTTAGGCACATTGTAACGTGGAAACTCCGCCCGTCAACGTGTGCCCGGTCCCTGCCCGAATCAAACGCTAAAGAATGTCCAAGGGATCGACATCAATCCGCCAGCCCGCTTCCGGATTCAGCTCCCGCAAAGCGGCGCGTGGGTCAGGTCCCCGCAGGAGCAGCTGCCAGCGGTACTGTCGGTCAATGCGACCGAAAAAACAGGGCGCTGGTCCGATAAGGCTCGTGCCAGTGAGAGCCTGCTCCCGCAAAACTTGACGCAATCTGCGCGCGGCGCTTTCCGCCTGCTGCTGGGCGCGGTCTGCATTCCTCGCGCTGAAAACGATGCGCGCCAATCGGCGAAAAGGCGGATAGCCCAGGCCGCGCCGGTAGCCGAGTTCTCGCTCCGCGAAGCCGGCATAATCATGCATTGCCGCCGCCTGAATGACGTAGTGCTCCGGCTGGTAAGTTTGCAAGATGACCCGGCCGCCCAGCAGACCGCGACCAGCCCGGCCTGCCACCTGCGTCAAAAGTTGGAAGACGCGCTCGCTGGCGCGATAATCGGGCAATGCCAAGCCGAGGTCCGCGCTCACCACAGCGACCAGCGTCACCAGCGGCAGATCCAGCCCTTTGGCGATCATCTGCGTGCCTATCAGCAGATCCGCCTCGCGCTCGACGAACTGCTCCAGGATCTCGAAGTGCATCTTTGGCGACTTCGCGGTATCAATATCCCAGCGCAAGGTCCTGGCGGCCGGAAACATCTCTGCCAGCGCCGACTCAACCTGCTGCGTGCCAGCGCCGAAATAACGTATCCGGCTTGATCCGCAATCCGGGCAGGAAGCCGGCTGCGGCTGGCTGGCGCCACAATGATGGCAGCGCAAGCTGCGATCGAAACGGTGGTAGGTCAATGGTCTGTCGCAGCGCTCGCAGTCAAGGACGTAGCCGCAATCACGGCAGAAGACATAGGTCGCTTGCCCGCGCCGATTCAACAAAAGCATGGCCTGCTCGCCCCGCGCCAACACCTCCACCAGCGCCCCCTGCAACTCCAGGCTGAACATGCTGGTATTGCCTCGGCGCAACTCCGCCCGCATGTCGATAACACTGACGGAAGGCAATTCGATTGTAAGCGCATCGTCGGCATCCCGGCGGTAGACCGTCTCCAAGCCGAGCCGGTCGGCTTGCTGCTGAATGCGCTGGCGATGCCCCATGATACGCTTGGGCAGTTGGAGCGCGGTGAACTGTCCTTTCCGTGCCCGCTGCCAACTGCCCAGGTCGGGTGTGGCGCTGCCCAGGATGAGCGCCGCGCGATTCCGCTCCGCCAAGAACATCGCGGCTTCGCGCGCATGGTAATGCGGTTCGGTCACCCAGGGCGCCTGCTTGTAGCTGGCATCGTGCTCTTCATCAAGCACGATCAAGCCCAGGTCAGGCATTGGCGTAAAGAGCGCCGACCGCGTGCCGACAATCACTTTGATGACGCCGGCTCGAGCCCGCTGCCAGGTGTCGTAGCGCTCGCCCATAGGCAGGCTGCCATGCACGAGCGCCACCTGACCGGGAAAGCGCTCCGATACGCGCCGGACCGTCTGTGGGGTCAAAGCGATCTCCGGCACGAGCAGAATCGCGCTCCGCCCCTGCGCCAGCGCTTCGCCAATAGCACGAAGGTAAATCTCGGTTTTCCCGCTGCCGGTCACGCCGTGCAGGAGAAATTGCTCGGATACTTGCCGCGCCAGCGCCGGGCGAACCCGCTCCCAGACCGTCTGTTGGTCGGGCGTCAGTTTTGGCGCGCTGCTTGGCACAAAGTCAAAGTCTCGCAGCGAATCTCGCCAGACCTGTTCCTCGCGCAGATCCAACAAGCTGGCGCGCAGCAACTGGTTAATGCGTCCGCGGGTCGCCCCGGTCGCTCGCATTGCCTCGGGCAGCGTAGGCGGTTCCGGCATCTCGGCGATTTGACGCAGGACTTGCTCAATGAAAGCGTTGCCGCGCCACTTCCGCAATATTTCTTCGATGCGTTCCGGCGCCGCCTCAAGGATGACCAGGTCTTGCTCGCCCGATTCAGTCGGCTCAATGAAAACGAGCCCTTCGTCGATCAGCCGCTTGAGGGGCGCGCGGGACTTCGCGCCGACTAGCGCCAGCGCATCGCGAACCCCGATGGCGTCTTCGTCTCGTTCCGCGATCGCCTGCAGCAGATCGGCATACGCGACCCGTTTAATCACACGTTTGACCAGCGCGGGTATCTCTTCAACTGTGTATTGGGGATACAGGCGTTTGACCGTCTTCTTTCGCGCGGAGGGCGGCGCCAGCACTAATTCAATCGAGACCATGTCGGCAGCAGCCAGCCGCTCAAGTTCCGCTTCGACAGGCTGTTTGGGGAAAGTTCGCTTCAATTGGCTCAGCCTGCGGGGACCTCTGTCGCGCAAGCTAATCAAGAGGCGCTGCCGCAGGGGCAAGACGACTTTGGGGTCAGCGCCGGGCAAAATCATCTGCTTCGGCTGTTCAACATCTGATTTCTCGGCGACAAAGTGAAACAGTTGGTCGGACTTGCCGGCAAAGCCAGGCGGCAGCATCAACCAGATACAAGCGCCTATTGGCGACAGCGTGGTCTCGCTCAGCCATGAAGCCAGGTCGAGATAAGTTTCGGACAGCACCGGTTCCGGATCCAGCAGCTCGATAATCGGCTTGGTCTGCGGGATATCGGTCTCGTCGCGGAAAGCGAGGATCACAGCCGGCTGCATCGCCACGCCGAACTCCACCCGCACCAGGCATCCGGGCGCCAGGTTATCTTCCAAGCCCTTAGGGATATGGTAGGTGAAGGTCTTGCGCGCCGGCACATTGAGCGCGACCTCGGCGTATCGCATCGCCTGCGTCCCTGTCATGAGTCGTCCTGCGGGAGCACAATTTTACGGCATCTCGTCCAAGCCAACAATCACTTCGCTGAAGTTTTCACGACTGTCCTGTCACCGCATTATTCGCTATCATTCAGATGATGACGCTGCGAGATTCACAGCCTATGAACGACACCCAAGCTCTGCCCGCGCCGCTATGCCAGCGCATCCTCCGCCACTTTGGCCTGCCAAGCGATTCGCCGCCGAATCTAGACACGCTGCGTCAACTGGTCGAGAGTTATACGCGGACCGTGCCCTGGGAGAGCGCCTCGCGTATCGTACGCCGCGCGCGTCATGCCGAATCAGCGGATTGCATCTTGCTGGGCGAAGCATTCTGGGAGAGCCATTTTGAGCATGACACCGGCGGGACCTGCTATGAAAGCAACTACGCTTTTTTCGGCTTGCTGCTACGCCTGGGCTACGAGGGCTATCTGACAATCAATGATATGGGCGCGTCAATCGGCTGCCACAGCGCCATTGTGGTCTTGCTGGATGGCTGCAAGTATCTGGTTGACGTCGGCTTTCCCTTATATGCCATCATAGCAATCAACGCGGATCAAGAGACGAAGGCAGAATGCCCAATCATGAACTACAGCCTCGTCCCCCATGGCGGCGATCAGTACCGCCTGCGACGAGAGCTTGGCTCGCGCGACCACAGCTTCACCCTGCATGACCGGCCGGTGGGCGACGTTGCGTATCGCGCCATCGGCATCCACGATTATCGTCATGATGGCGGGCAGTTTCTCAATGAAATAGTCATCCATAAAATCGTCGATGAGCAGCTGTGGCGCTTCCACAGCGATGTGCGCCCGCTGTGTTTGCAGCAGTTTGTCGAGGGCGAGCGGCGCGATCACATGCTGCGTGATGATGCCGCAGGCGCACTGGCGGAAAAATTCGGAATCGCGCCGGATGTGGTGGCGACGGCAATGACGATTCTAGGTGTCGACGGGATTTAAGGTGGACGGAAGGGTGGCGCCGAGGTCGCTTTTCTACCCCCTCACCCCCGGCCCCTCTCCCACAGGGGGGTGCGCGTAGACGCAGCACTTCGAGAGGGGTGACGCTTCGCGCGAGGTTAGGGTGTGTTGGCGAGCTACCCATCGGGTCGCCCCTACAAAATTGTTGAACACGATAAGCGACTCAGGCGATCGTCACGCCCTCGTCGAGATAGACATCCTGAATCGCGTTTAGCAGCCGCGCCCCTTCCGCCATGGGGCGCTGGAAGGCTTTGCGGCCGCTGATCAAGCCCATGCCGCCGGCGCGTTTGTTGATCACCGCCGTTTTTACCGCTTCGGCGAAGTCATTCGCGCCGCTCGCGCCGCCCGAACTGATCAAACCGACCTTGCCCATATAGCCATTCGCGACTTGATAGCGCGTCAAGTCAATCGGATGGTCGCTGGATAACTCGCTGTAAATCCGCTCATCCAGCTTGCCATAGGACGAGTCACCGCTGTTCAGCGCCTTGTAGCCGCCGGTATGCGTCGGCAGCTTCTGCTTGACGATATCGGCGCCCAGCGTCACGCCGAGGTGATTGGCTTGTCCGGTGAGATCAGCGCTCGATTCGTGATTGACGCCGTTTACCGTGAAAGCCGGATTGCGCATATAACACCAAAGGATAGTCGCCATGCCCAGTTCATGAGCATAGGCGAAAGCTTCCGCCACCTCGACCATCTGCCGATTCGAATCTTCCGAGCCAAAATAGACCGTCGCGCCGACAGCGACCGCGCCCATATCCCAAGCTTGCTGAATGGTGCCGAACATGATCTGCTCGTGCGTGTTCGGATGGGTGACCAATTCATTGTGATTGACCTTGACGAGGAAGGGGATGCGATGGGCGTAGCGGCGGGCGGTCATGCCGAGTACGCCGAAGGTCGACGCCACCGCGTTGCAGCCGCCCTCCAGCGCCAGCTCGATAATCTTGGCCGGATCGAAATAAGCCGGGTTGGCGGCGAAAGAAGCGCCGGCCGAATGTTCGATACCTTGATCGACGGGCAAAATCGAGACATAGCCCGTGCCGCCCAATCGGCCGCTGTCATAAATCTGCTGCAAGCTGCGGATGACCTGCGGGTTGCGGTCGCTATCCAGCCAGACGCGCTCGACGAAGTCCGGTCCCGGCAGCGCCAGTTCCTCGCGCGGGATGGTATGTGATACGTGATTCAAGAGATATTCGGCTTCATCGCCCAGGTAATCTGCGATGCTGACCCGGCGAATATCCGCTGTTGCTAGCGCCATGGCATTGTCCTTGGAAACTCAAACGCTAATCCCTAGCGATTATAGCAGCTATCCCGGCATATCTCCCGCCCGAGCTGCGACAAAGATCCTATATCCTTGCCAGCAGCTATAACTGGCGCAGGCATTGTGTTATCGTTGTCCAAACTATTGAAGGAATCCATACAGTGCCGATACCAAAGCCGGCTACACTCGAGCAATTGCGACAAGCCGCCGAAGCCCGCGATCCCGAACGCTGCCAATTCCTGCTCAAGTCCCTCTTTATGGAGATGGAGTTCTATCTGGCGCTGGCGGTCGTCATCGAACGGGCGCGGTCCTTCCTCGATACCTTCGAGCTTTATTATCCCGATGGCGCATTCGCGCGGCAGATTCTGATGCAAATGGTGAATACCGGCACAGCGCCCGCCCGCCTGCCGCCGGAAGCCCTGCGCGACTTCGATTTTCCCGGCGCGGCGAATTATATGAAAGCGCTGTCCGACTTGGCGCATGCCCTTCAGCAAGGTCCGCTGCCACCGCGCATCGGCTACCTGGTCAGCGCGACCGTCAACGCGATCATGGCGGAATTGGTCGAGCATTATTATGGGCGCCGACCGGAGGCTTGGGAGCGCGCGCGAAAGCAGCCCGACGATCCTGCCGCGAGAGAAATCGCCTATGCTTTCTGGACGGACGAGGAAGTCGCCCTGCTCGATACCGACGACTGGCTGCAAGTCGCCGATAGCATCGCGCGGCATACACAGCGTCAATACCGCTAGCGCGCGGCGCGTGTTAAACTATCGTGGCGAAGCGGAGCGTGTCCCATGAGCCTTGACCACTATGGCGCCGAAGCGCCGCCGGCCGGTCTTTACCAATACCGCGACCAGATCACGACTGGCATTGACGGCTTCGGCGCTGTCACAGATGCCGATATCGAAGCATTTCACGCGCTGGGATTCATGGTGATTCACAAAGCCATCGACGGCGCCGGCATTGAGTCAGCGCGCGGGAGCCTCCGCGATCTCATCTTGCGGCGTGATGCAGACAATATCATGTTCGAGTCCGCCGTTGGACCGGGCTTTGCTGATTTGCCCGATGAAGAGCGGCTCGACAGCGTTCGCAAAATGATGCCGATCATCCCCTTTGACCGCCGGCTCAAAGCGGCGGCTGAGAAGCCCGAACTGCTCGCTCTAATTGAGCGAATCATGGGCGAAGCGCCGGCTCTGTCGCAAGACATGGCGCTGCTGAAACCGCCACGCATCGGCCGCGAGAAACCCTGGCATCAAGACATGGCTTACTTCGATTTTCCGGCTGATGCCACCGTCGTCGGCGCCTGGATCGCCCTGGATGAAGCGCTGCCCGAAAACGGCTGCATGATGGTCATACCCGGCAGCCACCACAGCGGTCCAACGCTGCATTGGACCCGGCGCGACTGGCAAATTTGCGACACTGATGTGCAGGTGGGGCGGAGCCTGGCTATCCCCTTGCCGCCCGGCGGTTGCCTGCTCTTCCACTGCTTGCTGCATCATGGCACCCCGCCGAGCCGCTCGAACCGACGGCGCTGGGCGCTGCAATTCCACTATCGCCCCCATAGCCTCAAGCCTCTGCCCAACAGCAACTATCGCATGAGCGTCTTCGGCGCAGACGGCAAGGACGCGTCCTGTTAGACTGGCTCGGAGCGACTATGACCATCCTCGTTTTTTTCATCTTTAACCTGCTGCTGATGGGCGCTGTCTTTCTCTATGGCATGTATCAATTCATGCAGGTCGAGGAGAAACGCAAGCGCCGGGATCTGCTGGCTCACGTGGCGCTGGACGAAGCTGAACTATCCGCGCTCTTGCAGGCGCAGCGATACGACGAGGCGCTCTCAAGGCTCATGCAGCAGGCGGATGTCGACCGCTTCACTGCCCAATCCGCCCTTGAGCAATGGACTAACTCCGCTCAAACCGCGCAAGATCTCCACGCAACACTTCGCCGGGGATAAATGCAGGGGCCTACCTTGTGTCGTCCACAGGTCGCCTGATCACTCAAGCCAAGCGAATATGCGCCAGTATCTTCTGCGCGCGAGCCTCCCAGGTATAGTCCGCCAAGGCGCGTTCGCGGGCGCGCCTGCCCAGCTGCCTGCGCAGCTCCGGGTCATCGCGGAGGCGCTCGAGTGCTTCCGCCCAGGCCGCGCTGTCTTCCGGCGGGAGCAGCAGCGCTGTTTCGCCATCGCTGACCACATCGGACCAGGCGGGTAAATCCGAAGCGACGATTGCCCGGCCCGCCGCCATATACTCGAAGAGCTTCAGCGGCGAGGTGTAATAGGCGAACTGCGTCCTAGCTGGATGCGGCATGGCGCAGACATCCATCATTCTTAAGTGCTGGACGACTTCGCTCGGCGGCGCCTGACCGACATAGTGGAAACACTCAGCATCCAATCCCAATTGAAGCCAGCGTCCCCGCAAGCTCTCCACCAAGTCCGCCGGTCCGCCAAGCAGCAGCAGATGCGCGCCATCAACCCGCGCCAAAGCCTCAATCAAATTGCCTAAGCCCTTGTCCAAGCCAATCATATGCAGACGGCCCGCATAGCCGACGACGAAGGCGCTATCGGGCACAACACTGTTGCGGCGCGCTTCAACGCTATCAAGCAGCGTGGAGAAGCGTTCGCGGCGAAAACCATCATGTGCGGCGAGCGTGCGATCCTGGTCCGCGTTTCGTTCAGCGATCAGATCCTCGCGCAAAGGCTCGGTAATGGCGATCACGCTGCCGACGCCTGCGGCGACGTATCGCTGCAGCGCCGCGCCCCGTTTCGATGATGCGAACAGATGCGCCTCGTATGCGATCTTGCGCTTTGCCTTCAACCGCGTGAGCAGGGCGAGGATGAGTTCATCGCGGCTGTAATAGATATCCGCTCGCGTGAAAAGCAGCAAGAGGGCGCTCACAAGGGCATAGGACAGCAGGAGCGCATAAAATGCCAGGCGCGCGCCCGGTCCATCCGGCGGGAAGAGTGGGAAGATATCGATGCAGGGGATGCGGCGTATGGTGAATGTCGGGCGCAAACCATAGTAGGCGAAGGGGTCGTCCGCCTTTCGCAGCTCACGTGTATTCCAGCGCCGCGCCACCCACAGGGTCACCTCGCAGCCGGTTGCGGCGAAGGCATCGCAATTCTCCATGATTTGCAGCCCGTGGGCTTTCTCGGTCGGCAGGCGCATCAGGGAGATGTAGAGCAGTTTGGGCATGTGGCTTGCCCTAAGCGCTCGCCTGCCGCGGCAGCAGCATGCTGAGCAAGCCGGCAACCGCGATGATTACGGCGACAATCTCAAAGGTCATCGCCAAGCCGATCTGATCCGAAATCGCCCCTATCGCCAGCGAGCCAATCGCGCCCGTGCCGAAGATAAAGCCCAGGATCGCGCCCGAGGCGAAACCCTTGCGCATGGGGATCAAATCTTGAGCCATCACCACGATCAGGCTGTGCGCGCCGCCGGACAGACCACCAGCCGCCATCGCCAGGAAGAAGGCGAAAGCGCCTTCGTGGGCGGGCAGCAGGAAGAAGGCCGGCGCCGAAAGGATCATGCTCAACATCATCACCTTGCGGCGGTCAAAACGGTCCGCCAGGCGCCCGAAGAGCAAACCGGATAATCCGGACGCGATCCAGTAGGAACTGGTGATTGTGCCATATGCGGCTGGACTCCAGCCCTTCTGTTCAAAGAGCAGCGGCACGAAAGCCACCGACCCCTGTTGACCCAGGCCGCGCAGAATCACGACCAAGCCGAGGATGACAAAAGCCAGCAGCGGGAAATGCTGTTTCGCGCCATTTTCCCGCTCGGATTTTAGCTTGTCCTGCGCCGCATGATGTTCATGGCTTTTGGGGATGCTCGTCCACATGAGCACGATGCCAGGGATCGATATCAGGGAGAGCAGGACAATCGGCGTAACATTGTCTTGCATGCCGATATTAGCCACGCCGACCAACTCGCCCATGCGGCCAAGCAGATCGGGATTTGCCTGATCGAGCAGAATGCCGGCGATGGCTGGTCCCAGCGCCAAGCCTGTCTGCCCCAGCAAGAAAAAGATAGCCATGTGAAAGGCTGAGCGCCGCGGGACCGATTCGGCCGCGTGCAACGCCCCGACCGGATGCAGAGCCGCGCTGCCGATAGGCGCGATGACCAGGGGGAAGAACATCAGCCAGTATTGCCGCGTAAGAGCCGCGAGGGCGACGGCGAACGTGAACAAGCCGACATGGAGAAGCAGGCCGAGCGAACCAAGGCGGCGACCGCCGCTGCGATCGGCGCGCAGGCCGAAGAAGGGCTGTGGCAGCGCGTTGAGCAACTGCGCGATGCCAACCGTCAAGCCAATCTGTATGTTGCTCATCGGCATCATGCCGGCCGCGAGGAAGGTCAGCACAACCGGCGTCATGGACGCGAAGATGTCATTGGTCAGATGCCCGATGCAGACCGACCACAGCAGCCGATACTTACGAGGCATGAGTCAAACTCCGGCTAGAATGGCGGCAATGATAATGCTTGCGGCGGCGGATGAGAATGTGGATTGTGGGGCAACCTAATTTGCAGAATCAACAACAATGGAAATGCGAACTCTAGTTGAGGTCTCTCAGCAATTTTCTCATTTCACTGGCGCCCACGTCACCCTTGTCCGATTTTGAATAGATGTGGAAGAACAGGCAGTTGTGGTCATCCAAAGGATGGTAGATTGCGCGGAAACCGCCGCTCTTGCCGCGTCGGGCGAAGCGATTGGTCAAGCAAACCTTGTAGAGCGCCTTACCATAGCCAGACATTCGCGCACCGCGGTAACCGGAGTCCACAATTTCATCAATCATAGCTTTGATATCTTGGTTTATACGACGGAATCTTCGCCGCAGCTGTGTCACGTCTCTATCAAAGTCCGACGTGGTAACGATTTCAATCGACATTGACCGAGGTGATTAGTCATCCATCGCGTCAAGTTCTTCCAGCAATTCGTGAATAGGACGATGATCGCCGTCTATTGCTGCCTTGTAACCCTTGGCGATGCGATCAAGAACCTCCTCTTTGGTGAGGTCGCGATAACTCGCCGGGTCATTCTCTTCGGCGGGTGATTCGGCAAGGTCATTGGTTTCCATCGCCTCAAGCGCCTCATCTACGCGGGATTTTGCGCCAGGATCAAGTGCATGGTTCTTCATGATTGTCTTTCTCCAAAATCTGCAACTGCGACGATCATTGACGTATCAGCAGTCTAAACGATAATGCAACAAGTACCAAGATTTGCGAGCTCAAGACTCAGAGGACAAGCCATGCCAACTGACTATGACAAGCTCCAGCCAGCGCCAATGCGAGACGAGCCTTACCACATCGTCGTGACAGCCGCCCACCATGACGACATCGAATTTGGCGCGGCCGGCAGCGTGGCGCGCTGGATCCGCGCTGAGGGCGCAACGGTCACCTACGTCATCATCACCGATGGCGGCTCGGGCAGCAACGACCCGTCCATGACCCGGGCCGAGCTTGTGGCGCTGCGGCGGGAAGAGCAGCTGAAAGCGGCTGCCATCGTAGGCGTCAGCGATGTGCGCTTTCTCGATTATCCTGACGGCACGTTGCAAGCGTCGCTTGATTTGCGGCGGGACTTGACGCGCATCATCCGCGAGACGAAGCCCTACCGAGTCGTCTGCCAGGATCCAACTACGGTCTTCGTGCGCAGCCAGTACATCAACCACCCGGACCATCGCGCGGCCGGCGAGGCGACGCTCTATGCCGCCTTCCCCAGCGCCGAGACCAGACCCGTCTTCCCCGAACTGCTGGCGGAAGGTTATGAGCCGCACAAGATCGGCGAGCTTTACATGGACCTGACGATGGAGTCCAGCCATTTCGTCGATATCAGCAGCACGGTCGAGTTGAAGATGGCGGCGCTGGGCGCGCATGTGTCGCAGATCGGGGCGGGCGAGGATTTCGAGAACGGGGCGATGAAGTGGATTACGGAGCACAACCGCGAGGGCGGCCAGCTGGTCGGCGTCGAATACGCCGAGTATTTCCGGGTGATGAAATTTGACGAAGAACGCCAAAGCCTGTTCGACGAAGAGCAGGAGAGTTTGCATGCGGGGGGCTGAAAATCCACGGTCCCGCCCGCAATTGTCGCGCGGCGGTCTGAAGCGGTAGAATATGCGCCTGGTGGATAGCGACTGAGAAGGACAACCATGATTCTGACAACCTATCAAACAGACGATGGCAACAAGCTAGGCATCAAGACCGAGCGCGGGATATTGGATGTGGCGGCGGCTGCTGTGGCGACAGGCGTCGCCTGCCCCTCAAGCGCGGACGAGGTTTATGCGCAAGGGAACGGGGTGCTGCCCGCACTCAGAGCGCTGGCCGATGCCGCGGATGACGTGGCGCTCTATCTTGATGAAGCCGAATTGACGTACGCGCCGGTTGTGCCGAATCCGGGCAAGATCCTCTGCGTGGGGCTGAACTACAGCAAACACGCGGCTGAGTCGGGCGCGGCGCCACCGGAGGAGCCGGTGCTCTTCAGCAAGTTCAACAACAGCCTGGCCGCGCCCAATGAAGACATTCCACTGCAAGCCGATTGGAAGACGGTGGATTATGAGTCGGAGTTGGGCGTGGTCATGGGCGCGACTGTGCGTAACATCTCGGTTGACGAGGCGCTGGACGCGGTCTTCGGCTATTGCAATATGAACGACCTCAGCGAGCGCGACTTGCAGATGCGTAGCGGGCAGTGGCTGCTGGGCAAGACCCTCGACAAGTTCCTGCCACTGGGACCTTATGTGGTCACGGCGGACGAGATACCCGACCCGCAGAACCTGGCGATCAAAGGCTGGCTGAATGGCGAACTGCGGCAGGACAGCAATACAGCCGATATGATTTTCAGCGTCGCCGAGGTCATCGCCTACGCCAGCAAGATCATGACGCTGGAAGCGGGCGACATCATCAGCACCGGCACGCCGGAAGGCGTCATCCTGGGCATGGACCCGCGCGTCTGGCTGAAGCCCGGTGACGAATATGTGGTCGAAGTCGAAGGGCTGGGCAGGCTGGCCAATCGCATGGTCGAGGCCTAAACATGGCGGATACCTACCTGGTCACGGGCGGCATGGGCTGCATCGGCGCCTGGACGCTCTATCACTTGCACAAGAGCGGCAAACGGGCGGTCAATTTTGACGCGAGCGCTGACCGACAGCGCATCGATTGGCTGATGAGCGCGGAGGAACAGGAGAGCATCAGCTTCCTGCAAGGCGACCTGCGCGACAGTGAGATGGTCAAGGCGGTTTTCGCCGAGCACGATGTCAGTCATGTGATACATCTGGCGGCGCTGCAAGTGCCGTTTTGCCGCGCCAACCCCAGCTTGGGGGCCGCGGTCAACGTCACGGGCACTGTCAACATCTTCGAGGCGGCGAAAGCGCAGGGCGTCAATCACATCGCCTACGCTTCGTCCATCGGCGTATACGGTCCGCCCTCCGAGTTCCCGCCTGGCTTGATCGCCAACGACGCGCCGCAGAACCCGCGCACGTTATATGGCGCCTACAAAGCTTGCACCGAGCAGGTGGGGAAAGTCTACTACTACGATGACGGCATCAGCAGCACCTGCTTGCGACCCTACACGGTTTACGGCGTCGGGCGGGATCAAGGCATGACCAGCGAGCCGACCAAGGCGCTGGCAGCAGCGGTCAAGGGCCAGCCCTTCAAGATCGGCTTCAGCGGGACGATGCAGTTTCAGCTGGCGGCCGATGTGGCGCGGCAATTCATCCTGGCGGCCGAGCAGCAGCTGGACGGCGCTTATGGTTTCAATCTGGGCGGGAAGCCGGCGACCGTTTCAGAGTTTGTCGGCTTCGCCAAGGATGTCTTGCCAGAAGCGGAGATCGATGTGGCCGATGCGCCGCTGCCATTCCCGGCCGGCTTCGATGACAGCGCGCTGCGGGAGAGTTTTGGCAGGGTGTATGAGACGCCGTTGGATGAGGGCATTGCGGCTACCATCGCGCATATGCAGCGGTTGGGGGATGCGATCTAGGGAGTCTGGGCTAGCTTTCGGCACTCGGCGGAAAGAGCTTGGTCAGCGCCAATTCGAAACCGGGCAGGACGTCTTCGCCGGAGAGTAGGCCATCGCAGGCGACGAATTCTATATCGAGTCGTAAGCCCTCGGCAGCGCGGCAAACATCGACGCCCTTTTCAGCGGGCAGGACGATCCATACCAGCGATGAGCCATTGTCGAGGTAGATTTGCGCCTTGCGTCGAAGCTGAATTAGCGTATTGCTGGGCGAAGCGATTTCCACAGACAAATCGGGCATGATGGAAAGGAATTCATCTTCAGGCTGCTGGCTCAAACGCGCATGGCTTACAAAAGCGACATCCGGAGCGAGCAGCGTAGTACGGTCGCCAGCCGGGTAAAAGCCTAGCTCAGTATGCACTTCGCCCAAGTCTTTAGAAAGAACAAAATCTTGCATAAAGTAGCCCAGCAGAGACGCTGTACGCGAATGCTTCCGCTTGACCGGCGACATCTCAAATAGCTCTCCGTCAATTAGATAAAATCGGCGGCGATTATATTCTGGTGTGCGGAGCAAATCCTGGACGCTATCGACCGTGTGCAACTGCTGTCGGATGACCATATCGCGTTGCCTTGCGCTTCAGTTAAGCGTAGCATAACATATTCTGCGCAATAAACGGGAGCTTGTCAAATGCCAGGACGCAACCCGCAAGTCGCCGGCATACTTCTTCAAGATCGCCGTGCGCGCGCGTCCGCAAGGGCAAAGCTTGCGACATTGGAGCGATAGAATACGTACACAAAGAGTAGAGGCCAGATAACGGAAAACGTATCGTCTTTTCTGTGTCCTCTGCATTTCTGTGGTGAGCTACAACAAAGAGAGACCACGCCATGTCCAAAACCATGCGAATGATCCAGCAGATGAGCGTCAGCCTGCTCAATATGCAGCGGGCCCGCGTCAAAGCCATCGACTACGTAATGATTAGGGTGCCGTCTTCCTTCGCACCAGTACCCAAAGAGCGCAACCTCGTGCAGCGACAGATCCTCGGCGCGCCGCCGATGAGCCTGATGGAATTTGTGGGGGCGCTGGAACGCATCGGCGAAGATCCGCGCACACTCGGCGTGATTTTGTATTTCCGCGGCTTGTCCGCCAGCACCGCCGACTTGCAGACGATGCGCGACGCCATCCTGCGCCTGCGGGACAAGGGCAAACGTGCATTGAGCTATGCGCCCGGTTATCGCACGCTGGAGTATTTCGTCGCCAGCGCTTGTGACGAGATCCTGTTGCCGCCCGGCGGCATGCTCGAGACATCGGGCCTCTTCAGCCAGCAGGTCTTTCTCAAGGAAGGCATGAACGCGGCCGGCCTAACATTCGACTCGGTGGCGATCTCCCCCTACAAGAGCGCCGCCGACATGTTGACGCGCGCAGAACCCTCGCCCGAAGGTCGAGACCAGACCAATTGGCTGCTGGACTCAATCTATGAGACGGTCATCGATGGCATCGCCGCCACGCGGAAGATGAAACCAGACGAGGTCAAGTACATGATCGACGGCGCCTTGCACATGAGTAATGCGGCGCTGGAGGCGGGTTATGTCGATGGCGTCATGAACGAGGAGAAACTGCTCGAATATCTCGGCGTCGGCAAGATCACTATGTGGGAAGAGGCAAATGGACAGGTCTACTTGCCGGAGCGGGATTTCAGCGGGAAGTATGTGGCTGTGATTTACGCCGGCGGCATGATCGTCGATGGCGAAAGCGCTACCCCGCCAAGCGATATGCCCATCCCCATTCCCTTCGTCGGCGGCGAGCGGCTGGGCGATATCACACTAAATCAGCAAGTGCGCAACCTGATGCGAGACCCGCAATGCGGCGCGCTGGTGCTCTATATCGACAGCGGCGGCGGCTCCGCGACCGCCTCAGAATCGATGGCGTCCGCGCTGAGCGAATTCGCCAAGTCGCGGTCCCTCGTGGTTTACATGGGTGGCGTAGCGGGCTCGGGCGGCTACTATATCGCGACGCCGGCGCACTGGATCGTGGCGCAGGCCGGCACGATCACCGGCTCAATCGGCGTCATTATGGGCAAGCTCGTGAATAATGAGATGCTGAAGAAGCTACGCTTCAACGCCTACTCCTACCTGCGCGGTGACAACGCCAACCTAAACGCGGGAGAGAGCCACTTCAGCGACGAACAGCGCGATATGATCCGCGGCAGCATTGAGCATATCTACGAGCAATTTCTCGGGCGCGTGGCGGAGAGCCGCGGAAAATCAATTGACGAGATTGATGCCATCGGCGGCGGGCGCGTCTGGACCGGCGAGCAGGCGCTGGAGCGGGGGCTGGTCGATGAGCTAGGCAGCTTGCGGCGGGCGCTGGACAAGGCGCGGGAATTGGCGAACTTGCCGGAGACGGCGCCGGCTATCCTGGTGCGTGAGAAAGGCAAGCCCATCGGCGTACAAGTGGCGGAGCAGAATCCGGCGGCGCTGGCGGGTTATGCGCTGGAAGGGCTGGAATTGCTGAGCAATCGGGCGCAGTGTCTCATGCCATTTGAGTGGCGGGTGAAATGATGGAACAGCGAGAGATTTTGACGATAGGCTATGGCGGGCGAGGAACGATTGAGTTCCTCGAGTTGCTGACCCGCTATCAAATTGAGTTGCTGGTCGATGTGCGCACCGTGCCCTACTCGGGATACTATGCGGATTTTTGCAAAGATGCGCTGTCCCGAAAATTGACAGACAATGGCATCGCTTATCAATGGCTGAAGGCATTAGGCGGGCGCCCGGACGATGATGATTGCTTTGTAGGCGGCAAGCTGAATGCGTCTCGCTGCGAGAAACGTGACTGGTATCAGCGCGGCATAGCGCGCTTGAAGACACTGGCGCGGGAGCAGCGCGTCGCCATCATGTGCAGCGAGAAAGACCCGGCGCATTGTCATCGCAGCTTCGTGCTGGGCGCGACCCTGGCGAAGGATGCGAGTTTTGCAATGCTTCATATTGATAAAGCGGGCGAACTCAAGACGCAAGCCGCGCTTGAAGGGGAAATCAAACCGCGCCAGCTTGATATGCAAGTCTTGCTCTAAGGAAACCTTGATTAAGCCGAAGAATACAATTAGTTCCATGTTAGTCTTGCGAAGAAGTGATCTGTAGCGGATGGCGCAGGCGGGCGACTCACAGAGTCGCCCCTACATCGATTCTTTTTCGGTGTAATCGGTGGCAAAAGTTGGGCGAGCCACCGGCTCGCCCCTACGTCTCGCGACCGCCGAGAGGTTGAAACTGGAAAGCGTCCATCGCTACCCATTTCCGCGCGTCGCCAGTAAAATCCGCAGTTCACAGAAGTTCCCGAAACCTAGACTACGAGGACAATCTCCCATGACCACAGTCCCCGCGCGCACTGACGTCCCTGTCGAAGCCACCTGGAATCACGAATCGGTCTTCCCCTCCTTCGACGCCTGGCGGGAGGAGTATCAAGCCGCCACAGCAGCCGTGGGCGAAATCGCGCCTTTCAAAGGCACGCTGGCGCAAGGTCCCGAACGCCTCGCCGCATGGTTCGACCTGCATCAATCGATCGCCCGCCGCGTCTGGAAGCTCTATATGTACCCGGTGATGTGGCAAGCTTGCGATGGCGAGAACGAAGAAATCAAGGGCATGGTCGGGCAAGCGCAGGGGCTGGCGGGCAGTTTCATCGCGGGCGCCTCCTTCGCCGAGCCGGAGCTGCTGGAGATGGACCCCGGCGATCTGCTGCAATGGACCCAGTCCGAGCCGATCATGCAACTGTATGAACACTATGTCGACAACCTGATGCGGACTAAAGAGCACATTTTATCGGGCGAGGTCGAGGCGGCGATCGGTCTGCTCAGCGACCCGCTGGGGCGCATCGAGAGCATCCGCAGCGCGCTGAATGATATGGATTTGACCTTCGAACCGGCAATCGATAGCGGGGGCGCGCCTCAACCTTTGGTGCAGAGCACGCGCGACAAACTGCTGGCGGATAGCGATCGCGAGCTGCGCAAGAGCGCCTGGCGCAACTACGCCGATAGTTACTTGAAATTCAGCAACACGCTGGCCACAGCCTATCTGACGTCCGTCAAGACCAACGTGGTAATGGCGCGTTTGCGCGGCTACGACAGCGTGCTGCAGGCCAAGCTTTCGCCGAACAACATCCCGGTCGAGGTATTTCACAATCTCATCGACACCTACCGCAAGCACATCCCCACCTGGCATCGCTATTGGGATGTGCGGCGGCGGGCGCTGGGCTACGACAAGATCCATCCCTGGGATATCTGGGCGCCGTTGACTTCGGACGACCCCGCCCTTTCCTTCCCCGAAGCGGTGGACATGATCGCCGCTGGCATGGCGCCACTGGGCGAGGATTATGTGGCGACGATGCGGCGCGGCTGCCTGGAAGAGCGCTGGGTGGACTACGCGATCAACGAGGGCAAGTCCGAGGGCGCTTTCTCCTACGGCACCTACGACAGCTACCCTTTCATCATGATGAGCTTTGATGGCAACTTGAGTTCGATGAGCACGCTGGCGCATGAGCTGGGCCATTCGATGCACAGCCACTACACCCGCGCGCATCAGCCCTTTGTCTACAGCCACTATTCCATGTTCGCCGCCGAGGTCGCCTCGAACTTCAATCAGGCGATGGTGAGGGCGCATCTCTTTGCGCGCGAAGATGACCGCGATTTTCAACTCGCGTTGATACAGGAGGCGATGGACAATATTCACCGCTATTTCTTCATCATGCCGACGCTGGCGCGCTTCGAATTCGAGGTGCATACGCGCATGGAGAAGGACGAGCCACTCACACCGGAGACGCTCAATCAGATCATGTCCGATTTCTACGCCGAAGGCTATGGCGAGACCATGACCGATGACCCGCGGCGCACGGGCATCACCTGGGCGCAGTTCGGACATTTGTACGAAGCCTACTACACCTTCCAGTATGCGACCGGCATTTCAGCGGCGCATGCCCTGGCGAATGCGATTCTCGCTGACGATAGCGCGGAGGCGGTCGAGCGTTATCTGGCTTTCTTGCGCGCCGGCGGCAGCCGTTACCCGATACCGGCGCTGATGGCGGCCGGCGTGGATATGTCGACGCCGCTGGCGGTGGAGGAGACGTTCAAGGTGCTGGGGGACCTGGTGGATCGGCTGGAGGGGTTGGTCGCATAAATGGATCCCGAAAGCAATCCTTGGCATATCGACCGAGTCGCCGCCACACGCATGGCGGTATTTTCGGGCAATCTTCTAATTGACCAGGGAGATGACAGACATTACTGGGCGCTGACTCTCATTGCTTTCAATCTTTTCGAATTGGTCGGAAATGGGGACAGCGCGCAGGAACGCTTCGTTGCTGGTTACGAAGAGATTGTTGGCCACCGACGCGACACGAGCTTGATACATGGCTGGCACGAGGGATGCGTAGCACGAGCAATTCGCAACCTATTTGTTCATGGGCTGCAAACCGAACAACGACAACGGAAGAACTACGCCCCCGGAGAGACCGCGCAGGTCCTCGGCGTCGCGTTGATAGCGGATTCTCAACTCCTGGATCCGCCGGAACTGTATCATGTGGAGCTGCTGGAGGGCGGGTCCTATGGAATCCGTTTTTCGCCGCCTGAGATATGGTATTATGTACGGCAGTGGCACGAGCACAGGAGACCAGAATGAACAGAAAACAGTTCGTTCTCTACGAGCCAGGCGGACGCGTCGCCCGAGGCTTCGCGTACGGCAAGTTGGTCGAAGTCCGCTATGTTGATGTCGTTCGGACCGGCATAAAGTCCCCTGATAGAGACGAATTCATAAAGCTGGTTGAGCAAGCGCAGCTAACAGAAGAAGAACTACGCGAGTGCCGCATCGGTTATGTCGATGACAAGGGAGTCGGCGAATATAGTAGCTGGCAAGAGTTTCTGGACATGACAACAGAATCCAGCTAAATCACTTACCTCAAGAATGGAAAACAACCCATGCCCAAAATCACATTTATCGGCGCCGGCAGCTTCGGCTTCACACGCAAGCTCGTCAAGGACATCTTGACCTTCCCCCGGCTCGAAGGCGCTGAGATCGCGCTGATGGACATCGACGCCGAGCGCCTCGATTTCGCCAAACGCGCGGTCAGCCGCATCGTCGAAGCCGGCAGCTACCCGGCCACCGTCAGCGCTACCATGGACCGCGTCGAAGCATTGCGCGGCGCTGATTACGTGGTCGTGACCATCCTGGTCGGCTCGACCGATGTCTGGCGGCACGATATCGAGATCCCGATGAAATACGGCGTCGACATGAATGTGGGCGATACGCGCGGCGTCTCCGGCATCTTCCGCTCACTGCGCACTATCCCGGTGCTGGTCGATATCGCGCGGGATATGGAGCGCTATTGCCCCAAGGCGCTGATGCTGAACTACACCAACCCGATGGCGATGCTCTGCCGCGCCCTGGATATCGAAACCGACATCAATGTCACCGGCTTGTGCCACAGCGTGCAAGGCACATCCAAGATGCTGGCCAACTGGATCGGCGCGCCCTATGACGAGATCAATTACACCTGCGCCGGCATCAACCACACCGCCTGGTTCATCGAATACACCTGGAAGGGCGAGGATGCCTACCCGCTGATCCACCGCGCCATCAGCGACAACGCGGATATCTACAACGCCGAGCAAGTACGCAACGAAATGTTCCTGGCGCTGGATTATTATGTGACCGAATCCAGCGGGCATAACTCGGAGTACAATTGGTGGTTCCGCAAGCGCCCCGACCTGATCGAGAAGTACGCCACGCACGGCACCAACTGGAACCCGGGCGAGCACGCCTACATCCTCAAGGAATACCGCCGGCGCGAAGACGACTGGCGCGATGATATACACGCCTGGTTCGAGCAGGAGGAGATAGACCTGGAGCGCGGGCATGAATACGCCGCCTATATCATCAACGCGATGGAAGGGGGGACGCCCTTCAAGTTCAACGGCAATGTGCCCAACAAGGGCTTGGTCGACAACCTGCCGGCGAAAGCCTGCGTCGAGGTGCCGGTTTGGGCATCGCGCGATGGTTTGGAAGCGGCCGCCGTCGGTCCCCTGCCGCAATCGGTGGCGCCGCTGACCAACCTCTACTCCCAGATCGAGGAGATGGCGGTGGAAGGCATCCTCAAGGGCGACAAGCGGCTAATCTACCAGGCGGTGGCTTACTCGCCCCTTTCGGCAGCGGTCTGCTCGCTGCGGGAAATTCAGTCGATGGTGGATGAGCTGTTCGCGGTGAATGAGGCTTACTTGAATCCGGCATACGCATAATGGCTGACCAATCTTGACATCGTATTTGGCACGGATACAAACTCGCTGGCGCCAAGCCAAAGCAGCGACGCGTTTGATTTGTCGAGCGCTTCTTTACGGCATCGCGTCAGCCACATTTGCTGGCTTCGTTATCGGCCTTGCCTTTTCAATTGGAACAAGGCATTTGGCACACTGGCTCATTCATTTTATGTCAATCGGCCTGACCTATGGCTTGGTCGCGGCGCCTGTCTTTGCCCTCGTCATGACCCTGCTTGCCAGATGGCTTTACCGCGAAAACAGAGACGCATTCCGCTTCAAGTTGGCGATGGGAGTTTTCACCTTAATCGGAGTTGGCGTTTCCGCGCCGTATTTGGCTGTAATATTGGCGCTGCGCGAACTGTTTAGCGGCGGCATAACGCTAGATATGAGTGCCATATTCCTCATGTGGCTCTTCGGCGTTTACTTGAGTCAAGTCTTGGCCAAGAAATACATCGCGGAAGTTTCACCGAGAAAGCGGAAACAGAAACCAGCATAAGATGGCGCCATGTCCGCCGCGGGAGAATCAGCAAAATTTGCTGAGTCATTCGCGGTCGCCCCCGTGTAATTAGAGCGAGCGTTGCGTACAAGCGTGAAGGCAGGCTATATGATTGAAGGGATGCGCCAAATCAAATTCGACCAGACGCAGCCGTGGATCAATGTGTGCATGCGAATGGTTATGTGCGGCACGGCGGTGAGCACCCTAGGCGGTTTGGCGTTTGGCATGGCGTTTCTGTTTGGGCTGCCTGCCGCGTCGAGCATGACACTCAAAATCGTATTGAGCGGGATTTTCACAGGATGTGTCTTTGGCGGAGCCTTTGGTCTCATTTACGGAATCCTGGCATCGCCGATCATTGGCCTCGCCATGACAGTGACCGCCGCTCTTTTCTTCCGATGCGGGCGCAAGCCGCGCCTGCTCAAATTAACGTTCGGCGCCTTGACCGCCGTTACGATTTATCTGGTATCGCCTTTTGATATCGTGAGAGTAGCTTTCGCGCAGATTCTGGAAGGAAGCTCAGCCAATCCACTGGCTGATTGGTCCGTCCTGGCAATATACGCCCTCGCCATCTATTTGAGTCAAATCGTCGCACGCAAGTATCTGCGCGAGATTTCGCCCAGGAAGCGGAAAGAGAAGCCAGCGTAAGACGGGTCAACTGCGCGAGATTCAGTCGATGTTGGACGAGGCCTACCTGTAACCGATGTTTGCCTGAGCGCTGGATATGCGGGTACAATCGAGGCGAAGAGAAAGGCGAATCAGCATGTGGCGATTAATTCCATTGCTCAAGATGACCCTGCGCATGTTTATCTTCAGCGCGGCGATTTTCACCATCTCGCACGGACTGATATATTATGTCTTCTTGGATGCTGGACAAACCTTGACCGACTTCTTTGCCTTGGCGCTGCACATAGCGAGATGGAGCGTGCTGCCGGCGCTTGTGCTGGCGCTTCCTCTGCCGATCATCACCGCGCTTTTCTTCCGCGAGATTCGCCGCCCGGCTTTTTATCGCTACACGATGCTGACGGTCGCGCTCATCGCGACTATCGCCGTCTGGAGTCAAGACTTTGTCACGCTGGGGCAATTGATCAAGTACGGCGACAGTTTCACCGGCTATGCCGCGGCCATTATCGCCGCCAACGCCTTGGCAATCTACATAAGCTATCTCGTCGCCGGTAGGTACTTGCGTGAAGCAGCGGAGCAAGCGCGAAAGCGGAGCAAAGTCAGTTAGGCACAAGCATCAAGTATTATTTCCATATCGTTGACTCATTGACCAATTTGATCTCAAATTGAGCATGAGCCTAGAAGGCAATGGTAAGAGGACGTGATTTATGCGGCGAGCGATTCCCCTGGCAAAGATCGTCCTGTGGATGACCGTTGTAAGCACGATATTGAGCGTGTTGCTGGGTTTGCTGTGGGTATACGTCGTTGAGTCTGAGAAACCTAAGCCGACCCATACTGTTTTAATTCTGCGTTTCCTCGATAAGGAGGGCACCCATGGCCTGCTGTCTGGCGCTTTGACCGGCTTGGCGATGGCGCTGTACGCCGGCGTGGACCGTTGGACGATTCGCAAGTTGGCGCACTTCCGATTGGCGCTCCTCATAGTCGCTGCAATTGGTTCAGTTCTGTATGTGGGGGGCAGTTTTCATATCACTTATTTGAGGGGGTATGGAATGTCGCTGTTTGGACTGATTGCGAGGGTGGCAAACAATCCAGCGACGATTACGGAGCCAATGACTGCCCTGACGCTTTTTGGCACCATTGCCAAGTATGTGACAATCGGCTTCACGAGCCTGTACGTAGCGGGCAATTACTGGCGCGAAGCCTTGCAGCAGTTCCTGAAGCAAAAGGCCGAACCGCCAATAGACGTTCGCGCGCCTAGCTGAAAATCGGGCGAACAGAAAGGCAAAGCATAATGTGGCGAGCGATTTCCCTGGCAAAGATGGTCCTGTTGATGATCATTGTATGTACGATTTTGAGCGTGCTGCTGACTTTGCTGATGGTACTTGTGATCGAGTCTGAGAAAACTGAGCCGACTCCGACTATATTCATTGAGCAATTCCTTGAGAGAGAGATCAGCCATGGCGTTCTGACCGGCGTTCTGACTGGCTTGGCGATGGCGCTGTACGCCGGCGTCGACCGTTGGACTATTCGCAAGCTGGCGCACTTCCGGCTTGCCCTCCTCATAGTCGCTGCAATTGTGTCATTTCTGTATGTGGGAGGAAGTTTCCATATCAATTCTGTGGCGCCGTATGGAATTTCGCTATTTGCACTGATTAGGATGGTGGCAAGCTATCCGGTAATGCTTACGGAGCCAATGGACCTGCTGGTGCTATTCGGCACCATTGCCAAG
Organism: Chloroflexota bacterium; assembly: GCA_011523735.1. Lineage (GTDB taxonomy): Bacteria > Chloroflexota > Anaerolineae > Aggregatilineales > Phototrophicaceae > UBA6055. The sequence continues at coordinate 29,723 of WTGB01000113.1, forward strand.
TACGCGGCAATCGGCTTGATGGTTCTGTACTTAGCCGGCAGATACTGGCGCGAAGCTGCGGAACAATCCTTGAAGTCGACCGGACAGCAAGCCGAAGAATCTATAAACTGACAAGAGAATCCACTCAGCCGCTCTGCGCCGCGCGCAGACGGTCGCGGGCTTCGCGCGCTGGGCTGAAGTTGGGATTGAAAGTCAGCGCGGCGATGTAGTTTTGCAGCGCTTTCTGCGTCTCGCCCCGTCCCTCGCGCGCCTTGCCCAGGTAGTAATAGGTCTCTTCGACATATTGACCGCCGCCATCGTTCTGGTTCTGCCGCGCGATGCGGATCATGTCATCGTAGCGCTCGGTGTGGTAGTAAGCTTCGAAGGGACCGAACTGGTACCAGAACATGCGCCAGGGCAAACCGAGCGAGATCGCCTTGTCATAAGCCTGCGCCGCCGCATCGTACATGCCCAGGCTGACAAAACTGCTGCCCATATTAAACCAAGCGTGGGCGTCTTCCTGGTCGGCGATCGCTTCCGCCCGCGCCATCTCCAGCGCCTTGATGTGATTCTGCCATACATCGGCGTCGTCGCCCAGCAGCGCCATCAACTCCTCTTCGCGGTTGACCGGGTAAAGCACGATGTACGTGTAGTTGAAATGCTGCCAGTAATGCGCGATGTCATCGTAACTGTAGCGGGTATTGGGTCCCTTGAAGCTGTCCATGGTGCTGAACTCGCCCAGAGACTCATCCCAGCCCTTCAAAAGCAAATAGTGTCCCATCCAATCATAGCCTGATGGCTCGTAGCCAAATTCGATGACGACCGGGAATCCGTTGGCCATCAAGGTCTGGATTTGTTCCAGCGTCCCGCCAGACCGCACAATAGCGTAGACCGGGATCTCCGGGATCTGCGTATTGACGTACTCCGCCATCTGCCAGGGACTGACGTTTTTGTCTTCATAATTCGGCTTCAGCCATTCGGCGGCGCGATACTGATCGTCTGCATAGCCGAAGTGAACCAGCGCGTTTGTCAGCGTCGCCGGAGCGCAATTGTTCCAGCCTTGATACTCTGACCCGAGCGTGTCCATGCGGAAGACGCCCGGCAGGTCGAAGCTGTTTTCATTCGTTTGCGCCCGCAGCGGAATGCCGAGCATCAGGATACATATCAGTAGTAACAGTGATTTCATGCGGGGCGCTCCGCTGGCAAACCTGAATCAGCCCCATTATACACGGATTGAGCGCGCTGAATCAGACGGTTTGCTTACGATGCGAGGTGAGACGGGCGACAGGATATGTCACGCCCACAACGTCACATAGCATTTGGATTTAGGCTACAACCAGCCTTCTTCAATGTCGACACTCAATTGACCGGCGCAGGGAGCAAAAGTCGCCGGCTCAATAATAGGCTCCTCTTCCCCCGCTTCGATCATCCGCCGTATCAGACGCAAGCGCAAGACATCCGCGACCTCGCGGTGCGACTCGCAGTCAATGCGATTATGCAACTCATTGGGATCAGCCAGCAGATCGTATAGCTCAGTTTCGATATAGCTGTCGCTGGCTGCGTCGTTCCAGCCGTCTTTACGGGGCGCGGTCACAGCGTATTTCCAGCGTCGGCTGCGGATCGCCCGGCCTAAATGAGACTCGCTGAGCTGGATGAAGGCTTCCTGTTGCCAATCCTCCGCTTCGCCCCGCAGCAAAGGCAGGATTGAGCGGCCTTGCATCTGCTCCGGCACGGGAATGCCAGCGGCGTCCAGCAGGGTCGGCGGCAGATCGAGCAGGCTGACCATCTGCCCCAGGCGTCCGCCGCCATTGAAGGGTCCGCCATGGAACATGGTCGGCACGCGTACTGAGGCATCATGGCAACTGCGCTTGTATTCGGCGTTGCGCGTCTTGAAGTGGCAGCCGTGATCAGATGTGAACAAGATGATCGTATTATCCAGCAGGTCAAGGCTGATCAGGGCGTCAACCAGCCGGCCGAGAGCCTCGTCCAGCCGCTTGATCATGCCCAGATAACCGGCCATGTGCTGATGCGCCGAGCCGCCCAGCGCCGCCAGGTCCGGCGGCAGCCAGCGACTTCGATAGCGTTCGTAATAGCCGACGGGCGGCGGAAAGTCGTCGCGGTGGTTTTGATGATGCGGCTCGATAAAGGAACTGAAGAGGAAGAAGGGACGATCTTGATGCTCATCAATATAACGAATCATGGCATCGGTCTGGGCGTCAACGCGATAGCCGGGCAGTTTCCGCGCCGCGCCATCGCCATCGTACATCACCGTGTCGTAAGCATCCGAGGTGAATTCCAGCAAATTTGACGCCAGCCAATAATCATAACCGCCCCGCTGCTCCGGTGAGACGGGACCAATGCCTTCATCCGCCAAGTGCCATTTGCCGATGTAAGCCGTGTCATAACCGGCTTCGCTGAAATAACGCGCCAGGGTGCGGCTCTCAGGCGGCAGCGCGATGCCATTGCGGTAACAGCCGGTTTCGGTGGCGTATAATCCCGTCTGCAAGCAGGCTCGCGCCGGACCGCAAACTGGCTGGCAAGTGATGGAATAGTGGACATCGGTGCCCGCTCGCGCGAGGCGGTCGAAGTTGGGAGTGAGATCCAGCGGGTTGCCGTGGATGCCAGTTGTGTCCCAGCGCTGCTGGTCCGTGAAGAAGACGATGATGTTGGGGGGAGCGTTCATATCAGGACAACTGCGCGACAATGAAGGCTGCTGCCGCGATGATCACGGCAGTCAGAGCAATCGCCGTGCCGATCATCCACATGATGAGTTCGCGTAGTCGCTTTTCGGTTGTCACCTTCAGGTCAGAAATCTGATCCTGCAAATCAGACCGCGTCTCGACTACCAGCGTTTCCAAGCGCGCCACATCAGCTTTCGTAGCCACATGCGGCTCTTCCGCTTCGCGAGCGCTTTCAATGCGCGAAACCCGCTGTTCGATTTGCCCGACGCGCTCCACGACGCGGGCATGAGAAATCTGCTCTAAAGCCTCTACGCGCTGCGTCAAGCTCGCGCTTGATTCCGCCATACGTCTCCTCTTGTGAGAAAGCCAAGCCCCTGTATCTGAACTATACAGCGAACATGGCCTGCAAACAAGCCATCAGTCTAATCTCCGCGCTCCTGCATAACCAATGTGGAGTTCTGAAAGGTCTGTGGCACATAGCGCTGTTTTTCGCTAGACTGCGCAGGCGGCGAAATTTTAGCGAAATCGGACTACCCATGCAAAGAGTACGCGACTTCCTGCAAAGCAAGGGCTACCCGCCCGGCGAGCTATACGACCTGCCGAGCTCGACAAAGCGCTTCCCCGATGGCGCGCAATACCGCATCGAAATCCCCAGCACAGAGGGACCGCGGGCGCTGGCGGCGGTGCTGGAAGAGGCGGAACGACTGGGCGTCACCATCCACCGTGTCTCGCAGGGCAGCGGCATCTGGATGCTGACCGACGCCGAGATTCGCGAAATGTGCCAGCTGGGCGCCGACGCCGGCATCGAAGTCAGTCTCTTCGTCGGACCGCGAGCCGCCTGGGGCACAAGCGCGCAAGTTCGGTCGAGCGCCGGAAAGAACCTGGCCGCCCGCCTGCGCGGCTTGGACGAGGTGATCTACGCCACCGAAGATGTCATCCGCGGCTGCGAACTGGGTTTGCGCTCGGTTCTAGTCGCCGATGAAGGGCAGCTTTGGCTGGTCAACGAGATGAAAAGAGCCGGGGAATTGCCCGCCGATTTGGTCGTCAAGATCTCGGTGCAGATGGGCGCGGCCAATCCGATCTCGGTCAAGCTGCTCGAAGACATGGGCGCGGGCACTTACAATGTCCCCACTGATTTGACGCTCCCGCAGATGGCGGCGATACGCGCGGCGGTTGATTTGCCGCTAGATGTGTACGTGGAATCGCCTGATGATTTCGGCGGCTTCTTGCGGCATTATGAGACGCCGAAAATGATTCGAGTAGCGGCGCCAATGTATGTCAAGCTGGGTCTGCGCAATGCCCCGAATATCTATCCCAGCGGCATACACATTGAAGATATGGCTGTCAAGCAGTCGCGGGAGCGGGTGCATCGGACGGCGCTGGTGATGAATATCATCAAGCGCTACGCGGGGGACGCGCTGATGGGTGATGTGGGCGCGGCGGATTTGGGGATACCGGAGAGGGACTCATGAAAATCAGCAATGTCAGCACGATGGTGATGGGAACGCCCTGGCGCAATCTGCTCTTCGTCAAGGTGGAGACGGACGACGGTTTGGTCGGCTGGGCTGAGGCGAGACCGGTCGGCGGCGTCGGACCCGTCATTGGCTACCTGAAGGAATCCGTACCCGATTTCGTTTTGGGGCAAGATCCGTTTAATACGGAATCCATGACCTACCGCATGCTGCGCGAGACTTATGGCCGCGCCGGCGAGATCGCCATGACCGGCATCGCCCTGCTCGAGATCGCCTGTTGGGACATCATCGGCAAGGCGCT
>WTGB01000129.1 GCA_011523735.1 Chloroflexota bacterium
GGGCGGTTACGTCTTGAGTTTGATTCCCATTGCCGGACCGATTCTGGCGATAGCGTTGTTTTCGCTGGTGATCGCGATGGCGATATTTCTGGCTCTGAATTGGCTGATCAGCCTGGCAGTCGTGGCGCTCCGCGGCGAGGAACGGGTGATGCCCCTTGCGAATCGGATCGCCGCGCGCGTCTTTGGCGATGCATCTGCGAGACGGAAATGAAATCCGTCTGATGCCCATGACCCTTGCCAAAAAGTTAAACTTTGCTCTGAACCATTGGGGTATCGCTTTGCCGATAATTATTATCGCAAGCGCTCTTGCTATTCACAATTTCTCGCAATACTCGCTTAGCGGCGACGAATTTTACTCAACGTTGGTTGCGGGCATAGTATTTGAGGGCGATCTTGCGCCGACGTCGATCGTTACTCGACTTTGGAGCAATGGACCCGATCACATGCCGGGGTATTTTCTGCTGTTGAGTGCTTGGGGACATTTCGTTGCCGACGATATTGTCATCGCGCGTGTGCCGGCAATTTACTGCGCGCTATTGTCGCTGGCTATCGCATATCGATTAGCGCGCGATATTTTCACACCAGTGGCGGGGCTTATCGCGCTCATCATTATTTCCGCCAACACATTCTACAGTTTCTACTACGATATTGTGCGCATGTACAGCTTTGTCGTTCTTTGCTCCGGCTGCATATTGTGGCTCTACTGGCGCATAAGCGAGCGGCAAACGCGGATCTCGGCAAGACTTGCGCTTGCGCTGATCGTTGCTATTACAGCGTTAGTTAGCCTTCACATACTCAACGCGTTTTTTTTTCTAGGGGCATTGAGCCTATTTCATTTGCTTTTCGCCAAAAGAACAAGAAACTGGCTGGCATTCTCCGTAATCATCGGCGCGGTGATCTTTTGCCTATCGCCATTGATTGTTGCTGTAGCAACCGGTGGGCTTAATCGGTGGGAGAATCGGAGTTCGCCGCACAAGCAAACACTTGGCGCTGATTATGCCGAATCTCATTTGCGCGTAATGCTCAATGATCAGCCCTGGCTGCTGCTCCCGGCTATTGGCGGGCTTGTAATTGCTCGTCGGCGTCGCCAGCTAGGTTGGGCGATGAGGTTCTTTATCATCTGGCTAATGGGCTTGTTAGTTTTCACCCTCTGTTTTTCGCTGGTTCAACTCTTCCGCGCAGAGCACATGCGCTATAGTTTGTCGCTAATGTTTCCCATGATACTGTTCATGTCAGCAAGTTGGCTGGCGCTTTTTCGCTGGCGCCTGTGGACGCTGCTGATTATTCCGCTGTGGGTGATAGCCGCAGCGGCATTTCAGCAGAGTGGCGAGTGGAAACAGTACCTCACTTCGGGACGGGCGGTGAGTCTGGGCAGAATACCTGCGCCGACGATATCTCGAATGGCCTCGGCTGAGCAACTCAGGCCACATATCATGATTTATTCCGATGCCAATCAGCGCTACTGGCTTGATGAGTTCCACTTTGGCAACCGCGCAGGGGAATATTATTTCGGGCGTCACGGCATTTTGACCAAGCCTCTTTTTCCGGATTTCGAGTCGCCGGGATTCAATGCAATCAATTCCCCTGTGGTATGGATAACGTATCAGACCTCTATTGCCGCACCGGACATGTCCTGGCTTTTCGCCAAAATGCGCGAGAGAAACTACCAATTATGTCATACAGAAAATATGCTCAATGCCACAGTATTGTTGCAGTTTCGCTGGGAAACGCTTGACTGTGAATATCCGCCCGTACAACTTCAGTCAGGTAAAAGCGAGTGGTTTACATATCAATTCTTCGGCGCGGGCATCAACAAACCTGGCTCCAAACTGCTCTTTGTCGACCGGTGGCGTGAGCAGGAAACGGGATCGCGCGTACGCTATAAGATGTCCTGGCAGCTCTGGAATGCCAACCGCGAACGCGTGAAGCAGCTTGATTTGCCATTTATCCACGAAGGAGAGTTTCGACACTTCGCCATTGATATTGCCGGTGTCCCGCCTGGTAAATACCGACTGGTGGCAATTGTGTATGTTGCGGAATCAGGGAAGTCTGCTCCCTGGTTGGACGACGCTGGCCGAGTATCGGAGGAGCTAGAACTTGCCGAAGTAGAAATATATGCGTAGATTCTTGATCGTTGACCGGTAATCTGTTACCTTACTCGTTTGTAGATCTCAACAGTGTCACACATTGGTTAGGGAAGAGAGCTCTTGCGCCTGAAACAATTGCGCGAGGAAGTTTGTCGGCTACATGAAGAGTTGCCGAAGAACGGTCTGGTAGCCTGGACGAGCGGCAATATCAGCGCGCGCGACCCGGCGAGCGGACTGGTGGTGATCAAACCCAGCGGAATACGCTTTGAAGACTTGACGCCGGCCAACATGGTCGTCACCGACCTGGAGGGCAAGGTCGTAGACGGCGAGTTGGCGCCATCCTCAGATACCGCATCGCATTGCTACATCTATCGTCACATGCCGGCGGTCAATGGTGTAGTGCATACGCATTCTCGTTACGCGACTGCCTTCGCCGTCATAGGCGAGTCAATTCCCTGCGTCACAACAGCGATGGCGGATGAATTTGGCGGGGAGATCCCTTGCTGCGGTTTCTGCTTGATCGGCGGCGAAGACATCGGCAAGTTGGTTGTCGACGAGTTGACGGGGCATCGCAGTCCGGCGGCGCTGCTGCAAAATCACGGCGTGTTCACGATCGGCGCGAGTGCGGAGGAGGCGGTGAAAGCGGCGGTGATGACCGAGGACAACGCGGCCATCGTCTGGACGGCGCGGCAACTGGGCGAAGTGATTCCGATCCCGCAGGTTGAAATCGACAGCCTGCACGATCGCTATCAGAATGTATATGGTCAGCGGTGATATTTCACCACAGAGGCATTGAGATTGTTGCCTAGTATGGCAGAGGGGTTTGGAAAATGCGTAAGGCAGTCATGATTATCGCGCTGACTTTAGCGAGCATCACTAGCAGCGCGCAGGAGTGGATTGAACACGAAGGTATTGAATATAACTGCGATTCCTTGAATGCCATACTCGACGAATATGGCGACCATGATTTTGCCCGAATCGGAAATCAGATGGCAAGTGTTCGAGCGTTTTTCACGCTGATATTTCCGCTCTGCCCATTGTCGGGCGAGGCTGTTGATGTGATTGACGAATCTGATGAGGTTGCAACTGTTGAAGAAGTGAGCGATCGCGCCTTACCGGTTGTGGAGAACAGCCTGTATCACTTCAACAGCGTTGACGATGGTCAGCGGCCGGTGCTTGGGCCGATCACATTGCCAAAGGGATTGTACAGGTTTACCGCGGTCACTGACGATCGCATCAACGTGAGAACCCCTGCTGAGAATGACGATTGCGGCAGGGATTTCTTGTTTAGCCTGATTGACGTGGCCCCTGGCTTGGCATCTTTCGGCCTGCAAGAGTTGATAGAGGTGGAATCGGATTGCGAGCTCATGCTGAAAGTCCAAGTTATGTGGGAAGCATGGACACTTGATATTGAATTTGTAGAACCAGAGACGGAACCGACGCTGTCATTTTCAGCTGGCTCACTTGCGTTTGACAGCGACGAAGCAGGTTATCAGCCGGTATTAGGACCTGTCGCTTTTGCCGCGGGCAGCTACCGGGTGAGCGTGACAACCGAAGACTTCTTCATAGTCAGAGCTTATCCGCTTTCGGACGACTGCGGACGTGATTTGGACTGGCCCTTGATTATGTTGAGACCGGGCGAAGCATCCCGCGGCGTTGAAGCCTTGGTTGTCGTGGAATCTGATTGCAGTGCATTCCTTGATATCGAAAGGGTCGATGAAGAATGGGTAATGGACATTGAAAAACTGAATTGACCGATTCCCGATCAGCACAGACTAGAAGGAGCTGACGCATGCGGCTTGGCAACTACCAAATCTGGTTTCTCACCGGCAGCCAGCATCTATACGGGCCGGAGGCAATTGAGCAGGTCGGCGCGCATTCGCGGGAGATCGCCGCCTACCTGGACGACCTGACTGAGATGCCGCTGGAGGTCGTCTACAAGTCCGTGCTGACTACAGCAGAAGAAATCACCGGCATTTGCAACGAGGCGAATGTGAGCGCGCGCTGCGTCGGCGTGGTCGCCTGGATGCACACCTTTTCGCCGGCGAAGAATTGGATCGCTGGTTTGACCGCGCTGCGCAAGCCTTTGCTGCATTTGCATACGCAGTACAACCGCGACATCCCCTGGGCAGAAATCGATATGGACTTCATGAATCTCAATCAAGCGGCGCATGGCGATCGCGAATTCGGCTTCATGATGAGCCGGCTGCGATTGCGGCGCAAGGTGGTAGTCGGTCATTGGCGCGCTGAGACGGCGCCGGGACAGATTGCCGTTTGGGCGCGAGCGGCGGCCGCCTGGGCGGAGACGCAGAACATGAAGGTGGCGCGCTTCGGCGACAATATGCGGGATGTGGCTGTGACCGAGGGCGACAAAGTGGCAGCGCAAGCGCAGTTCGGCTATCAGGTCAATGGCTACGGCGTCGGCGATCTGGTCGCGGTTGTGGATCAGGTGACGGATGCCGAAATTGACGCGCTCACAGCGGAATACGATGCCGCTTACCGCATGAGCGCCGATCTGCGCAGCGGTGGCGAGCGGCACTCGTCGATACGAGAAGCGGCGCGGATTGAAATCGGCTTGGCGCAATTCCTCCATGCGGGCGGCTTCGGCGCTTTCACGACCACCTTTGAAGATCTGCACGGTCTGGCGCAGTTGCCGGGACTATCAGTGCAGCGGCTGATGGCGGCTGGTTACGGCTTCGGGGCGGAAGGCGACTGGAAGACGGCGGCGCTGCTGCGGTCGCTGAAGGTGATGGCGGGGGACCTGGATGGCGGCACGTCCTTCATGGAGGATTACACCTACCATTTCCACCTTGATAACATGGCGGTCCTAGGCGCGCACATGCTGGAGGTCTGCCCGAGCATCGCGGTCGGTCAGCCGAGCCTGGAGGTGCATCCGCTGGGCATCGGCGGCAAGGCGGATCCGGCGCGATTAGTCTTCGATACGGCGGCAGGGACCGCGCTGAATGCCTCGCTGGTGGATATGGGCGACCGCTTCCGCATGATCGTCAATACCGTCGATGTGGTCGAGCCGGAAGCGCCCTTGCCGAAGTTGCCGGTGGCGCGAGCTTTGTGGCGCCCGCATCCGAATCTGGCGGTTGGCGCGGCCGCCTGGATTTATGCTGGCGGGGCGCACCACACTGTTTTCAGTCAGGCGCTGAGCGCCGAGCATCTCTACGATTTCAGTGAGATGGCGGGCGTCGAGTATGTGCAGATAGATGAAGCGACCGAGTTGCGGCAGTTCAAGAATGAGCTGCGCTGGAATGATCTGGCGTATAAGTTGGGTGGTTAACAACGATGTGGCACACGTACCAATTGGCGCGCGAACACTCCAGTAGCAGATCCGCAGCCATTGGACATTGACCCAATTACTGTGAAATCTTGAATTGGTCATCCAGATTGGAAAAGACTTATGGCCAACACAAAAGAGCAGTGCAGGGTCCGCCAACAATTGAAAGATGAGTTGTCTAAGGGTGGCAGGGCAAGTCAGTTTTTGCTCGCTGGTCTTAGGGAGCGGATAGCTGAGCTAAGCGCGGAAACGGGTACGCCGAAAATGTAACGCTAGCAGGCTGCAATCCGACTTTCGATCTGTAGAATTGCTGACGATTAATCAGCGCGGCTTTCGGGGCATTCGAAACGTAACTTGTGCTGGATTTGCCAAGATGTAAGTTGGGCGCAAAAAAGAGAGTGACAGACCTTTGCATTTCGGGCGACTCACAGAGTCGCCCCTACATAATTCTATGGTATTGCTGAATGTTGGGGTACTTGTCAAATGCCTCATATTTGGATTAAAGTGAGAAGTAATGTTTAGGATTATCTTTGAGAGCTAGACGGTCGCTCAAGCAAGCGATACAACGCAAAGTTAGCCTGGGAAGGCCGGGCGTTGCTTTTGCGGAACAGCGCCCTCATTGGCGATAAAGCACTGAAACCGCGTAAAGGACACTGACTATGGCATCTGCATCGGACTCCTCAGGGCACGTCGGGCTTGTCCGCAATTTGGGTTTATTCGATATCACAATGATAGGCGTCGGCGCGATGATAGGCGCCGGCATTTTCGTCTTGACCGGCATCGCGGCGGGTACAGCGGGACCGGCGCTCATCCTGGCTTTCGCCATGAACGGCGTCATCACCGTTCTGACCGCCATGGTTTACGCGGAGCTGGGCTCGGCGATACCGGAGGCGGGCGGCGGCTACCTGTGGGTGAAGGAGGGCTTGCCAGGACCAAACGGTTTCCTGGCGGGTTGGATGAGTTGGTTCGCCCATGCGGTGGCGGGCAGCCTTTACGGCGTCGGTTTTGGCAGCTTCATCTATGAACTGCTGCGCATTTTGCTGGGCAATCCGGATGCGGGCCATGGCGAGCATGTAAACCTCTTCTTCTCCGGTCCGATTCTCTTGCCCTTCGGCATTGAACTTACCGAAGCCGAACTGGTGACGAAGATCTTTGCCGTGCTCATTGTCCTGCTCTTTTTGTATATCAACTATCGCGGCACATCAGAGACGGGGGCGGTCGGCAATATCGTCACCGTGCTCAAAGTCATCATCATCCTGATCTTCATCATCAGCGGCTTGCTCGTCATCTTCGGCGAGCCGATTCACTTCGAGAAGTTCCGCAACTTCGCGCCCGAAGGTCCCCTTGGCATCCTGGCCGCGATGGGCTTGACCTTTATCGCCTTCGAGGGTTACGAGATTATCGTGCAGGCGGGCGAGGAGGTGCGGGATCCGCGCCGGAATATCCCGCGGGCGGTCTTCCTGTCGCTGGCGATCGTCGTGCCGATATATATGCTGGTGGCATTTGTCATCATCGGCGCGGTAGAACCACCGGAGGGCACGGTCATCTACGAATGGCTGGGCGAGTTAGGCGAGATCGGCATCGCCCGAGCCGCGGAGCAATTCATGCCCTTCGGCACCTTTTTGATCATGCTGGGCGCCATCCTGTCGACGATGAGCGCGCTGAATGCGACGACCTTTTCTTCAACCCGCGTATCCTTCGCCATGGGGCGGGATCGGGCGCTGCCGGACAGCTTCTCGAACGTCAGCGCGAAGACGCGCACGCCCCACGTGGCTTTGGGCTGGTCGGGCGTCTTGATCCTCTTCGTCGCGCTGACCTTGCCCATCAAAGATGTCGCCGCCTCCGCCGATATCATGTTCATCCTCTTGTTCCTGCAGGTGAATCTTGCTGTGCTGACGATACGCGGCAAATATGGCAAGAACCTGAAATACGGCTTCCTGCTGCCCTTCTTCCCCATCCTGCCCATGATCGCCATCGGCATGCAATTTCTGCTCGTGCTGTCGCTGTTTGAAGTCTCAATTTTTGCCTGGATATACGCGGCGATTTGGATCGGCGGCGGCTTCCTGATCTACTTCCTTTACGCCCGTCCGCGGCAGGAGAAAGCGCATCGCAGTCCTGTCGTGCAGCAGACCGAACTCCTGACGCCGACGCAGGAAGCGCCCTATCGCGTCCTGGTGCCGGTGGCCAATCCGGATTCGCTTTCGACCTTGCTGCCGCCGGCGGTGCATGCGGCAAAGCTGAACGATGGCAAGGTGACGCTCTTGCATGTGGTGACGGTGCCTTCGCCGACGCCCTTGTCCTCCGGTCATCGTTATCTCGCGGGCGGCGACGCCTTGCGGGAAAAGGCGATATCCATGGTGGATGATGACGAGATCGCGCTCGATTACATCGTGCGGGTGGCGCGGCGGGTGGCGCCGGCCATCATTGATACGGCGCATGAGCAGCGAGCGGACCTGTTGGTCATCGGCTGGCAGGGCGCTATGACGAGTGAAGGCTGGACCGGGCTCGGCTCGAATATTGACCAGGTGCTGAGCGAGGTGAATTGCGATGTGATGATGCTGCAGCCGGGTGAAACCGCCACGGCGAAGCGTGTTCTGATGCCGATCGCCGAGCCGCGTCAGGTAGGCTATTCCTTGCAACTGATCCAGTTGTTCTCCGAGATTGATATGCAATTGGACCTGCTGCATGTCTTCTCGGCGGAAACTTCCTCAGGCGAACGCGAGCGCATGACGCGGGCTCTTCAAAGACAGATTGACGCGGTAAGAGTGGCGGGCAAGCAGGTCAATTTGCACACGCAAATTAACCCGAACCGCGTCGATGCCATTGTGGAGGCGGCGAGCGACTACGATTATGTCGTCATTGGCGAGACGCGGGACACGCGCGTGAAGCAGCGCCTCTTTGGCAATACCCCAATGGTGATCGCCGAGCGGACATCGACGCCCGTGATGCTGCTGCATCCGGAGACCAGCGGCGTCGAATTTGGCTTGCGGCAGGCGGTCAATTATGTCAGCGGCGGCTACGCGACCGTTGATCCCGAATCGCGGCAGCGGCTGGAAGATCAGGGCTATATCGTGGACGGCGAGGAACCGGCCGATGGCAAGCTGAAGTCTTCCGTCAGCCAACCGTTGATCTTGCTGATTGGCATCTTGACCGTGGCATCGGCATTCATGATGTATGCCGGCAGCGGCGGTACGCTGACTTGGGTGGGTGTGCTGCTTTACTTCGCTACCTTGTTGATCTTCACTTTTGTCGCGGTGCGCGCGTCGAGGTCCTCGACGTAGATCGAAATTCATGCGAGCAAATCTATTGCGCGCGCAAACGATCACCGCGCGTTTACTTCCAGCTAGATGAAAGAACACATGTAGGGGGACCCACTGGGTCTCCCGCTGTATTCCGTGGCGTCGTATTTCGGGCGACTCAGCGAGCCGCCTCTACAATTCTCGCCTTTTACGAGTGGACAATGTTTGCGCATTTGCGAGTATGCGGTAGATTCTGTTGACCGCAAGGACAATGTGAGAATGAGCTCATGAGTGACATGACATCTGAGAAGACGGGGGCAATCCGCCGGCAACTGCTAGACAAACTGGAATGGCGCTGTATCGGACCGCATCGCGGGGGGCGTGTGGTCGCAGTGGCCGGAGACGTGGCGGAGAAGATGACGTTTTACATGGGCGCTTGTGCCGGCGGCGTCTGGAAGACGACCGATGGCGGGCTGTATTGGCGGAACATCTCGGACGGCTATTTCAACACGGCCGCGATTGGCGCGCTGGCGGTTTCGGCATCGGACCCGAATGTGGTTTACGCCGGCACCGGCGAAAGCACGATCCGCGGCAATGTCTCGCATGGCGATGGCGTTTACAAGTCGGTCGATGCCGGCTTGAGCTGGCGGCACATCGGGCTGAGCGATACGCGCCATATCGGCAAGATCGTGATTCATCCGCGCGACCCCGATATCGTCTATGTGGCGGCTTTGGGTCACGCCTTCGGTCCCAACGAGGAACGGGGCGTCTTTCGCTCGACCGATGGCGGCGGCGTCTGGCAGAAAGTCCTGTACAAGAGTGAACGCGCCGGCTCGCATGACGTAGCGATGGACATCAATAATCCGCGGATTCTGTTCGCGGCTGTTTGGCAGGCGCAGCGCTATCCGCACAAGTTGGAGAATGGCGGACCGGAATGCGGCTTGTGGCGAAGCATGGACGGCGGCGACAACTGGCAGGACATCACGCGCAATCCGGGTTTGCCGCGGGGATTGCTGGGCAAGATTGGACTGACCGTTTCGCCAGTGCAAGCCGGGCGCGTCTGGGCGGTGATCGAAGCGGAGGACGGCGCGGTCTTCCGCTCTGATGATTATGGCGAGAACTGGATACGGCTGAGCGAGCAATCATTGCTGCGCACGCGTCCCTGGTATTACATGCACATCACGGCGGATACGGTCGACCCGGATACGGTGTACATACAGAATTACAGCTTTTGGAAGTCGATTGACGGAGGCGCGAGCTTCGAGGCATTGCCCTCGCCGCATGGCGATGAACACGCGCTTTGGATCGACCCGCAGGACAATCAGCGGATGATCAAAGGCGACGATGGCGGCGCTTGCGTGTCTTTCAACGGCGGCCGGAGCTGGTCGTCCATTTACAATCAGCCGACGGCGCAGCTCTATCACGTCTGCACCGATGACCGCTTTCCCTATCGCGTTTATGGCTCGCAGCAGGACAACACCGCCATCACGGTGCCGAGCGCGACGGTCGATGGCGCGATCCATGAGCGGGACTGGTATGCGCCGGGCGGGGGCGAGAGCGGCTATATCGCGATCAAACCGGATGACCCGGATATCGTGGTGGCATCGGGTCCTATCGGGCAGCGCGCTTATAACGATCTGATGACGCTCTACAATCATCGCACCGGGCAGAAGTGGATCATCACCGCCTGGCCCGAGCTCTATGGCTGGGGAGTCGGCGCGGAGCGGATGAAATACCGCTTTCAGTGGACCTTCCCCATCATGTTCTCGCGGCATGACCCCGATGTGCTCTACGTTTGCAGCCAGCATCTGCATCGCTCGACCGACCTGGGCGCGAGCTTTGAAGTGCTGAGCCCGGATCTGACGCGCAACGATCCGGACAAGCTGAAAGCTTCGGGAGGACCCATCACGCGGGACAACACTGGCGCGGAGGTCTACTGCAACATATTCGCGCTGGCGGAATCGCCGCAGGAGCCGGGAGTGCTTTGGGCGGGCACAGATGACGGCCTCGTGCATATCTCGCGCGCTGGCGGGCATGAATGGCGGGAGATCAGTCCGCCGGATTTGCCGGAGTGGGCGCTAATCAGCATCATCGACCTGTCGGTTCATCAGGCGGGCGCGGCTTATCTGGCGGCGACGCGCTACAAGCTGGATGACACCCGCCCTTATCTCTACAAAACAACGGACTACGGCGAGAGCTGGACGGCGATAACCAATGGCATCCCCGAGCATGAGTTCACCCGCGTCATCCGCGAGGACCCGAACCGGCGCGGCCTGCTGTACGCCGGCACGGAGACGGGCATCTACATCTCTTTTGACGACGGCGCGAATTGGCAGCCGATGGGGTCGCGTAGACACAGACCGTCCGGAAATCTGCCGGTCTGCCCGATACACGATTTTGTCATTAAAGACTGTGACTTGGTTGTCGCGACGCACGGACGTTCCTTCTGGATACTGGATGACTTGTCGCCGCTGCAGCAAGCGCAGGCTGATATCGGCGCGGGCAGGGCGCAACTGTTCGCGCCGGCGCCAAAGAGGAGGTTGCGGACCTACCCCGGCTTTGGCGGCTGGGGCGAGAGCTATCCGGCCGACATGGTCAATTATGGGCAGGCGGGCACAAGCATGGCGGCTTTCATGAGCGGCGCCGCTGGCGACCAGCCGCAGTACCTCAACGCGGGCAACAATCCACGGGCGGGCATCGTCTTCTGGTATCACCTGACTGAGGCGGCGGAATCGGCCGTCGCATTCAATATCCGCAGTCTTGACGGCGAGTTGATCCGGCGCTTCAGCAGCGACGAGTGGACGGATTTGTCGGCGGAAGCCGGCGTCAATCGCTTCGGCTGGAATCTGCGTTATCCGGGCGCGGTATCGGTCGAAGGACTTGACGGCGCCTGGGATAGACCCGATGGTCCGATGATCGTGCCGGGAGAGTATCTGGCGGAATTGCTCGTCGATGGCGAGAGCAGCGTACAGCGCTTTGAATTGCGCGCCGATCCTCGAGTGGAAGCGACTGACGAAGAGTATCAGGCGCAGCTTGAGATGCTGCTGGCGATTCGCGATCGGCTGTCGCAGAACAACGAATTAATCAACAAGCTGGTAATCTTGAAAGCGCAAGTGGAAGCCTGGGCGGGGCGGAGCGAGGCTGAGGACCTGCGAGCGAACGCGGCTGCCATCGCCGCTGAAGTTGACCGGCTGCTGCCGGAACTGATTAATGTGGGCTATACCGAGTCGCAACTGTACGCGAGCGGATTGCACGAGAAGTTCAACGCGCTGATCGACTCGGTGGACAGCGCCGATTATGCCCCGCCGCAGCAAGCGCGGGAGGTCTTCGCGCAGCTAGGCGACGAGTTGGATGGACACTTGGCTTACGTACGGACCGACCTGGGCGAAACCGTGGCGGACTTCAACGCGACCGTGCGGGCGCTGGGCTTGGAGGCGCTGGATCCGCTGTAGCTGACCCTGATGACCTCGAAGTCTGTTGGGCGTGTCCGATACTAGCGCGAATTCGCGCCAGATTGGGTCTACCCCCTTAATCCCCCCGTATCAACGGAGGGAAGCCAGTTTCAATGTGCGCGTTTGAGCTGGGCGACGCTCCTCTTCTCTGATGATTCGGGACGATAACGTCGCCATAGAGATGGCGAGGGGGATGGCGTTTGTAGTGGTCTTGAAGGACTGGACAGCTAGTAGAGAGAGTATACTAGATGAACGATGATGGAAGTACGCTCGTGGAGAAAATACCGCAAATACAGATCGGAGACATTATGTTTCAGTAGTCCCATCCCCTGCAAGCAGGTTGGTATAACCTTTGATAAATGTGTTAAACTCAGGATGACCGGGAATTGACCGTAGAATGTTCTTGATCGCATGAAAGCTCTAGCGCTGACTTTGCTGGTATTTCTGATATCGTCAGTCTCTTACGCGCAAGACAACATTAGTATACGTACGGTTGCCGAAGGGTTATATTATCCCGCTGGCATGGCTTTGCTGCCCGATGGCGGCTTATTGATCGCCGAAGCCGGCGGCCATGGAGAACGCAGCGCGGGCGTCAGCCTGCTGCGACCGGATGGCCGCTTGGGGCGTCTTATCTCGGGCCTTCCCAGCACGTTCTCGACGCAGAACCTGATCAGCGCCCCGGCTGTGGCTGTCTCGCCCGATGGCGGCCGGATTATCCTGGCCGTGGCCGGCTCACAACTGTACAGCCTGCCGAGCGAAGTCGCGGGACGGCTGCCGGAGAGACCATTCAGCCCGGCTGAATTGGAGCGGCGCCAGGCGGATCGCGGCGGTCTGTTCTTCCTGCATCCATTTGATATTGCCTTTGCCGCATTGGGGGCGCCGGTGGTCACGGATGCGGCTGGCAACGGTTTGGTGCTTGAGGGCGGTGACAGCTCGCTTCGGTACCTGCATCGCTTCGCGGCGCTGGATAATCCGCGGCCGGTTGGCGGCCGGTTGGAAGCGCTGCCGGCCGGTCTGGCGCGAAAGGATGATTCATTCTATGCGACGCTCTTGGGCGGCTGCCCGCATGTGACGAATAGCGGCGAGTTGGTGGCGCTGGCGGATGATGGAGGGCAGCGGACAATCGTAGACGGCTTGAATATGCCGATTGACGTCGCGGTTGACGAGAGGGGCGCGGTCTGGATTCTGGAACATGCTGCGGTAGCGCCGGGCCGGGAATGCTTCAGCGAGTTGGACGAAGACGAAGCGAGCGGGCGGCTGAGCCGCATCAATGAGCGCGGCGTCCTGGAAACGGTTACCGAGGATTTGCATTTCCCGGTCGCGGTCTTGCCGCTGCCCGATGGCAGTCTCTACGTTACGGAAGCCTATTCGGGACGATTGTTGCAGATTCAATTCGGCGCTGAGGCGAGCCCGCCGCGGCGCTTCCCGCCTTATGACAAGCCGGTGGCGGACTATGCCGAGTTGCGAGATTTGGATGCGGTTTTGCGCGCTGTCATTGAGGCGGAGGCGCTGAAACCTTATCCTGGGCGAGAACTCATCGAGCCGGAAAGCGAAATGACGCGGCTGGGACGAGATCTCTTCTTCGATCCGATCTTGTCCGGCGACCAGAATATCGCTTGCGCCACGTGCCATCATCCGGAATTCGCTATGACGGACGGGCGCGTCTTGCCGATCGGCGCTGGCGGCCACGGGCTAGGCGAGAACCGGGCATTCCGCAAATTGATCAGCATGAGAAGTGAAGATGGTCGCGACCAGGTCGGCACGATCGTCAACCCCTTCATCGATGTCTTTATACCGCGCAATAGCCCCACGATTATCAATAGCGCCTTGCTGGACAAGCAGTTCTGGGATGGCCGGGTCGAGCAGAATCCGGAGTCGGAAACAGTCGCAACGCTGGAGGATGCCATCAATGATCTTGATATCACCGATGCCTTGATGGCGCAGGTGCTCTTCCCGATAACATCTCAACACGAGATGGCCGGTGTCACCTTCAGCGACTATCCGCCGATGGTCATCCGCTTGACCTTGCTTAATCGCTTGCGGGACAACAAGAATTATGCCGCGCGCTTCGCTGATGTCTTTGGCGCGGCGCACATCAGCCTGCGGCATCTGGCGGAGGCGGTCGCGGCATTTGAGCGGCAACTGATATTCACGGCGGCGCCCTGGGATGACTACCTGGCCGGTGATGACCAGGCGCTTAGCGAAGCGCAGAAGCGCGGTGGATTGCTGTTTTTTGGCGCGCTCAATCGGGAGGTCAACTGCGCGGTCTGCCATAGCGGCGATTTATTCACCGATCAAGGCTTTCATAACCTGTTGGCGCCGCAACTGGGACCGGGCAAGGACAACGGCGTCGATGGCCGGGATGACTTGGGGCGGGCGAATGTAAGTTTCGATTATCGCGATCAGTACCGCTTCAAGACGCCGAGCTTGCGCAATGTTGAGTTGACCCCGCCCTACTTCCATAGTGGCGCGTATAGGTCGCTGGCGGATGTGATCTGGCACCATGCCGATCCCTGGCGGGCGAACATCCTGTATGACGGCTCCGGGCAATTGCCGCGGGAGTTTCGCGATCAAGTGCTGCCCTACGATTTTGAGAGGCAGGCGCATTCGGTCGCCTTTCCAATGCGTGAGGGAATGCCAGTCGATGAAGCGGAAGTGGCGGATCTGGTGGCTTTTCTGACCGCCTTGACGGATCCAGCCGCGCGCGACTTGAGTCACATCACGCCGACTGATTTGCCGAGCGGCCTGCCCCTCGATCCCTTGCCGCGTTAGCGTTCCGGGATACCAGCCTCGCAAGTCACTGCTTGTCTCACACAGAATAACAAATCCGATCAAGATAGATTCGTGTAGGGGCGACTCTTGAGTCGCCCGATCTCGGAATGCTCATGTCGCGGGCAAAACTGGCGAGATTTGCTAAACTATTAGCGATTCGTCTAGCTGAAGAGGTGAGGCTATGAAAAACTCCGCCTATGGTAAATTGCCCCTGCCCCAATTGACGCCTGAGCTATTGACGCTGGTCAAGACTGGCGCAGTCTACAGTTTGGGCGTTGATTTCCAGGAGGGCATGTTGACGCCGGGCGCGGCGATGAAATCTTATTCGATCGTGCCGCACCTCCGCCATAGCGATCCCTCCGCGATTGAGCCGGGCACGGCGGCGGCGGAAGTCATCCGCATGTCCATCCATGTGGGAACGCATATTGACGCGCTTTGTCATATCGCTGAAAAGCGGAACGCGGCTGGGGAAGTGGATTCGGCCGGCGAGCCGCGCTTGTATGCCGGCGAAGGCAAGACGGTCGCCGCGAAAGATCATGTGACATCGGCGGGGCAGAGGCATCTCAGTATTGAGCGGATGCCGCCGATTGTGATGCGGGGCATATTATTGGATGTGGCGGGTTATAAGGACATCGAAACGCTGCCGCCCGCTTATCCAATTGGCGCGGCTGATATTCGTGGTACGCTGGAGAAGCAGGGCAGCCAAATCGGCGAGGATACGGCTGTGCTGGTCCGCACGGGCTCTTATCGGCTGCTGCGCGCTGGCGACCCGGTATACCGCGACGCCCAGACCGGCTTGAACCTCGAGGCGGCTCAGTTCCTGGTTTCGCAGGGGATGACCTTGGTCGGCGCCGACAATATGGCAGTGGAAGCCATGCCGCCGATGGACCATTCTGTGCATCGCTACTTGCTGGTGAACAATGGCATCACCCATGTGGAGAACCTGAATCTCGATGAGCTGGCGGCGGCGCGCTGCTATGAGTTCCTGCTGATTATCGCGCCTCTCAAGCTGACGGGGGCGACCGGGTCCTGGGTGAATCCGCTGGCCATCGCTTGACATGCGGCTTTTGATGTTTAGTCCGCTCGTGATGCGACAGCGAGTTAGGGGCAGGAGGCTTTGCGGATAGCGAAGGGCAGCGATACAATTCCCGCAGCGATCTGAAAGGCGGCGACCGTGCTAACTTTCCTTCACATTAGCGACAGTCATATCAGTGGGGATCCGGAATATAATCCACCCTGGGAGACAGCGCCCTCGCCGCATCCGAATCTGGGTGTGGAGCGTTTGCTTGCCATGATAAACCGGCTGCCTTTCCCGATAGATTTCATATTGCACACGGGCGATGTCTGCGCCGACCCGCGGGCGGAGGATTGCCGCAAAGCCCGCGAACTGCTTTTGCAGTTTCCGGGACCGATGTATTGCCTGCCGGGCAATCATGACTCGGCGGAGTTGATGATTGATCTGCTGCATGATGGGCGGCGGCTGCATGTCTTGCGCGATGACCACGTTGAGATTGCGGGTTATCACCTTGTGACGCTGGATACGAATGGCGCGGGGAACGGGGATGTCCATGCGCCGACAATTAGCGACCCGCAGATCGAGGCATTTGCCGAGCGTATGAAAGCGACCGGCGGGGGACCGACCATTGTCGCCGGTCATCATCCTTTGATCGAGACGGGCGTGCCTTGGATAGACGAGGGCATGCGCGTGCAGAATGGCGAGCGGATTCACAGAATTTTGCGGCGCCACAGGGACAGTCTCGCCGGGGTGTTTCACGGGCATATTCATCAGAGCATGAATACGCATAGCGATGGTGTACTCTATGTCAGCTGTCAATCGACCTGGACGAACCTGGCGGGATATCCGGGTCTGGGCGAAAATGAAAGAGACGATCTGACGCCGGGCGGATTCAACCTGGTGATGTTAAAGGGGAGCCGCAGCTTTGTGCGGCGCTACCATTTGGCGCGGCAGTGAGAAACAGCGCAACAGTTAAGCTCCTGCTAGTGCCGCCCCAAAAAATTGACCGGCAATTTCAAACGTGTTAAGTTTTATTGTGCCTCTTTGGGCTAAGTCGGTATGTATTCCGGCGCCTTTGTCAGGCTGGCCAGCGCGCCTGATGCGCATGTGACGAAAAGCATTCTATGGAGCGCGACAGTCTAATCCGCCAGCCGACGCTGCGCTCAAAACTTCACCAAAGCAAGAAGGAGGACTATGGTCGACAATCCTGAATATCGCAAACCTAAGTCAGATTCATCTTAGTCTATTTGGGAGAATCACATGAATATGAAACGTTACTTTGCATTTACGATCTTCTTGCTTGTCCTGATGGGGGGCATCGCGCCCGTCTTTGGGCAGGACATGATGTACTCCGAAGCGCCGATGTTGGCTGAGCGGGTGGATGCCGGCGAGTTGCCGCCGGTGGCAGAACGCTTGCCGAGCAATCCCAAAGTCATTCCGGTGGTGGACGGCATTGGCATGTATGGCGGGACATTGCGCTTTGGCGATATCGGCGAACGCATGGACGAAGGTCTGCGCATTCGCCATACGGGGCTCTTCCGCTACAACTTCACCGCCAGCGAATATCAGGCGGATCTGGCGGAAAGCTGGGAATGGTCAAACGAGAACCGCACGCTGACGATCAAGCTGCGCGAAGGCTTGAAATGGTCGGATGGCGATGACTTCAATACCGAAGATTTCCGCTGGCATTGGGAAGATATTCTGAATGACCCCGATGTCGCCCCCAACGGTCCCGGCGGATTCTGGCGCCCGGGTGGCGAAGTGGCGACTTTTGAAGTCATCGACGATGTCACCTTCAGCTATACCTGGGCGATTCCCTATCCGATCGCTATGGACAGCTTCGGGCGCACACATTTCTCCAGCGACAACAGCCTTTACGGTCCCTCGCACTGGCTGAAGCAGTATCACGGCAAATACAACGAGAATGCACAGGCGCTGGCGGAAGAAGCTGGGCTGGAGAGCTGGGTCGATCTGGTCAACAGCAAGCGGGCGCAAGGCTACAACCTGTCGGCGCAGCCGCTCGATCGTCCCTATATGGACAGTTGGACGCCCATCATCATCGAGAGCGACCGCGTCTTGCTGGAGCGCAATCCCTACTTCCATCAGGTAGACGAAGCGGGCAACCAGTTGCCGTATATGGATTACATCGAAGTCTCGCTGGCTGGCGATCTTGATATTTACGCCTTGCGGCTTTCGGCCGGCGAGTTGGATTTCGGCGTGCGCTACACCCGCCCGACTGACTTGCGGCTCTACCGCGCAGAAGAGGAAAATGGCGGGTTCACCACCTATATCGCGCAGTCGCTGCGTCCGTCAGAGTTCTCGCTCTTCCCCAACCAAAACTATCCCGATGACGCCTTCCGCGAGCTCTTCCAGAATGTCGATTTCCGCGTTGCGCTGTCCATGGGGATTGACCGCGACGAGATGAACGATGTGCTTTTCTTCGGTTTGGCGGCGCCGCATCCGGCGACACCGCTGAAGACCCTGCCCTGGTTCAACAACGACTGGTTCAGCGAAAAGATCGAATATCATCCGGATCAAGCTAACGCCCTGCTCGATGGCTTGGGTTTGACGGAGCGCGATGATGCCGGTTTCCGGCTGCTGGCGGATGGCCGACGCGTGGCGATTATCGCCCATGGCTTGGTGGATCATCAGCCCGGCTGCGAATTGATGGCCAGTGATTACGTCGACATCGGCGTTGAGTTGATCTGTCAAGGCGCCTCGCCCGATCTGATTTTTGACCTGTATACCAGCGGCGAAGTCATGACCGTCATGTGGCACATCGGTCGCGCGACCCTCTTCGGCCGCGGCACGCCCGATCACTTCGCTGTCAATGACCCGGCGCGGCACTTCTGGGCGCATGGATGGTCCACATGGATATCTTCTGGCGGCACAGCCGGCATTGAACCGCCGCAGGAAATCAAGGATCTTAACACCCTGTGGGATGAGTTCAGCCAATATCCCAGCGACTCAGCGGAAGCAGCCGAACTCGGCGCGGCTTACTTCGCCTATTGGGGCGAGCAACTGCCGATCATTCCGTCCGTTGGCTTGACGCCGCAGCCGGTCATCTATTCCAACCGCCTGCGCAACGTGCCGACAACGGATTTGTTCTGGGGCTCCGATACCAACTTCTACGCGCCCTTCCATATCGAGCAGTGGTACATCGACGAAGGTTAGGGTTAGGATATGCTCCCCATCCCCGGTCCCCATCTCAATGGGAAGCATCCCACGGGGAGTTGGGGGCGGACATATCTGAGACAATTGCGTCTACGGGCAACACGGGTCAGCCACCGGCTGACCCCTACAGATATCTCCAGGTTGGGAAAATGTAGGGGCGACCCACCGGGTCGCCCGAAAACATGCCCCATATTATACCGATGGGAAGACGATATTTTCCGCGACGAAAAGGGGTTCGCACTTCAGACTCTTCATAGGAGAAGAGTTTGGGGTGGGGCTGAGATATAGAAGCGAGCGATGAGTTTCAGCAAATATCTGCTCCAGCGCCTTGTCTACGCCTTTCTGGTGCTGATCGCCATCAGCTTTCTGATATTCATGATCGTCCAGCTTCCTCGCGGCGATGCGGTTGATCGCATTGTCAACGCGCGTCAGGCGCAGGGCGACATCATCACCGAGGAAGAGGAAGCGGCTCTGCGCGCTCAGTATGGACTGGACAAGCCCATATATATCCAGTATCTCATCTGGGCGACGCAATTCGCGCGCGGCAACATGGGCCATTCCATGCTGGGCATTCCGGTGAGCAAGCTCATCGAGGAGCGCATTGCGGCGACCGTCTTGCTGTCAGTCGTATCCCTCATCGCGACTTATGCGATAGCTGTGCCGATTGGCATCTACAGCGCGACGAATCAGTACAGCCTGGGCGATTATTTTTGGACCTTCGTTGGCTTTATCGGTTTGGCGACGCCCAACTTCTTGTTAGCGCTTATTCTATTGTTCCTGTTTCACAAATTCTTTGGTTTGAGCATAGGCGGCTTGTTTTCGCCGGGGGTGGAAGAGCAGCCCTGGTCACTGGCGAAAGCGCTTGATCTGCTCAATCATCTGTGGATACCGATCATCGTGATTGTCACGGCGCAGACAGCCGGGACGATCCGCACGATGCGCGCCACGCTGCTGGACGAACTCGGTCAACAATATGTGATTACGGCGCGGGCGAAGGGCTTGCGTTATCGGCGGCTGCTCTTCAAATACCCGGTGCGGCTGGCGCTGAACCCCGTTGTGAATTCCATCGGCTATATTCTGCCGCGGCTCATCTCCGGGCAGACTATCGTGGCGATCGTGTTGAACTTGCCGACATTGGGTCCCCTCCTGTTCAGCGCGCTGCTGGCGGAGGATGTCGAGTTGGCTGCCAGCATTCTGATGATCCAAAGCATCCTGGCGGTCATCGGCGTTATCCTCGGCGATGTCATATTGTCGGTATATGACCCGCGCATCCGCATGGAAAAAGGCGTGACCTGATGTCCTCCTCGAGCGACGAAATCGGCGGCGCGACGCCCGCGACAAGCCTTTCCAACGCGGAAGAGCGCTATTACATCGCCTCCCAGCAGCAATTGATCTGGCGGCGCTTCAAGCGGCATCGCCTCGCGCTGATATCGGGCTTGGTCCTGATAATTATGTATTTCCTGGCATTCACCTATGAGTTTTGGTCGCCCTATCGCGCTGTCACCCAGCATCAGGGTTTCGTCAACACGCCGCCGACGCCGATCCGCTTTTTTGATGCGGCAGGCAACTTCATCGGTCCCTTCGTCTATGGGCTGAAATACGAGCTTAACCTCGACACTTTTGAGCGCGTCTATACCGAAGACCCCGACGCGATCCACCGGATTCGATTCTTTACCAATGGCGAACCTTACCGCTTCTGGGGTCGCTTTGAGATGGACTTGCACTTCTTTGACGCGGGCGAGGGCAAGGTCTTTCTGCTCGGATCAGATGGTTTGGGGCGCGATGTCTTGTCGCGCATTCTGGCAGCCAGCCGCATCAGTTTGACCATAGGCTTGGTCGGCGTGTTTCTGAGCTTCTTCTTGGGGGCGACGCTGGGCGGCATCTCCGGTTTTTATGGCGGCGCGGTTGATATAGTGATTATGCGCATCACTGAAATCTTGAGCGCCATCCCGCAGATTCCGCTGTGGATCGCGCTGGCGGCGATTGTGCCGATAGATTGGCCCGTCGAGCGGACCTACTTCGCCATCACGATCATCTTGTCGACGATGACCTGGACCGGCTTGGCTCGCGCCGTCCGCGCCAAGCTGCTGGAAATGCGCGAGCACGATTACATAGTCGCAGCCAAGATCGCTGGCGCCAGCGACATTCGCATCATCTATGAGCATTTGTTGCCGGGCTATATCAGCTTCCTCATCGTCAATATCACGATTGCTATCCCGGGTATGATACTGGGCGAGACCGCGCTGAGCTTCCTCGGGCTGGGCATTCGTCCGCCCGCCGTCAGTTGGGGCACCTTGCTGGAAGGCGCGCAGAATATCTCCAATATCGCTTTGTATCCCTGGCTGCTGACGCCAGCGCTCTTTGTCATCGCGACGGTTTTGCTCTTCAACTTTGTGGGCGATGGCTTGCGCGATGCGGCCGATCCCTATAAGGAATTGTGATGGTCCCCGATGTGCTGCTTGAGGTCAAGGACCTGCACACCTATTTCGAGCTGGAAGAGGGCACGCTGAAAGCGGTGAACGGCTTGTCCTTCAGCATCCGGAAGAACCGGACGCTGGGCATAGTCGGCGAATCGGGCTGCGGCAAAAGCGTGACGGCGCAGTCGATCATGCGCATCATACCCCGGAAAAACAGCCGGATGCGGGGCGAAATTTTGCTGCATCATGATTTTGGCGCCGTTGACATCGCGCAATTGGACGAAGATGGCGACCAGATGCGGGATTTGCGCGGTCGCGAAATCGCCATGATCTTCCAGGAGCCGATGACCGCTTTTTCACCTGTCCACACAGTGGGCAATCAGATCATGGAAGCGCTCTTCGTGCATGGCGAGACGAACAAGCGGGCGGCGCGCGAACGCACGATCGCGCTATTGGACGAGGTCGGGATTCCCGCGCCCGAGCGGCGCATCGACGACTATCCCTTTCAACTCTCCGGCGGGATGCGCCAACGCAGCATGATCGCGATGGCTATCATCCTCAATCCGCGCCTGCTCATCGCGGATGAGCCGACGACGGCTCTGGATGTCACGATACAGGCGCAGATTTTGCGGCTGATGAAGCGCTTGCAGCGAGATAATGGCATGGCGATCATGTTCATCACCCACGATCTGGGTGTTATCGCCAATATGGCGGATGATGTCGCGGTCATGTACCTGGGCAAGATCGTCGAATATGGCGCAGCGCGGCAGATCTTCAAAGACCCAAAGCATCCCTACACCAAGGGTCTGATGCGCTCGATTCCGAAGTTCGGGGCGACTGAGGGGGCGCATCTGGCCACGATCAAGGGCACGGTGCCGCTGCCGCTGGATCCGCCCGATGCCTGCCCCTTCGCCAGCCGCTGCAGCGAGTTCATCCCGGGCAAATGCGACCTGACGATGCCGGAGGCGGTGACGGTGGCGCCCGGGCACAGCGTCAATTGCGTTCTTTACGAATAGGCTGGACTACTTAAGCATACAAAAGGGCAAAGACATTGTGAACGACCTCTATCTCGAAAACGAATGGGAACGCACCGAACCGGATTTGCTGGCTTATATTCCGAACGACTTCGTCGGTCCAAACGCCTGCAATCAGCATTTCCTGGTGGTCAAGACGCCGCCGGGCAGTTTCCTGGGCTTCTGGACGCAATGTACCTACGAGAATGCCGGCGATCAGCGGGTGGTCGTCAGTCGCTCATCCGACCGCGGCCGCACCTGGTCAGCGCCCTATACGATTGATGGTCCCGCACCGGATGACCCGGCGGGGACTGGTCTGGCGAGCTGGGGCTTCCCGATAGTCGCGCCAGCTGTCCTGGACCATGGCGGGCACCGCGTCTATTACATCTACAACAAGAATGTCGGCGTTGACGATGCCCGCGAGGACACGACCGGCATGGTGCGCTGCCGCTACTCCGATGACGATGGGCTGACCTGGAGCGACGAGACCGTCGACTTTCCCATCGCGCCCAGCGCCATCAGCCATCCCGATCCGTCTATGCCGCCCAATTGGATCGTCTATCAAAACATCTTCGTCACTCCCGAGGATCATGTGCTGGCGCCTTTTTCGCGCTGGGCGAGCAATACCTGGGATCCAGCTGTCAAGCTCAGCCTGAACCTGCTGGAGCACTGGTCGGAGATATGGTTCCTGCGCTTCGAGAACATCTTGCGCGAAAGCGATCCCAAGAAGCTCGTCGTGACGACTTTTCCCAAGCAGCCACATGGCATTCAAGTGGAGAATCCCTGGCGGCCGGGCGTCAGCGTCGCCCAAGAGCCGACTGTGCAAGCGCTATCTGACGGACGGCTGATCTGCGTCTTTCGCACCTTGCATGGCGCCAATTATTATGCGCTTTCCGACGATGACGGCCGCTCCTGGGATGAGCCGCGCGTATTGCGCTACGAACCGGGCGGTAACCCGGTATTGAACCCGATGTCGCCCAGCCCGCTCTATCGCCTGCATGATGGCCGCTATCTGCTGCTGTTTTACAATAATGACGGCAGTGCCAACGGCGGCAAGTCACCGGTCGATTCCAAGCACAATCGCTATCCGGTCTGGCTGACGATCGGTCGGGAAATCCCCGGCGAGCGGGAGCATCCCTTGCGTTTTGGGCCACCGAAAATCTTCGCCACTTCCAATGGCGTGCTGGTGCCCGGCACCGGCGGCACACAAGTCGCTGTTTACCCCAGCCTGATCGATGATGGCGAGGAGCGCATTCTGTTCTACCCCGACCGCAAGCATTACCTGCTGGGGAAATTCATCAGCGACGAATGGCTGCGCGATTGCGACCCGGCTTTTAATACCGTGCGCCTGCGACCGCCGATAACTGTCGATGCCACCAGGAGATAACCATTGATGCCTGAGGCGAGTCTGCTGGAAGTCCGCGGGTTAAAGAAGTATTTCCCGATTGAAAAGGGCTTGCTGCGCCGTGTCGTCGGCTATGTGCGGGCGGTTGACGATGTCAGCCTGCGCATCGACAAGGGCAAGACGCTGGGATTGGTCGGTGAATCGGGCTCGGGCAAGACGACCCTGGGGCGCTGCGTCTTGCGCGCGGTTGATCTGACTGACGGCGAGATCGTCTTCCATCACGACGGCCTCAGCACGGACCTCGCCCAGCTAACCCGGCGCGAGATGCGCGAGTTCCGCAAGCACATGCAGATGATCTTTCAAGATCCTTTTTCCAGCCTCGATCCGCGCAAGACCGTCTTTGATATCGTCAGCGAGCCGCTGCGCATCAACAAGATCGCGTCGGGCAAGGCGCTGGAAGACCGTGTACGCACTGCCTTGGAGCATGTGGGCTTGGATGTCCGTTATATGAAACGCTACCCCCATGCCTTCAGCGGCGGCCAGCGTCAGCGCATCGGCATCGCCCGCGCCTTGAGCATCAATCCGCAGCTGATCGTCTGTGACGAAGCGGTGTCGGCGCTGGATGTCTCGGTGCAAGCGCAAATTCTGAATCTGCTGAAGGATTTGCAAGAAGAGTTCAACCTGACCTATTTGTTCATCGCCCACGATTTGAGCGTGGTCGAGCATGTGTCCGATGATGTCGCTGTGATGTACGTCGGCAAGCTGGTGGAGCAAGCGCCAACGCAAGCGCTGTTCACGCGCCCGCGCCACCCCTACACCGAAGCGCTGCTTTCCGCTATCCCGCGTCCCGATCCCGACCAGCCTCTGCCGGAGAGCGGCGGCATTGAAGGTGAACTGCCGGACCCGGCGGACCCGCCTAGCGGCTGTTATTTTCATCCGCGCTGTCCCTATGCCGAAGCCATCTGCCGTGAGCAGGCGCCACCATTGGTCGAGGTCGCGCCGGGCCACATCGCCGCCTGTCACTTTTCGCAGGAACTGGAATTGCAGGGTCTGGAGAATTAAGGAGTCACGATGCAAGACAAGCGACATATTTCAACGGGCCGCGAAATCCCAACGGAGCGCTATAGCGACCAGCCCTACGTGGTTGTGACGGATGATGGCGCCTGGCTCTGCACTATCACCACCGGCGCCGGCATCGAGGGCGCATCCGGCCAGCACATCATCGCGACCCGCAGCAGCGATCACGGCCGGACCTGGTCAGCGCCGACGGCTGTGGAACCCGCGGACGGTCCGGAAGCGTCGTATGCCGTGCCTCTCAAAGTGCCGGGCGGCCGCATTTACCTGTTTTACAATCACAACAGCGATGACACCCGCCATGTGATCGCCGATGACCCGCCCTACAAAAATGGCGAATGCTATCGCGTCGATTCGCAAGGCTACTTCGTCTTCAAATACAGCGATGATCATGGCCGGACCTGGTCTTCCCAGCGCTACAATGTACCCGTGCGCGAGATGGCGATCGACCGGGAGAATCCCTACGGCGGCCGGATCCGCTACTTCTGGAATGTCGGCAAACCGATCGTCCATGAGGGCGCCGCTTTTGTCTCCCTGCACAAAGTGGGCGGCTTGGGTCATGGCTTCTTCACGCGCTCGGAAGGCATCCTTCTGCGCAGCGAAAACATCTTGACGGAAGACGACCCGACAAGGATTACTTGGGAGACCCTGCCCGAGGGCGATGCCGGCTTGCGCGCGCCAGCCGGCGGCGGTCCCATCGCCGAAGAACAGAGCTACACTGTGCTGAGCGACGGCGCCTTCTACTGCGTCTATCGCACGATTGACGGACATCCCGCCTTCGCCTACAGCCGCGATGCCGGCCGCGCGTGGACCGAGCCAGCCTACAAGCGCTATGCCGATGGCCGCCTGATGAAACATCCGCGCGCCGCCAATTTCGCCTGGAGATGCCAAAACGGAAAGTATCTCTACTGGTTCCATAATCACGGCGGCAACTGGTACGAAGACCGCAATCCGGTCTGGCTCTGCGGCGGCATCGAGGTGGACAGTCCTGACGGGCGCGTCATCCAATGGTCACAGCCTGAGATCGCGCTCTACGATGACGACAGCTATATTCGCATGAGCTATCCTGACTTGGTAGAGGAGGCTGGCAATATCTACCTGCTGGAGACGCAGAAGGATGTCGCCCGCGTCCACCAGCTTGATCAGGACCTGCTGGATGGGCTTTGGGGCCAGTTCGATAGGAGCGGCAGTGTGACCCGTGACGGTCTCATCGCCGAATGGCAGGCGGAGGCTGAGTCCGATGATCATGTTGTGATGCCGCCTCTGCCTGCCTTCCTCGCCCGCGATCATGAAAGCCCGGATTATGGCGCGAAGGATCTGCGTGCTGGCTTCACAATAGAAGTCTGGCTCGCTTTGGACCGGCTTGATGGCGGTCAACTGCTTTTGGACGCGCGCGCCCCGACCGAGCAGGGCTGGGCTTTGCGGACCACGTCAAGCGGAACGGTCGAGATCATCCTGAATGACGGCCGTACAGAAAACCGCTGGGATTGCGACCCCGGCATGTTGGAAGCGGGAGCGCTGCATCATCTGGCGGTTGTGGTCGATGGCGGTCCCAAGGTCATCACCTTCATCCTTGACGGCAAGCTATGCGACGGCGGCGCGCATAGACAATTCGGCTGGGGGCGCTTCAGCCCTGACCTGCGCCATGTCAACAGCAGTGTCAAGAATCCCATCATCGCTCCCGGCAGCAAGAGCGTACAGGATGGCGCGCCTGACGAAGCCAGCGCCGAGCGAGTCGAGATCGGTTCATCGATTGGCCGCCTGCGCATCTATGACCGAGTCCTGCGCACTTCCGAGGTGATCAACAATTATCGTGCCGGACCGGTGTAAACTTTAACATTGAATACATCGAAAGGTGACTTGTAGGGGCGACTCACAGAGTCGCCCGAAAATAGTTGAAAGAGCGGGAGAGGACATCATGAGCCAATTCGATAGCGCCCTCACCTCCGCCGCCTTCAACGCGGATCCCTACCCGGTCTACCGCCAGATGCGCGAGGAGGCGCCGGTCTATTGGAGCGATGCCTGGGGCTGTTGGATGCTCACCCGCTACGACGACATCGCCTGGACCCTGCAGGATTATCAGACCTTCACCAGTCTGGGACGCCTGACCGCCACAATGGACTTGCCCGAGCCGCTTTGGGAACGGGTCGAACCACTGGTGCGCCACTATTCCCAAGGGCTGATCAATGTCGATCCGCCCGACCACACGCGCATGCGCAAACTGGTGCACATGGCTTTCACGCCGCGGACGATTCGCAAGATGCAGGCCTACATCGAGGACATCGTCGATCGGCTGATTGATGAGCAAATCGAAAGCGGTGAAATGGATGTCATTTGGGATTTCTCTTATCCGCTGCCGGTCACTGTCATCGCCGAGATGATGGGCATACCGGTCGAAGACCACGCCAAGTTCAAAGCCTGGTCGGGCGAGATCGTCGCTTTCATGGCCACGCCCAAGCCGACGCCGGAGATCTTGCTGAACTCGCAAGATTCCCTGCTGGCGATGCAGCAGTATTTTCGCGACATCTATGCCAAGCGTCGGCGGCAGCCCGAAGACGATCTCATCACCGCTCTGGTGCTGGCGGAGCTGGAAGGCGACAAGCTGACCGAGGAGGAGATGGTCTCCAGCTGTGTCACCATTCTTATCGGCGGGCATGAGACGACCACCTACCTCATCGCTAACGGGCTTTACTGGCTCTTGCAGCATCCCGATCAATTCCGGCGGTTGAGCGAGAAGCCGGAGTTGGCGGAGTCGGCGACCGAAGAGTTTCTGCGTTATGACGGTCCCTTCCAGCGCAATCGGCGCATTGCCACGCGCGATGTAACGATCGGCGACCACACTATCGAAAAGGGACAACTGATTATGCAATTGCTTGGCGCGGCCAATCGTGACCCAGCCCAATTCCCCGACCCGGACGCGCTTGACATCGCGCGCTCGCCCAACAAGCATCTCGCCTTTGGCTATGGTCCGCATTTCTGCTTGGGCGCGCCGCTCGCTCGACTGGAAGCGCCAGTAGCCTACCGCTCATTGTTGGGGCGGCTGCGCAATATCCGGATCGCGGATGACAGCCTGGAATGGAACAACGCCTTGTTCCGCGGCTTAAAGTCCCTGCCGATCATCTTCGAGCCCTTGTAATGAAAATCACCGAAGTAAAGACTTTCCTGGTCGAAGGCATCAAGTACAACTGGACGCTGGTCAAGGTCGAGACCGATGCCGGCATTCACGGTTGGGGCGAGGCGACCAATTGGCCCGGTTCCCCGCTGATTGAAGCCGCCTGCCAGCATGTCGGCCAATCTGTGACTGGCATGGATGCCCGCCGCATCGATTATATCTGGACCAAGATCTACCGTGATATGCACTGGCTGGGGCAAGCTGGACCCTTGCTGTCCGCTATCAGCGCCATCGATATCGCCCTTTGGGATATCAAAGGCAAGACGCTGAATACGCCGGTTTATAATCTGCTCGGCGGGAAGTATCGCGACCGCATTCAACTCTACGCCAATTACTGGTTTATCGATGGCGGTCACACGGCCGAGAGCTATGCCGGGGGAGCGCGCGAGACGGTCAAAGCCGGCTTCACCGCCCTCAAATTCGACCCCTTCGCCCATGTGCATTATGGCTACGGCGATGATCTTAGCGAAGATAATTCTCTGAGCGCGGGGCAGAAGCAACTCGCGCTGGATCTGGTCGCGGCGGTGGCGGAGGCGGTCGGCAGGGATGTGCCGATTGCCATCGAGACGCATGCATTCCTCAATATGCCAACAGCCGTAGAGATGGCGCGGCGTCTGTCAGAATTGGATTTCAACTGCATGTGGTACGAAGAACCGGCTTTGCCCGAATTTCCCGAAGCCATCGCCGAGATCCGCCGACAGATTCCCCTGCCGGTTTGCGTCGGCGAGCGGCTGCATTCCCGCTTCATGGCCAAACGCGTTCTCGATTTGGCGGCCGCCGATGTCCTGATGCCCGATATCACGCGCTGCGGCGGCATCAGCGAGATGCGGAAGATCGCAGCGATGGCTGAGGCTTACAATGTGCCCATCGCCCCGCATAATCCCAACGGTCCCATCTCGACCATCGCCTCGGCGCATACGATGGCGACCATCCCCAACTTCTTCCGGCAGGAATTCATGGTCAAGGATGTGCCCTGGCGTGATGGCTGCCTGTCCCACCCGCTGCCTGTCGAGCGGGGCTGCTTCCTGCTGCCCGATCGGCCGGGCTTGGGCTTCGATATCGACGAGAACGTGCTGTTGCAGCATCCGGGCTTGCGAACCGCGCCCAGCGACCGCGCCTTCTACGTATGAGCCTCGCCCCAAAAGGATATCGTAGGGGCGAGCCGGTGGGTCGCCCGCTTTACGGATGATTTTCGGTTTGGACGCCCCTTGGGTCGCCCAAAGTGTCGAATCCAATCCCAGCACCAATATCCCAATACGTGAACAAATAGTCGCCTATTGCCACCGCATTTCTGCTACCCTGATCAATATGGAAACCCTATCGACCCGCCAAGGCACTATGCGAAAATATGCCCTGTCTAATCTAAATTCCAACATTTATTCCGCAAATTCTGATTTTCGACGCCAAAAAGGTCGCTGTATCAATACTGTATCGATAGAGAATGAGATGTAATATGTATATTAATATCCCGGAGTTGTACTCTAGATGTCCTAATGACATGCTCTTTTCGTCCTTTTTTGTCCTTTTCCGTCCATTTTCATCCATCCGAAACGAAGCTGGCATGACGCGAACAGATAATTATGACCCATTTGACACTTCTCTTCCCGCCACCTCTGATCGCGACCGATGCCCCTTGCGACTGCCGGCATCAGGCGCTGTCATCGGAAACGCAGCCAGCGGTCAGATGGCCAGATGGCCTAAAAGATGTTTTCCCCCGCCGCAGGGAGGCAGCCAATGCAAAAGGTCTTAATCACGAATGCGGTGCCGGCTGATGTGCTGGCGCCCCTGGTCGGTCTGGCGCAAGTCATTCAAGGTCCGGCCGGCGGACGCTTGATGGCGCGCGAGGACGTGCTGCGGCTTGCGCCAACGCTGCAGGGCATCATCAACCAGGCCGAACTCATCGTGGATGAAGAATTGCTGGATGCGGCGCCGCAACTCAAGATCGTCGCCAATGTGGCCATCGGCGTG
Organism: Chloroflexota bacterium; assembly: GCA_011523735.1. Taxonomy (GTDB): domain Bacteria; phylum Chloroflexota; class Anaerolineae; order Aggregatilineales; family Phototrophicaceae; genus UBA6055. The sequence goes on from WTGB01000129.1 coordinate 30,015, forward strand.
GACAATCTCGACCTGGAACTCATGACTCGGCGCGGGGTCTGGGCGACCAACGTCCCGGATGCCTTTGTGGCCTCGACGGCTGATTGCACCATCGCCTTGATGCTGAGTTTGCTGCGGCGAACCCATCAAGCCGACAATTACGTGCGTTCCGGGCAGTGGTCCGCGGATGGCTTCCAGCCGGGACTGTGGGATGGCGTTCTGCTGGCGGGCAAGACGCTGGGCGTGGTTGGCTATGGTCGGATCGGGCAGGCGGTCGCGCGGCGCGCCAGAGCTTTTGATATGCCTGTCATTTTTAACAGCAGGACGCCATCGAAAGACAGCGGTTATCGGTCGCTCGACGCGCTCATGGCGCAAGCCGATGTGATTACACTGCATACGCCGCTGACAGGGCAGACGCGGCATTTGATTGATGCCGCCCGCCTGGCGCAGATGAAAACGAGCGCCTTTCTGATTAACATGTCGCGGGGCGCGGTGCTGCATGAAGGGGCGCTGGTGGATGCGCTGCTCGACGGCAGGATCGCTGGCGCCGCCCTGGATGTCTTCGAGTTTGAGCCTGAGGTCCATCCGGCGCTGCTGCGGCTGCCCAATGTCTGCCTGACGCCCCATATCGGCGGCGGGACGCGGGAGAGCCGCTCGCAAGCGCGGCGATTGTGCGCGGAAAATATCGCGGCGGTATTGCGGGGCGAGGTTCCTAAAACGCCGGTCAACTGCTTGAACTGACGAAGTTGCGACTGAGGTCCAGAAACTTCGATGTTGCCCGAGCCAGTCCGGTGGCGCTCAGAGCAATCGCGTGAAAATCCAGAGCAATTTCCATTTGAAGCGATTGCCCGGCAAGGAAGCAGAATTTGACTTGAGCCCTCGCTTTCGTTATCTTACGTGGAAGTCTGATGATCGTGTCAGCATGTCGGAAGGTCACAGATGCAGAAACTGCGCTAGGTCATGCGGCCTCTTGAGCCACCCTCTACGTTGAGCCTTTTCGCAGACATCCGCCAAAGTATTTTCAATGGCGTGCCCCAGCCCGATAGTGGATTGTCAAGTACAGGCAATCTGGCTGAAGACAGCCCTACGATTGTACGCAAAGCCGCCAATAACCTGGCACAAAGGGGTCCTATTGAGATCAAGGCTGGTTTCGGGTTGCCCATTTAATAGCTCTGCGGAGGCAGGCGAATGCTTAGCGGTATTGAGGAATACTAACGATGAATGATATCGAAAAATACGAATTTGATCGGCTTGGTTACATCATTATCCCGGAATTATTAACCAGGGCGGAAGTGAAGCGACTTTCGGCGGGGATTGACGCGTTGGAGGAGGATGCGCTGGCGGGGGTAGGGCGTCCGCCGGACAAGATCAGCGCTTATGGGCTGCCTTATCGTCACAGCGCCGAAAGAGGATATTATGCCAGCGGCGCGCGGGAAGAAGGCAACACCCTGATCATCGAGGATTTCTTCAATGCCGACTCGGTCTTTGACATGCTGGTCAATCACGCTCCTACCATGGCGTATATAAACGCGATTGTTCAGGAGCGGCCGACGATCAACAACTGCGAGATACGCATCCGCTATCCGGGCAACCAGACTGGTTCGCACATGGGCGGTCCTGTTTCCTGGAAACATCGTTATGACTACACTTCGCGCGGCATCGACTGCTTGATGGTGAGGATGGTTTACTTCGTCCATGATGTGGGACCCGGTCAGGGGGAATTCTGCGTCGTGCCCGCCACGCATAAAAGCAATATGGCCTCGCCCTATGAAGGGAGAAACCCCGATACGGAACCGGGCATGATTGGTCTGCCAGTCAAAGCCGGCGATGCCATTTTGTTCACCGAGAATCTGCGGCACGGGGGCTTGACCAACCGATCGAATCAGACCCGCAAAACGCTGCACGTCGGTTATGGACCCTTCTGGATGAAATCGCAAAATCACAGCACCATGGACGAAGAGCCCTACATCCTGCCCCGCACTTTCGACCGCTTGAACGAGGCGCAGCGCATGCTTTTCCGCGCCCACAAAACATTGCTGGAGAACGACGGCAACTATGCTTGAGATTGCGCGCCAGGAATTTAGCGGGATACCCTGCATTGTCATGCGTGATACGCGCGTAGAGCAGGCCCCGGTCATCATCCACTATCACGGCTGGACCGGCAACAAAGGGACAATAGAGACTCCCGATAAAAGCCTCGTGCAGTTGGCATCAGCCGGATTCCTGGTGGTTGCGCCCGATTGCTACGAACACGGCGAGCGCATGACGGAGGCCTGGTTCCGCGCGCAGTTTAATGGCTGGGCATTCATCTGCCAGGCGATGGACAAGACCCGCCAAGAGGCGGGCGCCTTATTCGAGGCCGTCATGGCTTTGCCCTTCAGCTCCGCGCGAAAGCCGCAAGTATCGGGCGGATCCATGGGTGGATTGATCGCACAGATGGTCTTCGCCGAAAACAAAGCCTTTGTGTCAATGGTGTCAGTAGTCGGCCGATCCAGCTTTTACCAGGCTGATGATTGGTGCCGGGCGGCGCAACGAGGCAGTTGGTGTGACGATTGGTGCGCTGAGTATGCCACCCAGTCTCATCCCGAGCGCTTCACTGACAGGCCGGTTCTTTTCATCGATGGCGCGCTTGATAGCGATTGCCCGGCCGATACCAACGCGGAAACCGCCCGGCTGATAAATGCCCTGGGCGGGCAGGCGGATCATTACGTGGATCCGGATTTTGGCCACGGCTTCTCGCCACCGATGCGCGCTAAATTCGTCGATTGGCTGATAGTCCATGGTAAGCCGCCACTGGTCTCCGGTTAGAGCGGGATCCATGAAGAGGGGAAAGTGACTATGAATGCGACGCTAGATGGTCGTCACGATGTGGACAAGATCATCGCCGAGATGGAGGAACGCAGCTACTGCATTATCCCATCCGTGATAAGCCCGGAAGAGGCGGACGAAGCGCGCATTATCCTGGAGGGTCTGCTGGAGGCGGAAGCGACCGATGCCTCGCGCGCCGCGAAGACGCAGCGGGTCGGCGGCATCGCCGTCAAACACCCGATTTTTGTGAAACTGATGGCGCATCCTCTGATCGTGGCGGTCTGGAAAAAATATCTGGACGAAGATGTCATCTGCTCGACCTGGACAGCCAACACTAGTTACCCGGGCTTTGGTACTTACAAATGGCATCCGGATTTTCCCTTCCAATGGCTGAATTACCCTTGGCCCACCAGCCCGGTCAGCGGACAGACAATTTGGCTGCTCAATGACTTTTCCGAGGAGAACGGCGGCACCGGCATCATGCCCTACAGCCACCGCAAGGGGCACCGCCCGCCGGCGGAAATAATAGACAAGTGGCATCCCGATGGCGAGATCCTGACCGGCCTTCGCGGCAGCGTGATGGTTTACAACGGCGCGACCTGGCATACCGCCCGCCCCAACAACAGCGATAAGCCGCGCAGCGCATTGCTGGGAATGTATACCCGTCCTTGTTATATTACGCAGGAAGACATGCTGGCGCAGTTGCGTTTCATCGCCAATCCGTCTGAAATCGTGCAACAATTGATGGGCGCCAAGCGGCGTCAGCCGGTCATCGTCGCCAATCGGTAGCCGGCTCGGGCAGAAGTTGATGGTGGATTCGTATAGATTGTGACCAATTCAAGAGGAGGAATTATTGAAGAGATCAACCTGCTAGAAGACATTCGACCGTCGTTTTATGCGAATACCATTAGGAGACAATAATGACTTTGCTCAAGAGAAGTATTCTGGTCCTAAGCCTTGTGGCGCTTTTGCTCGGGGCGCTTGGCGCCGTTGCCCAAGATGAGGAGTTGGTGTTCGGCGATCTGCCGCGCAGCGAGACCTTCATCGTCGCTTCACAGGCGCCGCACAATGATGTCTGGGACAGCTTCAACTACTATCAAGCGCCGACCT
>WTGB01000123.1 GCA_011523735.1 Chloroflexota bacterium
CCCCGTCGCCCACCCAGGCGCAAGCCCAGACGTCCTTTTCCGCGCCGCACTCCAGCAAGAAATCCACCATGCCCAGGGCAGCGTATTCCGGCATGAAGTCGGCCAGATCGATGGCGTGGATCAGCGCATTGAAGCGATATTTGTCATCGCGGGCGTTGATATCGGCGCCATGTGCCAGCAAGAGATCGACGATGTCCTTGCGCCCGTGCATGACCGCCACGTGCAGCGCCAGGGCGTCCGCGCCCCAGAGCGAGGTGCGGATGTAGCCGCTGGCGTTGGCCAAGCGCCCGTCTTCACCGAGCAGCCGCCGGACGCGCTCAACATCGCCGGTCTTGGCCGCGTCAAAGAGCCGCATGACCTTCTGGGTAAATTGATCGTCCCGCGAGGGGCGCTGTGCTGATAAGTCGTTCAAGAGATTCATCCTTGTCCTTATTTGCTTGCGCGCGTGATGCAGCCGCGTCTTGACCGTGCCCAACGGTATCTCGAGAAATGACGCGATCTCCTTCTGCGAGAAATCATTCATGTAATACAGCAGCAGGACGCTGCGCTGTGCCGCCGGCAAGCTGTCGATCGAGGTCCAAAGTTCGTCTTGCCCGCGCTCGATATAAGGCGCCGGACCTGGGACCGCCAACTCCGCCACATTTTCCAGCGAGACCCAAGCTCGCTCCTTGGCGCGTAAACGGCGCTGCGCCTGGGTGTAGACGATGCGGCGAAACCAGCCCGGGAAAGCGGCGGCGTCACGCAATTTGACCAAGCTGCAATAGGCGCTGATGAAGGCGTCTTGGGCGGCGTCCTCGGCTTCCTGCCAATCGCCCAACAGGGCGTAGGCATAACCCACCGCCATATCCTGGAAGCGCCGTACCAATTCTTCGAATGCAGGGCTTTCGCCTTGTCGCGAGCGGATCACCAATGGGGCCAGTTCTGTCATAGTCACTCCTTGTGTTCACTGTCACTAACTCAAAGAGCCAAATCGCGCGGCGAAGGTTCAATTGCCGCCGGTTTTTGCCGCCCCGGAATCCCAGCGAAACCCGCCCCGCTCCAAGCCACCCCATCGTGGTGGATATTCAACTGATGATACAAGCTCTCGGCGATGTCATCATTCCGCCAGTCATAATCCGCCAGCGCGGCGAATGGGCTGTTGGCGGTGCGCCGTCCGCGGCTGCCATCCCCGATGGCGAAGGTGTCGATGACGATGCGCTGCGCCCCCGTCTCCAGTATCCGCTCGGCGAAAATATCTGAGTAAGGCAGGCAGGGCGATACCGCGATCTGCACGCGTAAGCCCCGTTCCACCGCCCGCTCGACCGCTTCCAGCCGCCGCTCCACATGCGACTGGCTCGGTCCATAAGGCAGGTCGCCTTGGTCGGTCTCGATAGTCATGCCCAGCCAGGCATAGGAGATACCCGCGATCAGATCGAAGTCGTCCGCCACCGCCGGTCCGCGCGTCTGAATCAGCAGCAGATCGAGATCCTCATAACGCGCGAAGACCTCGAGGCAGCGCCGCGTCAGCCGCAGTTTTCGTTCGATCGGCTGATAGGGGTCGGTCACCGGGCTCATGAAGATGCGCATGGCTCGCCGGTCACGCGTCCGCGCCAACTCCGCCGCAAGCAATTCGGCTGCGTTCTCCTTGATGATCAGCGCATCGCCCCAAGCCTCGCCCTCGCGCCGGGCGAAATGCCAATTGGGCAGCATCTGGGCGTAGCAGAAGGCGCCGCAATACAACTTGCCGAACTGGCAGCCAGTCGCCCAGGAGAGGCTGTGCGTGTAGGGCTGCTCGCCAGCGGTGAGGAAGCCTCGCTTCTGCGGCGTCAGGATGGATTTGGCTTGGATAGTTCGGATGTTCATTATATCGCCGACGTTGCCGTCGTCTCTTGCCGTAGTGTAGCAAAGGTTCCCCGTGCGGCGCAGCGGCATCTGAGCAGCTCCCTTGCGTTCGACTGCCCGGAACTTAGCCCTCGACATCCGCCGCCCGTCGTGTATAATCCAGCGCTCGTAATGAAAGACGGGAGCAAGATCATGCCCGGCAAACGCAAAATCACCGGCACCAAGCCGCTATTCGGCCACTCGCGCAGCAAAGCCTTCAACACGGTCAAGCGCCAATTTAAGCCGAACCTGCAAAACAAGCGCATCTATGTGCCCGAGCTTGATCGCTGGGTGCGCGTCAAAATTACGGCGAAGGAGCTGCGGACCATCGACAAGATTGGCTTCATGGAATTCCTCAAGCGCCGCAATATCCCGCTCAAGCAGCTGCTGTAATTGCGGCAGGCGTATAGCGCATATATGATAACATTTGCGGGCGACCACGTTGGTCGCCCGTATATTTTCTTGTCGCCAGAGCGGCAGAATAAATCTACGAGATAATACGTCAATTTAAGAAAATTTACGACAATTTCTGCCAGCATAATTACCAACACCTGACATGAATCCCCACCACCAATCTATCCTGAGGCGCATCCGGGCTACCAAGCCGGGCCGCGGACAGACCACGCAACGCCCGGAGCACCTCGGCACGGCGCGCAAGTGGTACGGCCTCAAGAATGACCAGCGGCGGCAGATTATGCTCGATTTCTGCGCCGCCCACAAAGACCTGGCCTTCGACGACTGGCTGGCGCTGATTGACTCCCTCTATCACGGCGACTCCTACGAAGAACGCTGCGCCCCACAGACTCTCTTCCGCAAATACCCACGCTACCGCCGGCGGTTGCCCCTGGCGCAGTTGGACGCCTGGCTCGGCTGCCTCAATGGCTGGGCGGAGGTCGATGGCACCTGCCAGACCGTCTTCAGTGATAAGGATCTGCTGGCGGACTGGGATGGCTGGTCCGCCTTGCTGAACTCGCTGGCGGGCGATGGGGATGTCAACAAGCGGCGCGCCGCTCTCGTCCTGCTGACCGCGCCGATCAGCCAATCGGAGGACCCCCGCATTCTCGAACTGTCCCTACAGCTGATTGACCGCCTCAGAGGCGACAAGGACAAGCGCATCACCAAAGCCATCTCCTGGCTGCTGCGCAAAGGCATCAAGCAGCATCGGGAGGCGATCGCGGCTTATCTGGAAGCCAATGCCCCTGCCCTGCCCGCCATCGCCGTACGCGAGACGCGCAAGAAACTCGCCACCGGTAAGAAATAAATGCCGCACCAGCAAACCCGTCTCATCGTACCCGTAGGAGCAACCTATCAGGTCGCCAGCCGCGAGGAGCGCAGCGCAGCGGGATTGTCCTCTCACATATCGGCGTAATATTCGGGCACGATATAGTGTGTATCGCGCGGGGGCCGTGAAGTATATGGTTCTTGCGGCGGGATCTCGGGCAATTTAATCGGTCCCGGGATCACATTCTCGTAGGGTATCGCCGCCAGGATATCGCGGATGACATTGAGCCGCAGCCGGCGCTTGTCGTTGGAGTTGACTTGCCGCCAGCGCGACTCCGGGATATCGGTATGCTCGATCATCGCGTCCTTTGCCCGGGAATACTCAACCCAGCGGTTGCGCCCTTCGATATCAATATCGCTGAGCTTCCAGCGCCGCGCCGGGTTGGCCGCCCGCGCCTGGAAACGCCGCTCCTGTTCGTCATCGTCCACCGACAGCCAATACTTGAGCAGGATGATGCCGTCGCTGGCCAGCAGCCGCTCGAAGTTGGGCGCATCACGCAGGAAGTCCCAATATTCGCGATCGCTGCAGAAGCCCATGACGCGCTCGACGGTGGCGCGGTTATACCAACTGCGGTCGAAGAGCACGATCTCGCCAGCCGCAGGCAGATGCGCCACGTAGCGCTGGAAGTACCACTGGGTTTGTTCGCGATCTGATGGCTTGGCGAGGGCGACCAGGCGGATATCGCGCGGCTGCAGCGGCGCCATGATGCGCTTGATCGTGCCGCCCTTGCCGGCGGCGTCGCGCCCGTCAAAGGTGATCATCACACGCATATCATGGTGTTTGATCCAATATTGCCATTTTATCAACTCGAATTGCAGCCGAAGCAGTTCTTTCTCGTAGAATTTCTTATTAAGGCGATCGGGGCGCTTCGCTTTTGCAGATTTCTTCTTTGACATGCGATGCTCCAATAAATCATCTATTTATATCGCTTATAAGACATAGCATACCCAATTTTGCCCGCCCCTGTCATCACCCTAGCATGCTCCGCCAACAGCGCGCCTAACTCATTCCACTGAGAGCGCGCAGCCACTTGTTATGTACTATAATCCAGCAGGGTAGAATGGACGAACGCGACGGCGCAACCATGACGATTAATAACAGCCCGTTCCGGGCGCTGGCTCACGCTGAGAAGCCGAAGCCGAACTTCTTCATCGTTGGCGCGCCAAAATGCGGCACGACTTCGCTGCACGAATACTTGCAGCATCACCCCGATGTTTTTATGCCCTATTACAAAGAGCCGCATTTCTTCGGTTCCGACCTGGAAGGCTCGCGCTTTCGGCAATTCCGCGACAAACCCGAGAAATATCTCAAGCTCTTCCGCGATGTGCGTAGCGAAAAACGCATCGGTGAATCATCGCCCTGGTATCTCGCCAGTACTTATGCGGCGGCGGAGATACATTGTTACGATCCGGGAGCGAAGATCATCATCATGCTGCGTAACCCGGTCGATATGATGTATTCGATGTGGTCGCAGTTCCGTTACAGCGGCAACGAGCAGATCGAAAGCTTTGAAGAGGCCTTGGCCGCGGAAACGGAGCGGCGTCAAGGCAAACGTATCCGCCGCGCCGCCCATTGCATCACGGGCCTGTACTATCGGCAGATGACGCGCTTCAGCGAGCAAGTAAAACGCTATTATGACCAGTTCGGCAAAGACCAGGTGATGGTCATAATCTTTGATGATTTCCGCGCACAAACGCCAGAGATATATCGCGCCGTACTTGAGTTTCTTGAGCTGGATAGGTCCGTCAAAGTTGAATTTGGCATCCGCAACCCGAACAAGGAAGTGCGCTTGGCTTGGCTGCAGAAACTGATCGTTAGCACGGGTTTCTCCCTGATGCTGTTGAAAGACCGCCTCACATTTTTAGCGACAACCAGTCGGCTGGCGCCATATACGTATCGCACGCGAGCGGTCGAAGGCGTCATCGCGGCTTATACGCGCTATGAGCGGCGCTCGCCCTTGACGCTGGAAACACGGCGGCGCTTGGCAAATGAAGCGGCTCCCGATATTGACGCCCTGAGCGCCCTGCTCAATCGCGATCTGTCGCATTGGTACCGAGTCCAGGATTGAGCGCTCCATGTCCGAACGCGCCGCAACCCCGCCACAACCCGCGCGCAAAGGCAATGGGCGCCGTCAGCTCATTGTCCGGATCGTCAGCGTTCTGGTCACCGTCGCTCTGCTGGCGGTGCTGGTCGGCGAGGTGAAATGGGACGAATTTGATCAATTGCTGGGGCGGGTAGCGGTCTTGAGTTGGCTCGGCGCGTTGCTGGCTTATCTGGCGCTGAATCTGTTCCGCGCCCTGCGTTTCCGCGTTTTGCTGGACAAAGACGATACACCCTGGCGCCTGCTGGTGCCGATCACGCTGTATCACAACTTCCTGGTGCGCGCCCTGCCCTTCAAGCTAGGCGAGCTGTCTTATATCGCCCTGCTGCGGTCCCGCTTGAATTATTCGATGGAAGAAGGCTTGAGCAGCCTGTTCGGCGCGCGCATTTTGGAGTTGCTCATCATCGTCATGGTCTTCGCATCCGGCGTCTTGAGAACTGCGGAAGGGCTCGCTGCGCAGCGCGATCAACTCTTGTTCGTCATAATCGTCACATTTGTGATAAGCGTCATCGCCCTCTACTTCGGCGGCGCTTTGATTCGGGCGCTGCTAAGCGCGCTCCTGCCCTTGGCTCAGCGCCTGCTGGGACGGGAACATGACATTTTGACCGTTATCGAAACTCGCTCCCAGCAACTGGCCTGCGAACTGGACCGCATCCGGCGACCGCGCCTGTTTCTGACGGCGCTTCTCATCTCCTGCTTCACGTATTCTTCGTCCTTTCTGACGAATTATATTTTGCTGCGCGCTCTGGGCGTCACAGTTGATCTTGCGGCGATGATCGCCATTATCAGCATCGGCATGTTCGCCTCCGCCTTTCCGCTGAATGTCAGCGGCTTCGGCGTGGTGGAAGTGGCCTGGCGCTTCGGCTTAGTGCAGTTCGCCGGTTGGAACGAATCTGACGCGACTGCAACTGGTTTTCTTTTGCACGGGTTTCAGCTTTTTGCCGCGGCGGTTTATGGGCTGGCAGGCTATCTGCTCATCCACTTCAGTCCGCGTCCGCCAGCGGATAATTCCGATGGTCCGATTTTGGAGTGAAAGGATTCTCCTATGCCCTACGAATTTGACGCTGACGCGATGTATCGGATGCCGACGCATTTTGGTCCTCGCACAGGACCGCGGCGGGGACCCGATGGCCAAAAATTCCAGTGCCGCGATAACCCGCGCAGCAGCATCTTCAGCCTGAGCTTCCTGACCGAGGCCGATCAATTGAAACGGATGCTCCCGCCGAGGTTCCAGCTCGAGGGCGAACCGGTAGCGACGGTCAGCGTGAACTACATGACCGAGATCGAATGGCTGGCGGGACGCGGCTACAATACGCTGGGCTTCTCGTTTCCGGCTCGCTACAAGGGCGCCCGCGATGACCTGAGCGGCAACTTCCTGACGGTGCTCTGGGAGAACCTGACCGACCCGATAATCACCGGGCGGGAAGAATTGGGCTTTTCCAAGATCTATTGCGAGCTGCCCCCTCCCAGCCATCTACGCGGCGAATATTACATCACAGCGAGTTGGCTGGGCTTCAAATTCCTCGACTTGCATATCAATAACTTACAGCAGCAATCTCGCGAGGCAATTGAAAGCGCTGCAAAGCAGTCAAAGAGTGCGGGCACACTGCATTACAAATATATGCCGCGCACGGGCGAATGGGGTAGAGCCGATATCGCCTATGCCGTCCTAACACCGGCTGAGACGCCCAATCGCCGCGTTCTGGAACAATATGTCGGCGATGGGCACCTGGCTTTCCATCACGCGCGCTGGGAGGATATGCCGACGCAGTACAATATCGTCAATGCTTTTGCCGATCTTAACATCCTCGAATATCGCGGCGCGAGCCTGACCAAAACTATCGGCGGCAAAGATCTTAGCGACCAGCGAATACTGCAGTAGCGGAGGCACAGAAAAGCAATATGTACGATTTGCAAGGCAAGGTCGCCCTGGTGACCGGCGCAGCAGGAGCGGGTGGTTTGGGACGGGCGATCGCGCTGCGTCTAGCGAAAGAGGGCGCTGATCTGGTCGTCAATGACCTGAGCGAAGAAAGCGCGCCGCGACAAGGACTGCCCGATGTCGTCCGAGAAATTGAAGCGCTGGGTCGACGGGCGTTGCCAGTCTATGCCGATGTGTCCTCGGCACAGCAGGTTGAACACATGATGACAGCAACCTTTGAAGCCTTTGGACGCATCGACATCCTGGTCAACAATGCCGGCGCACCAGCCGGTCCTGATCGGGTCCCGGTAATTGAGTTGGAAGAAGAAGCTTTCGATCTGGTGCAGCGTGTGAACGTAAGAGGCACCTTCCTCTGCAGCCGTGCGGCAGCCCGGGCGATGATCGCAAGGGACGAAGGCGGCCGGATCATCAATATATCATCTACTGCGGGCAAGCAAGGCATGGCGCGCTTCGCTGCCTACTGCGCATCAAAATTTGCCGTGCGTGGTTTTAGCCAGGCATTGGCGCTGGAACTGGCGCCGTATGACATCACGGTCAACTCGATTTGCCCGGGCTTAGTCGCCACCGAGCGCATCGACGATATCGCCTCCGCTTTGACGCCGGACAGCAGAAGCGCTTCTGACTATCGCCAAGAGATGATCGAGCAGGCCATAGCCAGCATCCCCCTAAGACGTATGACCGAAGCCGCTGACATCGCTATGATGGCGGCCTTCCTAGCATCGGAAGAAGCCGCTTTTCTCACGGGCCGGTCCTACGTCGTCGATGGCGGCGGGCTATTGGATTAAGTATAAATTGCGAAGTAAATCAAAGAAGGTATCCCATGAATAGTGGACGCTTGGCAGGAAAGATCGCGATGGTAATTGGCGCCGGCTCGCGGGGTGAACCGGCCGGCACCGGCTACGCCACGGCAATGCTCTTTGCGAAAGAAGGCGCGCGGGTCTTGCTCGTCGATAATGATTGCGAGCGAGTCCAAGTGACCTTCGACGAAATCACCTCGGCTAATGGCGAGGCAAGCGTCTTCCAAGCCGATGTGACCAGCGAAGCAGCCTGCGAAGGCATGATCGACGCCTGTCGCGAACGCTATGGCGGCTTAGATATTTTATTCAACAATGTCGCCACCTATGGTTTGGGCATGGTGACTGAAGTCGATGCGGCTGACCTGGATGAGACTTTTAACATCAACTTGAAGAGCATGATGCTGGCCTGCAAATACGCCATTCCGTTGATGAGCGAAACTGGAGGCGGTTCTATTATCAATGTAGCCTCCATCGACGCCCTGCGCGCCGGCTTCAGCCGCAATGTGCCCTATGCCGTGACCAAAGCGGGCGTGGCGCAATTGTCGCGTGTCCTGGCGGTTCATCATGGTCGCGACAATATCCGCGTCAATTGCCTGGCGCCGGGACATATCCACGGCGCCTTTGTGCGAAATCTCGATGAACGCACCCAGAGCCTACGCCGTAAAGCTGGTCCACTCGGTACCGAGGGAAATGCCTGGGATGTCGCTTGGGCGGCGGTTTTCCTAGGCAGCGACGAAGCGCGCTGGATATCTGGCGTCGTGCTACCGATCGACGCTGGTCTTTTGGCTGCCACGCCTCTATCCGTCTTAGACAACATTCTGTCTTGAGTCTCAGGCCCCGGTCGTCTTCTTTCGCCTGCTTGGCTTCCCAAAGAACCACAACCATCCATCAACGCTCCCCACGCAGAAAAATAGAACATGCGTACTATTACACATGTTTGTGCCCAGCTATCATGAATAGAAAGACAAAGTCGACCAAATCCTTGCGATCAGCGGCAGAATCGTATAGACTGTATAAATATAGCAGTGTAACTTAATGTCGAGACACTAGTCCGCAAGAGCGCAATTACTTGATGTCGGCGGTGGCAAAACCAGTGTTGATCCTCCAGTTCTAAATTTCGGCGGAGATTTTCTTCTTTTCTCGTTGAAATACCACTGGAAGCAGCCTCGGATAATAACCTGAAACCCGCTGAAGTTTTCCCAACTCTGCTCTAAAGGCAGAGGAGAGGTGGCCGCCTCTCCTCACAAGTGACCGACAAGCGGTCATACCTGTTGTACTCTACGGTGGGTCGATCCGTGTTTGCGCAAGTACCGATCCCCCCGAGCGTCCGCGGCACCCTGTATTTTCAGGTGTTCCGCTTATATTTATTGTAACAACTTAGGAAATATTTAGCAAGTACTCACGCCAGATACAGAGTTGAATCTGATGAAAAAAGCAGAAAAAAAGCTGAGGCATACTTTGCTTAAGCGAGCATTAGAATTGACAAGATTCGGGATATCTGTGATCCCGGTCCATGGCGACAGCGCTCCAAAAGAGCCCAAGAAACCGACTATAAGATGGCGAACCTACCAAAAACGGATCATGCGCGAGTCGGAGTTAAAAGGAGCTTTCGCTGGCGACGCTCGAGCTCTGGGGGTCATCTGTGGACGAGTCTCAGGCCTGGTCGTTGTGGACTTCGATGATCATCTGCGCTACCGACGCTTCTGCCGACATCGGCCTGATTTGGCTGAGAGCTACACCGTGAAAACTCGCCGGGGATACCATGTGTATTTCCGGACATCTGAGAAAGTGCCGAGTCACCAATTTGATGGCGGCGATATCAAAGGCGAGCGCTCCTATGTGGTGGCGCCCCCATCAGTGATTGCTGGTTTCCAATACAGGCGGGTTAACCGCCAGGACGCAATCAAACTGGACCGGTCCGGGATAGATGCTCTCCTGAATCATTTTCATGTCAATGCTGCTGTAAACTTGCTGCCCGGAAAACGAGTGCGAGAGGGAGACGATATCGATTTAGGCGCAATGTACCAGCGATTGGCGCCCCGCATTGGAAGGAATAACGCTTTGTATCGAACGGCGTCGGCCGCACGAGATAGCGGGATTAGCAAAAGTGACGCTGAAAGGCAGTTGTCGGTATTGCATGTTCAAGAGCGAGAGCCTAGTGGGCATCGACCTGAGAGCCGGGTTGAGCGCATGCGCGAGGCGGAAAGGAGCGTGTCAAGCGCATACCATGCCTCTGGAAATGAACGTAGACATGGAGAGGCTGTACCCAACTCCGTGAGAGAAAAACTCTTACAGGAACAGCGGTCAAGTGTAGTTGCGCGGCTTTTGGATATTATGATGCTGGAGGGATGGCAGCCGGAGTCCTACTTCACCATGGTGGAGGCAATCAAGCTAGGATGCCGCTACCGTCTGAATCGCAAGAGCGTGATGCAGAGCTTGACAGGTGAGCTGAGCACATTCAACGGACGACATATCATTGCTAGAAGATATGTAGAATACCTGGACATTAGAGGACTTAAGTCACGGAAGCGGGGACGGCCCGTTGATCTGCTGTTTCAGGTGCCTAGCCCCGGGCGTCTGCTCTGGGTACTTAATGTGGATTTGACGCCATCCGATCGCGTCACTGCGGAAGATTTGAAATCCTCACATGCTTACCGGCGCGCTTTGCATCGGGAATACATTCGCCGCTTGTCGCCTCAGCTTCCGATGAAGTTTATGGCGGAGCGTGTGGGCGTGAGTCCGCGGACGGTACGGCGTTACAACAGGACGCTCGGCGTCAAGGCCACGGTCTGCGTCGGCCGATTTGCCTTGACATGGGACCGGCTGGGCTGCTTGCCGCGACGTCGAAGCGGGGCGCGGGGAATAACAGCGGGCTATTGGCTGGAATCAGATGATGGCTATCGAGCGCCGGCCTGGCGTCACATCGGCTCGACTCTGCTTAGACGTGGCGAGCCTGGGCTTCAGGTCTGCGCCCAACGGACATGTGTCTGGAGCCTGTCGCCGGAGCCGGTTAGACCGATTCGCTATGGGAAGATGTCGCCGAAAGAGTTCTTGCAGCTGCGGTTGTTGCGGGATGGTCTTGAACCCGGAGCCAGCGCTTTAGAACCTGTGAGACGGGTTTTGGAACAGGCTAAGTCACTGGCGGCGAAAGTGCGTTATGAGAAGATGCGACTTTTTTATGATTCCGTAAGCGCGCGGATCGCGGACGATAAGGTGGCGGAGACGATCGGCGGGTATCTGTGGGCGCTAGATGAGAGAGGTGTGGAGGTGCGGCGACCGGCGCGTCGTGGTGTGGCCTATCGTATGCTGAAGGAATTTGGCAATGGCAATGTCTTCTTGGCGCTGCGCGATTCCTATCGCGATCTGCTAGTGACACTTGCGAGCCATGCTGCGCGCGGCGGCAAGACGGCGACCAGTTTGGAATTAGTAGCGCCCCTGTTTGCCTAGAATCGCAGCCCGTGTGGCGGTATAGCTATCTAAAGATACCGTTACACGTGTAGCGTTAGAGTATATCCTCGGGAAGGACGTATCGGTAGATACGTCTGTTTTTATGTGCCGGGGGCGAGAGATCCGGGCGGAGTTAAGCTTGGGATTCGTCCAGATCGGCGATCAGCCGCATGAGTTGCCGTATCTCAGCTTCGATGAGACGCCGTATCTTCGGTTTATTATTAGGATCGAGGGAATTGATTTCTTTGCGCAGCTTGTTGCGCCATTGCGTGGCATCGGCGGCGAGGCGGGCAACGGCATCCTTTTTTCGCTTGGGCGCGCGTACCGTTACTCGTGTAACGCTATCGAGAGCCGCCTTCATTTTGCGTAGCTCGCCTTCGGTGAGGTTTTCATCATCGCCCTTGCGCCAGAGGTCAGCCGGCAAGCGCAGAAGCGCGCGATATTGTCGCAACTGCCCGGCGTCCGATAAACCCATGGCGTTGAGCAGGCGCTCACCTTGCCCACGGGGAATTCGCCAGAGGGCGCCATCAGCGACCTGCGCATAAAAAGCCTGCTCGTTCTCGCAGGCATCGATCTTGGCGAAGTTGCTCCAGCCATGCAAATCCATCATCAGCAGGGCAAGTTGACGGGCGCGGCTGATCGCGTTGAGATTGTCGCGGGCGTTGTTCTCGCTGGCCTGACGCCAGACATCCACCTGGTTAACGATGCGGGCGGGTATGCGGGACCAATTGACGAGGCTGCTATCGGGCCGGCGATCGCCATCGCCGAATTTCCAATAAAGCAGATGATAAGCCAGCCAGCGGCGCTCGCCAGTTTCGAGCTCGTAGTGATCATGATGCCGCACCAGGCTGATGGGATTGGACAAGCCGTCGCGGCGTATGCTCGCGGCCAGATCGACGATTTTCATCAGTCCCAGTTCTTTGCTGGAGGGCGGCTGATCGGCAGCGCTCGCGTCGGCATTATCGCTTTCGGCTTGCTCGCCGCGGTGGGTTGCGGCACCGTGCAGATACGGCAATATGTCGAAATCTTTCTGGCCTGTCTCCAACTGAACTTCGATGATCCAGCGCTCAAAGATGTCGACGAGATTGCGCGGATGCAGCGCGAAGATGTCGGTCAAATCGTGCGGGATGCTGTAGCGAGGTTGAATGGAATTGGGGTGAATCTCTTGAATGCTGACGGCTTCGATCGCTTGAAATTCGTTATCGGCCGCAGCAATCTCCAGCGCTAAATCCCCTAAGCCAAAGCCGATGGCATCGGCGGTTTTGGGATCGAGTGTATTGGGATTGGCGGAAAGCAGATTCTCTTCGCCCTGGATTTTCCGGCGGCGTTCACGGCTGCTCATAGATCCGCTCCTCCAGCTGCTCGACCAGGTACCAGGCATCCTCAGCGGTGCCGCTACCGGGCGCCAGGGAAAAGACGGTGCGCCGAGCGCTGGCGACCTCCGTCCAGATAGTCCGGACCGGTAAGGGCTTCCATACCAGGCTGCCAAAGGTGTCTTGCAAGCGGCGCAGGTTGTCTTGATGTTCGAGCGTTCGTCCGCGGTACATCGTCGGGACGACGCCGAGCACTTTGATATCGTTCAAATTATATTGTTGACGTATTGGGCTGAACTGATCCTTGTGCGTCAAACTTTCGCGCAGGCCATCGAAGCTCCAGGCTTCGCATTTGGTCGGGTAAATGATGCCATCCGTCGCCATATAAATCGAGGAGTGCAAGAGCGACGGCGTGGGCGAGGTATCGAAGAAGACGAAATCTATCGCGTTGCGGAGTTGATTGAATCGCTTCAACACGGTGAAGGCATCGGAGATATTGCCGGCGATGCTGCGCGTCTCGATATTGGAGGGCACCACTAGCAACTGCCCGCGCGTATTATGCGCCTCGTCTGGTACATTGAAACGCTCGGCTGGCACAGGACGCAACACTTTCTGAAAAGGAGCGTTGCGCACGATAAGATCGTAAAAGCCCGGTTCTTTTGAAAGCCCAAAGGCGATTGTGGCATGCCCCTGTGGATCAGCATCCACCAGGATGACCCGCTTGCCGCGAATCGCTAAACCGGCGGCGAGATGGGTAGCGAGCGTGGTCTTGCCGACGCCCCCTTTTTCGTTCAGAAGCGTGATAATCTTCATGACAGACTACCTATTCTTGCGCGGTTTTTGTCGCCAAAGTATAAACATAACCAGTTACACTATTATTAAAGGTGACGATGCTCCGTTGGAAGATGCCATCATCAACCAACTCATCCATCATATTAACAAGGTGAGGTGTTTTTTTGCGATTAAGCTGCTTGACGATCTCAGTGCGGGTGAGGGGGACTTCGCTTTGCGCCACGATGTCTATCATCATTTGCCGCGTTTCATTGAGCGGACGATGATCTTGAGACATAAGCAGATACGCTCCATCATTAAACAGTATAGATACTATGCAAGTGTAGCGTATTTGAAGTCTTCGCGCAAGGCGAATGGTAAAACTTTGTAAAATGAAAGTGTAGCCAACCGCGAAATAACCTTGAGGAAGCGCCCGGAAAGACTGGAAAGACTGTAGTGTATCAGGCAGCTATGCTGGTGGCAAGGAGCTTAGCGCTGCAGGGTGGGGTCGAAGGCGTCGCGGATGCCATCCCCGATGATGTAGAAGCAGAGCACAGTGACTGAGATCAGCAGAATCGGAAAGATGATCAGATGAGGACCATGACGGAAGTATTGGAAGGATTTGGTGAGCATATTGCCCCAGGTCGCTTGTGGCGGCTGAACGCCCAAGCCAAGGTAGCTGAGCGCCGATTCCGCCAAGATCAAGCCGGCGATATCTAATGCCAAGGAGACGACGGTGACGGATATGAGATTGGGCAGGATATGTTGGAAAATGATGCGCCAGGGACTTGCGCCCAAAGCCTTTGCGGCCAGGACATAATCGGTGGAGCGGATAGAGAAGGTTTGTCCGCGAATCAAGCGGTAGGTGCCGGTCCAGCCGATCAAACCGACGGTGATGATGAGCGATTGCGCGTTGAATGACAAGACAGAAGCGATCAAGATCAACAGAAACAAACCAGGAATCGAAACCAGCGTGGTGACGATCCAATTCAGTAGATCATCGGCGATCCGGCCAAAATAACCGGAGATCATGCCCAGCACCAAACCGTTTATCAGCGAAAATAGCGCGCCGAAAAAGCCGATGCCCATAGAAACGCCGCTGGCGTGCAAGAGTCGCGCCAGGTGGTCGCGACCGATATCATCGGCGCCCAGAATATAGCCCTTGGTTAATGGCGGCGTGAATATATCGGCGGTATTTGGCTCATTCGGGTCAACCCTCATGATGACATCCGTGATGAACGGCGCCATCACGGCGATGGCGGTCAGCAGCAGGATAAAACTCAAGGCGACCAAAGTCAGCTTGTCGCGCCAGATCGAAAGCAAAGCCTTACGGGTGAGCGATTGGCTGACCAGCGCTTTTTCTTTAGGCTTTAACTTCGCGATATCCGTGTTTGTCATGAGCCTTGCTTGAATCAATCATATCGAATTCTTGGGTCAATAATGCCGTAGAGAATATCCGACATCAGATAGCCAAGGATTGTGGCGATCGCGGCATAGATAACCACGATCATGATCACTGGGTAATCCCGCCGAATGACCGAATTCACCGCTAAGCGACCAACACCGGGCCAAGAAAAGACCTGTTCGGTAACGGCGGAGCCACTCAGAAGAAAGGTGATGGACGGACCAAGAAAGGTAGCAATGGGGATAAAGGCGTTGCGCATCCCATGTCGCAGCCAAATACGGCGTTCCTGCAGCCCTTTGGATCGCGCGGTGCGGATGTAATCCTGCGAGACTACATCCAGCATTGAGGCGCGCATAAACCGAGAATAACCGGCTACGGCTCCTGCTGCCAATACGATCGTCGGCAAGATGAGATACTCCAGACGCTCGGGCAAGGGAACGCAGCTTGGATCCAGCAAGGTCTTGCAGCGCCCGCCCAAAGGCAGCACTTTCAGCAGGGAACCGAAAAAGAGCAGTAGCAGCAAACCCAAACCGAAGTTCGGGATGGAATTGACGATGACCGCTCCAATACGACTGAGCTGATCAAATAAGCGGCCATGATAAACGGCTGACAAAATGCCAACAGCGAGCCCCAAGGTGATGCCAACAACAAACGATGTTAAGCCCAACTCCAGCGTGGCTGGCAAGCGCTCTACCAACACCTCCATCGCTGAGCGCTTGTAATAGAAGGAATTGCCGAAGTCGCCGCGCAGGATGCCGCGTTGTGTGCCGGGCGGCAAAGATCGTGTGATCATCTCGCCGCTGCTGTCGTCGATCAGCGGCTTGCCCGAGTCGTTCAGCTTTGGCGCGTAAAGATCAATAAAGAAGACAGCGCTGTCTGCCAAGCCGTCGCCATCGTTATCCCAGCGCATCCAGTCATCGCCCAACAGCCAGCGCAAATACTGCACTGGCAAGGGGTCATTGATGCCCAGAATATATTTGAGCTCCTCTCTTTCACGCGGTTTCATCCGATTATTGAATGCCAGTATCTCCACCGGTCCGCCGGGCGCCAGCGCCATCAGCAGGTAGGACAGCAGCGTGGCGCAGAGGAAGATAGGAATTGCTTGCAAGAGGCGTCTGATAACGTATTTGGTCATTTTTTACTGTATGAGAACGGTCTCCCCAGCGAACTGGGGGACCGCTTCACATCTTTTCACTTTCGGCGAGTTTCGCCTAGCTCTCGGCGATCGTCCAGGCATCGATATTCCAGCGCGCTCCGCCAGCGCGCGGCGCCCAATTTTCGACGCTCGTCTGCGCCGCCAGCAGGACGTTGCCCGTGCTGATCCAGATCCAGGGCGATTCGTCGCGCAGAATCTGATAAGCCTCGCCATACATGGCTTTGCGCGTCTCCAGGTCGCAGCCCGGCAGGTTGCGCGCATCTTCGATTAGCTCGTTCAAGCGCGGGTTGTTGAAGGATTGCGTGTTGTAACCCGAGCCAACGACATCGGCGCCCGGCAAGAAGATATCGGCGATGCCGTTGGGATTGGCTGGCGTCGCTAAACCCCAGAACACGCCGATGGCATCGTATGTCTGCGCTACGAATTCGCTGACCAGCGTGCCAAATTCGACGAACTCCAACGTGATATTGAAGCCGAGTTCGTTCCACTGATCCTGCAAAATCGTATACAGCGCTTCTTGCGAGGTGTTGCCGGCATTGGTCTTGACGGTCAGCGCTAGCGGCGCGCCTTCTTCCGCATGCATGCAGCCGTTGCACTCGCGTACGCCATCGCCATCGCTGTCGGTGAAGCCGGCTTCGTCCAGCAGGGACATGGCTTTTTCCGCGTCAAATGGGTAGGGCTCCAAGCCAGGCGGGAAGCTCCAATCGGTCGGACGGACGTGCGAAGCCACCGGAACGCCGGTGCCGAAGAACGCGCCTTCGTTGACCTCGTCGAAGTTCATGCCATAATTTAGCGCTTGCCGGACGCGGACATCGCCCAGGATCGGGTGATGGCCCTGGTCGATCGGGTTGCCATCTTCATCCAGCCCATCTTGCGGATTGCTCGGGTCGGCGATATTCAGCGAGAGGAAGCGAATGGTGCCGGCCGGCGTCTCGAAGATCTGAAATTCGCCCGCCGCCCCGCGCGCCTTGACATCATCGCGGTTGGCTTGCGGCACGCTGTCGACGAAAGTCAATTCGCCGGTGAAGAACTGTTCCATCTGCACGACCTGGTCGGTCACGATCTTGTAGACCCAGCCTTGCGGGATGACCGCACCCAACTCGGCTTCGGTGTAATCGGCATTGGCGAGCAGGGTAGTCTGTTCGCCCGGGCGGAAATTGGAGAAGACGAAGGCTTCGCCGCCGCTGACAGTCGGATTCAGGTTGTAATCGTTCTCGTCCATGCCGGCATAATCGTCGCCATAAACTTCTTCGTAGACATGCGCTGGCACCGGGTACACCGGGTTGAGCGTGTCGATCAGTGTGCAGTTCGCCTCGTTAAAGACGATGGTCAGGGTATGGTCGTCCACCACTTCGTAACTAGCGACGCTGTCCTGCAACTGCTGGCGCGGCGATGTCGTTTCGCCACTCAAGGTTGCCGTGAGGAACCAGGCGACATCAGCAGCGGTGATGGGCACACCATCGCTCCAGGCCATGTCATCGCGCAGGTGGAAGGTGTAGGTGACGCCATCTTCGGCGATATCCCAACTGGATACCAAGCCGCCCTTGGCGCCGCCCATATAGGCGATCGTCGCGGAATCGACGCCGATGAAATCGGGGAACATGCGGTTGATGACATCGTAAGAGGTGCCATCATTGGCGATAATCGGGTTGAAGGTCGTGGGGTCGTCACCAAAGTTCGGTTCAATAATGGGACCGCCACTGCCCATGTCTTGTGCCACAGTCGGTGCGATGAGCGTTGTCGTAAAGACAAGCAGCGCGACCACAGTTGCGATTCGGATGAGTTTGTTCATTGCTGCTGTTCTCCTTGAATTCTCGTCGTGGTTCCGGGGAACTGGAACCCCAAACTTATTCTAACAGCGGTTTGATTGGAATCCAAATTGTTTGGACGCCGCATCTGACGATGGGCTGGGGACTGCTGCAATCTCGCTCTATAATGGCTTGATGGCAAACGGGAACATGACCCTGACGGACGCGCAGATCCCCATAGCGCGGGGGGCGCTCAATCGCAAGCTCTGGCTGGAAGGCATCGCTGGCAGCGGCAAGACAACTACCGCCGTCCAGCGCGTTTTGTACCTGTTGGAGCGCGGCATCCCGGCCGAATCGATTCTGGTCTTCCTGCCGCAGCGTTCGCTGGCTGAGCCTTACATCCGAGCGCTGCGCGGCGGCGCTGACTATAGCGGCGGGCAGGTCACAGTGCATACCATCGGCAGCCTGTCTCTGCAGATGGTTGAGTTGTTTTGGTTTCTCGTCGCCGAACGCGCCGGTTTTAAGCATCCGCAAGACTTGCCGAATTTCCTCAGCCTAGAATTAGTGCAATACTTCATGACCCGCGCCATCGAACCGCTTATCAATCAGCGCGATTATTTCAACAGTGTGCGCATTGACCGGGCGCGGCTCTACAGTCAGATTATCGACAATATGAATAAAGCGGCGCTGGTCGATTTTCCCATCAGCGAGATCGGCTCGCGCTTGAAAAACGCCTTGGCTTTGGGCGGGGGCGGCCTTGAGCAGGCGCATATTTTTGATGATGCCCAGACCTGCGCCCTGGCTTTCCGCGAGTATTGCCTGGCGCATAATCTGCTCGATTTCTCTTTATACCTGGAGGTCTTCCGCGACTATGTGCAACCCTTGCCCCAAGCGGAGGCTTATCTGCGCGGGCGCTACAAGCACCTCATCGCCGACAATGTAGAAGAAGACAGCCCCGCCTCCCACGGCCTGCTGGCGGCGCTTTTGGAAAGCTGTACTTCGGCGCTGGTCATCTATGACAGCGATGCCGGTTTCCGCCGCTTCCTGGGCGCGGACCCGGCTCATGCTCGCCGCTTGCGCAACTATTGCGATCTGCGGGAATCCTTTGACGCGAGCCTGGTCATGCAGCCGCCGGTGAAAGCTTTGGGCGCGAAACTGGCGGCGCAGCTTGACGCGGAAACTGGCGCGGACGGGTCCGAGAATGGCGCGGATCCGCGGCTGGCATTGTTCACGGAAGCGCATCGTTATCATCCGCAGATGGTGGATTGGGTGGCTGATAAGATCGGCGCGCTCGTACAGGAGAAGGGAGTGCCGCCGACGGAGATTGTGGTGCTGGCGCCCTTCATGTCCGATGTCCTGCGCTTCGGCTTGTTTGAGGGTTTGGGCAAGCGGGGCGTCAAGGCGCGTTCGCATCGGCCCTCGCGGGCGCTGCGTGATGAGCGGGCGGCGCGCACCCTGCTGACGCTGGCGCGGCTGGCGCATCCCCATTGGAGCCTGGCGCCGGCAGAATTCGATATGGCTTTTGCCCTGATGACCGCCATCGACGGCTTGGACCTGATTCGCGCCAAGCTGCTGACCGAGATGCTCTATCGTGGTGGCGAACTGCTTCCCTTCGCCAAAATCCAATCGCCGACGATGCAGGACCGCATCACCTATGAATTGGGCGAGCGCTATGACTGGCTTTGCCGCTGGCTGAAAAGCTATATCGATCAAGGCGGACTTGAGGCGATCGACATATTCTTCCGGCGCATTTTCGGCGAACTGCTGTCCCGCGCTGGTTACGGTTTTCACGGGGATATTGATGCCGGCAATATCGCGATGAACCTGGTCGACTCCGCCCGCAATTTCCGCTGGTCGCTGGATTTTATGAGCCGCTACGGCGGGGAGAGCGACCTGAGCCTGGATTATGTGAAGATGGTCGAGCGCGGGGTCATCGCCAATTTCTATTTGCGCAGTTGGGTGACGGAGCCGGAAGACAGCGTGCTCATCGCGCCGGCTTATACGTTCTTGCTGAAGAATCAGGCGGTGGATTATCAGTTCTGGCTCAATATCGGCAGCGAGGGCTGGTCGCGCCGCTTGTATCAGCCGCTGACCCACCCCGAAGTCTTGAGCTTGGGCTGGGAGGTAGGCTCGGTCTGGACCGAGGCTGACGAGCAGACATGGAGCCGGCGGACGCTGAGCCGCCTGCTGCTGGCTTTGACGCGCCGCTGCCGTGCCGGCGTCTACCTCGGCTACAGCGAACTCAGCGAAAGCGGTTATGAGCAGCGCGGCTTGCTGCTCGAGACGATTCAGAGCGTATTGCGACGCATGACCCGCTCGGACGTGCCAACCTAGCTATCGAATTGGAAAAGTGAACAGCCCCCATCGAGCGTGAGGATGCTGCCGGTCATGTAAGCGGTTTGCGGACTGGCCAGGTAGACGACGGCGGCTGCGATCTCTTCTGGGCTGCCCGGCTCGCCCAAGGGGATGGCTTTGGCGACGCGCGCGGCGTATTGCGGCTCCTCGCGCAGTTGCCGTCCGGCGAGACCGGCTTTTACGATGCCCGGCGCCACCGCGTTGACCAGGATGCCATGCGGCGCCAGTTCGCGCGCCATTTGCTTGACCAACATGTTGACGCCCGCTTTGCTCACGGTATAGGCGGTGATCTCGGGCCAGGGGATTTCGGCGACCCAGCTCGAGGTCATAATGATGCGTCCCGGTGCGCCATCGGCGACCATGCGGCGCGCGGCCGCCTGGCAGACGTTGAAGCAGCCGGTCAGGTTGATATCGAGGTGGTTTTGCCAATTCTCTCCGCTCAGATCGAGGAAGGGCTGAGCGTCCACGATGCCGGCGTTGGAGCAGACGATGTCTAACTGCGGCAGGCGCGCGATGGCATGGTCGACGACGGCGCGATCGCGGACATCGACCTCGGCGTATTCGACTTGCGGGTCCTGCTCTTGGACGGCGCAGATAGCTTCCGCTGCGTCCGCTTGCGGGAGGATATCCCAGATGACGACATGTGCGCCGTTCTGTGCCAGGTGGCGCGCCATGGCCTTGCCGAGGTCGCCAGCGCCGCCGGTTACGATTGCGATTTTGCCGCTTAGCATGTGATGCTCCTTTCAGGTCTTATTAACCACCGAGGCACAGAAGTAAAACCAAGCAAGTCATCCCGAAAAGCGAGCAGCAATTGGCGGGGCGATTGTTAACTTTTCGTTTGTGTATGGTCCGCCTTTGTCCATTGTCGGACAATAAAAAATATTTTTCGGACAAAAGGTATAGTTTTCTGGCCGAAACGGACAATAAGCAGGGTGCCACCGGTATGATTTTGGTTTGCATGCGAGCCGGCGCCATAGAGTCTTGAAAATATCCCAGCTGACCCGGTAAATCGACAAGTGTATAGACACAGTATAGATACGGGGGGGGGGGG
This sequence comes from Chloroflexota bacterium, assembly GCA_011523735.1. Taxonomy (GTDB): domain Bacteria; phylum Chloroflexota; class Anaerolineae; order Aggregatilineales; family Phototrophicaceae; genus UBA6055. The sequence goes on from WTGB01000123.1 coordinate 21,226, forward strand.
TACTCCCTCGCTCGGGCGGCGAAGACGGAAATTCGAGGACGGAATCCGCTGAGATCCGAGATTGAGCGCATGAGACAGTGAAGGCCATAGGAAAAGTGTATCATCAATTTGCGCAGAAAGGAAGAACAAATGTTCCTGTATTTCGTACTGGTTTTTACTTCTCCTCAGCCCCCTCCTCCTCATCTCTAGCGCGCGTAGGTCGCGTAGACACAGACCTTCGGAAGGTGAGCTATATTTGGCGGGTTGCGTAGTAATTTGTTGACTTTCGCAAGGATCGCCCGCTTTTTTGTATTGTTTCGATACTGTTCTGGCTATCTCTCAGTATCATTTTTAGTAGCGGACAAGCCCTACAGATCGTTGCTCTAGCGAAATTTGCATTACTTTATTGGTTCTACTGAGGGCACAGAGAGCACACACCGTCATTTAACGACAGCCGCGCACAACTTGCAGCTTCGCTCACACACAATTTCTAAAGTACGCAAGAAAGAATATGTAGGTCGACTCTGTGAGTTGCCCGCAACCCTCGCGCACAGGATTCGGTCGGCCGGATAAGTTTCCTCTGCCAGACATTTTCCTGCCGACTAGTCAAGAATTAGGCGCGCGCAGGCGACCGAGCGCGGCGGCACCGCCAACGTGAAACCCTTGTCCGACACGGGTAGCGGGTCGCCATCCACTTCGATTGGATTACAGGCATTTGCTGCGGCGATGCTGCCAACCGGGAAGCTCAAGCGCTGTTCCACTTCGTCTTCACCCAGATTGTAGGCATGCACGATAAGCCCGCGGCCATCGGCGGCGCGCTTTAGCTGCAGCTCGCAAGCGCCCTCCGGCTCAGCGTGCATGAAGGTCCCGCTCGCGCCGAGCTCCGTGCCCGGGACACGCACAATCAGCGGCGGCTGGCTGGCATCGAGGGCGAAGCGAGAGGACGCAGCTGGATCGTAGGCGGCGCGCGAAGTCAGGCGATAACGTTGCAAGATGGCTTCTCCCTGGCTGGCTTTGAAGTTGGTATCCCAGTGGTTGTGCAGCGCCCAGGAGACGAGTGTCGGCCGGCTCGTGTCGAGTGTCTCCGCCCAGCGGCCGGTGGTGATGCCGCCCACTTGAATGAGCGGTGAATCGAGCGGGACCAGCGTGACGGAAGCGCCGTCGTCGCCGACCTCCGCCCAGCGATGTACCCCGTACCAATCGCGGCAGGAGCCGGGCAACTGCTCGCGCTCCGGCTCCAGCGGCAGGCCGTTCAAGTCGAGGTGAAAGGTATGGTCCTCAAGGGCGAGCGGGAAGGGCAGGTAGACCGCTTCGGCGAGGGTGACAAACTCCTTGTCGATGAGCATGTCGATGTGCAGCGTCTTTTGATGATGCGGCAGGCGGTAGCGGACTTTGACGCTCTTTGCGCCTTTGGCTTGCAGCTGCGCTTCGATCTCGACGCGGTCGGGCAATTGCTGCGCCGGCCTGATCTCGACTTCGGTCGGTCCGCCCCGGCGGAAGGGTGTATCTTTGTGCCGGATGCCAAAATCCTCGCGGTCGAAATCGAGGGCGAAGATCGCGCGGCGATCATCGGGATGATCGACCCACTCGTAGATATATTGAGCGAAGCGCCAGAGGTCGTCCTGATTGACAAGCTCGCGACCTAGCTCCTTGTCGTACCAACTAAGCAAGCCACCGCTGATGGGGTCGAGCCGCAGGCGATACCAGCGATTCTCGATGCCGCCTTCGCCGATCGCAGCCGGACTGGCCGAATCAATGGACTTTGGCGGGACGACGGCGTAGCTGAAAGCGGGCAACGTGACATCAATCATCAGGTCGGAGGGCGTATCGGCGATGAGGGGCGGGTCTTCGCGATAATTGCCGATGAGGAATTGCTCCAATACACCATACGGCGCGGCGCCACCCATATCGGGGGGGATGGGATAACGGATATGCCGCTCCCAGCCGCAGGGATTCAGCGCGAGGTAGTGATAATTATCGGGCGCTTCGGCCGGGTCAGCGCTGATGTATTGCCCCCAGCGGCGCCAGGCATCGCCTTCGGGTGTTCGGCTCGTGATGTCGCGGGCCAGTTTGCGCCCAGCCTCGGCGATGAGCTCGTGGGTCAGGCCGTAGCCGCCATAAGCGAAACTGGCTTTGCGGTTATAGTTGGCGCGGGTGAAAGGCGAGTGCGGTCGGCGGATGCTGGCGAAGCCGCCCCAGGTATGCTCGTCGTAGAGCGAGACCAGATGCCAGGCTTCTTCGATGAGGTCAAGGTCGACGCCTTCGACTTGCGTCGCCAGATAGTCTAGCAGGGGCAGCAGTTCTTCAGTTTGGCGGTTGAGGCTGGTCTCATAAATCGACGAACCGACGCCATCTGCCCACCAATCCGTCCAGTCGCCTCGCCATCCGTCCAGGGATTCGCCATAATCCTCATGCAGCATCTCTGCGAAGCCGTCTATGGTGGTGAAGATGAGTCGCGGCTGGCGGTCCTCTGCGTTCCAATCGCGCACAAAATCAGCCATGTGCGGCAGCGGCGGTCCGTTGTCGACGCGGGCGGGATGCGTGATCTGGGCATAAAGGAAGTCGTAGGGATAATCATCGCGCGCCTCCAGCTTGGCTAGCTGCGGCGGCAGCAGTTCATCGACATAACTCATATCGCTGAGCCCGTAGCGGAAAATCCCATAGAGATAGTGCGGTCCGTTGAAACTGAGCAGGCGTCCGCCGCCGGGTCCCCGCCACCAGAAGGCTTTGAGGTCGGGCTGCGGTCGTGCGCCGCGGTGCATATTGATCGACATCGTTAGAGTATCGATGCCGATGGTGGGCAGCAGGTCAGCCCAGAGCCAACTGACGCCGTTGACATCGCATTGCATGGCGGCAGTGATATTGATGCCGTAATCATCGCGCAAGCGCCGCACCGGCAACAGCGAGCGCAGCATAGCGCCAGTGGAGAGCATAGGCGTCCAGTGGTACTGCATGCCGGCGACGGCCATCTGTCCGCGACGGTGCAATTCAAGGAAGCGGTCGACTTGGGCGGCGGGACGCTGCTGGAAGTAGCGCTCGACGAAGGCGGTGACCTCGCAGGTCCATTTGTAGCGCGCTTCTTCGGGATAGTCGGCGGTCGCTTCGCCCAATTCGATGGCGCGGTCGATGAAGTCCAGGTGCTGGCGGAAAACCGTGTCTTGATGGTCGGTGTAGCCGATATCGGTGTGAGTGTGGCTGGTGAGGTAGATACGGTTGATTTTGGGCATGGCCGTTTCCTGCGGACAATAGCTTTCTTTCGAGTGATCTAATAACCAATGGTGCTAGTCGTGCGTCAGGGACAACACTCTAAACTTAAGTTGCCAAAACAAAGAGTTAGGAGTGAGTCCGTGACAGATCGTGATTTTATCATTGGCTTGTTTTGTCGGGTAGATGATGCGTTGCTGGGGAGTGGTGAATAATGCAGACATTAATATACTAAGTCTATGAGCAGATGTCTCTATTGCCACGATACAGAACAGCAGGTCAAAGCGGGCTTCAATAGATCAGGCAGCCAGGTCTATAAATGCAAGCTTTGCGATCGTCGTTATACCCCCTTGCCTGCCGAGAGAGGTTATCCAGAAAGCATCCGTCAGCAAGCTCTTCGTCTTTACATTGAAGGCATGAACTTTCGTCGGGTCGGACGTCTTTTAGGTGTTCACCATGTAACGGTCATGAACTGGGTCAAGGCCCACGCTGATCGGTTGCCGCCCCCCTCTGTCCCTGATGAAAGTCCTCTGCACATCATCGAAATGGACGAACTGCACACTTTCGTTGGACGAAAAAAACCGATGGTACATAAGTACTTTCGTTGAGCGAACCAGTAGCTGCATAGTTGGCTCGTCAGCCAGCAGCGGGACGAGACCACATTGCAGGGACTGCTGGATCAAAGTCCGCCAGCGCACTGGTACTACAGCGATCTGATGGCTTCGTACAAGAAATTGATCTATTACCCTGGCCGGCATACTCCGATGCCGAACAAAAGCGAGACTTATCGGGTAGAAGGATTGAATGCGGAACTTCGGCACTATTTGGCTCGTTTGCATCGGCGATCACGCTGCTTTTCACGCTGTGCTGACGCGCTTAGGAGGAGTGTGAAACTCTTTGTCCATGCTTGGAACCGGCGGCAACTCTATCGCCAGGCATATCCACAGTATCTGGTTTATCCAATGGAGTTCCTATAGCGTTGAAATTCACCACTCCCCAGCGAACCAGCAAACTTGCTGACGCCTGGCGGAAGCGATAGAATCTTGTATTGAATAGACCGAATGCCCGTTTTCGTTCGATTCTGCCTGCCGAGCGCTTTGACTGTTTTACGGTAGGAAGGAGGCAAACTTGAAGCGCGACGTCTAAATGATGGGCTAGGCAGCCACACAAACTAGTAACGTCTTAGTTCTTAGCGAGGCTAAAAATGAACAGAATAGTAAAGTATTTGGCGCTGGTTGCGATTCTGCTGCTTCTCTTCACAAGTGCAGCCATAATACCGGCTCAGGATATGGTAGAGCTTGAGCTTTGGTACCACGGAGGAACACAAGAAGAAAACGACGAGACACGCGCTCAGGTCGACCGTTTCAATGCCATGCAAGACGCGATCCACGTAAACTTTGTCGAACTCGCTGGCTCGCTGGTGGCTGGCACCGGCTATAATGACGCTGTCAACGCCGCTGCGGTAGCTGGAGACCTCCCCTGCATTCTCGATCTGGATGGACCGAACCTGTATAACTACGCTTGGGCCGGCTTTCTGGCGCCGCTGGACGACTACATGTCTGACGAATTGCGTGCCGATATACTCCCATCTCTGATTGATCAAGGACTCTACAACGGCAAGATCTACGCCATGGGCCAATACGACTCTGGCTTGGCGCTGGTGGGTCGCGTGTCCTTGCTCGAGGAAGCTGGCGTGCGCATCCCGACCAGCATAGATGATGCCTGGGATCTTGACGAATTCAACGGCGTGCTGGCGAGCCTGCAGGCATTGGATAACGTCGAATACGCGATTGATCTGAAGATGAATTACGGCGCCGGAGAATGGTATACCTATGCCTTCAGCCCAGTGGTTCAGGGTTTCGGCGGCGATCTGATTGACAAAGAGACCTTGAGCGCCGAGGGTGTGTTGAACGGGCCCGAAGCGGTGGCGGCCATGGAATGGATCAGGAGTCTATTTGAAAATGGATACGCCACGCTGACGCCGCCGGACGACAACGAGTTCATCAATGGCAATGCGGCGATGGGTTTCCTTGGGCACTGGATGGCTACTGGCTACTATGAAGCCTTCGGCGATGACATGATTGTTCTGCCAGTCGTGAATTTTGGCGCCCGTCAAGCTACGGGCATGGGCTCCTGGGCTTGGTCAATCACGACGCAATGCGACAATCCGGATGCCGCCTGGGCTTTCATGGAATTCATGCTCACGCCAGAAGAGATCTTGAGCATCACCAATGTGAATGCGGCTGTGCCTGGTCGCCTCTCAGCCCTGGCGATGTCCGAGCTATTCGGCGAAGGCGGACGCATGAACATCTTTGTGCAGCAGCTTGAATCCGGCATCGCCATTCCACGGCCGATCACGCCTGGCTACCCGGCAGTTACTTCCGCCTTCTTCACGGCGATGGACAATATCATCAAAGGCGGCGATATTCAGGCTGAGCTGGATGCCGCGGTCGACAAGATTGAGCAAGACATTGCCGATAATGATGGCTATCCCATTCAGAATTAGGCAACGCCCATAGCGTCTTCACGAGTGTAGCCACAGCGCATGGCAATTGAATGCGGCTACACCGTTCAAGTCGCGAAACATGACACTCCGAAACGTGACTTGCTTGGCGCCCTTTGGCGGGGAATCGCATGACACGGTCGTCGCGTTTTCAAAGTCATGAGACAGTCTATGCCTGGCTGATGAGCGCTCCCGCGCTCATCGGCTTGTTTCTCTTCGTGGCATTGCCGCTCTTTGGAGGCGTTTACTGGAGCTTCACTAACAAGCGCCTCATCTCACCGCTGCCGACGAAATACATTGGACTTCAGAATTATCAGAATTTGCTCGGCCTGCAGATTATACGGTTGCAACCCGAGATTGATGAGGCGACGGGCGAAGCCCAGAAGGACTTGGAAGGGCGTCCCGTCTATCCGCGCACGCGCACGATCGTCCGCGGCAACCCGGTTTACGAAGGCTACCGCGAATGGTTTACTACTGATGTTCTCGGCGGTCGCTTTGTTGTTATTGCCCGGGATCCCACCTTTCTGCGCTCGCTGATCAACACGTTCACATTTGTTCTGGTGATTGTGCCGGGCCAGGGTGGCCTGGCGCTGATCATGGCGTTGCTGGTCAACCAGCGATTGCGCGGGCGTTACGTCTTTCGCACCATCTACTTCAGCCCGGTGGTGACATCGATGGCGGTGCTCGCGATTGTCTGGACCTTTCTCTACAACCCGGATCAAGGCTTGATCAACCGCTTTCTGAACGCGATCACCTTCGGACGCTTACAGCCGGATTGGTTGGTCAGCGCCGATTCCGCTCTGCTGGCAATCATAATTCTCTCGGCTTGGCAGGCGGCGGGATTCCAGATGGTGATCTTCCTGGCCGGCCTACAGGGCATCCCGCAAGCTTTGTACGAGGCGGCGCAAATTGACGGCGGCAACACTTGGCAGCAGTTTCGGCATGTAACGATTCCGCAGCTTCGCAATACCACCATATTCGTTATCATCAGCACAACTATTCTGGCATTTCGCTTATTCACTCAGGTCGATGTGATGACCAAAGGCGGACCCCAGGATTCGACCGTGACGGTCATTTATCATGCTGTTGACACCGGTTTTCGGCAACAGAAAATCGGTTATGGCTCCGCTGTCACTGTGCTATTTTTTGTCCTTGTTGTGACGATCGCCCTGATCCAGCGCGCCCTGCTAAAGTCGGACGTTGAGGTGGACTGAGCCTTATGGCCGCCAGAATCGCTGAAGAGGCGGAACTAAAAGCGCGCCGCAAGCGATCGAGGGGCAACAGCCGTCGCTCGGTAACGCTAGCGCTTGACTACGCCATCATGATCGCACTGGCGGTTTTCTTCTTGTTTCCCATCGTGTTCATGGTGGTGTCTTCATTCAAACCGGAGAAGTTAATCTTCGACGATCTCAAAACAATCGTCTGGGCATTTATACCGCGCGAAGTGACATTCGAGAATTTCACCTCCGTCTTCCGTCGCGTGCCCTTTGGGCGCTTTATGTTCAATTCGACCTTTATCGTTCTGGCGACGGTATCCGCCGGTCTGGTGATCAACAGCATGGTCGCCTTTGCACTAGCCCGTTTGCGCTGGAAAGGCAAGATCATAGTGCTTTCGCTGATCATTACGCTGTCCATCGTGCCGCTTGATGCCATCGTCGTGCCACTGCTGGTATTGGTCAATGAATTCCCCTGGATAGACGGCTCCATCGGCTGGTTGGATACATTGCACGTCCAGATCATCCCATTCATTGCGGATGCCTTTTCTATCTTCCTCTTCTACCAGTTTTTCATCGGTATCCCGCGCGACTTCGATGAAGCCGCCTATATCGACGGAGCGAGTCCCTTTGCCGTTTACCGGCGAATCATCGTGCCGCTGTCGCGCCCGGTATTCGCCACTGTCGCCATTCTGCAGGCGCTGTTTCTGTGGAGTTCTTACCTCTGGCCCCTGATGGCGACTCGCGGAGAAGATTCCCGGCCGCTGACCGTCGGCATCACGTCCTTTTACGGTCAGGACGTCAAGTGGGCGCAGATATTGGCCTTCGCATCCATGATTACGATCCCGGTCCTCATTCTGTTTTTGCTCTTCCAAAAGTGGTTTGTCCAAAGCGTCGCCGCCACTGGTCTTAAGGGCTAGCGCTTATGCATTCATACGCCGCAGATGCCAAGCGCGTGCGCCAGAAAATGGCCGAAGACCGGCACCGCCCGCGCTATCACTTCACACCACCGGCCAACTGGATGAACGATCCCAACGGCATCATCGAGTGGGATGGCAAATATCACCTCTTCTATCAACATAACCCCGACGCAGCTATCTGGGACAATATGCACTGGGGTCACGCCGTCAGCGATGACCTTGTGCATTGGGCTGACTTACCCATTGCGCTTTCGCCCGGCCAGGGCGGGCCGGATGAAGACGGTTGCTGGTCCGGATGCACGGTGAACGGTGAAGGCGTGCCGACCATCTTGTACACCGGCGTCCAGGGCGACTGGGCGCTGCCGCAAAACCAACGCGTCTGCCTGGCGCGTGGCACGAATGACCTGATTGCGTGGGAGAAACATGCCGGCAACCCGGTGATTGCGCGCCCCCCAGAAGGTCTAGAAGTCACTGGATTCCGCGATCCCTACGTTTGGCGCGAGGAAAATCTATGGTACATGATTGTCGGCGCGGGGATCCGGAATGTCGGTGGCGCGGCACTGCTCTATAGATCGAAAGACTTGATAAGTTGGGAATACCTGAACCCCTTGTGTGTTGGCGACAAGCACGACACTACAACACTATGGACGGGGTCAGTCTGGGAAGTTCCCCAGCTGCAACGCTTGGGCGACAAGCATGTGCTGATCGCCACAGTGTGGGAAAACGATCCGCTCTACAGTGTCTACTTCAGCGGGAGCTATCGCAATCATCGTTTCATTGCCGAGACGGTACAGAAGCTTGACTTTGGCGATCGCCACTTCTACGCTGCACATACTATTGTTGACTCACAGAGACGCCATATCATGTGGGGTTTTATGGGGGAAGGTCGTTCATCTGAAGCGCAGCAGGCCGCCAGCTGGTCGGGTGTCATGTCACTGCCTCGCATCATTTCATTACGTGACGATGGCAAGCTGGCGATTCGCCCGGCGCCGGAGCTTGAGTCGCTTCGCGGTGACCACATTCGGCATACAGATATTGACTTGCCCAACGATTCAAGTGACTTCGTGCTTGACCAGCGAGGCGAAGCGCTTGAGATTGCCGCCGAGATCGATCCCTTAGGCACTGTGGAATGCGGCATCAAAGTACGCTGTTCGCCCGATGGCCAAGAAGAAACAATCGTATTTTATGACGCCGCGCGCAATCGATTGGGTGTCGACAGGCGGCGTTCCACACTTGATCAGACAGGTATGATTTCCACTGACGTCAAGGAGGGCGCGCTAGAGCTTTCCCCCGGCGAACTATTGCGATTGCAAGTCTTTGTCGATTGTTCGGTCATCGAAGTCTACGCAAATGACTATGTCTGCATCACAAGCAGGGTGTACCCGAGCAGGTCCGACAGTACCGGTGTCCGTGTTTACACCCGGGGCGAGGCGCGACTCAACTCAATCGATATTTGGAGACTGTCTTCGATATGGGAAATGGCGTAGCTACAGAATCGCCTAGCCTCGGATGCCGGTAAAGGTTATCCCCCGGATGAAGTAGCGCTGTACGAGCATGTACAACACGATGATCGGAACGGTCATGAGCACGACACCCGCCATAATCTCGCCTCAAGGGCTGTCGTAGCGCTCTAGAAGGCTGTGGAAAAGATTCTGGGACCGGGCAAATCCGAGCTCGCGCTCGCCGTCCGAAGACAAGCGCCCGGGGAGCGACTTGGATGCGCTGCTGGTCGACACAGAACAATGCTACAGGGACATTTACTTGATGACGCGGCGCTCGCCAAAGAAGGTGATTTTCGCCCAAAGCAGAAGCGCGGTGGAAGAGGTCAGCCTGAACATGCGGCGGATTTCGGAGCGCGACGGCCTGCTCAACTTCTATCATGCGCATCACGGCAATGTGTCGGCGCTGTATCGGGAAAGCGCGGAAGCAGCGATGAAAGCGGAAAACAAGCCAGCCGACGTCGCCGCTACCGCCACGCTGGAACTGGGTATTGATCTTGGGCAGCTTGATCAAGTCTTGCAGATTGATGCCACGCATTCCGTGGCCAGCTTTGTACAGCGCCTGTGCCGCTCGAGCCGGCGCGAATCACCGCCGCGGATGTGCTCTTATGCCACTGAGAACCAATCTGAGGCCGCCCACTTCGGTGAAGAAGTTCCCTGGAACCTGCTGCAAACCCTCGCCATCATTCAGCTTTACGCCGAAGAGAAGTGGGTTGAGCCGCCTCAGATCCCGCGCCTGCCCTTCAGTCTGCTCTACCGCCGGACAATGAGCATCCTCTATTCACATACTGAGCTTGTGCCAAGAACCGCCAACGGCCGCGGCGCTCGCCGAACCGGTCAGCGAATACACCCTCCAGCGCAACAAATATGACCGATTTGTTCCGGCACCACTGTTGCACGAGGCCTACAGCGCAGACTATTTGGATATTCCCGGAGCCGTGGAGAGCATTCTGCAACTTTGACCAAAAGTGGTTATCGGGTTGGTAGTACTGGTCGAGACCAAGCATTTATCGATTCTGATGCTACGTGACCAACAGAAGTTAATGATATCCCCTCAATCGAAGTAGAAAGATACTTCTGCAGGTTCCCGGTCATCATCTGCAAGTGACTTCGTGGCATGAAAATTGCCCTCGCTATAGCAGCAGATTCGACCTGGAACGGCGTCAATATAATTGTAAGTGGATGATAGTCCGTTTGAGCAAACTCCATGCAAACGGTCGTGGTCACCACAAAACCACTGACCTCGCACAATTCTACAGTTTTCAACAGCGCGCTATGATACTGCTCACCTGGTCTAAATCGATCTTTGGCGCACGCACATCACGCGGGTGCTGAACAGCGACGCCTATTTGTAGGACTTGCACGCGCAAGCGGGCCATGTCTTTGCCTCGACGGCGTTGTTACATGCTTGACCATCCGATGCCGAGACGAGTGCGCATTTCTTTCTGAATTGGTTGAAATAGTTTCCGCCGCCCCATCACATGGCAAAGAGCTTGTCTGAATCAAAATATGGTAACCAGCACAAAGACGCCTAGTACAGTGGGTTTGACCGTTAGCGCTTTGCAGCCCTTTTACTTTCCGATTGCCGCATCAAGTCCAACAGGGTCTCGGCGGCTGCCTCAGCAAAGGACTGGTCATTGATATTGCACGCCAACTCGATGACGGGAATGTCTTGTCTGAGACTGCTATTGATGGCGTCGAAGCAAGCGGCGTCGGCAGCGGGGTCCCAAAATGCGCCACCGTCGCTATCCAGCATGGAAACGCCCTTGAGGGGGAGGATAATAGCAACCGGCGCAGTCGATGCATTGGCGGCGGTGGCGATCATTTCACCGATACGTCGATTCTCTTCAACGTTTGTACGCAAAAGCGTCGCGGTCGGCGCCCACTGATATAAATGGCGTTCGCGATACTTTTCGGGAACCGATTCAAGCGCGCCGAAGTTGGCCATGTCGACGCAGCCAGGTACGATCACTGCTGGAATGCCAGCGCGCGACGCCGCCAGGCAGCGTTCCGGTCCAGCGCTGGCGCCACCGCCGCAGATCTCGTCCGCCAATTCCGTTGTCGTAATATCGAGGCAGCCAGCGATATATCCTTGGCTGATCAGGGTCTCCATAGTCTGGCCACCGACACCGGTCGCATGAAATACCAAGACTTCGAAACCATTTAGTTCGATCAGACTCCGCGCATGGTCAACGCAGGGCGTGGTATTGCCGAACATCGAGGCGGCAATCAGCGGTCTCTCGTCGGCGATCGGCGGCGCTTCTCCGCGGACCATGCCGGCGATTGCCGCCGCTGCGTTGGCGTAGACTTTGCTGCTGATGCGGTTGACGCCGGCCACATCGACGATAGAAGGCATCATAACAATGTCCGCCGGCCCCACAAAGGCGCGCACATCACCGCTAGCGAGGGTTGAGACCATCAGTTTGGGTACGCCGAGTGGCAGAGCGCGCATACCGGCGGTGGCAACAGTCGTACCGCCACTGCCGCCCATGCCCAAGATGGCATCAAGGTTGCCCTCTCCGTACAGGCGCCGCGCTATCATAGCCAGTCCATGGCCCATCACACTCAGAGCTTCCTGCCGTTGCGCACCCCGTCGCAGAGATTCAAGGTCGCCTCCTGCCGCACTGGCGACCGCTTCGCGGCTGACATCGGGCGCGAAGCCGGGCTCGCCGAGAATGCCAACATCAATCACCAGTGTGCGAACTCCTTGCTTTTCGATCAACGCCCGCACCCAAGCGAACTCAGCCGCCTTTGTATCGAGGGCGCCAGCAAGGACGACCGTTTTCATCGCGTCAGTCACGATCTAGCGTTTCCTT
>WTGB01000033.1 GCA_011523735.1 Chloroflexota bacterium
CTTGCTGGTGCCTTGCGAGGAAATGTAGACAAGGCAATGCTTAAGAGGATGGGGCGATCGCCCCATCCCATACCTCATCTTCTTCGACAGCGTTCGCGTTTGGCGTCGGTCGTGCGATAGTCTGTCTGAACGCGACCCGCGCGCAGCGCTGGTCGAGCGAATTGGCTGAGCGGCTCCAGGGAGGTGCCGAGACGGTGTCGGCATTCCTATTCACGATTCTCGCGTCTGCTTTTGGCGCGCTCGTTGTCGGCGCGATCTTAAAGCGCCGCGGAAGAGGATTTTGGGGCGGAATGGCGCTGGGCGCTGTTGCCGGGCTTCTGAGCAGCCTGGCAACCATGATCCCCTTGCAGTACTGCGTCCTCGATCCCGCAAACCATATGTTCTTCGAGCTCAGCGTTCTGGGTCAGACGGTCACCATCAACGCTGTGACAATCCTTGGAATCCTGCTGGTCATAGTTGTCGCATGGGCGTTCGCGCTGGCGATTGATAGACTGCGACATCATTGGCAGGCGCGCGGCGGCACGGTTTGGAAGGCAGACACGGCGCCGGGCACCTTCGTCGGCTACGATTTCTCACCCTGGATTTTCCTGGCGCCGACGCTCGTCGGGCTCGCTGTTTTCACCTATTATCCGGCGGCGCAAAACTTCTTCCTGGGTACACAGTTAGCGCGGCGCGGGGTGGAGAAAACAGCTTTCAATTGTCTGGATAACTTCGCCAGTCTGATCACCAGCCGCTTGCAGGACGCCCACTATTACATCCTGAGCGATGGCTTCATCTGGCATGCCGAAAACGCGCGCTATCTGGCGGTTTTCGGCAATAGCGTATTCTTCTCCGTGTTTATTGTGCTTGTTGCCAATGTGTTGGGTCTCGCTATCGCCTTGCTGGCGTCACAGAAGATTCGCGGCGCCTCGATTTATCGCACCCTGATGATCTGGCCTTATGCCATCTCGGGTGTCGTGGTCGGCATCGTTTTCGCGATATTGCTGGGCGGTGGCGGATCAGGATTCTTAAATCAAGTTTTGCGACTCTTTGGCGCAGAGCCCGTTCCATTTCTTTCCGATCCCTGGTGGGCGCGGGTCTCTGTCGGGGCGGCGGCGGCCTGGAACAAGCTGGGATTCAACGTCCTGATATACATCGCGGCGCTGCAGTCGGTGCCAATAGAATTGATGGAGGCCGCTTCGATCGATGGCGCCAATGCCTGGAAGCGCTTTCTTAATGTGACCATACCGATGATTTCCCCCTACATATTTTTCGTCGTGTTTCTCAATTTGAACTACAGCTTTTTCGACCTCTATGCCGTGATTGACAACCTTACCGAAGGCGGACCGGTGAATTCGACGACAAACCTGGTCGTCGATGTCATTCGCGTCGGGGTTGAGAGCCGCGATATAGGAAAAGCCGCGGCGCAGTCAATCGTCTTGTTCATGGTGGTGGTAGGCCTCACCTACATGCAGTTTCGCGTCATGGGCCGGCGCGTCACCTACGGAGCTGACTAAGATGACTGCCGTCACTCGCAATGCCTCGCCTGACAGATCGCCACGGCTTCGCCTTGGCCGCGATCAGTTCTTCGCCAAGCGCTGGTATATCCATATCCTCTTGTGGATCGCTGTGATATTCATGGGCTTTCCCCTCTTTTACGCCGCTTTGGTCAGCACGCAAAACAATGCCCAGATGTTCAGATTGCAGATGTTTCCCGGCGACTCATTCAGCTTCAATTTGGAGACGGTGCTCGATCGCAACATCGCGCGCCTGATGTTCAATACCTTTGCCGTGGCGACCATGGTCACCCTGGGCAAAGTTGTCTTGTCGATCTTCAGTGGTATGGCGCTGGTCTACTTCCGATTTCCCGGCAAGGCGCTTGTATTTGGTTTCATCCTTGCCGCGCTGATGGTGCCGGGCGAGGTGACGATCATCGCTCTGTTCCGCTTGGTCGCTTTGGAACTGGGCTGGGGCAACACTTGGACCGCCCTGGTTGTGCCAGCTGTGGCCAGCCCTACCGGCGTATTTTTGTTTCGGCAGCATTTCGCCAGCATCACACCCGAATTATCCGAAGCGGCGCAGTTGGATGGCGCGGGGCCGCTGCAATTCTTGTTGCGTGTCCTCCTGCCGCTCAGCCGCAACACGGTAACCGCGCTGGTAGTCATCATGTTCATCGGCGCCTGGAACAGCTATCTGTGGCCCCTGCTGATCGTCACCAACCCGGATTTGCAGGTGATTCAGGTGGGGCTGAGCACGCTGGACGATGGCGTGGAGATCGGACGTACCTGGGGGCCGATTATGCTGGGCGCAGTAATCGCGAGTATCCCGCCGATTGCTATCTTCGTGCTGATGCAGAAGCAATTCTTGCAGGGCTTTGCGCTTACGCGGCACAAATAGACTGATCGCCAGCGCCCATACCTGCAGCGCTCCCGACAATACCGCGCTAGCCTGTCCGTGCGGGCAAAGTGGTCGATCTAAAGAATTAGAAAAGTTGAGGAAATGTCTATGCTGCGAATCGTGACACAAAATATCTGGAACAAGAACGACCATTGGCAGGAACGGGCGGATGCGATCGGGCGCAATATGGACGAGTTGGAAGTCGATATTGTCTGCATCCAGGAGTCGACGCCTGACCACTTCGAGTATCTGAAATCGCACAGCTTCAGGCGCTTTCCGCATGCCTATTATGCGCCGAGCGATGACGGTTCAGTAACGCCCTACCCGCTGGGACTGGCGATGTTTTCACGCCTGCCCGTGCTGGACGCGGGCAAAGTCGATATTGGTCGGGAGCGCGAGATGCGCAATCCCTGGATGCGCAATTTGCAGTATGCGACGCTGGAAACGCCATCCGGCCATTCCCTGACCGTTTTCAATACGCACCTGTTCTTGAGCAGCGGGCAGAAAGAAACCGGTATCAGGACTTGCGTGGATGTCATGCGGCGCGCGCAATTTGCCGGCCACCAGCATATTCTGGCCGGGGACTTCAACATCAATCTCGATACGCAGCCTGAATACTTGGCGCCGCTGGCAGAAGATCGCTATGCTGATCTGTGGACGGTAATAAACGGAAGCGAGACCGGATACACCGCTCCCTTTGACCTTGACCAGCCACTGGCCGAACGCATCGATGGGTTTTTTACGCAGCGAGACCGCCTAGACCGGGTGGTCAGCGTCTCTCTGGTCAATACGGAGCCGATCAATGATGGCAGTCTGCTGCTTTCTGATCACATCGGCGTGATGGCAACAATGGACCTCGACTAAATTACAGCTTCCGCTAGTCGATACCGACGATGGCGTTGACACTGATCATATCCGCCCTCGCCGGTCGGATTGAATGAGAAAACTGAAATGTCACGCTGGCCTTTCAATGCCGGCCTGCCCAAGCATCTGTGGACGGAGATCCAAGCGACGGCATTCCCGATCCGGTGCCCGGCTGCGTCTCTGACGGTCACCGGCTGGAGATCGTCCGACGACTATATGAAGCCGTTGCGTTGACGGGACAGACGCCATAGAAGTAGTATTGCATGATTGACGCGGATACCGGTTTGCCGGTTTGGGGAGAAGACAACTACTAAAATATTCTGATCTGGGCTTTGCCAATGGCCTGCGTCAACCAGGACATCGCTAACCTCAAGCGGAGCGAACTCATTCGCGATTTGACTTCAGCATAGTGCCTCGGTTTCACCTCATGCCCTGTCTGCTTCACAGAAGAGGACTTTCCTGAAGGAAATTGTGGCACACTTATGCTGATTATGTTCGGCGTGCTTATGTGGAACTGACGCACACCATCTAGAGATTATTCATCCCGGCATCAGGTGGGCCGGGCAATTTCGAGCAAGCCGATGCCAACACTAAACGGGAGTGCATTGCTTTCTACGCGAATTGCGCGCGCTGAACAAGATCCATTTACGCTGCCGTTGTGGGCCCTATCCAGCACTCGCTTGCCTGCGTCCAATACGTCAAAACCTGATATATAGTTACCTAGGCAATCTCGCTTCTGCGCCCTCGGCTGCGCGCTTGTCACTTGCGAAAATAGCCACGATTAAGGCGCTCTGTCAGGTACGGGCAGCTTGTACAGCGCCGCAGCTGTTCGCCACATCACCGGTTCCAGCAGTTCTTTCGGCAGCATGCGCATGGAGAAATCGGGCGTATCGCCGTCCCAATGGGGAAAGTCCGTCGCGAACATCAGCATTCTGTCCGCCGGAAACATCGCCAGGATCTGGTGCAAATGCTTACGATTCTCCGGCTCTTCGATCGGCTGTGTCGTGAAGTAGACGTGCTCGTAGACGATTTCGCTAGGTAGCCG
Organism: Chloroflexota bacterium; assembly: GCA_011523735.1. GTDB lineage: Bacteria > Chloroflexota > Anaerolineae > Aggregatilineales > Phototrophicaceae > UBA6055. The sequence continues at coordinate 4,286 of WTGB01000033.1, forward strand.
TTCCAGCCAAGGGACTGTCATGCGCAGGGCTTTCCAGTTCTTGTCGAAGCGCCACATGATCGGTACCAGCCAAGAGACGCCGCCTTCTATCAGTACGAACTTCAACGTCGGGAACTTCTGAAATGTCCCCTCCGCCACAAGGCTCAGCAGGTGCGCCATATAGCTGCCGGCCAGATTGGTATGCCATTCAAAGTAGCTGCCTGGATAGCCAGTCACTGAGGGCTGCCCGGAGACGCCGCTGCCCTCTGAGCCCGGGTGGATCGCCACCGGCAAATCGTACGCCACGGCCGCCTCGTAAATGGGATGATAAAAGCGATGACCATATCCATAATAA
>WTGB01000145.1 GCA_011523735.1 Chloroflexota bacterium
GGGTTCCATGCTGGCGCGGTGATGACTTTGAACAGGATATACCTGGGCTTAGTGAAAGAGCCTGCTACTGCCAGGCATTAGCCGTCGCTTGCCGCAGTTTCTGTCGCCGCGATTCGCGTGGGCGTTTGAGCGATATCAGTGGCAGCAACCTGGCTCGTAATGTCTTCAGTAGCCGTGGCTTGACTCGTTAGATCCGATGTGGGCGCTGCAACTGTCGTGTCAGCAACTTGCACGACAGGCGTCGCGGTCGCTGGCATGCCCCAATCAGCCGGGGTCGCATCGTCAATTGCCTGCAGGATCGTAGCCGTCGATGGGATCGCCTGCCCGGCTTCCAGGGTGACGCCGTTGACGCGGAGGGTCGGCGTGCTGGATACATCTTCGCTTTGCGCGGCGTTTAAGGTGTTGGTAATGGCAGCCGAGTTGAAGCAGTTGGTGAAGGCGCTGCTGCTAAGGCCCAACTGTTCGACACCGGCAAGCAAGCGATTCTGTGAGAAGGCGGTGTTGCCGTAGCGCGTCTGCCAATCGAAAAGCACATCGTGCAATTCCCAGAACATGCCCTGCTGGCCTGCACAGAGCGCAGCCCGCGAAGCGCCCGGCGCATTGGGCACCGAGCCAGTCTGCAGCGGCACATAAGTGAAGCGCACCTGCCCATTGCGAACCCGCTCCAACACCGCATCAAAGCTTTCGCTGTGAAAGACTTCGCAGCCCGGGCAGGCAAAGCTGGCGTATTCCTCTACGGCCACAGGCGCGTCGGCATCACCCAGGCGCGGATAGCCTTCCGGCGAAAATGAGCGCTCAATGTCCTCGTAGCGCGCCGAGAGGTCATCCGGGACGTGAGCGTCGACCGGCTGATTGGAAACGATCACCACGGCGATCGCCACCACCGCCACCATCACAATCGCAATAAGCAAGTATAGACGCTGGTTCTGACGGCGTTGCTTTTGGCGGCGCTGCCTGGCTCCGCGCGTACGACTTTGTCTTTTTGCCATAAGGGCTTTGACCTCTTCTGTAAAGCCTATCCGGCTGGCTGCTCAGTGCGGCAAGTCTACTTGAGAGCGGCTCGTTTGTAAAACGACAAGTTATTGTGTTGCAGTGCATGCAAGTACAAAGCCATGCGGGCAAACTGCGCCGCGTGAGTCACGGTGACATACGAGTTGATTCTTTGGTAAAATGCGGGGTCATCATCGTTCAGGCAAATAGGCATTTTTCTGCAGCGCGGAACACTGCGCTGTTCCACGCCTATGCCGAGTAAAGGAATCCTAAATGAACAATAGTTTCGGTTCACGCGGCACAATCGACAGCAGTGGAACACGAGCTGGCATCTACCGTTTAAGCAAGCTATCTCAGGACGGGATTGGTCAAATTGACCGCTTGCCTTTCAGCATCAAGGTGCTGCTGGAGAATGCCTTGCGCAACGAGGACGGGCGGCTGTTCCAAGCCGAAGATGTGGTCAATCTGGCTTCCTGGGACGCAGACAATTACCAAGCCGTGGAGATTCCCTTCAGTCCGGCCCGGGTGATATTGCAGGACTTTACCGGCGTGCCATCGCTTGTCGACCTGGCCGCTTTGCGCAGTGCGATGGCGCGGATGGGTGGCGACCCGCAGAAGATCAATCCGGTGGTGCCGGTCGACCTGGTCATCGACCATTCGGTGCAAGTGGATGTATTCGGCACTCCTGACGCTATCGCGCGCAATGCCGAGATGGAATTCGTACGCAATCGCGAGCGCTATGAATTTTTGCATTGGGGGCAGAAAGCTTTCGAGAATCTCAAGGTTGTGCCACCCGCGACTGGCATCGTGCATCAAGTCAACCTCGAGTTTCTGGCGAAGGTTGTGCAGCTCTATGACGATCCCCAAGGCGATGGACTGGTAGCGCTGCCGGATTCCTTGGTGGGGACGGACAGCCATACAACGATGATCAATGGCTTGGGCGTACTCGGCTGGGGTGTCGGCGGTATCGAAGCGGAAGCGGCAATGCTCGGGCAGCCCATTTACATGCTGATGCCGGAGGTGGTCGGTTTCAAGCTCGTGGGCCAATTGCCCGAGGGCGCGACGGCAACCGATCTGGTGCTGGTCGTGACGCAGATGCTGCGCGAAAAAGGCGTTGTCAGCAAGTTTGTAGAATTCTACGGACCCGGCTTGAGCAGCATGACCCTGCCCGACCGCGCGACCATCGCCAATATGGCGCCGGAATATGGCGCGACCATGGGCTTCTTCCCGGTTGATGACGAAGTGTTGAGTTACCTGCGGCGCACTGGGCGAGACGAAGACCTGGTGCAGTTGGTGGAGGTCTACTGCAAGGAACAGGGGCTCTTCCGCCACGACGAGACAGCCGATCCGGCGTTCAATGATACGCTGGAACTGGACTTGAGCGCGGTCGAGCCGAGCGTGGCCGGTCCGCTGCGTCCGCAAGATCGCATTCTGGTGAGCGAGCTCAAGCCGCGCTTCAATCAAGTCTTGACGGCGCCGCTTGGACCGCAGGGCTTTGCCTTGTCGGCTGAGCAATTGGACGCGCTGGGCAAGGTGCGGGCAAATGGCGGCAGCGCCGAATTGAAGCATGGCTCGGTGGTCATCGCGGCGATCACGTCTTGCACAAATACCAGCAATCCATCGGTGATGGTGGCAGCGGGCTTGCTGGCGAAGAAAGCTAACGAGCGGGGACTAAGCCGCAAATCTTATGTCAAGACAAGCCTGGCGCCCGGCTCCAAGGTGGTGACGGAGTACCTGGACAAAGCTGGATTGACGCCGCATTTGGAAGCGCTGGGCTTTCATACGGTCGGCTATGGTTGCACGACTTGCATCGGCAATAGCGGTCCTTTGCCAGAACCGGTGCGGGAAGCGATATACGAAGCGGATATCGTGGCGGCATCTGTGCTCAGCGGGAATCGCAATTTCGGCGGTCGCATCGGACCGGATGTGCGGGCGAACTTTCTGGCATCGCCACCGCTGGTCGTGGCTTATGCCCTGGCGGGCACAGTCGATATCGATTTGAACAGCGAGCCGATTGGGACTGATGAAAACGGCGCGGATGTTTATCTGCGCGATATCTGGCCCAGCCAGCAGGAGATCGTCCAGACCGTACAAGAGTGTCTCGATGCCAGCATGTTCCTGGAACAATATGGCAATGTCTATGATGGCAATGAGCAGTGGAACGAGATACCCAGCACCGATGAGCCGGTTTATGAGTGGAGCGCGGACAGCACCTACATTCAAGAGCCGCCGTTCTTCGTTGACTTGCCGCGGGAAGCGCCGCCGATCCAGCCGATCATAGGCGCGCGCGTGATGGTCAAAGGTGGCGATTCGGTGACGACCGACCATATTTCGCCGGCGGGCGCTATCGCCATCAATGGACCAGCCGGTCAATATCTGCTCGAGCGGGATGTCAGCCCGCAGTACTTCAACAGCTTCGGTTCAAGGCGCGGCAACGACCGGGTGATGACGCGCGGCACCTTCGCCAACGTACGGCTGCGCAATCTGCTGGTGCCGGGCAGCGAAGGCGGCGTGACCTACTACCTGCCGACGATGGAAGAGATGCCGATCTACGATGCCTCGCTGCGGTATCAAGCCGATGGCAGCCCGCTGATCGTGTTGGCGGGCAAGGATTATGGCATGGGTTCGTCGCGGGATTGGGCGGCGAAAGGCACGCTTCTGCTGGGCATCAAAGCCGCGATCGCCGAGAGCATCGAACGGATCCATCGCAGCAATCTGGTCATGATGGGTGTGCTGCCGCTGACCTTCGCCGATGGGCAGTCCTATAAGTCGCTGGGCTTGACCGGACACGAGACCTATGACATACCGGTAACTGACGAAGTCGAACCGATGCAGCGGCTGACGGTGACGGCGACGGACGATGCCGGCGCGCAGACGCAATTTGACGTGATCGTGCGGCTGGACAGCCCGGTCGAGGTTGACTACTACCGCAATGGCGGGATTCTGCATACAGTACTGAGGAACTTCCTGGCGGAATGAGCTTTCGCCCGGGGAAGGTCTGTGGCGCGTCCACCGGGGCGCGTCTGCCATTTTGGGGTAGAATGACGATTTGATTTCTGTCTTGGCGCCGAGTTTCGCCGTCGCAGTTCGGAGCGCGTATGAAGTATCCCTTGCGGATAAGCCATCGGTTGTTAATCACGATATTCGTCGCGCAGAGTTTGTTCTCGGCCGCGCAGATATCGATTATCACCTTGCATTCGATCGCGGCGGGCATCCTCGGCGGGTCGGATGCGGCAGCCGGTTTGCCGACCACCATGGTCACATTCTCGCATTCTTTGATGGCTTATTTCATGGGCATTATCATGGGGCGTTATGGGCGGCGCAATGGCTTGTGCACCGCTTATGGCATCGGTTTGGCCGGGGGAATTCTCGGTATTTATGCCGTGCTTCATGGCATCTTTCCCTTGCTGCTGCTGAGTTCCGCCACGTTGGGAATGGCGCGCTCCGGCTCGCAGATGAGCCGCTTCGTCGTCGGCGAGATCTTTCCGGTGGACAAGCGAGCGCAGATGATCGGTCGTATCGTGTTCGCCGGGACGATCGGCGCGATTTTTGGTCCCGCCTTGGTTGAGCCGAGCAGTCAATTGGCCGGGTTTCTTTCCCTCGATATTGTGACCGGACCCGCATTGGCGCAGACCCAGCTAGCGCAAGCTATTCTGCCTATTGCATCGGCAGCCAGCGAATTAACCACCGGACCCTGGGTGATCGCCAGCTTTATGTATGCGATTTCCTTTCTGATCACATTCTTTCTGCTGCGTCCGGAGCCGGCGCTGGTGGCCGAGCAGTATTCGGAGCCCGTCGTAGACCGGACAAAACCGGAGCAGGGGCACAAGTTAATCGAACTGCTGCGATTGCCAAATGTGCAGTTGGCGATTCTCTCAATGCTGATCTGTCAGATGGTAATGGCCACATTGATGACGATTACGCCCTGGCACATGCACCTGGCTGATCATTCCAACGCGCAGGTGTCGCTGGTGATCGGGGCGCATGTGCTGGGCATGTTTGGCTTGTCGCCCTTGACCGGTTATCTGATAGACCGCTATGGCCGCGTGACGATGATGGTGATTGCCGCGCTCGTTTTGGTCGCGTCCACAATTATTTCGCCGCTGTCGACGCAAATGCCGTACTTGATCGCTGGTCTGTTCTTGCTGGGCTTGGGCTGGAATTTCGGCTACGTGGCTGGCTCGTCCATGCTGGCGGATGCGCTGAGCGGCGCCGATCGTACGCGGGTGGCAGGCTTCAACGATATGCTGGTGGCTTTTTTCGCCGGTTTGGGCACCTTGAGTTCGGGCTTCCTTTTCAGCCTAGGCGGTTTCCTGTTTGTGAGCGCGGGAGGCGGCTTGCTGGCGCTGCTGCTGCTGGCGCTGATTCGTACTTTGACGACAAAGCAGTTGGCGTTGCAGGGCGCTTAGGACTCCTCGGCCTTTTGCAGGAAGTAGTTTTGCTCGACGATGGCCAGCCAAGCCAGGCCGACGATGAAAGTCGAACTGCCAAAGGCGATGCCGGTGATGATGGAATTGGCGATCGGCAGCTGTTCGAGGATTTCGGAGAGTATGGCCTGCGCCAGGCGGATGCCGACATAACCGGCGATGCCGCCGCCGAGCACGATGACGCCGGTGGTTTGGAACATGCGCGCCAGGTCTTGCTTGGAGAGGTCTTTGCCGAAGTAAGTGCGGTAGATATCGAAGCACATCCAGGCATCGGCGATGGAGATGCCTAGCTGTTTCGCCAGTTCCAGCGTCGGCGTTGGCACCGCGCCGGAGAGCGCCGCGCCGCCCATCGTGCGCGTTATCTTGAGCAGCGCGTCGTAGCGCATCTTCTGCAGGTCAGCTTCTTCCGCCATTTTCCGCCACCCTGTCGCTGAACTTGTCAGTGTGCTAGACTCCGCCCCTATCATATTGCATTGAGACAGTGATATGCAAATCACAATTTACACTGATGGCGCTTGTGATATCCACGCGGAGAATCAGCCGGGCGGCTGGACGGCAATTCTGCAAGCGATTGATGAGAATGGCCAGATCGTCAAGGAGACCGTGTTAACTGGGGGCGCACAGCATTCGACTAATAATCAAATGGAACTGCGGGCGGTCATCGAAGCATTGAAGAACTTTCGGCAACCGGTTCAAGTCAAAATAGTTACCGACTCACGCTATGTGATCGACATCGCCGCTGGCAGGAAGCGAGCGAAAAAAAACAAGGCGCTCTGGCAGGAGTATTTCCAAGTCGCTTCGGAACACAATATTAGTTGGGAATTCGTTGCCGGGCATTCAGACAACGAATACAACACGCGCTGTGACAAGCTAGCGGTGGCGGCACGGGACGAATATCGCCTGGACAAAGCTGATGTACCACAAATTGAGTCTCGTGAGTCCGTCGCTTCGGTCACGGCGGTTTATCTAGCCACCAAGCTCTCGACGAGACAGAAGCGTACCGCTTGGGCGGCAAACGTTATTCGCGGCGAACAGATTGAAACGGTAGCAGGCGTCCGAGACAATGCCACCAAATACGAGGCTCTGCTGCACGGCGCTATTCGCGCGCTTAGCCAACTCAATGAAGATGAAGGCATCACAGTGCATTCTACAGAGAAGAATTTCATTAATAGCATCAACGACCGCGTTGACCGCTGGCAGAAGAACAACTGGCAATATATGTATCAGGACGAGGCTATGCCAGTAAAACATAAGGAACTGTGGCAGCGGCTTCTGCGCCTAAAGAATCAAAGAATGGTAAAGTTTACTTACAGCAAGGAGCTACGAAAGAGCGAACAATATATTTTCGCAAGGAAACTTGCCGAGTTTCTGCTTAGGAATACGCTATAGATCTGTTTCGCGACTTTTACTCGGGCGGCAAATCACAATTAATGAAAGGCAATCCATGCCCACTTACGCAAAGCGGGTAGCGCCATTTGGCACGACAATTTTCACTGAGATCAATCAATTGGCGGCGCAGCACAACGCAGTCAACCTCGGTCAGGGGCGTCCCGATTTCGATGGTCCGCGCGAGATCATCGACGCGGCAATTGCGGCGCTGAATAGCGATAGCGCCAATCAGTACGCGCCAAGCCCGGGGCTGCCCGCCCTGCGCGAAGGCGTCGCCCGGCACGCTGGCGTATTTTATGGCATGGATGTCGATCCTGAGCGCGGCGTCATCGTGACGGCTGGCGCGACCCAAGGCGTCTACAGCGCGATTATGGGTTTGGTCGACCCGGGCGACGAGGTCATCATCATTGAACCCTATTACGACAGCTATGTGCCGGGTGTGCAAATGGCGGGCGGGGTGCCCGTCTACGTGCCGATGCATCCGCCTAATTGGACATTTGAAGAAGCGGAGTTGCGCGCCGCCTTCAACGATAAGACCCGCGCTATCCTCCTGAACACGCCGAACAACCCATCGGGCAGAGTGTATACCCGTGCGGAATTGCAGCTATTCGCCGACCTGTGCATCAAGCACGATGTCATCGTCATTTCCGACGAAGTCTATGAACATCTTTACTTTGAAGGGCATCAGCACGTTGCGATCGCTTCCTTGCCGGGCATGTTCGAACGGACGGTGACGATCGGCAGCGCCGGCAAGACATTCGGCATGACCGGCTGGAAGATCGGCTGGGTATACGGTCCGCCGGAACTGATAACCGGCGTCTGGCGCTCGCATCAGTTCATCACCTTCGCCACCAATCATCCGACGCAGGCGGCTGTGGCTTATGCCTTCACACTGGGCAGCAGCTACTATGAAGAGTATCAAGCGCTGTATTCCCATAAGCGCGACTTGGTCATGCAAGTGATCGAGGCGGCCGGCATGACGGCGATTCAGCCGGAAGGCACCTACTTCATCATGGGCGATTTTTCGGGAGTTTTTGATGGAGACGATGTCGAATTCTGCCGGCATTTGATCGAGGAAATCGGCGTGGCGACCATCCCCCCCTCAGCTTTTTTCAGCGCCATGCACCGGCATCACGCGGAGAATCATGTACGCTTCGCCTTCTGCAAGAGCGATGAGACGCTGGAACGCGCCGCCGAGCGTATGCAGTTGCTCCGAAGCTAGAAAGTACCCGCGCGCCAAGCAAATTCCATACAGACGCCAATAGACAAGATAATTGTAAATTGTCCTGCGAAAGTATAGACAAATGATTTCGTTAATGATAGAATTGATTGTAATGGTAAATTGATAGCATTCATCTGACGAATGACGAACATCAATCTCGGCTCGGACTTCCTCAATTACATCATCAGGCAGGGTTATCAGCCCGGCGACCGCTTGCCGTCAATTCAGGAATTGACCAAGGACGCTCACTTGGATATGAGCGCCAACAAAGTCCGCGAGCAATTGGAAGTGGCGCGGACCATGGGTTGGGTCGAGGTGCGTTCCAAGCGAGGCACGCGGATAACGGAATATGCTTTTACGCCGGCGGTGCGCTTGAGCGCCCTCTACGCGCTGGCTTGTGGCGAGCGCTTCGAATCTTTCGCTTCGCTGCGGAATCATGTCGAAGCAGCCTATTGGAATGAAGCCTGCGCCCTGCTCATGGAAGCGGATCTGGACGTCATGCAAGATTGCCTCGAAAGCGCTTATCAGAAGCTGGATTCGCGGCCGATACATATTCCGAATCCTGAGCATCGCCTGTTTCATCTGACGGTATTCAAGCATCTGGAGAACAAGTTCGTGCTGGGCATCTTGGAAGCGTATTGGGACCTCTACGAAGAGGTCGGCGTCAATCGCTACGAGGATTACAGCTATTTGCGCAAGGTTTGGGATTATCATTCAAGGATTCTGCGGCTGATTCGCACCGGTGACTTCGATGGGGCGCGGCAAGCATTCATGGAGCACACAAGTTTATTGCGCTACGAACCGGATAACGGCTCCTGGGAAATGGAACGTGGCAGATAAGAATACAGGGTAACTCTGTTTATATGTTGCGAAAGGAGTGGTACGCAATCACTGCGTAATATCTCATGGCAATTCACACACAAACTCAAAGCAAGGTCATCACACGCGAGCCGGTCATCAACGACTTTGCTTTTTCCGTGGCGACCAAGAATGGATCGGGCAGTCAGACTTCCAACAATGTGCTCGTGATGTCTTTGTTCCGCATGGGCATACCGGTCAACGGCAAAAATCTCTTCCCATCAAATATCAAAGGCTTGCCGACCTGGTATACCATTCGCGCGAGCAAGGACGGCTACACGGCGCGGAAGGCGGTGACCGAGATCGTCGTCGCCTACAACGACGCTACAGCGCCCGAAGATGTCTCCAACTTGCCCCCGGGCGGCGTCTGTATCACCACGGACAAAATCGCCAAGGTGATTAAACAGCGCGATGATATCTCGTATTACGAGATTCCGGTCACCAAGTTGATGCGGCAGACCAAGGTGCCCTCGGCCTTTCGCAAATTGGTCGAGAATATGACCTATGTTGGCGCGGTCGCCCAGCTCTTTGATATTCCGTTGGAGCTCATCTATCAGGTGCTGCTTGATAATTTCAAGGGGCGGGAGAAGCCGGCGCGGATGAACCAGGACATCGTCGAGTTGGCTTATCACTGGACGGCGGAGAATATCGTCAAGACCGATCCGTACCGCTTCGAAAACATGGATGGCACCCGCGGCAAGATCATAATGACCGGCAATGAAGCGGGCGCCTTGGGCGCGGTCTTCGGTGGCGTCAACGTGGTCGCCTGGTATCCCATCACACCGTCCACAAGCTTTGTCGACGGCATCATCGCATATCGACACCTGCGCCAGAACGAAGCGAAGGAAAATACCATCGCCATTGTGCAGGCGGAAGACGAATTGGCGGCGGCTGGCATCGTGGTCGGCGCAGGTTGGGCGGGCGCGCGCTCGTTGACCTCCACCAGCGGACCCGGCATCAGCTTGATGGCGGAATTCGCCGGGCTGGCTTATTTCGCTGAGATCCCGGCCGTCTTCTGGAATATCACACGCATGGGACCCAGCACGGGCTTACCGACGCGCACCAGCCAGGGCGACCTGCTCTTCACCCACTTCCTGGGCCACGGCGATGGCAGGCAGATTTGCCTGATGCCGGGCAACTTGAAAGAGGCATTTGAGTTCGGCTGGAAATCTTTTGATATTGCCGAAGCTCTGCAAACGCCGGTCTTCGTCATCAGCGACCTGGACCTGGGCATGAACAATTGGCTCTCAGAACCCTTCGACTATCCCGACCAGCGGGTAAATCGCGGAAAGGTCCTTAACGCCGAGGAGCTGCAAGCGTTCATCGACGAGCACGGCAAATGGGGGCGCTACATGGATGTCGATGGCGATGGCATCCCGTATCGCACGGTACCGGGCACAGATCATCGCTTTGCCGGTTACTTCACGCGCGGCACAGGCCACGACGAGATGGCGACCTACAGCGAGCGCAGTGATGACTGGATCGAGAATATGACGCGCCTGCGGCGGAAGATGGACACGGCGCGGAGCCTGTTGCCTCACCCGATTGTGGACGCCGAGAGCGACGCGGACATCGGCATCATCACGTTCGGCACGAACGATGAAGCCATCCGCGAAGCGCGTGATTGGCTGGCTAATGACGGCATCAAGACGAATTACCTGCGCATAAGGGCGCTGCCGATGGCGTCGGCGGTAACAGACTTCATTGACCAGCACAAAAGCGTCTTCGTCATTGAGAACAATTTTGACGGTCAGTTGACTCAGCTGATCCGCCTGGAACATCCGGAGAATATCTCACATGTCAGGTCGCTGGCGCTCGGCGATGGTCTGCCGATGACGCCCACCTGGATCTATGAGAACCTGAAACTACAGGAGGGCTAACGATGCCACCACGGACAAATCATTTGGGCTTGAGCCGCAACGAATACAAAGGGCGCCCGAGCACCCTATGCCCCGGCTGCGGGCATGACTCGATCTCGAATCAGATCATCAGCATGTCGTATGAGTTGGGCTTGGAGCAGTACAAGATCATCAAGGTCAGCGGCATCGGCTGTTCAAGCAAGACACCGGCTTACTTCCTCGGCGGCTCACACGGCTTCAACGCCCTGCACGGGCGCATGCCGTCAGTCGTGACTGGCGCGCTGCTCGCCAACACGGAGCTTGATTGCATTGCGGTCAGCGGGGATGGCGACAGCGGCTCAATTGGCATGGGACAATTCAAGCATGTCATCCGCCGCAATGTGCCATTGGTCTACATCATCGAGAACAACGGCGTCTATGGGCTGACGAAGGGCCAGTTTTCCGCCACCGCCGACGAGGGCCAATTCCTGAAGTATTATGGCACGAACCACATGCCGCCGATAGATCTGGCGCTGGAAGCGGTCATCGCTGGCGCCACGTTTGTCGCGCGCAGCTTCAGTGGCGATGCCAAGCAGGTACAGGCGCTGCTGCAAGCGTCAGTGCGCCATAACGGCACGGCTGTGCTGGATATCATCAGTCCTTGCGTAACTTTCAACAATGCCGAGACATCGACCAAGAGCTATCCTTATGGTCGGGATCATGAGATTCCGCTGCACGAGATTCAGATCCTGGCGCCGGATTATGTCGATGCTAAAGAAGAAATCGAGATCGACGACTACGAAGCGGGCGACATTATTGATGTCGAGATGCACGATGGTAGCTATATTCGCCTGAAGAAGCTGGACAATGACCACGATCCGCGCAATCGGCGCATGGCGATGGATGTGCTTGAACGCTCGATGCGCGAGCAGATCTTCTCGACAGGCTTGATCTACTATGAAGAGCCGCGCCCGACCTTGGCGGATACGGAAGAGCTTGTGCAGACACCGCTGGCGCAACTGGACGAGGCGCAACTGCGGCCCTCAAAGGCGGCGCTGGATGGACTGATGAAGCAACTGATGGCGAGCTAGTGTCCCATCCACAAAGTCGCTAGACGCGGGTCCGAGTGAGGACTCAGACACTGCTATATCAAATTGGGCTATAGTGATCTTCGCGGGCGACTCACCGAGTCGCCCCTACATTTTCAATTTAGCGGAATGCGTTAATACTTGGGCATTGCGGGATCAATCTCGTCCGCCCAAGCCAGGATGCCACCTTCGACATTGTACATCCTGTTCAGGTCATAGCCGATTTCAGACAGGTAGGCGATGCTATCAGCGCTGCGCTTGCCGGAACGGCAATGCAGATACAAGGTCTTGTCCTTCGGGATTTCGTTGAGGACGGTTTCTTCCCAAAGCTTGCGGCCCGCCTGAATGCCGTTTTTCGCCAGTTGAATATCCGGCTTGGGAATGCGCAGGGTGCCGTCGATGGCGCTGATGTCCCATTCGTGCGGATCGCGGACATCTATGACGACCACATCATCGCCGTTTTCCAGGGCCGATTTCACATCACTCACGGTGACGGTCTGGATGTCAATGTCGGCAGTGTCCTCGACCGAGCTGTATTCGCTGTGGTCATGCGCGGGCATGCCGCAGAACTGCTCATAGTCGATCAGCACGATGTCTTCTTTGGCGATGGCGCAGACCGGGCAATCAGGGTCCTTGTGGATTTTGATCGTGTGGAAGCTCATCTCCAGCGCGTCGTAGAGCATCATGCGCCCGATCATCGGGTCGCCGATGCCGAGCAGCAATTTGATCGCTTCGGTAGCTTGCATCGTGCCGATGGTGCCGGGCAGGATGCCCAGGACGCCGCCTTCCGCGCAACTTGGCACGAGACCGGGCGGCGGCGGCTCGGGGAACATGCAGCGATAGCAGGGACCTTGCTCGCCGTAAAAGACGCTGAGTTGACCTTCGAAACGGAAGATGCTGCCATAAACGTTAGGGATGCCGAGCTTGACGCAGGCATCGTTGACAAGATAGCGCGTGGGGAAGTTGTCGGTGCCATCTATGACGATGTCCCAATCTTCGCTGAATAGCCGCAGGGCATTCTCCGATGTCAGCGGCTCATTGTACTTGACCACGTCGATGTCAGGATTGAGATCGAGCATGCGGGTCGCGGCGCTATCCAGTTTGGAGACGCCAACGGTGCTGACGCCGTGGATGACCTGGCGTTGCAAATTGGTGAAGTCGACCACATCGTAATCAACCAAGCCGATGCGTCCAATGCCGGCGGCCGCAAGATATAGCGCCAGCGGGCTGCCCAAGCCGCCTGTGCCGATCAATAAGACCGACGACGCCTTCAAGCGGCGCTGCCCTTCCATACCGACTTCTGGCATGATCACATGGCGGCTGTAGCGCTTCACCTCGTCATTGCTTAAATCAGCCAGGCGCTGATGCAATTCAGACATTATTACTTCTCCATGTACTAAAGACGGCCGCCGGCGATGCTCGGGATGATGCGCAAGCTTTCGTCAACGGCGATCTCGGTATCCAAGCCTTGCAAGAAGCGGATATCTTCATCATCGATGAAAATATTGACGAAACTGCGCAATTCATCATCGTTGAATAGATGGTCGCGCAATTCCGGATGTTGATCGACCAGATTTACAAGCGCTTCGCCCACTGTGCCACCGGCGACATTGATATTTGCCGCGCCATCGGTGAAGGCGCGCAAGGGTGTCGGAATTCGGATCTTTGCCATGATTTATTCTCCAAGACCGCTTTAAGCTGCTATATGTCATAAACGCCTTTGGACGCCGGTATCTTACTTGCCCTCTTTTGCAAAGCTACGAAACCTGCAGGGCGACGCTGTCAAATGCGCTGCGATCGGCGCGGAGCAGCCAGACGCGCATATCTTCTGCGCGAGCCATCATGACCGACGTGATGATATAGACGAAGTTTGGCAAGGCGTGCTCTCTGTCATACTCGGAAGGAATCGCGGGTGAATCCGGGTGGCTGTGATAATAGCCGATGAGGCTCAGCCCACGTTCATCAGCTTCATCTTCCAGGCGTATCCAATCTTGCGGCGTCATGGCATAACGGTGGTGCTGCTCCTCTTCAGCGAATACATTTTCCACCTGGATGATATCTTCAATGGTGACAACTTTCGCGTCAACCTGACCGAGCAGAAAACCGCCGCCTTCATTGGGATAGGTCGCTTCCATCTGCTCGAAGATATGCTGTTGGAGGGCGCTGCTAAGTATGACCCGCATCGTTGTGCTTCCACCTTCACCATCAACAAAAAGAGCCTGCCGCTTGGGCTGGCTCTCGTCTCATTCCGCAGTGCATTTTGAGCAATCGCTTCAGACAGCCGTTATCCCGACGCGGCAGCGTATATTCCCGCCCCAACAGGGGCAACTACAAGTTTGCCGCATTGTGCGATTGGTCGCCTTCATGGTTGACATGCGACGGAGAATAACACAAGGAAGTGGAACTAGCAACGGCAAATTCAGTGACGGTATTCCCTCCCTATAATCCTAATAGGCTGTCGTCCTGCTGCCGCTGCGAATGCTGCATTTATCCAACTTGAAGCGCATTTGACCGAGTGCTATACTAGCGCGCATTATTTTCGCTGTCGCAGCCAACGCTGTAGCGAGGGCGGACGTCACAAGGGAGAACTAATATATGACTAACAAGGGTGGGCTTGAGGGAGTAATCGTCGCCGATATCAACACAAGCTACATCGATGGCAGCAAAGGGAAGTTGGTTTACTCCGGATACGCCATTGAAGACCTCGCCGAAACCACCTCGTTTGAAGAAATCCTTTTTCTGCTTTTTAACACGCGCTTGCCGAAGCGGAAGGAATACGAGGACCTGCGAAGGACTATCGCGGCTAATGCGGCGATCCCGAAAGCTGTGATTGACATGATGAAGTCGCTGCCTCCGGATACGTCCGCGATGGCCGTCCTGAGAACTGCTGTCTCCATGCTATCGGCCTTCGATGCCGATGCGGAGAACTTGACCGACAAAGAAGCGGCAAAAGCGAAAGCCCTTCGGCTGACCGGCCAAATCACGACTATCTGCGCCGCTTGGATACGCATCGCCAAGGGACAGGAGCCGATCCCGCCACGCAAAGACTTGAGTGTTGCGGAAAACTTCGTCTACATGATGTCAGGCGATGAGCCAGACGCTACCGCTTGCGCTGCTTTGAATGTATATCTGGTTTTGCTGGCGGAACATGGCATGAACGCGAGCACATTCGCCACGCGCGTGGTTACCGCTACCGGCTCGGATTTGCACAGCGCGATCGTCGCCGGCATCAGCGCCCTAAAGGGTCCGTCACATGGCGGCGCCAATGCCGAAGCGATGAAGATGTTTATCGAAATCGGCGATGTGGACAATGTTCTGCCCTGGTTCGAGAAAAACATCAAGTCGGGCAAAAGGCGGATTATGGGCATCGGCCACCGCGTTTACAAATCGAACGATCCGCGCGCGGCCATCCTACGGCGGCATGCCGAAGCCCTGGCTGAAAGTTCTGGCGAGCGTAAATGGTTAGACATAGCCGTCAAACTGGCGGAGACAGCGCGCGCCGACGACTATTTTGTGCAGCGAAATCTATACCCCAATGTTGACTATTACAGCGCCATCGTGCTCTACATGCTGGGCTTGGACATTGATATGTTTACCCCCCTTTTCGCCATGTCACGGATATCGGGCTGGTCAGCGCATGTGATCGCGCAAATGGGCGGACGCTTGATACGCCCCAAGGCGAATTACGTTGGTCCGCATGACCTCGAGTTTGTAGTGATAGACCAAAGATAAGCCGCAACTTTATCCTCCGTTGCGCGCCTGTCCTTGTCGACGGGCGTTTTTTGCGTCCTGGCGCCTGTTTGCGATTTCCGCTTCAAGTATGCTAATCTGTAAGCGCAGTTGCTTGCGGATGCCGCATCATGATCCCTTACAAGATCGTCGGCACGACGAATTACCGCCCCTATGTGGCTTTCTTTGTCACGGTCGCCAATGTATTGTTCTTTGTTTTTGTTTTGACTTTCGCTTTCCTGGGCGGCTTGTCGCTTGAAGAGGTCTACCGAAACTATGCGCTTGATATCTGCGCCGTACGCGCCCAGCCGCTGTCCGAAACCTTGCTTGATGGTACGCGCAGTATCTTTCTGCACATGAGTTTTGTGCATCTAACCTCGAATATCATCATATTTTATGTCTTCGGTTCGCGGATTGAAGAACATCTGGGGCATCTGCGCTTCTTGGCTTTTTACCTGATTGTTGGCTTTGGTGGACATGTAGGTCATTTGCTTTTCGATGGAGGCAACTGCACAGAGCCTCTTTATATGGTCGGCTCAAGCGGCGCGATATCCGGTATAATTGGCGCCTTTCTCTTTTTGTTCCCGACTGACCGCATCAAATCAAAAATCGTCATTCTCAAGGTCTTCAACTATGACGTCAATGTACCGGCCTGGGTATATCTGATCTATTGGTTTTTCTTGCAATTCTTCTACCAGGTAGGGTCGGTCGCGCCGCGGATCAATGTGCATTGGGGTCACGTCGGCGGTTTCATCAGTGGCTTGGCTTTGATCTTCTTCTTATCCTTTTTCATCGCGCCGCCACGGATATCACGCGTTTAGGCGCTCCAGCAGGCTTGCGCGAAACCAAATCCATGTGCTAACGTAAATAGACGATGAGGATAGTGAGGCTGCCGTTATGTTTCCCATACATGTGATCGGGCGGGACAGAACGATCCCGAAAGCGACTATCGTTATCATCGCCGTCAATCTGTTGGTATTTCTTTGGGAACTTTCGGTTGATGCCAAAGGCGACGGTTTTCTCAAGGCAGCGTTGCAGAATTATGGCTTGGAAGTTTGCAAGATTGGCGAACAATCGATCGCCACAACTGGTTTAGACAGCTTCCGCAGCTTGTTCCTCCACGCGAGCGTGGCGCATGTGCTGGGGAATATGTGGTTCCTCTTCCTCTTCGGCGGCTTGGTCGAGCGCTATCTGGGCAGCATCAAATACGTATTGGCTTATATCGGCTTCGGGGCGATGGCGACCCTGGCGCATGTCGCATTTGGGAATACGGTCTGCACCATCACCGATACTGGCGTGGTCATCGGCGCCAGCGGCGCAATTGCCGGCATCATGGGCGGATTTCTGGTGCTGAAGCCGAACGCTAAAGTGCGTACGATGCTGGGTTTCTTCCGCCCATTCGTCTGGACAATCAAGATTCCAGCGGTGGTCTTCCTGGGCTACTGGCTACTGATGGATGTCTTGCAGCATGTCGGCTGGATCGGCGTGGAGACCGATGTCGCGCATTGGGCGCATATTGGCGGCTTCCTAGCCGGTGTGCTGACCATATTCGCGGCAGGCTTCCTCAAGCCGATGCCGAAGCCGGACCCGCTGGAGCACCTGGCTGAATAAATTTCAAACTGTCCCAACAAGTCAATGAGCTGCGGCTGATCGGTCGTGGTTTCGTTGATATGGCGTCGCGTCAGTCCACTACTGAAGAAATGGAATATAAAGAATGATCAGGTTGGCGACGATCTGACAAATCCAACTGGCGGCCAAGCCATTCCGCTTGCGAACATAGACATATAGCAAATTCATCATCAGAAGCAGTATCACTATGGCTACTGTGACTGCGGGAAAGCCTGTGACTGCCCCCCACATGACCGGAAAGAAGAGCAGTATATTCCAGAGTGTCGCCAGCAAGCCAACGAGCCAGAAAGCGAGCTGGTCCTGCAGCAACCCGCGGAAGAACAGGGTCTCGGCGATGGGCATGACGAAGACGAGGAAGGCGAGCAGGCTACCCGCAGTCATGCCAGGAAAGAGACGGTCTGCGGCCGGAGCAAGTACCTGCTGGCTGAGGAAAACCAGAAAAGGTATCCCCAACATCACGGGGTACAGGACGCCCCAGCCGAGATTGTCGGGCCGCTCCTGACCTATACGCTCCATATTGCCGAGCAGCCAGGAAAGCACGCTTACGCCAGCGAGGGCGCCCCAAGCCAGCGTATATCGCAATTCGACGTTGTCGGGCAACAGTGGCATCAAACCAACGCTTAATGCGGCGGCGATGATGAATCCGAATAAGGGGTCGCTGACGCCACGGTATTGCGCCCGCATAGCGGCGTCAGGTTGTTCGCTGGCATTTTCCGAGCTGTCTAAGGTTTCGGGCGAGGCAGGCTGATTCGACTGGCGATCCGCGGAGTTCTCTAATGGATCGAATGGCGCATTAGGCATCATGATAGAATTGCGCTCACCGCCGAAACTACCTTGGCAATCGCGGCCCGATCAATCCAATAGTGCGTGCGCAAACGAATTCGACCGCTTTCCCCAGTGTATGGCGACATGAAGATATTATAGTCGCGGCGCAATATGTGGACAAACGCGTCAAGCGGCACGCTCGCGTCATCAGCGAGCGAGAAGAAGATAAAGTTGGTATTCTGGCTCTTGATATCAACAGCGGGGATTTCGCTCAAGCCTTCCGCCAGCAATTGGGCATTGCGATGATCTTCGATTAAACGATCGCGCATTTTGTGCAGCGCGATCAAACCAGCAGCAGCCAAGATTCCAGCTTGCCGCAGGCTACCGCCTAGCACCTTGCGCGCCCGCCTCGCCCGGCGGATGAAGTCATGCTCCCCCACTAAGACTGAACCAGCCGGCGCGCAGAGGCCCTTGGACAGACAAAATGTCACCGAATCGGCGCCGGCGACCAGCGTCTGAACATCGACGCCGAAGGCAGCGGCCGCATTGAAGATCCGCGCCCCGTCAATATGCAGGATCAGGTTATTCCGGCGAGCGAAGTCCGCGACTGCGTCGGTGTAGGCTGCCGATATCGGCAGGCCGCCCGCCATATTGTGCGTGTTCTCCAACGCGACCAGGCGGGTCACGGGCTTGTGCTCGTCGTCCGGATTGATGGCTCGCTCCAAATCAGCGAGTCGCAGCGTCGCGTCAGATTGCACCGGCAGAGTATGCGGGAGGATGCCGCCGAGCTGCGCCATGCCGCCCTGTTCATAACGGAAGATATGCGAAGTGTCGCCGATGAGGATAGACTCGCCGCGTTGGCAGTGCGCCAGCAGAGCGCAGAGATTGCCTTGTGTGCCGCTGGTGACAAATACGGCCGCCTCCTTGCCCAGCAGTGCGGCGGCATCCGCTTCAAGCTGGTTCACAGTCGGATCATCGTGATAGACATCATCGCCGACTTCCGCTTTCGCCATGGCTTCGCGCATCTCCGCTGTGGGATGGCTTACGGTGTCACTTCTCAAATCAATGTATTTCATTTTCTCCGCCGCGTTCGCCTGTGCCAATGCGAAGCGATACTAGACAGAAACGGCTGGCTTGACAATAGCAAAGACAAGCTCGACTCGTGCTTCTTCGCGCGCGGGATACAAGCCGGCCCGCGAGCGGAAGCAGTTCCAAGTCAGTCATGCGTAAAAGTGATCGGTAGCGGGTAGTTTAGGCGGACGGCACAAGTAGCGTCCCTACAAAGCTTGTCCACATTTGATGGGATTCCTTGACGTCCCGTTCGGATAAAGTGATGGAACATTAACCATTTCGATTGGAAACAGCCGAATGGCATCGCGATTGCCGGAGGATGTAACGTATGTTGCAAAGATGCTCGGCGCATTTAGAGCGATTTTTGCGGACAATTCGCCGTTTTGTCGGAATTTTACCGTAAACGGAAATATTTTTTGTCCAATAAAACTCCTGTGGCCTCAGCCGAGTTTCGGTCGCGATTGCCGAATTATTGGATTGTTAAGGCGCAGGTGGATACAGTCTAGCAGAGTAATTGTTGTGAAAGGCGACTAAATGGTCGCGCATAGCAAAGATGGGCTGCTATTGCCTGAGGGCAAGGCGAATTCGGCAAGGAATGTTGGCCAAGCAACCGGGCAGAAGTGGTTCCAAGTAGTCGTGAGAAAAGTGATCCGCGCGATTCTTCCTCCCATATTTTTGGGTCCCACTCGCCATCTCTATGGCGAGCAACCCGAGGCATCAGGGAAGGGCAGCGCTTATGGCGGGATTTGGATTACAGCCGGAACTATCCCTGCAAATGAAGTCGATTCGCATTATTGGAGCTACTTAGTTGCTAATGCGGCAAGGAGTTTTGCGCTAAAATCAGCGGGGTCAGCGCGCAAGAGCGGTTTGATTTATCATGTGCTCGTTGGATATGTAGTAAAGTTGCGTGAGGCTTTGAGTCAGAGACGGCGTCAGTAGAGGATTCTCTGATGGCAGAAACTTTCCGCAAGGATGTTCATGAGGTAGCAGTTGAGTTTGGCGTGGACCCGGCGCAGGGTTTGAGCGACGCTGAGGTCCTTTCACGTCAAGGCGAGTTCGGCAAGAACGCCTTGCCGACTGACGAAGGCACTAATTGGGCGGGGCTCATCCTCGGGCAATTCACTGATGTTATGGTCATCGTCTTGATCGTCGCCGCCGCTATCTCGGCGCTGTTGGGGGAAGCCACCGATGTGATTGTCATCCTCGCCATCGTCGCGCTGAACGCCCTGCTGGGCATCTATCAGGAATACCAAGCAGAACAGGCGCTGGCCGCCCTAAGCCGCTTGCAAGTGCCGCAAGTACGCGTGCGCCGTGAGAGCCAAATACATGAGATTAGCGCTGAGGAGTTGGTACCTGGCGATATCGTGCTGATCGGCGAGGGCGACCGCATCCCGGCTGACGGTCGCTTGAGCGAGACGATCAACTTGCAGATTGAAGAAGCCGCGCTTACCGGTGAATCAGTGCCGGTGGAAAAGTCCACTTCTGTTATCGAAATCGAGGGCGATGTGCCCCTTGGCGATCGAAGCAACATGGCATATATGGGCACAGCGGTAAATTATGGCCGTGGCGAAATGGTCGTGACCAAGACTGGCTTGCAGACCGAGATCGGCAATATCGCCACCATGCTGCTGCAAGTGGAAGAGGGCACTACGCCGCTGCAACGCCGACTGAATCATTTGGGGCATATTCTGGCGACCGCCGCTTTGATCGTGGTGGCGATTGTTTTTTTCGTCGGCTTTCTGATACAAGGCGTTCCGGCCGAGCAGATGTTCCTCATCGCAATCAGCCTAGCGGTAGCAGCCGTGCCTGAGGGGCTGCCGGCGCTGGTTACCATCGGCTTGTCGTTGGGCGCCAACCGCATGGTGAAACGCAATGTGCTGATTCGGCGTTTGCCGGCCGTGGAGACTTTAGGCTCCGTGAATATCATCTGCTCGGACAAAACCGGAACACTGACCAAAAACGAAATGACCGCTACCTATCTCGTGTTGCCGCGGCACGATGATATACGTGTTGAGGGCACCGGTTATATCCCGGAAGGCGGGCTGTTCTCCCTGGGCACGCATGATCCGGCAAACCTGGGCAAGCCGGTAGATGCGGAGACGGATTTCGCAGCGCAGCGCATGTTAAAAGCGATGGCGCTTTCGACCAATGTCTACCTGGAAACCCAAGACAGCGGCGACCAGGTCAAAGTGGTCGGAGACAGCACAGAAGCGGCGCTCTTGGTGGCGGCGCAGAAAATCGGCTTCACGCGAGAACGGCTGGAACAGGATATGCCACGCGTGGCGGAACTGCCTTTTAGCAGCGAGCGCAAAGCGATGACAACTGTGCATGAAGTCCTGGGGGATACGGCGCGGGACCTCTTCCCGGATACGAAGTATGTCATCATCACCAAAGGCGCGCCCGACCGGTTAATTGATTGGTCGACAAGCGAACAAACGCCGGATGATATCGTCGACCTGAGCGAGGGGCGCCGGGGCGATTGGCAGCAGCGGGTTGACACTATGGCGAATGATGGTTTGCGTGTGCTCGGCATCGCCTGGCGATCCTTGGATGAATTGCCAGCGGAGATCGGACCAGAGATCGAGCGGGACCTGGAATTAATCGGCTTGATTGGCATTCTTGATCCAGCGCGGCCCGAAGCGAAGGTGGCGGTGCAGCGCGCGCGCGAAGCCGGTGTTCGCACCATCATGATCACCGGCGACCACGCCTTGACCGCGGAAGCGATTGCGCGGGACCTCAGCATTATTGATGCGGAAGAACGCGCGATCAGCGGCAGCGACTTGGATGCGATGTCGGATGAGGAGTTGGACGAGGCCGTGCAAAGGGCTTCCTGTTTTGCTCGCGTCTCGCCGGCGCATAAACTCCGGCTGGTTCAAGCGCTGCAGGACCGCGACAACATCGTGGCGATGACAGGTGATGGCGTGAACGATGCGCCAGCGCTGAAACAAGCTGATATCGGCGTGGCCATGGGCATTACCGGCGCCGATGTGAGCAAGGGCGCGGCCGAGATGATCCTGACGGACGACAATTTCCGTTCGATTGTCGCTGCGATTGAGGAAGGTCGCGCCATTTATGACAACATCAAGAAATTTATCAAATATATGCTCAGTTCAAATGTCGGCGAGATCCTGGTGATGTTCGTCGCGCTCTTGATTAATCTGCCACTTCCGCTGCTAGCGATTCAGATTTTGTGGATCAACCTGGTCACCGATGGCTTGCCAGCTATCGCGCTGGGCTTTGAGCCGGCCGAAGAAGGTGTTATGCGCCGGCGACCGCGTCCCACCAATGAAAGCATCTTTGCCCACGGCACGGGCATTCATATTGTGCTGGTAGGCATTCTCATCGCGATTCTTACTTTAGCGAGCTACGCCTGGGGCTATACGACGATCAATCTGGATGCCTTCAGCCCATCGCTTGGCTTGGAAGCGCTTGGCCGCAGCGCGGTGGTCGGATTGGCTGGCGAAGAGGCGACGCCAGCGACCTGGGACGAATGGACGGCGGGAGAACGAGTCGCTTTCCTCGGCTCAGCCGAAGCCGGAGCGCAATTCCTGGAGGGACATGAAGAAGGCGGCAAAGATCCGGGCCGGCAGCTATTGAGCCAGGCGGAGCGCATCCCGCGTACTATCGCCTTTACGGTTTTGGCATTTACGCAGATGTTCCAGGTTGTTGCTATCCACGCCGGCGATCATACGACTTTCTGGCGCGCCGGGTTCAAAGGCAATCCGCTGATGTTCTGGGCGGTGCTCTCTACATTTGTCTTACAGTTGATCGTGGTCTACGTGCCCTTTTTCCAGGAGCTGTTCGATACACGGGCGCTTGATATGACACATGTTGTCATCAGCGTGGTCGCCGGCATTTTTGTGCTGCTATTTGTGGAAGTCGAAAAGGTCGTGTTCCGGCACTGGCTGCTGACGGATGAAGAAGGGCGGATGGCAGCGGCGCCTTGAAAGCGGAAGGCAGCCACCAAGCAAACACTCGCCGTTAATCGGCTCGGACGTAGCCCAACTCGATAAGCCGGTCCACAATCAGTTGAGCATTGTCTTCGGGTCTGCTGTCTTCGGCAGTTAGAGTGAAGTCGGGATTTAGCGGCGGCTCATAAGGATCGTCGATGCCGGTGAAGCCCTTGATTTCGCCGCGGCGCGCCTTGGCATACAGTCCTTTGACATCGTGGGCTTCGACGAATTCAAGCGGAGTCGCCATGTGAATCTCAAAGAAGCCCTTGCCCACCAGATTTCGGACGTCCTGACGGGTTGCGCGATAGGGACTGATGGCAGCGCAGATGACCATGCCGCCGTGGCGGACGATTTCCCCGGCGACGTAGCCAATGCGGCGGATATTGATATCGCGATCTTCTTTGCTGAAGCCAAGCCCTTTTGAGAGATGCGTGCGGACAACATCGCCGTCGAGCACTGTTACATTTCGCCCTTTCTCCAGCAAGAGATTGACGATATGTTCGGCCGTGGTCGATTTGCCCGAGCCGCTCAAGCCCGTGAACCAGAGGCAGACGCCACGACGGTGACTAGGCGGATAGCTGTCCGCGAGAATCCGCGCTACTTCCGGGCGCGAGAACCAGGGCGGCAAGGGAAGGCCATTTCCAAGATAATCCTCGCGTACTTGCGTTCCCGAAATTTTGCGGGTTTTGGCGCCGGGCGGCAGTTTCGCGCTTTCCTCGTAGCGATCTTCTTCTTCGAGGTAGACCATCTCGGTAAAGGGCACTGGCTGGACCCCCACTTCATCGGCGTAATCCATCACGAGGTCCTGGGCATCATAGGGACCGTAAAAAGGCTGACCTTGCGAGTCGGGTCCCGGACCGGCGTGATCACGACCTACAATAAGATGATTGGCGCCATAGTTGCGACGGATGATGGCATGCCAGACTGCTTCGCGGGGACCGGCCATGCGCATGGCTAGCGGCAAGAGGGAAAGCAGGCTGCGGTCAGGTTCATAGTAGTTGTCGATCAAAGTTTTGTAGACGCGGACCCGAGTGTAGTGGTCAACATCGCCCGGTTGCGTCATGCCCACGACTGGATGCAGCAGCAGCACTCCGTCAATGTCCGCTGCGGCGCGCTTGGTCAGAGCTTCGTGAACGCGGTGCAGCGGGTTGCGCGTTTGAAAGGCGACTACGTTGTCATGTCCATAGCTTTCCAGGAGCCTGCGAGTTTCGGCGGGCGTCCGGCGTATCTCGGCAAAATCCAAATGTGGCGGGAGTTGCAGCACCTCAATTGGACCGGCGATGTTCACCTTACCCCAACGGTGCATCTCGGCGATGATGGGATGGCGCGCGTCGAATTTGCCGAAGACCTTCCTCGCCATCTCTTCCAAGTTCCATTCATAGATCTCTTCGATGGTTTGGATGGCAAGGATGTTGTTTCTGCTATCGCGCAGGGCGATTTCGCCGCCTATCGCAAGGTCGGAGCCAAGTTCAACAGGCAGGGTGATTGGAATCGGGAACAAAGTGCCGTCGGCCAGGCGCATCGTATCAAGGACGCTCTGATAATCGGCGGCGTTCATAAAGCCGTGCAAGGGCGAGAAGGCGCCAACAGCCAGCAGTTCAAGGTCACAGACGACGCGGGAACTGACCTGAATGTAGGGCAAGGAATTGGCGTAGGCCGCTTTTTCTATTAGTTCTTCACGCGGGACGAGCAGGTTGACCAGTTCGCCGCCGTAGGGTCTGATCAGTCGCGCTTTCTCGATAATCATGGACATCTCCGCTATACGAACGCTAAGGTCTGCGGGTTTCCGCAAAACGGCGGTATTGTAGCACAGCAAAGGAGGCGGCGTTAGCGGGATCTCAGTCTTTTCGGTCAATGCCGGAGAGTTTGCGACCGAAGAAGACCAGCACAATGCTCAGGCAGTAAAGCGTGAGCAAGGGCGCCATGACGAGGAACATGTTCACCGGATCAATTGTGGGGGTGATCAAGGCGGCGGCGATTGAAGCGCCAACGATGGCGATGCGCCACTGTCGGATCAAGGTGCGCGCGCTGACCATACCGAGCAAGGAGATGAGGAAGAATATGAGCGGGGTTTGAAAGGCGACGCCCATCCAGAAGAGGAGCGATGTGACAAAACTAATGTAGCCGTCAGCCGTCCATTCCGGCTCGAAGATCTGCGCTTGAAACTCGCTGAGGAAGCCGAGAGCCGGCGGCATGAGAATGCGCCAGGCGAATAATACGCCGATGATGAAAAGCAGGGTCGTCGCGGGGATGGAAAGGAAAACGTAGCGCCTTTCTTTGCGCGTCAAGCCGGGCAGAATGAACATGAGCAGTTGATAAGTGACCATTGGTATTGACAAGATGCCGCCCACCATCAGGGCGACTTTGAAATAGATGAGGATATTGCCGGTCGGGTCGAGGATGACAAGTTCGCAATTATTGACACTGGGGATGCGGCAGTAGGGTTCTTGCAACAGCATTAGGACGCGGTCAGTGAAGAAAACACCGATCACTGTTCCGACAACTAGTGAAATAACGGCTCGAGTGAAGCGTTGGCGGAGTTCGTCGAGATGCTCAAAGAACCCCATGCGGAGTTCATGACCGTCTTCTAGTTCCTCCTGAACTGCGAGATCTGTCATACTTAGTTCTTGCTGTCGCCAACTATGCGCGACCAGGCGCCCAGGTCGGCCGCATTGCCGTTGGTACTGGCTGTTGAATCGAGCCCGCTCCAAGTGCCCATTGGTATCGGCTCGGCCGCTTGTGTTGGTTTTCTAGGGGGCTTTGGCTTTGGTGGTTGCGGCAAGAGAGGCTTGGTTTCTTTTTTTGCCGCGCTGGAAGCCGCTGGTTTCTTTCTGCTATTTAACGTATCGCTGACTTCTTTGACCGCGTCGAGATCTTTCTTCACCTCGTCCAAAGAGTCCTGCACAGGTTTCGTCATCGGTTTTACGGCATCAGTCACTGCGCGATTGAGGTTTTTGCGCGTTGGCGGTTCCTTGGGCAGTTTAATATCGACACCGGCCTCGTCAAATTCTTTCTGGACCAGATCAACTGTCTCAGACCAGATCTTGCGGAACTTCGCGACGTGTGTTCCCAAAACGTGTGACCAATGAATCATGCGCTTAGGACCAGCGAATACCAACATGATAAGCAGTATCGCCACCAGTTCCCATGCGCCGACGCCGAAGATGTTCATGGCGTATCCGCTTCCTCGGCTGTCCATTGCAGCTGCGGTTGCAACTCCGATGTGATGGCGCCAAGGACGCCGTGTACAAAGCCATGCGCGTGTTCGGCGCCGAATACTTGCGCCAGGTGCACGGCCTCATTGATGATTACGGGGACCGGCGTCACCCGTTTTTGCAGCAGGTACTCAAAGATCGCGAGGCGCAAGATGTTCCGGTCGATTACAGCGACCTGATCAACGGGCCATTCCGGCGCGTATTCTTGCAGAATGTCATCGATAGTCGCGCGATTCGTGATCACACCTTCGACGAAACGACGGATATGCTGCCTCACCGTATAGGCTTCGGGGCGTTCCACCAGGTGAGCTTCCAAGGTGTCGGCTACAGCATGATCCGTCGTATCCAATTCATAGAGAATTTGGAGGCTGGCGCGCCGCGCGACCGAACGATCGGCAGCGCTCGGTCCGGGGTCGACAATCTCCGAAGTGATTGTGTCGACAGTTGGATCGAAGTCATTCAGTTCAAAAGGATAGCTGTCTATCGTCGAGGGGTCGTTCATACTTCGCGTCCCAACCGCCGGTTCAGCATGAAGCTAGTGTACCGTACACATCGGGAATTATCCACGCCCAAAGCCGAGTTATCAATGTAGTACACCTGTTATTGCCCCGCCCTTTTCGGTATCAAGCGCTTCGCGGCGTCTAACCTTTTCAACTGCGGCAGCGAAGATTACAATAGCGCGTCTTGTCCGCCAATGATACACCGTAGAACATCAGAATAAGTGGAATCGGAAGCAGTCCATGCAAGCGAAACGGCCGTTGGACATGCGGCAAGCGCTGGTTGTTGACAACATCACCAAGTATTTTCACTTGCCCAAACCACCACTTTGGAAGCGGCTTCTGGGCGCAAAGGAGATACTGCCGGCGCCGGGAATGCTGCCCTCGGTGAAGAATGATGGCAAAGAACCGGTTGTCGCAGTTGATCATGTCAGCTTCACCGTCGCGCGCGGCGAAATCTTCGGCGTCCTAGGACCGAACGGCTCCGGCAAGTCGACCTTGATCAGACTGATATCGACGCTTTTGAAGGCAGACAAAGGCAGCGCCAAGGTTTTCGGGATTGATATCGCCGATGACGAGATGGGCGTCAAACAGCTGATCAGCCGCGTCTCGGTTGACGCCGCATTTTTCAAGAAGCTGAGCCCGATGGAGAACCTGCTGTACGGCGCCCGGCTATATGGCGTGACAGGTCCGGAAGCTGCTGTCAAAGCCTACGAAATCATGGGCCGGCTGGGCTTGAAACGCTCAACATACAGCGAACCGATGGAAGAGATGAGCCGCGGCATGCAGCAAAAAGTCGCCATCGCGCGAGCTTTTTTGACCTCGCCGATCCTCCTGCTGCTTGACGAACCGACGACCGGGTTGGATCCGCGCTCGAAGCGAGATGTCCGCGCTTTCATTGAAGAATTGCGCGATTCGCACGATGCTACAATTCTGATCACGACGCACGATATGGAGGAGGCGGATTCGCTCTGCGACCGGGTTGCGGTGATCCACAATGGCAAGCTGGTGGCCACCGGGACACCAGATGATTTGAAGCGGAGCATTTCAAACAATGGCAAGCCGCCGACACTAGAAGATGTCTTCATGGTCTTGACCGGCGAGCAGCTGAGCGATGCCGATGGCGCCGATGCCTCTCTATCTGACTAACTGGGAGACAGCATGCCAAACAACATGAGTCGAGGACTGAGCACAGTGCGTCTGCATGTCTTGCAGACATACGCTTTCCTGGCGCGCAATTGGCATTTGACCCGGCGCTATTGGGGCTGGGAGGTAGTCTGGTTCTTCTACTCGCTGACCAGCGGTTTGTCAGTCGTATTCATCGCCCAAGGCGCGGAAGCGCTGACGGGCCAGGAAGTCGGTTTTGATGTGCAATACCTGACCATGTATCTCATTATCGGCACACTCGTATGGCGCTACTTGTCCGCCATATTCATTCTGACCAGCGAAGTTATCGCCTGGGAACGCTGGGAAGGCACGATCGAATACACCCTGATGGCGCCGGTGCATCGCTGGGTGCATCTTATCGGCCAGACGGCGTATTCATTGACTTACGGCTTGATTTCGACCTTGATCATCGGCATCGCCATGGCGCTTTTCTTCGAGTTGGATTTGTCCAATGCCAACCTGCTCGGCGCTGGCGTGGTGATCTTGGCTGGCAGCCTGTCTCTGGTTGGCATAGGCATACTTGCGAGCATTCTCCCCCTGCTATATCCAGAACGCGGGGCGCAAATGACCAACGTCGTTGAAGCCTCCTTTCTTTTGATCTCAGGCGTATATTATCCGGTCAGCGTATTGCCGGACTGGATGGAAGCCATCGCCCGAATCTCACCGGTTACGTATGTGCTGGATGGCACGCGCGCAGCTATCCTTGATGGCGCCCCAGTCAGTGAAATGCAGCAATATGTTCTGCCGCTGCTGTTGCTCGGGGTTGTGACGTTGCCAATCGGCTTGCGCGCTTTCAAGGCGGCAGAAGATTACGCCAAGCGCACGGGCAAACTCAAACGCGTCGGCTAGTTCAGCCGCTCGGTGCGCAACCGGCAAAGAGAATCAACCGCGCTAAGGCAAAACAACAGACTCCTCCGCGCATGCAGATACGAGTCGATTATAATAAAGGCGCTTCGAAACGGTTGCCTTCGGGGAGGCGCGCATCAATCTGGGGAGCTACAGCTTGTCCAGGCAGCCGCACCTGTATCTGGCCATCGCGTATAGCGATGCTGACCGATGGATGTCGGGCAGCTTCGGGAGCTTGTCGGCTGATGATCCACTCGTTCAAGTGGGAACAGAACTCAGCGCTGAAGAGAAAGATAGCGGCGATAAGAAAAGCCCAAAACAGGAATACGATTACCGTAGCGATACCACCGTAGACGAATTGAAAACCGGCGACGCTATTCATGTAAAGGCCGAAACCGCTCTTTGCCAACTCCCAGCCGACCGCACCCAGCAGAGCCGCCGGCAGAACGGCGTCCCAATGCACGTAGCGGGCCGGCACAAAGCGAAACAGCAGGCCAAAAATTACGACATCCAAGCCAAAGGGCAGAAAACGGATGCCGATGCTGAGCCACAGGCTTGGCTGATCAAGCAGAAGCACCGACAGGAGCCGCAGCACACCGGACGTAAGGAAAGAGGCGATAACCAAGATCACAAGCGCCAAGCTGATGCCAAGAGCTTGCAGGCGCAGCTTCCAGATATTGCGTCCGTTGGGGACGCGGAAAATCTCATCAAGCGACGCGGTCAGGTTCGAAAAGAGGCTGAGCGATGACCAGACGATCGTCATAATCGCCACGATGCCAAAGGAGTTTGATTGTTCCAAGGATTCGTTGAATATGTCGCGAACAAATTCCACGATAACCTCATCTTCGGGCAGAAAAAGACGCAGACCATTGGCAATCTGTTCTTGAGCGGCGGCCGGTTCCAGCAAGCCGCCGATGAATACAGCCAACAGCAGCATCAAGGGGAAAAGAGAGAATAACGCGAAGAATGCCAGCGCCGCTGATTGCCTCGAACTGTAACGACCGAAACTGCGAAGCGTACTGAGTAAAATGCGAGGCAGCGCGCGTGTGGCGTCACTGCGACCTGCCCACCAGCGACGCCAGACAGTCCAGATCTTTTCTGCCATTTGGCTCATTGATGGCACCCGGCTAGATCGTACAGCAGTTCTAACTCATTATACATGCATAGCCGGTTAGGGTTGCGCTGGCGGAGTTAGCTGGTCCAAGTCTGTCGCAGCAGCGCGGCATAATTGTCACCGGGCGTGATCTGCCCGAGTACCGTTGGTTTTAGCGCTCCGGTTAAAGCGGGCAGCGTCGCCGGCCGGCCCTCCCAGGTCTCATGAGCCAAAATAGCGAAGACAAGCGCTTCTTTGAAGTCGCTGTTCATACCAATATCTTCGTGGATCAAAACCCGCGCGGGCGCGAGCAACTCCCTCAGCATACCGACGATGACGGGATTATGACGACCGCCTCCGCCCAATATGACCTCCTGGACTGGCGCAGGCGCAAAACGATTGTAGGCATCGGCGATGTTAGTGGCGGTCAGCGCGGTTAAGGTGGCGATAATCTCATTGCCGTCCAAACCATGTTCACGGGCCTCCGATAGCAGCCGCAGCGCCGCAGCGGTGCCGAAGGTCTCGCGCCCGGTCGTCTTGGGATAGCCACGGGAATAATAGGGATGGCTTAACAATTCGTCGAGCCATTCTTCATTCACCCTCCCCTGTCGCGCCAGTTGACCATCATGGTCATAGGTCCAGGCGCCGTCGGTAAGCTGCGCCGCAGCGATATCGAGCAGCGCATTGCCCGGTCCAGTGTCAAAGGCGATTGGATCGGATGTGTCGTCGGCGAGGGGCGGCAAGAAAGTCACATTACCCATGCCACCGATATTCTGTATCGCCCGCCAATGCTCCGGGTGGCGCAACAGCAGCCAGTCGACATAGCTGGTCAGCGGCGCGCCTTGACCGCCGGCCGCGATATCCCGCGCACGAAAATTGCTGACGGTTGTGATGCCCGTTCGCTCGGCGATGACAGAAGCTTCGACGACTTGAAACGAAGCGCTGACCTCTCCACTCGCTGTGACATTGTGCCAGAGCGTCTGCCCGTGCGAGCCGACCAAGTCAATTTGCTCGGCCGTCAGGCCAGCCTGCTGGATAATCTCCAAAGCCGAGTCCGCGAAGACCGCGGCGAGATCGACATTCAGTGCGGCGATCTCTTCCACGCTGCTTTCGGTCGGGTCGCAGCATTTCAGGATGCGCTGACGCAGGGCCGGGGCGTATTGAAAGGTGGCGCCATGAAGCAAGGTGGCAGTTATGGCACCCGGCTGGCCGTTGATCTCACAGATAGCGACATCGACGCCGTCGGCGGAGGTGCCGGACATCAAGCCGATTATTATCATTTTGCGTGCCTTGGTCTTTTCGACAAACGGTCGGCTATTATGGAGTTGCGAAGTTTTCGCGTTTCCTTTGAGACATACGGCGCCTGTCAGAACTCAAAGGGATTCGGCGTATTTCTTGAAATTATCGAGGATCGCTTGCCACCCGGCCCGTTGCATCTCAGCCGGGTTCTCTGTTTCAGCTTCAAAAGTTGTTGCAATCTTAGTGCTGTCTCCCAAATCTTCAAAGCTGGTCTCGACCTGTCGCCCGTCCGTCATGGTGTAGGAGAGTTTGGCCTCATCTATTACTTCGTCATAGATAGCTTCAAAGTCAAAACCAAAGCTGCCGTCTTTGGCTTCCATCCGGGAGCGAAGGCGCCCACCAACGCGAAGGTCGTTCTCGGCGTTAGGACAACACCAGTCATCAGACGCGAAATTCCACATAGTAATATGCTCTGGCTCCGTCCAAAGCAGCCAGGCTTTTGGTCTGGGCACGTCAACTGTCGCTTGTATATCTATCTTCTGGCTCATACAGGCGCTCCTTGTTTCCAATATGCGCGCCAGCAATGACATTCTATTGCTTGCCGCAAGCTGCTCACAACGAAGGTATCGCGAGGAAACTGACCGGCCTGCACCAAGGTGGAGACCCGAAGCATAAATCTTTAAGACAACGGAGAGGACAGGATTCGAACCTGCGGTACCCTTAACAGGTACAACCGCTTAGCA
>WTGB01000097.1 GCA_011523735.1 Chloroflexota bacterium
CACAGTTGAGGCAAGAAGAATTGGCGATTTCTCGTCAAAATGGAACTGAAAGTTGGCTTACAGAACACAGTTTTGAAAGGTGTCCGCTCCTCAGCCCACAAGGGGGGAGGGGAGCTAAGTTTGGCGGATTACGTAATAATTTGTTGACTTTCGCAGAGATTGCCCTCTATTTATGTATTGTTTCGGTATTGGTGCAGTTATCTCTGCGTATGAATTGCAGTAGCGGGGAAGCCTTACAGATTTCAACATGATTGCAGATAGAATTTAGCAGGTTCATTAAGAAAGAGAGCGCAGAGAAAGTCCAAGCAGATGTTTTCATTTTCGGGCGTTTCGGCGAAACGCCCCTACAGATTAGGAAATGTGAGGAAGAATGGTCATAGTCAGCGGAATTTCTATTTGAAACGATTGCCCTGATTGGATTCATGCGCATTGGAAGAATTCTCGGCTATAATTTAATTAGAGGTAGAATTTGAGTTTTTTCACGTGGCAAATATATCATATAGCAAGCTTCTTGATCCGGTCAGCGATATCATCTCGTTGATGGAGTCCATGATGAGTGGCGCTTTTGGCGCGACCACGGGCGATCAACGCGAAGGCTTCAAACGAATTCACGCCTACAGTTGGGGCTTGCACACGCTGGTGATGGATGTCATCACGGCGCTCGGCATCGAAAATGCCGCGACCCGCCCTGCCGTTCTCGAACGGTTTAGAGCTCTTAAGCATCCCGCCTTGGCGGCGCTCGACAACCTTTCAGCCGGTTTTGATGGTCCTCTGAACGAGGAACAGCAGACCGTCATTGAACTTGCGCTCGAGTCTCTATTTTCGATAGAGCATATGATGACCAATATCTGGCATTATTCCTTGCTTAGGCACAAGCAGCTCACTTATGCCGATGATGAGTTCGCTGGGGCCGTGCTGATACGAAAACTGCGCTCCGAGCTAAAGGAGATCAAGCTTTCCGCGGTTAATGCGAACTTCTGCGTAATCGGCGACGAAGCCTATCTCACCTGCGCCTTTGGCGAGATCGGGCATAATATTTGGCGGCATGCTGGCGTCGAGCAAGCGAGCATAGCCATACAAGACTATGGATATCGCGCCGATATCACCATCTATGACAAGGGCAAGGGTTTCCAGGCTGCTGGCGATTCAGCCTTCCAAGCCTTCTGGCAAGGAGATGCGGCCGCGCCGGGGCTGGGCTTGGGCTTGTACCTCGCCCGGCGTCACATAGAAGGCAGCGGCGGCAAGATCTCGGTTAACAGCGAAGCGAACCGAGGCACGCTTGTCCGGGTGTCCCTGCCCACACTCCCTTAGAGGGCTTGTCCGGTAGTGTGGCGCTTCAGCCCCTCACCGCCCGATCTTCTCTCCCACAATGAGCACGCGTAGGTCGCGTAGGTCGCGTAGACACTGACCGCCGACACTGACTGCCGACACAGCGCATCGAGAGGGGGAGCTATGCCGGACAGTTATTGTCGGCGCTAAGAATGGTGATTTGCGGGCGACTCACAGGGGCGCGTAGACACAGCCCGTCAGTCGCCCCTACGAATTTCGCTGAGTTGAGGCAAGAAGAATTGGCGATTTCTCGCCAAATTGGAACTGAAAGTGGCTTACAGAACACAGTTTTGAAAGGTGTCCTCTCCTGAGATCCACAATGGGCGCGCGTCTGCGCTATAATTCGCCGAGGAATGACCAACTCGGAGTGAATCAATGAGCGAACACAAAGTATTTGTTACGCGGCAACTTCCGCCCGCGACATTGGAACGGTTGTCAGCCCACTGCGACCTGGAGGTCTGGGAGGACTTCATGCCGCCGCCTTACGAGGTCATCCTCGAGAAAGTTAGCCAACTCAGCGGCCTGGTCTGCTTACTCACTGACCGAATCGACGCGCGACTTATGGATGCGGGACCGAGCCTGAAAGTGATCAGCAATATGGCGGTGGGTTTCGACAACATTGACGTTGCTGCCGCCAGCGCAAGGGGCATTCCGGTCGGAAATACACCCGATGTTCTCACGGAGACCACTGCTGACTTCGCCTTCGCCCTGCTTATGGCAGTCGCCCGGCGGATCCCGGAAGCGAAGCAATATATTCACGAGGGCAAGTGGCGCACATGGCATCCCACCGTCTTGTCAGGGCAAGACATCTATGGCGCGACCTTGGGCATCGTAGGGTTCGGGCGCATTGGCCGAGCGCTGTCACGGCGCGCGTCCGGATTCAACATGCGTGTATTGGTCGACACGCTTGAGCCGGAAGCCGAGGTAAGCGAAGCTGGCGGAGAAAAAGTGCGCTTAGATGAGTTGCTTCGCGAGAGTGATTACGTCAGTTTGCATGTTCCGCTAACGGAGGACACAAAACATCTGATCAGCAAGGATGAATTGGCCGCCATGAAACCGACCGCTGTCCTAGTCAATACAGCGCGCGGCGGCGTGGTCGATCCAGCGGCACTATACGAAGCGCTTCGCGATGGGGTGATATTGGCGGCTGGTCTGGATGTCACCGAGCCTGAACCGATCGCGCCTGATGATCCGCTGCTGACGCTAGACAACTGCCTGGTTATGCCGCATATTGCCAGCGCAAGCGTCGCAACCCGCAGAAAAATGGCGGAGATGGCTGTCGACAATGTAATCGCAGGCTTGCGCGGGGAGCCGCTGCCGACCTGCGTGAATCCCGAGGTCCGCTGACTCTAGGGAGCAATCGCGTCAGTCTGGACTGGGCCAGACACTGTGAGCAGCGTCAGATAAGGGTGTGGTAAACATCGAGGATACAATCCCTATAGCGAACACTGCACAGGTCTTTTAACCACAGCCGCTCAGCGGCAGCGAAAAGAATCAACCGCGCTCACACAAAATAACCAGCCCTCTGCTTGCACGGGCAAGGGGGTTTGTTAAAAAAGAGGACACATAAGTAAAACCAAGTTAGTCATGCGAAAAAGTGGTCTGTAGCGGGTGACGCAGGCGGGCGACACAAGTGTCGCCCCTACAATACCTTCGATGTTTTCTCCGCCTCCTTACTTTGCCATATATTCTCATTACTTATTTGGAGCTACTGAGGGCACAGAGTATTTCATGTCCGCCTAAGGAAATTATCATGTAGCCGGAATTTATCACTCCCCAGAAAAGAGCTATTTGATTTTCCGGCGAAAATCTAATATAATGCGCGCATAAGCAATCAAACGAGTGCAAGGGCGCGTCCTGTCCAGTGGGCAGGGCGTTTCGTCTACTATGCTGCTTATGCGAACATTGCCGCTGAAACGTTTATTGTGAGCCGCCGTATATGCGGATGATTGCGACAGGAAAGGGATATACCATGGCAGAACGACGCATTCTCCTGACTCGTCAGGGCTATCACAAGTTGCAGCGCGAGCTCAACATACTCACCAGTGTGGAGAATTCCAAAGTTGCCGAGATGCTCGCCGAAGCGCGAGAAGACGACCAAGGTGAAGAGGCAGTTTTCTTCGACGCGATGGTCTCCAAAGAGCGGCTTGATGAGCGCGTCTCGCACCTGCAGAATGTATTGGCTCGCGCCGAAATCATCGATGCGGATGAGGATCCAAATACAATCACGCCGGGCAACCGCGTGACTGTCTATGACAGCGCCGAAAAAGAAGAGTTCATGATGGACTTGCTGGATAGCGAAGAGATCACACATGGGCGCCGCGGCGTTTCGCTGGATTCGCCGGTGGGCAAAGCGCTGCTTGGCAAGCAAGTTGGAGACCGCGTCAAGGTAGAAGTGCCGGATGGCTTGGTCACATACAAAGTGCGAAAGATCGAGATGATTCCGGACGAGGGCGCCTGACACCCTTTTTTGACCCCATCCCCCCGCTCCTCGCCATCTCTATGGCGAGCATCCCGAATCATCCTGAGGAGGGGAGATGTTTGCTGGATATGTTTTGCCGGAGGCGAAAATCATAATTTGCGGGCGACTCACAGAGTCGCCCCTACAGATTTCGCTGAGTTGCGACAGCAAAATCTGGCGATTTCCTGCCATATTGAATCTGAAAGTCAGCATTCAGATCACAAGATTTGAAAGGTGTCCCCTCCTCAGCGAATCTTCGGGGAAGGGGTTTTTTCTAGCGGAGTTGTTTTTCGCATGACTATTTGGATTTACTGTCGAGGATTGGGCGGGAGATGTCATTCTATTTCGGAAAGCTCGTCGAGATAATCCAGAACTGTTGAGAGCATATAAGGCGTCAGAGCGAGGGTGGCGGCCGCGACCTCCGGTTCGCTGCGAGCGAGATTCTCAGCATCTTCCAACAACTGGATCAAGGCGTTGGTCACCAGTGACATCCAGCCGATGGTCTCAATCACCACATCGCTAAACAATTCGGGATCGCGCCTGGCATTGAGCACGAGCCAGGAGGCCGCTTCCATCATGGGCATCATGGCGATCATGGCAGCGGACAGGCTTAACATCATCACACGCTGCATTTCCGGCGACAAGTCAGAGTTTTCCGTTTCGGCTTGCACCCGCTGCGCGACCCGCGCCATGATGGTCGCGGCCAGCCTTGCCGGCGCGCGTTGATGGGGGGCCCGTTTCAGCAGCGCGTCTATACGCCGCAAGCGTCCGAATTCTTGAGCGGCGGCCTGGTCATTCCCGAGCATATCCACCAGCTTCTTCGCCATCTCTTCGGAGAGCTGTCCATCGATTGCCTCTTGCATCATTTCCTGCTGCGGCAGGCTTTGCTCATCGGACATCTCAATTTCCTTTCGGCAGGGTGTCGGCCAGCCGGCTGTCGCTATCGTGATTGGGGCTGTCGAGCAGCTCTGCCAGTCGCTTGCGCGCTCGATGCAGGCGGCTCTTGATCGCGCTTTCGGTTGTGCCCATTTCCCGCGCGATTTCGGCGTAGGAATATGCGTACCAATAGCGATAGATCACCGCCAGGCGATAGTGTTCATCAAGCTGCTGCAGAAGTTCCTGAATAGCATCGCTCAATTCAACTTTCAGCGCCACCTGTTCGGGACTGGGATCGCTGCTGCGCAGAGCCAGCGCGGCCGCCGTCGGTTCGTCATCGAGGGAGACATATTGCATGCGGCGTTTCCGCAAGCGATCTATACAATGATTGGAGGCGATTGAAAGCAGCCAGGTCTTGAATGAGCGCGCAGTATCGTAACGATGCAGGTTTTTATGCACACGCAGAAATGTCTCCTGAGAGGCGTCTTCCGCCTCGCCGCTTTCGCCCAACATGCGGTAACAGAAGTTGAAGACCGGGTCTTGAAACAAATAGACGAGTTCAGCGAATGCGTCTTGATCGCCTCGTCTTGCGCGCATGACCCAGTCAACGATGACGCGGTCTTCTTCTGCCAAGGTTTTCCTCATTCAACGAGTGCTAAGTCATCGGGCAATTCTAACGGTTTCCGGAGCACAATAGATGCGCCTACAGCAATTATGGGCTGTGATGAACCAGCGCAAAAGGAAGAAACGCGTAAGAAAGACGACAGCTTAGGCGCTTAGCAACAGTACCGCAGTTGCGACATTGGTCGCCAGCGGCACATTGTGCACATTGCAGATACGCAGCAGGCCCTGTATATCCGGATCATGTGGATGCTTTCCCAGCGGGTCGAGAAAGAAAATGACGGCTCTGATCCGCCCTTCCGCCACCATCGCCGCAATCTGCGCATCGCCACCGTAGGGTCCGGAAAGCAGGCGCCTCACGGCCAATCCGGTCTTGTCCTCGATCAGCTTGCCCGTCGTATTTGTCGCAACCAGGTCGAAGGAGCTCAGGCGTTCGTAGTGGTCTTTGACAAAGGCTATCATATCAGCCTTCTTGCCGTCATGAGAGATAAGCGCCAATGTGCGTTTCGCAACTGTCTCGGTCATCGGTCTTCTGTTCCTAATCTGGCGCAAGAGTTCAGTTCTTTAATGCAATCGGACCAGGTTCCCGCCTTAATCCTGCGCGTCGGCGTCATTGCAACGCGGTCCTTTCAAAGCAGGCATCACTATGTAATTGACAGGTTGCGCGGACGGCGAACAAGCCGAGCAGGAATCGACAGCGGGCGGTGATAATTCGTGAAACCGAACAGACTCTTGAAGCGCTGATTCATCGTGTAGGCTTCTTCGTAATAGAGTTCGAGTTGCGCCATCAGGGCGGACCAGGGACGCCTCTCCGCCAGGCTGCGGGCTCCATGGCTCAATTGGAGACGGATATCTGGATGATCGCGCAAGTATCTGATCGCGTCGGCAAAGGCGCTTTCAGTCGGCTCGACGACAATACCGCTGACGCCGTGCTTGATCACATCAGGCGCGCCACCGGCGTTTACCACAACTGTCGGCAAACCGGATGCCATCGCTTCCAACATGACCTGTCCAAAGGTCTCGGAGGCGCCCGGGAAGACAAATACATCAGCGCTGGCATAGGCTTGAGCCAGCTCGTCGCCGATCAAGTATCCGGTAAAATACGTATCAGTGCCGGCGAAGACCTGCTCGAGTTCCTCGCGCAAGGCGCCATCGCCAATAATCGTGAGGGCGATCCCGGGCGAACGCGCTATCTCCAGCAGCAAATCTATTCGTTTCTCATTCGCCAGGCGTCCGACGAAGATGCAAAGCAGCGATTCCGGATCGCGGTCGTTAAGCAGACGCCGACGCATGGCCGCGCGAGCGTGACAAGGATTGAAACGTTCGGTATTGACGCCTCTGCCCCAATGCCGGACGCGGCGGTAGCCAACCTCGCGCAATTGGCGGATGATGGTTTGCGTCGGCGCGAGGGTCAGGTGACAGCCGTTATGAATATAGCGCAGCCAGCGATTGACCGGTCCGGAAAGCAAGGGAAAACCATAGTGTTCGGTATAGCCGGGGAGATCGGTCTGATAATTCGCGATCACAGCCAGATTGAGATGGCGACCGACAGCCATGCCATTAACGGACATCGCCGCCGGACTAAACAGATGGATCAGGTCCGGTTGGAAGTCTTCGATATGGCGAGCAACTATCGGGTTCGGCAGCGCCATTCTTGTTTCCGGGGCTTGGGGCAAGCCGATAGAAGGCAAGGGTATGACCTTCGAATCGCCAACATTGTCGATGGCGATATCTGGGGCGAAGACCAGCACTTCGCGCCCGGTCTCTTGCAGATAGCGTATGGTGAGGTATGAGGTCTTGACGACGCCGTCCACTTTGGGCAAGAAAGATTCGGTCAAAATGGCGACCTTTCTCACCGCCGCGAAGGGCGTCACCGTATATTTGTCGTCCTGCAAGCGCGGGTTGCCGAAGAATTCGTCGAGGTTCTTCTCTTGCTGAGCTTGAAGATTGTCGAGTAATCGCTGCGTTTGCATGACCAACCTGCTTCGCGAAATCAGCCCTCAAAAGCAGTTTATCACATCCTGCCTAATCGAATGATTCAATAAGCCTACCTGTAATAACACCTGAGCGCCGCGGAGGATTTGCCAGACGGGCTCTATCTTTACTGTACGGGAATCAGGCTGCGATGTTCCGCGCCGCCGCGGATCGCTAGGCTGCGTTACGGCCGTATAGCGCTCGGTATATGTTGTAGTTGCGGTAGATATACTGCACGTAATGGCGTGTTGAATCGATGGTGATGGTTGTCATAAACAAATCGGGATCGCCGCCAGAAAGCGCATTCCAATCATAGGCTCGGCCGGGACCGGCGTTATAGGCAGCCAGCGCGGCGATGGCATTCTGATCGAAGAGTTCAAGCTGCTCATCTATATAGTAGGCGCCAAAAGCGATGCCGGCATAGGGACGGAAGAGGTCGCTGTGTTGATAATCTTGCCAGTTCAACTGCTCGGCAATGTACTGCGCGGTGGGCGGAATCACTTGCATCAAGCCCTTTTCCCCGGCCGCCGCGGTGGCGAATGTATTAAAGAGGCTCTCTTGCCGGATCAAGGAAAGCATCAGCGACGGGTCGATGCCACGCGCCCCCGCCGCCGGTTGAATGACATCAATATAATAGGTTGGGAAGCGCATGCGAGCGAGAAATGATGGCACTTGCAGCGTGCCTATTCTTGAGGCGATGATGACATCGGCTGCCGCGATTATGCTCTCACGGTAAATGCCGAGATCTCGCAAGGCGATCGCCAGGCGAAAACTGCTGAGCACATCGCCCTGGTCCCGCGCTTCATCGACTAGATCCTCGAATTCTGCGGCGGCTTCGTCGAAGGCGCTGACGGCATAAAGCTCCCGCCCACGAGTCATCCGCGGGTCACTGTTCAGGTCATCAGACAGGCGCCAAAGCTCGCCCGGGACTTCTATAGCGAAGGTTTCACGCAACCAGCGTTCTGCGGCTGCGCGTTCAGCGGCTTCGTCAAAATCGTATTTCCAGGCGGCTGGCGGCTGGAATGGCTCTATGCCCAGTCGAATGTCAGCGGCGCGGGCGGCAAAATAGCTATCCGGCGCCGCTTTCACCGCCAGGTCGAAGGCTTCATTCGCCAGCGCGCCGTCGCCTCTTGCCAGCGCGATCCTGCCCATCCAGAGATAAGCGGCAGCCTGGTCATCGCCGCTTGCCAGGCTCGCGATCCGCGCGTAAAGGTGCTCAGCGACAGTCCATTCTTCATCTTTCACGGCGGCCGACGCTGCAATGAACAGACCACTCCTCGTCAATTCATGCGCGGGGAAACTGTCAGCCAGGCGCGTGAAGACTTGCCGGGAAAGAAGCGTCTCGCCGTTGGTGCCATATAAATAGCCGGCGCGCCAAAGCGCCTCACCGGCTGTCCGCTCCAACAGCGGATAGGTATCGGCAATCGCGAGATAGATCTGGATCGCGGCCGGGCTGTCGCCAGCGAGGAAGCGCGTCCGCCCCCGCTCCAGCAGCGCATCGCCAAAGAGCGGGTCAGCCGGATATTGATCGATTACTGTCTGAAAGGCGATGATGGCCGCGTCAAAATTGCCGATCTGCCGGTAGGCGCGCCCGAGCGACAGGAACAAATCCGCCGGGATGGCCGCCAAGTCATGCGAGGTGGTGTATTGATTGAAGGCATCGATCGCCGCCTGATAATCGCCGGCGGTATATGCCGCTCTGGCGCGCTGCAAGCCATCGTAAACAACTCCATGTTGACCGAGTATGTCATGCGCTTTCCAAGCAGTCGCGGTGCCGGCGTAATTCTCGGCAACTGCACGCATACGCTCCACGCCAGCAGCCAGCGCGCCGCCAGCGAGGGCTGCCCGCGCCGCTGTGAAAGCGATGCTCGCGCGATAGGGTGTGTTGCGCGCCACCGCCAGAATGGCGTCATATTGTGCGACCGCATCGGTATGCCGCTCGAGGTTAAGATAAATTTGCGCCAGCTTCTCCCTTAGTATGAGCAGCGGCACTAAAGAGCGTTTGGCATTTATAGCGCGCTCGTAGTTTTGCAGCGCGGCATCTGTTTGGCCCAATGCGATCTGCGCGTCAGCGATGCGTTCGTATACATAGCTGTCGATCAAGCCGGGGCGCAGCGAGAGATAGCCCTGCAAATC
Source organism: Chloroflexota bacterium (assembly GCA_011523735.1). Lineage (GTDB taxonomy): Bacteria > Chloroflexota > Anaerolineae > Aggregatilineales > Phototrophicaceae > UBA6055. The sequence goes on from WTGB01000097.1 coordinate 9,398, forward strand.
AGCAATTGCCGCGGTCCACTGAAACAGACCGAGCCGAGCGTCGCCACGCAAGAAATAGGCCTGCGCGACCTGCGGATGATCCGGAAATTCAGTGATGAGCAGTGTAAAGGCGTCAAGCGCTCCCTGAAAATAGCCAGCGCGCAATGTTGCTTGGCCCAGGTGAAAGGCAGCTTGCGCCCGGTCCGACGGCAGCAGGGCATTGCCATACTCAAGCAGCGTACGGTAGATGCCAGCCGCATCCTCAAGATAGCCGTTTCGCATATTTCGCTGACCGGTTTGCATGAGCATCAGCGGCTCGATGGTTGGCGTCGGCGACGGGACTGTCGGCGTATCGGTGGCTGCAACCGTAGGCGCAACCTGAGCGACGATCGGCTGAGGCGTTGCCGTGACATAAATGATGTTGTTTTCGTCAGGTGTGGGGAGCCCGTCGTTTGCGCGCGGGACGTTGCAGGAGGTTGCGAAAATGCTGAGAGCAATTAGGACGATACAGAATCGGGACATCGCGTTTAGTCCGTCGTGTGGCAAGGCTTCATCATCGTACGAAGGCGCCACAGGCTTGTCAAGCAAGGTCATCCGCCTTCTCATTCGGGGGACTTAGCTCACCAGCGAGCCAGGGGATGCCATAGCCGACGACCAGATGACCAGCCTCAGCCAGCGCTTTGCCAAGCGAATCCGTATCGCGATAGGTCCACCAATGGTCAGCGGACCGCAAGATGTTCACGCCGAAATCGGCGACAACAAGCTGGCTCAAGCTGCGCGACACACTTCCAGCAGTACCGGTTAGTCCAGATGTCGTAGGCGAACGTGTGAGTTGCACGCGAAACCGCGATGGCGCCCCGGCCGACCACATGGTGTCGCTGTATACCAGCACTTGAAAATCGATCCAGCCGAAGCTGCCATCGTCAAATGCTTTGACGAAGCGGAAGCGCCCTCCAACTGATTGCAAAGGCGCCTCAGCAAAATGGTAGCCGGCGGCCGCAAATGCCTGCCCAACGACGGTACGGAGCAAGGTACGAAAGTAGTCCTGACCGGCTTGACGTTCCTGCATTGATCTAATTCCTGTGGCGATGTCGTTGCGGCGTTAAAATCGTCACTTGATGCCCAAGGCGCTTGCCGTTTCATCCGCTGATGTGACGGGCATGAGACAGGCAAAGTTGCGGCAGACGTATACGGTAACTTTGTCCCCATGCGCTGTGCGATGACTTAGGAGCGGGATGCTCTCATGCTGGTCGACGTCCTGCGGCGCCCAGGCCGCAACCAGATTAGGGCGATAGGGCAGCCGCAGCAGATCGATGATTTCCGCGCCGGTCTCACTTCCCAGGTCGCCAATGACCGCTACCTCGTCCAAGCCGCGGATGAGCATATCGGCGGCGTTAAGCGATTCGGCAAAGGCTTGCGGATACTGCCGCATCGCATCGCACAGTTTGCGCAGGATAGCGCGAGCCGCTGCATCGTAGGCAGCATCGCCGGTATAGGCGGCCAGGCGCAGAAGCTGCCGCGCCATCATGCCATTGCCAGAAGGCGTCACGTTATCCTGCAGGTTGCGGGGACGCACAATGAGGTTTTCATGGTCGTCGCTCGTATCATAGAATCCGCCATCTTCCGACGTGAAATGCTCCAGCACAAAGCCAGCCAAGCGCCGCGCCGCCACAAACCAGCGTTCTTCGAAAGTTGATTGGTAGAGCTCCAGCATGGCGTCTATCAAGTTGGCATAATCTTCGAGATAGGCATTGAGCTTGCTGCGCCCATCTTTATGGCTGCGGTAGAGACGGTCCTCAGCTTGCATCATCTGATCCAGGAGGAAGTCCCCGGCTCGGCGGGCCGGATCCAGGTAGTCGGGGCGCTTCAATACGCGCGCGGCTTCCGCCAAGCTCGCCAGCATCAAACCGTTCCAGGATGTCAGAATTTTGTCGTCCAAGCCCGGCGGGATGCGTCCGGTCCGCGCGGCATAGAGCCGGTCTTTGATTTTTGTGACCGCCTCGGTCAATTGCGCAAGCGTCAAGCCCAAGTTATCAGCCGTCTCCGCTGGCGGTCGCGGCAGATACAAGATATTTGACCCTTCGAAGTTGCCTTGCGGGTTCATGCCGAAATACTCGATGGCGATCTCCAAAGCCCGCGGCAGCTCGTCGTGAATCGGGTCGAGGGCTGCTCTTACTTCGTCGATGGTCCAAACGAAGAACTTGCCTTCGACCCCTTCGGAATCGGCATCGGTCGCGCTGTAGAAAGCACCGTTTGCCGCGGTCATCTCGCGCAGAATATAGTCGTAAATGTCCTCGGCGACCGAACGATAGAAGTCATCGCCGGTGATTTGCCAGGCATGGAGATAGAGTCGGCTGAGTTGCGCGTTGTCGTAAAGCATCTTTTCAAAATGCGGCACGAGCCAATGTGCATCGACGCTGTAGCGGGCGAAACCGCCGCCGACCTGATCGTAGATGCCGCCATGCGCCATCTTGCGCAATGTGAGGCTGATCAATTGCAGCGCCGTCCCAGCGCCCGTCCGGTCATAATGCCGCAGCAAAAACTCCAGGCTGATCGGATTGGGGAACTTCGGCTGCGCGCCAAAACCGCCGTTTACTCGATCGATACTACTGAGAAGCTTTGACGCCGCTTCATCCAAAAGGTCAGTGGTCAGCCCGCTGTCGTCGGCGCGACCGATTGCCAACACATCCCGCTTTAAGGCTTGATGCAAATTATCCGCCTGCGCCTCAAGCTGATCCCGTTTATTGTGGTAGGCATCGTGGATGGCGCCCATCAGTTGTGTGAAAGATGGTCGGCCATATTGGCTTTCCTTGGGATAATAGGTGCCGCCGTAGAAGGGGCGTCCATCAGGCAGCAAGAAGACGGTCATGGGCCAGCCGCCTTGCCCGGCTATCGCTTGCACGGCACCCATATAGATGTCGTCGACATCGGGGCGTTCTTCGCGGTCCACTTTGACATTGACGAAGAGGCTGTTCATCATTTCGGCCGTTGCTTCGTCTTCAAAGCTCTCATGCGCCATCACGTGACACCAGTGACAGGCGCTGTATCCCACGCTGAGCAAGACTGGCTTGTCTTGTTGGCGAGCGATGCGAAAAGCCTCATCGCCCCAAGGATGCCAATCGACCGGGTTATCAGCATGTTGCAGCAAGTAGGGGCTGCTCTCGTCTTTCAAGCGATTCATTGCGCACCTCGGTTCCAGCCGATCACAATCGAGCGGACTATTGGACAGACTCGTCTCAGTAGAATAACGGACATCGACAATAAGCGAAATTGTCTTTCCATGCGCCTCGGTATCGCGCTTAGGGGAATCGGCGCGGTCGGATGAGAGAAACCGACAGCAGGATCCGCCGTATTAGACCTACGGCGCCCAAGGACATGGCTATAGCGCCGGATCAACATGATTCTAAGACAATACTTGCACAGTTGGACGCGCAGATAAGGTATACTCAGGCTATACAAAGCGCATTTTGCAGGTACTATCACTCCATGCAATTCTGGGACAACAACAGCGACGATAGCGATAATAGCGAAGGCAGCAGCCGTCCGCCGCGGCCGCCGCAGAATTGGCGCCGGTGGGTTTCGCCGGGTTTGCTCGTGCTGGTCATGCTGCTCGCGCTCATTTCGTCACCGGGTCTACTGGGCGGCATATCGTCCACGCCGGAAATCGCTTATTCGGATGTATACGAGCAGTTGAGACTCGACAACATTGAAGGGCTGAGCTTTCAAGACGCGGTCGCGGTTGGCGGAAAGTTCAAGAGCAGCATATTCGTCACGAGCGCATCGGGGCGAGCCCAGACTGTCTCACGATTCACGGCTCAATTGCCGCCCTACGCTGGCGCGGAATTGCTCCGGCTAGCGCAAGAAAAGGGCATAAAGCCGATTGAAGCAGATTATACGCAATCGTCTCCCTGGTTGTCGATCATATTGAACTTCTTGCCGCTTGTGCTCATTATCGGCTTTTTCGTTTGGATGGGAAGACGCGCTCAGGGCCAGATGAATGGCATCTTCTCCTTTGGGCAGTCGCAGGCGCGCGAGAAAACGCCGGAGATGCCTTCCATCAGATTTGACGATGTGGCGGGCCAAGACGCGGCCAAGTTGGAACTCGAAGAAGTCGTCGACTTTCTCAAACAGCCCGAGAAATATATCAAAGTCGGCGCGAAGGTGCCGCGCGGCGTTTTGCTGATTGGACCGCCCGGCACGGGCAAGACCTTGATGGCACGGGCTGTCGCCGGCGAAGCCAACGTAGCCTTCTTCAGCATTGCCGCCTCCGAATTCGTCGAGATGTTCGTGGGGGTGGGCGCTTCACGCGTGCGGGATCTGTTCAAGCGCGCGAAGGAAAATGCCCCGGCCATCATCTTCGTCGATGAGATAGACGCTGTTGGGCGGCGGCGCGGCACCGGCTTGGGCGGTGGACATGATGAGCGCGAGCAGACCTTGAACCAACTGCTTTCGGAAATGGACGGCTTCGACAATGACACTAACATTGTCATGATCGCCGCCACCAACCGACCTGATGTGCTCGATCCCGCCCTGTTGAGACCGGGCCGCTTCGATCGGCAAATCACGGTAGACTTGCCCGATGTCAAGGGGCGGCATGAGACTCTCAAGATCCATACCAAGAACAAGCCTTTGGCAAATAATGTTGAACTGCAATCTTTGGCGCGGGCGACCATCGGTTTTTCCGGCGCGGACATCGCCAACCTCGCCAATGAAGCAGCCATGCACGCCGCTCGTTATGATCGCCGTTTGATCACCATGTCGGATTTCACTACCGCATACGAGCGCATCCGCCTCGGGACCAAACGCCCGCCGCTGTCAAATGAAAAAGACCGCCGCATCACCGCATATCATGAGGCGGGGCACGCCTTAGTCTCCTTCTTGATCAAGGATGCGATGGCGCTGCTGAAAACGACGATTATTCCACGCGGGCGCTCGCTCGGCGTGGCTTTCTATATGCCCAAGGACGACTCGCTGCATCAATCGCGCAAGCAGTTGGAAGCTTATGTCCGCGTCGGCTTGGCGGGGCGCATCGCCGAGGAAATCGTCTTTGATGACGTGACGACGGGCGCTGCCAACGACATTCAACAGGTCACGCAGATTGCCCGGCAGATGGTGAAAATGTTTGGCATGAGCGACTCCGTCGGCATGGTCAATTACGGCGATGACGGCGAGCAGCCCTTCCTCGGTTATGCGATCGCAAGCGGGCGCGATTACAGCGATGACACGGCCGCCAAGCTTGATGCCGAGATCAAACGCATCATTGATGTCGCCTACCAGGAGACACGCGAACTTCTGGAAGATCATCGCGAGGAACTGGACACGCTGGCAGAAGCGCTCCTGTCGCAGGAAACTGTCGAGCGCGAAGAGATTTTGAATATTTTGGACTTGGAAGATGATACCGACGAGTTCGTCCCCGAATCAGTCGCGAAGCATCTGCGTGAGCCGCAATCCGCCGAGCAGAATGGTTCGGACGCGAAGGAACCGGTCGAGGTGGAAGAATAATACGCCTGCTGTTGCTGAAGGGCGAATTGAAGTCCAAAGTGATGGGGCGAGGCAAATGACCTCGCCCTTTTCTATTAGAAGATTTATTGGGCGGCGGCCGCTTCGACCTCAGCGATGATGTCGTCCTGCACATAAGACGGGACGCGGTCGTAGCGATTGAAGTCCATCGTGTAGATGCCCCGCCCGCCGGACATCGAACGCAAATCATTGCCGTAACGCAGCATTTCAGCCAGCGGCACTTCCGCCGTAACCACACTCTTGAACCCGATCGTATCCATGCCCTGGACGCGCCCTCGCCGCGTGTTGAGATCGCTCATGACATCGCCCATCATTGATTCGGGCACGGTGATCTTGACGTCCATGATCGGCTCGAGCAAAACCGGTTTCGCCTTGCGAAAAGCGGCGCGGAAAGCTTCTCGTCCGGCGATCTGAAAAGCAATGTCTTTGGAGTCTACCGGATGCTCCTTGCCATCGAAGACATTCACCTTGATGCGCTCGACTGGGAAGCCAGCGATGACCCCGTCAGGCAATACAGCGCGAATGCCTTTTTCGGTGGAGGCCACGAATTGCTGCGAGATCGCGCCGCCAAAAACGCTGGATTCAAACTCGAAGCCTTCGAGGGCCGGCTCCACTTTCAAGTCAACGCGGCCATATTGCCCGGCGCCACCGGTTTGTTTTTTGTGCGTGTAACTGGATTCCGCATCGCCCGTGATCGTTTCCCGGTAAGGCACTTTCGGCATATCGGTGTCGATATTGACGCCGAGAGACTCAGCCCGCTTCAACGTGACCTCGAGATGAATCTGCCCCATGCCTTCCAAGACAGTTTGTCGAGTATCGCCGTCTTGCCGCCAGCGCAGGGTTGGGTCGGCATCACAAAGATTGCTGAGCGTGGGACCCATCTTGGCGCTATCGGCTTGGGCGCGCGGGGCAACCGCCAGCATGTAGAGCGGCGCCGGAAAATCTGGCGCGTCAACCTGTATACTGGTATCGGAATCGACGAAGGTGTCACCGGTTTTGGTATCGGTCAGTTTAGCCACCACGCCGATATCGCCGGCGTGCAGCTCCTGCACGGGGATCTGTTCTTTGCCGCGCATGACAAAAAGAGAATTGAAGCGTTCATCAGCGCCGCTGTTGGCGTTTAAGTTGCGTCTATCGCTTGAAATCGTCCCGGAAAATATGCGGAAATAATTCAACGTGCCGACGAAACGGTCGTTCAGCGTCTTGAACACGTAAGCAGCAAGGGGATTGCTATCAGCCTGAGGCGGCTGCAAGACATCGGCTTCGTTCCCCCGCATGATGTTGACGCGGCGTTCCACAGGCGAACTCGCATAGGCGACCAAGGCTTCCAACAGGGGTATCGTGCCGATGTTTTCCGTGGCTGATGTGGCAAAAACTGGCACTGTCTTCAGCTCGGGCGAGCGTGAGGCTTTGCGCATGCCCTCGCGCACTTCGTCAAAGGAAAGCGTCTCTTCTTCGAAATATTTTTCGAGCAGTTCATCGTCCGCTTCAGCGGCCGCTTCCAGCAACTCCATATTCGCTTCTTCAAGCGCATCGGCATAATCTTCAGGCAAGTCGGACGGGGCGGCGCCATCCCCAAGGTATGCCTTCTGCGTCAGAGCATTTGCCACGCCGTCGAAGTCCGTCTGCTGACCCAGAGGAAGCATAACTGGTATGAATTTGTAGTCTTCAAACTGACTGCGAAGCTGCTCAAGGACAGTCTCGAAGTCGGCGTTTTCTCGGTCCATTTTGTTGATAGCGACCATGATGGGCTGCTCACTGGCGCGGGCGTATTCCCAAGCCAACTCGGTGCCGACTTCTACGCCAGAGACCGCATCGACAACGACCACTACCGAATCCGCCGCGAGAATAGCGTTCTTTAGTTCGCCCTGGAAATCGGTGAAGCCGGGCGTATCGAGGACGTTGATCTTGACATCGTTGAATTCAACGGGCAGCAAAGATGTGGAGAGCGACAAGCCGCGCTCTTTCTCCTCATCATCCCAGTCAGAGATCATATTCTTTTCAGAAATATGGCCCATTCGGGTGGTGGCGCCGGTGCTGAATAGCAGCGCTTCAACCAATGAGGTCTTGCCAGAACTTTGATGCCCAACTAGAGCGATGTTTCTAATGTTTTCACTTTGATATCCTCTCATAAGAGGCGCCTCCCATACAACACTTACCAAGCGCTCTCGCGCCAAGAAATGAAGACTCGCGCAGAGTCGAGAACGTGAAGAATATTATAGCCAGCGCCGCAGTTTGTTAAGGGCGCAGTTTCGTCCATCGCCCGCAAGCAGTTCGCTTTCTGCTGGCGGGAATCCCGCTTTGGCTTGCAAAGCCACAATCTGCCGGAGCCGTCTCGCTCTTTTTGTCAAGACTTGACGCGTCAATTGGCAACGATAGAATGCTCTCAAGAATCATTGATAAAGCAAGGAAGAGTTCAAATCAACCCGTTCGGCAGATTCAGGCAAGGACAGTGATGGTTAAGCGAGTCGCCGTAAATTCGCTGATTGTTATCTGTTCAGTCATACTGACATTAAGCGGGATCGAGTTGGCACTCCGCGCCTTTGGCGACCCTGATGGCGATAGGCATTTCTTAGGTTACCGTCTGCAACCGCGGCATCGAATTCCCGTTTATCACGCGCGGATATTTCTGGAACGGTATCGAGAAAATATCGACAATGCCACACTTGTATATGATGAGGCTCTGGGTTGGAGCTACCCTCCAAACGCAAATTTAGAAGATGGGACTTTCAGTACAAACTCCATAGGCATCAGGGCGCAGCATGAGTTCACGGAAACACCGCCGGCGGACAGTTTGCGCGTTGCCTTGTTTGGCGATTCATTCGTCGCAGATGTAGATGTCAATGACGATGAGGCCTGGGCGTTACAACTCGAAGTCAAGTTAGACCAAGCGGGCATCCGCGCAGAGGTTATGAACTTCGGCGTCAGCGGTTATGGCATGGGGCAAGCTTATTTGCGCTGGCAAGAACTGGGGTACAAATACTCGCCGGATATTGTCATATTCGGTTTACAGCCCGAAAACCTCAATCGCAACGTCAATATATTCAGAACAATTTACCAGCCGCAGGGTCCCTTTATTTTTTCAAAGCCGCGTTTCATACTGAATGGGCAGGACTTGAGCGTCGTAAATAATCCCACACTTACTCCCGAGGGATTAATCGCTGCCTATCGGGAATTCGACAGTCATCCTTTGGCAGCATACGAATTTTATTACGATAGCCACCACCTGGTATCACAATGGTGGAGCGAAAGCTGGCTTATGGTCCTTTTGCATGATTTCCTGCAGAAAAATGTCGGCGAAGCGGAAGACTACAGCCCAACAAGCGAGCGCTTCATGCTGGGCAAAGCGATTATCGATGCTTTTGCGGCTGAAGTTGAAGCAGCAGGTGGAAGTTTTCTGACAATACACTTGCCCTTACGAGAACATTTGAGAGGATATCACGAAGGCAGGGAATCGCCTTTTGGCGAATTTCTCGAATATGTCGAAGGAACCTACGACTACATCCCGCTGGAAGAGTATCTTGGTCCCGAGTACATAGAACAGGAATATTGGGGAGCGACGCATCACTACGGTCCTCAGATCAACCGGGTCGTAGCTGATATTCTCGCCACTGAAATCACCGACTGCATCCGCAACGCTACCTGCGCATTGTCTCGATTTCGAGATATGAGCGAATTTGAGCACTAAGATCTTAGTTAAAGCAGGGGGCAAACCTGATTCGTCGCATCTCGACCAATGCCTTGATAATTTGCGCCAGCATTGCGTTCACGCTGCTGCTGTTGGAGGCGGTCATTCGCATTGGCGGAGAGACGGATGCCGATGGACAATTCACATTCATGGGATTTGCCTTGGAGCCATATACGCTGCCGGTCAATCAACTTCGCACTGGGGTTGAAGGCTATATCGCCAACAAAGATATCTCGGTTGTCGTTTACGATGAGACACTCGGCTGGACATACCGCCCCAATTCAATCCGGCAGGCCGGAACGTTCACGATAAACGACAGCGGCTTTCGCTCCAAACACAACTACTCCCCGGTTCCGTCACCAGATACGTTGCGCATAGCCTTGTTTGGCGATTCCTTCACCGCGGGCGATGAGGTCAGCGACGACGAGGCATGGGCTCGTAAATTGGAGATCATGCTCACGGAGATGGGACTCCGGGCAGAGGCTCTGGGTTGGAGCTACCCTCCAAACGCAAATTTAGAAGATGGGACTTTCAGTACAAACTCCATAGGCATCAGGGCGCAGCATGAGTTCACGGAAACACCGCCGGCGGACAGTTTGCGCGTTGCCTTGTTTGGCGATTCATTCGTCGCAGATGTAGATGTCAATGACGATGAGGCCTGGGCGTTACAACTCGAAGTCAAGTTAGACCAAGCGGGCATCCGCGCAGAGGTTATGAACTTCGGCGTCAGCGGTTATGGCATGGGGCAAGCTTATTTGCGCTGGCAAGAACTGGGGTACAAATACTCGCCGGATATTGTCATATTCGGTTTACAGCCCGAAAACCTCAATCGCAACGTCAATATATTCAGAACAATTTACCAGCCGCAGGGTCCCTTTATTTTTTCAAAGCCGCGTTTCATACTGAATGGGCAGGACTTGAGCGTCGTAAATAATCCCACACTTACTCCCGAGGGATTAATCGCTGCCTATCGGGAATTCGACAGTCATCCTTTGGCAGCATACGAATTTTATTACGATAGCCACCACCTGGTATCACAATGGTGGAGCGAAAGCTGGCTTATGGTCCTTTTGCATGATTTCCTGCAGAAAAATGTCGGCGAAGCGGAAGACTACAGCCCAACAAGCGAGCGCTTCATGCTGGGCAAAGCGATTATCGATGCTTTTGCGGCTGAAGTTGAAGCAGCAGGTGGAAGTTTTCTGACAATACACTTGCCCTTACGAGAACATTTGAGAGGATATCACGAAGGCAGGGAATCGCCTTTTGGCGAATTTCTCGAATATGTCGAAGGAACCTACGACTACATCCCGCTGGAAGAGTATCTTGGTCCCGAGTACATAGAACAGGAATATTGGGGAGCGACGCATCACTACGGTCCTCAGATCAACCGGGTCGTAGCTGATATTCTCGCCACTGAAATCACCGACTGCATCCGCAACGCTACCTGCGCATTGTCTCGATTTCGAGATATGAGCGAATTTGAGCACTAAGATCTTAGTTAAAGCAGGGGGCAAACCTGATTCGTCGCATCTCGACCAATGCCTTGATAATTTGCGCCAGCATTGCGTTCACGCTGCTGCTGTTGGAGGCGGTCATTCGCATTGGCGGAGAGACGGATGCCGATGGACAATTCACATTCATGGGATTTGCCTTGGAGCCATATACGCTGCCGGTCAATCAACTTCGCACTGGGGTTGAAGGCTATATCGCCAACAAAGATATCTCGGTTGTCGTTTACGATGAGACACTCGGCTGGACATACCGCCCCAATTCAATCCGGCAGGCCGGAACGTTCACGATAAACGACAGCGGCTTTCGCTCCAAACACAACTACTCCCCGGTTCCGTCACCAGATACGTTGCGCATAGCCTTGTTTGGCGATTCCTTCACCGCGGGCGATGAGGTCAGCGACGACGAGGCATGGGCTCGTAAATTGGAGATCATGCTCACGGAGATGGGACTCCGGGCAGAGGTGCTGAACTTCGGGGTTGGCGCGTATGGAATGGACCAGGCTTACTTAAGATATAAAGAACAGGGCAAAGACTTCGCGCCTGATATCGTAATCTTTGGTTTGCAACCCGAGAATCTCGCGCGCAATTTAAATGTATTTCGGCAATTGATGCATGGCAGCGGACCGCCATTCTCCAAACCTCGTTTTACCGTCAAGAACGATAGACTGGAACTGATCAACTCGCCGACCCGGCCGCCAGAGCAACTCATCGCCGCGTTTGAGGACTTTGGCAATCAGCCGCTGGCGCCCTACGAATACCATTACGCCAGCCGCTACGTGGTCAGCAATTGGTGGGCGTCCAGCCGCCTCGCCAGCTTGCTGTACGCTGCGCTAAAGGGGGACGACGAAGACCTGAGCGTATATGAGCAAGATACGGAGGGAGGGCAACTGGGGCGGGCAATCATTGATGCTTTTGCCGAAGATGTTGCCGGGCAAAACGCTACGTTTGTGGTTGTACACCTGCCCTTGCAGTGGCATTTTCTGCGCTACTACAATGCGTCGCCGCCGAAGCAGCCGCCTTTCCAATTCCTGCTGGATCACTGCCGCGAGAACTATCCATATATCTCAACGGAAAAACAAATAAGCGCCTCGTTTACGGACGACTCCTATTGGACAGCAACAAAGCATTATGGTCCAGCGATTCATTCTCTTGTGGCCGAAGTAGTAGCGGGTGAACTTCTCGACTGTCTCCTCGCTGGTGTATGCCGCGTGCCGCGCTTTGAGAATCTTTCCGCTTTTCTCGCACAGAATCCGGACGGCGGCCGCTAGCTTTTTCCGGCTCGACTGCTCGACTCTGCATAGTCTCGCTGGGACCGCCATGCTAAAATCTTTCATTACAGTTCAAGATCTAGAATTCGGATTCGCCAATGTCCAACAACGATTATCTTTTCCGTGGCGGCATAGACGAGCTTGATCCCGATGTCGCCGAATTGATTCGCCATGAGACGGCGCGCCAGCAGGCGAAGCTCATCATGATCCCATCGGAAAGCACGGCGCCCTTAGCTGTCCGGGATGCTCTCAGTTCAGCCTTTCACAATATCTATGCCGAAGGCTACCCGCTGGACAACTCACGCCGAATGACCCAAGCGGAAATCCTGGATTACGCGCAGCGATTGCCTGAGTTTCGGCGCAACGCCGACCAACGCTATTACAAGGGAACAGAATACGCGAACATACTCGAGTCGCTAGCTCGGCGGCGGGCGGCGGAGATCTTCGCTGGCAATGGCTGCGGCGCTGAAGATCTGTACGTGAATGTGCAACCGCTTTCCGGCGCGCCAGCCAACAACGCCGCCTACACCGCGCTGCTCAATATCGGGGACACCGTCATGGGCATGGACCTGATCATGGGCGGTCACCTCACGCATGGCAGCCCGGTCAACCGCAGCGGCAAGTACTACAACATCGTCAGCTACGGCATTGACCCAGCCAGCGAAAAGCTGGACTATGAGCGCATGCGCGAGCTAGCGCTGGAGCACAGACCCCGGCTAATCATCGGCGGCTTCAGCAGTTATCCTTTCGCCGCTGATTGGAAGGCTTATCGCGAGATCGCCGATGAGGTCGGCGCCTACCTGCTCGCTGACGTGGCGCATGTCGCCGGCTTGATCGCCGCTGGCGTCTATCCCAACCCGGTGGGCATCGCTGATGTCGTGAGCTTCACCACACATAAGACCTTCAACGGTCCCCGCGGAGCCGTCCTCATCACTCACCGGCGCGATCTCTCGGCAAAACTCGACCGCGCCGTCTTCCCGGGCGAACAAGGGGGACCTCATATCAACACCATGGCTGGTTTGGCCGTCGCCCTGCGGCTCGCGGCGACCGAGCAGTTCCGCGAACTTCAAAGCCAAACCCTCGCCAACGCCAAAGACCTGGCGCAGAAGCTGAGCGCGCGCGGCTTCCGCCTGCCCTACGGCGGGACGGACACCCACCTGCTCCTTCTCGATTGCAAGTCGATCACCGGCGCGGACGGCACTGCCCTCAGCGGTGACATGGCGGCGCGCATCCTAGATCTGGCCGGCATCGTCGTCAACCGGCAGACCATCCCCGGCGATACCTCCGCCCTGCGGCCGAGCGGCCTCCGGCTGGGTACCACCTGGCTCACCCAGCGTGGGATCACCGCCGCCGACATTGATGCGCTTGGCGATATCATTGCCGATGTGCTGGAAGCCTGCCGACCCTTCAGCTTGACCGGGCGCGTGCGGCCCCTGGCGCGAGCCAAAGTCGATTTCGATGCGCTGCAAGCGGCCGGGCGTCGCGCGCAGGAGCTAGCGATGCGACTCGGTATCGACACCGATGCGACAGAAGATGGTTACCCGCATTTCTATCATTTGGACGCCGATGCCGGCGAAAGCTGCCTCGAGATCAGTGTCAGCGGCGCGGCCGCAGGCGACTTCCTGCATATCGCCCTGACCAGCGATATCGTGGCGCTGCAGGATAGCGAGAGCCAGCCGACCCACGTCCTCGAGAAAGACGGCGCGGCTATGGCCAGCGGCAGCGTCACGCGCATCTCGGCAACTGAGTTTCGCCTGAATATCGCCGGACGGGCGGAGCGGGCGGTGGCCTGGCTGCGGAGCCTCAGCGACGGATTCGCCCACTTTGACGATGCCGACATGCAGGCCAAAGTGCCGGGACCGGTCGCTGTGCGGGTCCTCGGCGAAGGCGAGCCACAGATGCTCGCGGGGACGGCAGGTTACGACCGCAAAGCCTATCACATCGGCATGAACGGTCCCAATTATTACGCGCAGCCGGTCGCGGCTCTTCCCAAGTTCGAGCCCGATGTCGCCGCTGTCGACATGCTGCAGGAGACGCCGCTGCATAGTCTGCACCTTGAGCTGGGCGCGAAGATGGCGCCTTTCGCTGGCTATGACATGCCGCTCTGGTATCGCTCCGTCAGCGACGAGCATGCGGCCGTGCGCACGGGCGCGGGCATATTCGATGTGGCGCACATGGGCGTCTTTGATCTGCAGGGCGCCGGCGCCGAGAACTTCCTCGATCTCGTCAGCACCAACGATGTCAAGCGCCTGAAAGTCGGCAGCTCGCATTACACCTACTTCCTCGATACCGAGGGCATCCCGCTGGACGACCTGATGATTTATCGTCTGGCGGAGGAGCGCTTCCTGCTAGTGGTCAACGCCTCGAATAATGACAAGAATTGGCAATGGCTCAATGCTCTCATCGACGGCGCTGTTATGATTGACCCCGATATGCCGAGCCGCCGCATCGAAGGTGTCGACGGCTTCCAACTGCGGGACCTGCGCCTGCCGCAATGGGGCGGGGAGCAGCGCGTCGATATTGCCCTGCAAGGACCGGAGAGCCGTGCTGCCTTGCTGCAGCTTGAAGGCAGCGAAGCCGACAAAGCGGCGGTCAAGCGTTTGCGCTGGGCGGGCGTGGCTCAGGTGACGCTCGGCGGTTTCGATCTCATCGTCTCGCGCACGGGTTATACTGGCGAGCGGGTCGCTTATGAGCTCTTCGCGCATCCCGACGAGGCGGCGGCGCTATTCCGCGCGCTGGTTGAGCTGGGCGTGACGCCCTGTGGCTTGGCGGCGCGGGACAGCCTGCGCACCGAAGCCGGTTTGCCGCTCTATGGGCTGGAACTGGCGGGCGATTTGAATCTTAATCCGGCTGATGCGGGTTTCGGCGCCTACGTCAAGCTCTACAAGCCTTTCTTCGTCGGCAAAAGCGCGTTCAGCGCCCATGAAGCCGAGCGCAAGCATCAGGTCAGCCGCTTCCGCCTGGACAATAAAGGGGCGCGGCCTGCGCGATATGGCGATCCTGTGCTTAACGCGCGCGGACGGGTTGTCGGCAAGGTCACGAGCTGCAATATCGATTCGGAGGGCTATCAAGTCGGGCAGGCGCTATTGGAGAAACCATCGCGCAAGCCGGGCACAAAGCTATCGATATTCGCTGGTTCCGCCCGCGCGAAAGCCACTGATTTCGGCGACCTTTCGCTGACACAGCGCATCAGATTGCCGGAGCCGGCGACTGTGCTAACGCGCTTTCCGCGGCGCAAATGAGGCGCTAGCCGGTTTCGTTGCGCCCGATAAGCTCAGTGATGAGATCGTGATGGGCGAATAGCACCAGCGTGTCCCCGCCGCGCACGCTGACGTCTCCGCGCGGATGTACATCGGGCGAATCAAATTCCGGGCGATGGAGCAAGACGATATCGACGCCTTCGCTCTCCTGTATGTCGCCGACGGTTTGGTCCGCCAGGAAGGAGCCATGGCGGACGATCAGGCGGATCATGCTGTATTCCAAGCCCGCAACATGCAGGTTCTGCGTGATCTCCGCGCCGACCGCCGCGCCCGCGAAAGCCGGCGCCGCCAGGTCCGATGCGCTCAATACCTCAACATCAAAGAAGCGCTCCATCTGCTGGGCTAATCGTCGATCCCACATGCGCGTCACCAGGCGGATTTTGGGATTCATGTCGCGAACGCGCATCGTCACTTCGAGGTTGACGTGGTCATTCGATGTGGCGACAACAACCGCCGTCGCCCGGCGAAGGCCCGCCGATTCCAGCACCGTGACCAGGCGCCCGTCGCCCGTGATCAGCGGCACATCCACCTCGTGCAGCCTTTCCTGCGCTTCTTTGTCCGCGCCCACATCAACCGCCACCACCTCGAAACCCATCTGCGTGAGCTCCCGGACAATGCGAATCCCGGTATGCCCGATGCCGACCACGATGATATGCCGCTTGTATGTTGATGCCACCGCCACCCCCCAGGCACTGCGCCTCTGCTCGCGATCGATAAAGAGCCGCAGGAAATCGGCGGCGCCCCGCCCCACAACGTAAACCGCCAGCAGCGGCATGATATACCAGAACACAATCAAGTGCGGCTCAGTCGGCACTTCAATTGATGCTTCCAGCACCATCAACGCCAGCATAATGTAGGGCATGTCGACATAATTCAGCGGCGTGTTATCGGAATGGTTATTGTTCAGCTGCATGTAAACGTAGCCGCCGATGAAGACGGCGACAAAGAATATGAGCAGCGGACGCCGAAATTCCCGTATCAAGGCGCGGGTATCGTGCCAGCCGACGCGGAGTATGCGTATGCGCCGGGATTGCTTTCGCAGCGAAACCGTCTCAACCAGTTTGTAGCTCGACACAGCGACTCCATCCTTTGGGGCGCGGGGATTATAACGAGTCCGCGGAAGTTATAAAAGTGAAATAATCGAACTGGTGGCTGTTTCTGTGGTGATCTAAGTAAGCGCAAGTAAGTCATGCAACAAAAACTAACTACAGAGAACGCAGAGAGCACAGAGAGAGCCCATTTAGATAATTCCATTCGCGGGCGTTTCAGCGCTGCGCGTAGACACAGCAGACCAACGCCCCTCCAATTCGCAAAATAGAAAGATTTCAATTACTTAGTTGGAACTACTTAGATGATGTCGTTCTGCAGCAAATAGATGATCACAGACAGTGTAAACGGGCTGATAAGGGTTGTCGTCATGATCAGACTGAGAGCCAGGTCCTTATCGGTATCGAACTCATAGGCGAGTATGATCGTCAGCACGGCGGTGGGCATACCCGCTTGCAGAATGAAAGCTAAGCGCGCGGCGCCATCCAAGCTGAACAGCGATGCGACAGCGACACCGATTAACGGCGCTAAGAGCAAGCGGATCGCCGTGCCGGATAGCAGGAGCCGCCAACGATCGGGCTTGCGAAAGCCACCCAACTGCAAACCCAGCAGCACCAGCATCAATGGGATAGAAGCGTCGGCAAGCAGCTGTGATGTGCGGCTTAAGGCCGGCGGCAATTCCATTATGCCGGCCGCCTTTAGCGCAAAAGCCGCGACAAGCGCATATACAACCGGCGTGCGCAGAACGCTCTGAAATGATTTCAGCATTGATGCTTTGCCGCTCGAGGAAACGTAGGGACCCAGCGTCCAAGCTACAGTGGAGCCGGCGATGTAAATGATCACTGCATAAGTCAGCGCTTCGGCGCCAAAGGCAAAGCTGACAATTGAAATGCCGAAGTTGGCGCCATTAAAGACGAAAGTAGAGACTAGAGTAGTGGCGCGTTCGCCCGGACTGATCTTCTGCCAGCGGAAAAAAACCAGGGAGAAGGCTAAGATGGCAGCAAGAAGCGCAAGGGTAGCGAAATAGACACGCAGAAAATCGCCGCCGCTGATGTCCCGCGTGTACAGGGCGTTGAACGCCAGCGCGGGAGAAAAGACGTGGAACATCATGCGCGAGATCATCGCCGGGCTGGTATCGAAACGCTTGCGTAAGTAGAAGCCGACGCCGGCGATCGCCAGCACGGGGATCATGTTGTCGATGAAGATGTTGAGCAGGTCGAGCACAGGGCAACTCAGATCGTCTGCGGGGTCAGTCGAGCGCCGATGATAATTGGAGCAATGCGAGCCGTGTAGGGGCGACTTATCAAGTTGCCCGAGTTTGCAGAGGTTGTCCGCGGGCGATCAATTTAGTCGTCCCTACACGTTTTGCGCAGCCCGCGACGACCGGGGCGGTTTCGTGAAGCGGCCGAAACCTATCTTACTGATGCGGGCAAAGCAGGCGCGCAGCAGAGTACCAGCTCCTTCGCCGCGCGGACTTCATCCAAGCGGCGGACGGGCGCGGTGTGCGGCGCAGTGAGCAGGGTCTCCGGCTCCGTCCGCGCTTCCTCGGCGATCTGCTCCATTGCCTGGACGAAGGCGTCGAGATCCTCCTTAACTTCGGTCTCGGTCGGCTCGATCAGCAGGGCTTCAGGCACGATCAGCGGGAAATAATTCGTCGGCGGGTGGAAGCCGTAGTCCATCAGCCGCTTCGATATATCCAGAGCGTGCACCTCGTCGACGCCGTCGATATGCCCTTCCAGCACAAATTCGTGCCCGCAGTAGCGCGGGTAAGGCACATTATAGGCGCGCATCAGCCTGGCGCGCAGGTAGTTGGCGTTGAGCACGGCGTAGCGCGTCACATCGCGGATGCCGCTGTCGCCGTAAACGCGGATATAAGCATAAGCGCGGAGGTGCATGCCGAAGTTGCCGTGGAAGGCTTTCATGCGCCCGATGCTCTTTTCCGGCATGACGAAGCCGTAGAGGGGCGGTTCTTCGGGTTTACCCCCTCCTAAATCCCCCTCCATTGCAACAGGTGGGGGGTGGTCAACAATCTCAACGATAGGTCCCGGCAGGTAGGGGGCCAGCTTGTCGTTGACGCCGACCGCGCCGCTACCTGGTCCGCCGCCGCCGTGGGGTGTGGAGAAGGTCTTGTGCAAGTTGTAATGCATGACATCGAAGCCGAGCTCGCCTGGCTTGACCACGCCCATCAGCGCGTTCATATTGGCGCCGTCCATATACATCAAGCCGCCGGCGTCGTGCACAGTTTCGATGACCTCGAGGATGGTCGATTCGAACAAGCCGAGGGTGCTGGGCACGGTGATCATCATGCCGGCGATGCGGTCACGCAGGTCGCCTTCGCAGGCAGCGTGCAGCGCGCGCATATCGACATTGCCCTGCGCGTCGGCTGGCAGTTCGCGCACTTCCATGCCAGCCATGGTCACGGTAGCCGGGTTGGTGCCGTGGGCGCTGTTTGGCACGAGGATGATATCGCGCTGACCCTCGCCGCGGTCGCTGTGATACTGGCGGATCATCAAGATGCCGGCGAATTCGCCCTGGGCGCCGGCCGCCGGACTCAGGCTGACCGCCGCGAAACCGCTGATCTCGCCGAGCCAGCGCTGCAATTCGTGCATGAGGAAGAGCGCTCCCTGCGCGCCCGATTCGTCTGTCAGCGGGTGCAACTGGGCGAAGCCGGGCAGACGGGCCGCGTCTTCGTTGAGCTTGGGGTTGTATTTCATGGTGCAGGAGCCCAGGGGATACAGGCCCTGGTCGATGGAATAATTGAGTTGGCTCAGCTTGACGAAGTGGCGCACCACCTGCACCTCGCCAACTTCCGGCAGGGGCAGATCGTCGCGCATCAGTGCAGCCGGCAAGGGCGACTCCGGCACATCGCATTCGGGCAGATTGACGCCGCTGCGTCCTGGCGCGCCGATATCGTAGATCAGTGGTTGCAGTTGCGGGTTTGCCATTAGCCCAGCCCTCCCAAGACTTCAACAAGGCGGTCGATTTCGTCTTTGCCGTTCGTCTCCGTCACGCAGAGCAGCATGTGGTCCTGCAAATGGAAATAATGCGGACCCAGGTCGTAGCCGCCGATGATGCCTTCCGCGAGCAGCGCGTCGTTGATTTCAGCGACCGGGCGCGGGCAGGCGATGACGAATTCATTGAAGAAAGACTTGCTCATATCGACGCTGTAACCGTCGAGCCGGTTGATCCGCTCGGCGGCGTAATGCGCCTTGTGGTAGTTGAGTTCGCCGACCTGGCGCAAGCCGTTTTTGCCCATCAGCGCCATGTAGACCGAGGCAGCCAGCGCCATCAAGCCCTGGTTGGTGCAGATATTGCTGGTGGCGCGCTCCCGTTTGATATCCTGCTCGCGCGGGCGCAGGGTCATGACGAAGGCGCGCTTGCCATCGGCATCGCGGGTCTCGCCGATAATGCGGCCCGCAATGCGACGCACATACTTTTGCCGAATGGCGAAATAGCCCAGGTAGGGTCCGCCGAAGCCGAGCGGGACGCCCATAGGCTGTCCCTCGCCGACGACGATATCGGCGCCCAGCTCGCCCGGGCTCTTGAAAAGTGAGAGCGCCATCGGGTTCGCCACGATGACCAACAGCGCGCCGGAGCCATGCACTGCTTCGGCGACGGTTGCCAAGTCATCAATCTGGCCGAAAAAGTTGGGATATTGCAGGGCGAGCATGGCGGTGTTGTCGTCCAGCATTTCCAGCAGATCGACGATTTCGCCGCGACCGCGATCGCCGATGATGCGAATATCGCGCCCTTGGTGGTATGCCCGGACGACCTCGCGGTATTGCGGGTGGATGGCGTGGCTGAGAATGACCTTTTTGCGTTTGTGGCGCGCTACTTCGAGGGCGACGGTGACGGCTTCGGCGAGGCTGGTGGCGCCGTCGTAATGGCTGGCGTTGGCGGCATCCATGCCGGTCAGCGCGCACATCATACTCTGATATTCATAGGTCGCTTGCAGCGTGCCCTGCGAGATCTCCGGCTGATAGGGCGTGTAGGCGGTGTAGAATTCGCCGCGCAGCAGGATGTGGTTGACGACCGAGGGGATGAAATGATGATAGGCGCCGGCGCCGCGGAAGATGGCAAAGTCCTGGCCATGGTCGTTCGCCTCGCTGATGGCGAGCATCTCGGCGGCGACTTCCATCTCGCTCATTGGCGGCGGCAGGTCCAGCGGCGGGAAGCGGTGGGATTGCGGCACGGCTTGAAAGAGTTCGTCGATCGATCTCACGCCGATCTCGGTCAGCATGGACCTCGTTTCGGCCGGTGTATGCGGTATGTAGCTCACGTCAGTTTATGCCTCTCGTCAGGATATGCGGAAGTGGAAGGCGAGTCTCTCAGCGGCTGTCGCAATAGGCGTCATAGGCGGCGGCGTCCATCAGCGCGTCCAAGCCCGTGAGATCGGAGGCGCGGATCTTGACCATCCAGCCGGCGCCAAAGGGATCGGCATTGACTGTCTCCGGCTCATCCTCCAAAGCCGAATTTACTTCAATGATTTCGCCGGGCACGACGCTGTACAGCTCGGCAGCGGCTTTGACCGATTCGACTTCGCCAAAGGAGTCGCCGGCATCGAGGGCGTCGCCAGGGTCTCTGAATTCAACATAGACGATATCGTTGAGCTGGTCTTGCGCGTAGTCGGTGATGCCAATGGTGACAAGGTCGCCAGCAAGCGCGAACCACTCGTCCGATTCGGAATACTTCAAATTTGCGGGTACCTTCCATTCGCCCATGTGTAACTCCTTTTTTGAGTATTAAACAAAACGAGCGCACCTCATGCCGAGAATGCGCCCTGTCGGTTGGTGTGACCTTCAGAGAATCCTGCCCCAAGGATCCTTTTGCCTGAGAGTTTCACGCAAGTTGGCTTACTTGTCGCTTGCCCCTTCGGCGTTTCGCGCGATGGCGAAATCTCTCTCCTTGCGGCAATTTCATTGTAGCGGCTTTGTCGTATGTCCGCAACGACTTGGGTGTCTATAAGAGTGGTGAATTAAGAGGATAGAATCCCGCCTGTCCAGAGAATCTGATGCGGGCGACCCAAGGGTCGCCCCTACAAGGCTTGATTGTTATTATCGAAAAATGCGTGGTTTTCTACCCCTCACCCCCAGCCCCCTCTCCCACAAGGGGTGCGCGTAGGTCGCGTAGACACCGACCGCCGACACAGCACTTCGAGAGAGGGTGCCCCTGTGTGCGAAACAGAATGGAATTTGTGATCTTGCCTCATTTCTGTTGGGTCTCATGCAGAATATTTCCGCATGTTTCGCGCTGATTTTGCAATACCAATCAAGCCTTACATTTATTATTTCATGAGTCAGGATTATTTGTTGCCATGTCCCAATTTTGACCATTCCCACGATTTGGCCGTCTATCCCGCCGCCAGGTATCGCGCTTTGCGCCTGTATGTGTGTGCTTGAACTTGATATCATCAGAACAGTGCTGGCAGCGCAATCTGGCAAAACGCAATGCAAGCCCGACCGGCAAAACCCAAGATCAGACCATCGGTCATCCATCTGATTCTATACAGCCTGATTGCGGGACTGATCATCGGGATATCGGCTCTTTCCCTCTTTCTGCTTTATGATCAGTTCCGCAGTCAAAGCGAAAGCGATCATATCCAGGACAAGGTCCTCGACCTCTTCGATGGCACGATTGAAATTGATCCACCGATTGCCATCCCGGACATTGAGCTTAGGAACACTGCAAATGAGCGCAGGCGCTTCGGCGAATTGCAGGGTCGATTCGTACTGCTAACATTTGGCTTCACCCACTGCCCAGATATCTGCCCCTTGACCTTGAGCGACTTTCAGCGGATTCAGTCAGAACTCGAGAGCCTGGCGGAGAAGGTGCATTTCGTCTTCATCAGCGTCGATGGCGCGCGTGATACACCCGCTGCGCTGCGTCAGTATTTCTCATTTCGCGGTCTTGACGGCATCATGGCTCTGACTGGCGACGAAGACGATGTGCGCGCGTTTGGCGCTCCATTGGGCTTGGCATTCGAGGTCAGCGAGGAGGAGTCTCCCGGCGGCTATTTGGTCAATCACAGCGCCGGCGCCTTCCTGCTGGACCAAAACGGAGGCTGGATAATGCGTTATCAATTTGGCGTCCCGCCGGGGACGATCGTTTCCGACCTGCGCCGCCTGTTGGAAGCCTAGGCTCTTCAGGAATACATAAGCGCTCTGGGCGCCCTCGGCGCGACAGAGGTGGCAACATCATAGTTGATACTGCCGATCCATTCGGCGATCTCGTCAGCGCTGATTTCGTCGCCAGCCTGTTTTCCGAGCAGAACCACCTCATCGCCAATCCGCACATCGGGAATATGCGAAACGTTTATCGTCACTTTCTCCATGCTCACCCGCCCCACCAGCGGCGCTCGCACTCCATGGACGAGCACTTCTCGCCAGGATCGCGGCGACCGGCGCAAGCCATCGGCGTAGCCCACCGGCAAAACCGCTATGGTCTCCCATCCCCGCGTCCGATAAGTATTGCCGTAGCCAACCGGCGAACCGGGCGGCAGTGTTTTGACTTGGGCGATGTTGGTTTTCCAACTCAATGCCGGCTGCAGACCATTGATTGCCTCGCCGCCCGCCAGCGGATTCAAACCGTAGAGCAACAAGCCCGGTCGCACGAGATTGAAGTGGCTGCCGCGACAGGTGAGCAAGGCAGCGGAATTCGCCGCATGTACATATCGGAAGCGGAAACCGGCTCGCTGCAATTCATTAAGCAGGCAACTGAAGCGCGAGAGTTGTTCTGACGTATAATCAAGGTCGCTGTCGGCCGCCGAGAAATGCGTATAGATGCCTTCGAGTTGCAGGGCAGTTTGCGCCCGCACATAATCACAAAGCGCCATTGCTTCGTCATACGCGACGCCTAGCCGTCCCATGCCCGTATCCACTTTGACGTGCGCGATCAATCGACCAGGCTCGCTTTCGACGCAAGATTGATATTGGCTCGCTTGCGCGACATCATACAGGGTGAGGCGCAGATTAAGGGCGAGCGCGACTTGAACCGCCTCGGCAGGCACAAAGCTCAGGACAAGTATCGGCGCGTTGATACCGGCTTCGCGCAGCTCGATCGCTTCGCTGATATTGGCGACGGCGAGCATAGCCGCGCCATTTCGCAGCGCTGATTTCGTCGCCAGCCTGTTTTCCGAGCAGAACCACCTCATCGCCAATCCGCACATCGGGAATATGCGAAACGTTTATCGTCACTTTCTCCATGCTCACCCGCCCCACCAGCGGCGCTCGCACTCCATGGACGAGCACTTCTCGCCAGGATCGCGGCGACCGGCGCAAGCCATCGGCGTAGCCCACCGGCAAAACCGCTATGGTCTCCCATCCCCGCGTCCGATAAGTATTGCCGTAGCCAACCGGCGAACCGGGCGGCAGTGTTTTGACTTGGGCGATGTTGGTTTTCCAACTCAATGCCGGCTGCAGACCATTGATTGCCTCGCCGCCCGCCAGCGGATTCAAACCGTAGAGCAACAAGCCCGGTCGCACGAGATTGAAGTGGCTGCCGCGACAGGTGAGCAAGGCAGCGGAATTCGCCGCATGTACATATCGGAAGCGGAAACCGGCTCGCTGCAATTCATTAAGCAGGCAACTGAAGCGCGAGAGTTGTTCTGACGTATAATCAAGGTCGCTGTCGGCCGCCGAGAAATGCGTATAGATGCCTTCGAGTTGCAGGGCAGTTTGCGCCCGCACATAATCACAAAGCGCCATTGCTTCGTCATACGCGACGCCTAGCCGTCCCATGCCCGTATCCACTTTGACGTGCGCGATCAATCGACCAGGCTCGCTTTCGACGCAAGATTGATATTGGCTCGCTTGCGCGACATCATACAGGGTGAGGCGCAGATTAAGGGCGAGCGCGACTTGAACCGCCTCGGCAGGCACAAAGCTCAGGACAAGTATCGGCGCGTTGATACCGGCTTCGCGCAGCTCGATCGCTTCGCTGATATTGGCGACGGCGAGCATAGCCGCGCCATTTCGCAGCCCGATATCGGCTACAGCCACCGCTCCGTGTCCATAAGCATTCGCCTTTACCACCGCCATCAGCTCAACATCATTGCCGATGAAAGCCTTGATCCAGCGAACATTCGCCGCCAGAGCCTCGCAATCAATTGTCACATGACTGGGAAAGGCAGAAGACAGCCGCTCTGTCAAGGCTTCTCTCAACATGGGCAGGCTCCGTCCAGGCCGTGCAT
Organism: Chloroflexota bacterium; assembly: GCA_011523735.1. Lineage (GTDB taxonomy): Bacteria > Chloroflexota > Anaerolineae > Aggregatilineales > Phototrophicaceae > UBA6055. Next base: position 33,859 of record WTGB01000097.1, read on the forward strand.
GATATTCTTGAGGGTCATATCGCGTCGCGCCATTGAGTATGAAGCCGCTCGGCGGCAGCGAGTAGAGTTATCGCAGGGACGCATAAGCGCAGACTATGTTTATTAGCGACAAATATAGTCTGTGTCATCAGTATAGTGGCGGGGGCTAATACCCGCCAACCGAAGCGCCAGCGATCGCTTCATGTCCAGCAAACATCATTCAGGCAAGACCTCAAGCTGGTTGTGTTATACTGTCTCTAGTCACAACACCCTCCTGGCATGAGCCGGTAGAGGGGCCTTGCGAAAATACAACAGGTCCTACCCAACACAGGCTTCGAACTCTTCTCTTCAGGTATCGCTATGTCATTTGAATTTGAGATTGTCGCCACTGATGGCAAGGCGCGCGCAGGAATCTTGCACAGCCCGCATGGCGATATCTTGACCCCGGTATTCGCGCCGGTTGGGACGGCCGGCACGGTCAAAGCAGTCCCTCCGCGGGACCTGGAAGATCTTGATGCTCAGCTTATCCTGGCAAATACATATCATCTGTTTCTTCGGCCCGGCGACGACTTGGTTCGCGACCTCGGCGGCTTGCATGAATTTATGTGCTGGGGTGGACCAATCCTGACGGATTCCGGCGGCTTTCAAGTCTTCAGCCTGGCGGACATCAACAAGATCGATGCGGACGGCGTGACCTTTCGCAGCCACATCGACGGCAGTCAGAAGCGCCTCACACCGGAGCGCTCCATGCAGATCCAGCAGAATCTTGGAGCCGACATAATCATGGCTTTCGACCAATGCCCGCCGCCAAACGATCGCGCTGAAGTTGAAGCAGCCGTAGCGCGAACGCACAGTTGGCTGCGACGTTGTCGGCAAGCGCATCCCGATGACGAAAAACAGGCGCTGTTCGGCATCGTGCAAGGTGGCATCTTTCCCGACTTGAGAGAAGCTTCGGCGCGTTTCGTCACGGATATGGCTCTCAAGGGTTATGCGATTGGGGGATTGGCAGTGGGCGAAAGCAAGCAGGAGATGTACGCGACGCTAGATCAAACGCTGCCCTGCCTGCCTCATAACAAGCCTCGCTATCTTATGGGCGTAGGCGAGCCAGATGATTTACTCGAGGGGATTTCCCGCGGGGTCGACATCTTCGATTGCGTGATACCAACCCGTCTCGCCCGGCACGGCGCTGCCTTTACACAGGCTGGCCGCATCAATCTGCGCAACGCAAGATATCGCGCCGATGAGTCGCCAATTGACAGCGCGCTGGACAACTATGCTAGCCGCTTTTCCCGCGCGTATTTGCGTCATCTGCTGATTGCCAAAGAGCTGCTGGCATACTATCTGATCAGCTTGCATAACATCGACTTTCTCGTCCGGCATGTACAAAACATGCGTCAAGCTATTATCGAAGGCTCACTGCGGGAATACGCCGCAAGATTTCTGCCGCGCTATCTTCGGCATGGTTTGACCGCCGAGTAGGTGAAACAGGGGATGACTTACGCCCGGACGACACTGGCGATTTTAGCTTTTGCGGCGATGGCTGGCTGCACAGTGAAGTCTCCCGCAGCGACTCCCACGACGGCGCATTCCACATTGCAGCTGTATTCAACAGAAGCGACCCATAAACTCATGCAAGGTCTTGCGGGGCGCTTTGCAACGGAGTATGACCAAAGCATCATAGAAGTCCGCCAAGGCTTCTTTGATACATTGATGACGCAATTGGAAACGGGCAGTATCGACTATCTGATCAGCAGCCATGTGCCAGCCCGCGATGACATCTGGGCGGCGCCGCTCGCGCTAGATGGTCTCGCCATTGTCGTGAATCCGGCAAACAGCATCTCAACACTGACACTCAACGATCTTCGCGCTGTTTTTAGCGGACGTTATCGCGACTGGAACGCCTTCGGCGTCGAGTCGATTGCAATTAATCCACTAAGCTATCAGGCGGGCAGCGATGTCTACAAGGGGTTCCAGCGTATGGTCATGGGGATGACGAAGGTCACCGGCAATGCCGTGCTGATGCCCAGTTTCGATGCCATGCTGCAGCGAGTAAGCGAGTTGGACGGCGCCATCGGCTATCTGCCTCTGAGTAGAATTGACGACCGCGTGACTGTTCTGGCGATTGATGGCGTGCGCCCCACAGTGAGCAGCATGGCTGACCGGCGTTACCCCCTGCGCGCGACCATATATGTCATCGGACGGGAAGCGCCGCCTGCCAAGATCTTTCATTTTTTTGGCTGGGTTCAAAGCGAGGCTGGACAAGCCGTCGTATCGGAATCGTACACCGCCCTGCCATAAGCGGCTATAGAAGCACATCGGCAAAGAGATCGTCTTCGTCAACGCGATCCCGCGCTGGCCGCGGGTAGACGCGAGTGAATCCTTGCTTGCTGTACAACAGCCGACGCAAGAGCCGCGAAGTCCTGGTAATGCGCCCGCCTCCCTGACTGGCGTGGCAGCGGCTCGCCTGTTCCCATACATCAAAATAATCGGCGATAGGTATGCGCGCATGCACCGGCTCGATATGATCGAGGATTTTGACGATATTGATGTCCTCGTTTCTACCCATGTGTCTCGGGTTCTGCCCTTTCAGCCGAGCCATTAAAATTTGCAGCCGCAAGGTCAATTTGGGAAAGCCGGCGTAATAGAGCTTCTGCGGTTTATAACCGTTGGGGGCGCTTTCAGCTTGCAGGCAGTCAAAGGCGCGCACCGTCGCCCGCTGTATCGCGATGTGATCCGGATGACCATAGCCGCCGTATCGATTAAACGTCACGACAACCTGAGGTTTCACTTGCCGCATGACCTTCAAAACGTCTTCGGTCACGCGCTCCGGCTGATGCTGCCACAAGTAACAGAGTGAATCGGGATGGCGCGATGTTTCGCTGCCCGGCATGCCGCTATCGCGATAGCCCAACATAAAGACATCTTTGAACTTCAGATATTGACGGGCGCAGGCTAATTCGCTAAGTCGCAAGTCGGCCACGGTAGCATATCGACCCTGCAAGTCCTCAGGGACCGTACCGACATCGCCATTCGTAGCGCAGATCAAATAGACATCGACGCCGTCGTCAATCCACTTCGGGACGGCCGCCCCCAAACCAAAGGACTCGTCATCGGGATGGGCATAACTAATCAAAAGACGCCGGCGCTTCATCGCTTCTCCGCGGAAATATGACGTTTTGACTACGCTCGGTCAATTATACTTTCTGCGCCTTGCCGAAGGCAGTGCCGCTTCCATATACTATTATGCGGGCGCGAATCGCAGCGGATAAAGTGGAGATCCATGCTCGAATCTATGCGGAATGCTTCGTTCTGTATTCTTGTGCTTATCATCAGCCTGGCTGCTTGGGCGAGTCCTATTCTCGGGCAGAATGACAGCGCCGAAAACCAAGAGGATCTATCCGCGCCAGGCGCCGCCCAGCTTCAGTCGCCATCGCTTGTCGCCGAAGCCATCGCCGACATATTTGCTCGCGCGTCAGATATCGAAGTCGGACCCTGGGATTATCCTTATGGCATCAACCCCTTGACGGGCCTGCCATACCCCAGCGAGGAAGCCCTAAAGCGGCGAAACCTGATCGTCAAGATCTCCAACTGGCCCCCGAAGGTAAGGCCTCAGCGGGGCATCAACCAGGCAGATCTCGTCTTTGAATACGAGGCGGAAGGCGGAGTAACCCGCTTCGCCGCTATCTTCCGGGACAATGCGCCGGAACAGGTCGGCTCGATACGCAGCGCCCGCCTGCTCGATATCGAATTGATTAACATGTATGCCGCCCTGCTCGCTTACTCCGGCACCAGCGCGCCCATCCACGAGATATACATCAATGCGCCTTTCCGGCCTCTCCTGCTTTCAACTTCACTCGGGGATAATTGTGAGCGAGGCGGCTTCTGTCGCGACAATTCCGTGGCTGGCTTGGGTTATGAACATACGCTATTCGGCGATACGAGTAAAATGTGGGAACTGGCCAGGCTGCGCAATCAGAATCAAGGCTATCGCGCTAACGGCTTCGCCTTTGATATGCGGGGGATTGAAGGCGGGAAACCAGCCCGGGATATTTACATCAATTGGTACAATCGCACCGATGTGCGCTGGCAATACGATGAGGCGAGCCGGCGCTACCTCCGCTATGCCGACGGCATACCGCATATCGACGCCGCCGACGAGAAGCAGCTTTGGGCGGATAACCTGGTGATCCTGCAGGTCACGCATAATCGTCGACCCGATCTGTTCACTGCAGGTTCTATTGACGAATCCTACGAAGTAGCGCTATGGGGCCAGGGCGCAGCCTACGTCATGCGGGAGGGAAGGCTGTACCGAGGCTTGTGGTGGCGGCGCAATCAAAACCGGGGCGAGGCGCTGCGTCTCAACTTCCCCGATGGCGATCCCATTCCGCTCAAGCCGGGCCGCACCTGGGTGACCATCGTACGAGACCTCGAATCCGCGGAGATCAGCGCAGAGCTTGCCGAGATTTCGACGAGCGCTACCGCCCTCGCGCAATCCTAGGCGATCGTTGGCCTTCGTGGCGTCCCTACGTACCATGTCTTCAAGAGTCCGCGCTGGGCGGCAAAGGCGGAAATCTTGCGACGATTGATTGACGGCTTTTTCCTGGGTTTAATCTTATTTGTCATTCTCTGCGTCATAATCTTCGTGAGTCTGTATTTCGCTACCGACGGGCAGATCATCGACCTAGCGCAAACCTTCGTCTTAAGAATACAACTAGCAAGTCGTCAACAAGAACTGGATGCCCCCTTCAGCAGCCAAGCCAATCCGGTTAGATTCACCGTTTCGCTGGGGACTGGCGCCTACACGATCGCCTTCGCGCTCCGAGGCGCGGCGCTTATCCATGATCCCGGTCTCTTTATCGACTACGCTCGCGTCGAAGGCTACGATCGGCGCTTTGAAGCCGGCGTCTACTTCCTCAACCAGGCGCAATCCATCAAGGAAATCGCGGAAATCTTGACCGATTCCAGCAAAAGCTTCATCCTTTTCCGGACGCTTGAAGGCGCGCGCATCGAGGAGTTAGCGGACTCAATCGACCAGAATGGCCTCTTTGACTTCGCGGGTGCGGAGTTCCTGATGCTTGTTGTCGAGGGCGCCGCGCAGCCTGAGGACTTCGCAGCCTGGGCGGGGATTCCTGAGGGCGCTTCGCTGGAAGGCTTTATGTTCCCCGATACCTATCAACTGCCGCCCGATATCAGTCCGAGCGTCTTGCTCGACAGTCTGCTGCGAACCTTCCGCGAACGCGTCGGCGAGAGCCTGCGAGAGGCGGCGCTGGCGCAAAACCTGACCCTGCATCAAGCTGTTACCCTAGCGTCGATCATCGAAAGAGAAGCCGTCTGGCGGGACGAACACGCGCTGATCGCCAGCGTCTACCGCAATCGGCTCAATATCAATATGGCGCTGGAAGCTGACCCCACTGTGCAGTACGGTCTTCAAGGCGGGCGCGGGAGTTGGTGGCCACAAATTACACGCGCCGACTACCGCGAAGTGAACTCGCCTTACAACACCTATCTGCACGCTGGCTTGCCGCCCGGTCCCATCGCCAGCCCGAGCCTTTCCGCTATTCAAGCCGCCATCTACCCCGAGTCCTCAGAATACTTCTATTTTCGCGCAGCCTGTGACAATTCTCATTATCATAACTTCGCCAAAACGTTCGAAGGGCACCTGCAAAACGCCTGTTGAGGCGAACGCGTCCAGAGCGAATTCGGTGACAATAACTAGGTGTCTTCGGCCTCTATCACGCCGTAAAACAGCGGCAAGGGGTCAACCGGCTCCGCGCTGAGCTCAACGGAGCGAGCAAGCAGTTCCAGCGCCGCCTCCAGTTGTTTTTCGTCGTTGGCGTGAATCGTCATCAGGCAATCGCCGATATCCACTGAGTCGCCCACGCTTTTATACACCTGGATGCCCACCGCATGATCGATGGCTTGCTCTTTGGTCGCTCTTCCCGCGCCCAAGGCAAGCGTCGCCCAGCCTACGGTATCGGCATAAATAGCGGCGATGTTCCCGCTTTCCCGCGCCAACAGATCATGCCGCAGCCGGGCTTGCGGCAGCCGATTCAAGTCCTCGATCTGCCGGACATCCCCGCCGTGGGCCGCAATCATACGATGGAAAAACTCGTAAGCTGCGCCACTTCTCAAGGCGCGCTCTACATCAGCGCGGGTCTCCCCGAGGTTAGTCCAGCGCTCGCCGCGACCCGCCAGCCGCAGCATGTGAGCCGCGACTTCCACGCAGTGGCTGTGGATATCCGCCGGTCCTTGACCGCGCAGCGTCTCTACCGCTTCGGCGACCTCGAGCGCATTGCCGACCGCGACACCAAGCGGCTGATTCATATCCGACAGCAGCGCGACCATGTCTCGGCCAGCGTCAAAGCCGATCTGCACCATCGCCGTCGCCAGCGCCCGCGCTTCAGCCAGCGTCTTCATAAAAGCGCCGCAGCCCGTCTTCACATCCAGAACTATCCCATTCGTGCCGGCCGCCAGCTTCTTGCTCATGATGCTGCTGGCGATGAGCGGCAAGCTGGCCACCGTCCCGGTGACATCGCGCAGGACATAGAGTTTGCCATCGGCCGGCGCCAGGGACTTGCTCTGCCCGGACAGGACGATGCCCGTCTCACGGGCAATGCGCCGAAACTCCTCTTCGGATAAGTTGACAGCATAACCCGTGATCGCTTCCAGCTTGTCCAGCGTGCCGCCGCCGAAGCCCAGACCTCTGCCGCTCATTTTGGCGATCGGCACGCCAAAGGAAGCCACCAATGGCAGGACAATCAAGGTTGTCTTGTCGCCAACGCCGCCCGATGAATGTTTGTCGATCGCATAATCTGTGATATCGCTCAAGTCAAGCATGTCGCCCGATTCCGCCATGGCCATGGTCAAGTGGACGGTTTCCGCGCGATCCATGCCACGGAAGAATATCGCCATCAACAGCGCCGAAGCCTGATAATCTGGAATCTCGCCAGCCGTGTAACGCCCGACGAAATACTGAATTTCGCTTCGGCTGAGCGCGTGATCATCACGTTTCTTTTCAATGAGCTCTACCATATTCATAAGATGATGCTCCAGTTCATTGGGGACGGCTTCAGCCCCATAATATACCGCAGACGTCGGGCAAACGTCTGATTAGGCCGGCGGTAGAGAATTGACGTCGCGGGATTTGATTTGTACGATTCGCTTGCGTGTCCGCGCTAATAACGTTTACTGTCTGGATACTATAATTATGTGAGGGGTATTGACGTGACCCAGAAAACCAAGAATTCGCCCCAACGCACGAGACTCATGCTTGGCGGCATTATCGTGGCAGCTATTGTGGTCGCTGTGATCTTCGTCGTCCTGTCCAGCCAAAGCTCATTCAGCGAAGTAACAACGGATTACTCCGCCATTCCACAAGGCAGACAGGCAGACGGCGGCTTTGTCCTGGGGGATCCGAATGCCCCGATCACCATCGTCGCTTTTGAGGATTTCCTCTGCCCGGCTTGCCAGCGTTACAAGCCAACCGTCGAGAAGTACATCGAGGCTTATGTCGCCACGAGCCAAGCGCGCTTCGAGTACCGGATGCTGCCGGTTGTTCATCCCGGTTATTCGCGCCTGGCTGCCCAGCTTGTCGAATGCGCTGATACCTTGCGCCCAGAATCCTTCTGGGAGGCTCACGACGCCATGTTCCAGGTCGCCAGCGCCCGCAGTTTCAGCGACAATTCATCACGCAGTTTCTCCGAGATGATAGATCTGCCCTATACTGACTTGCTCGAATGCACGCAGGACGCCACCCAGGTGAACACGGATCTCCGCTTGGCTCAACAGCACAGCGTCACCGGCACGCCTACCGTGTTCCTGCGCTACGGCGATGGTCCCTTGCAGGTCAGCCGCTTCGGACAGCATCCAACCTTCGATCAGCTCGGAACACTCGTGGCGGAAGCCGGCTTCGCAAGACGCTAAGCAAACCCGGAGACAGAGCGAGAGCAGCCCAATGCGGAGTGTAGAATGGGAGGCCGGCGCGGTCAAAATGATCGACCAGCGCGCCTTGCCCTGGAAACTCGAATATGTGCGCCTGGAAACGGTGGAAGCCGTCGCCGAAAGCATCGCCAACATGACCGTTCGCGGGGCGCCCGCAATTGGCGCGTCCGCCGCCTTTGGCATGGCATTGGCTGCGCGGCAGAGTCCGGCGACAACAGTCGAGGCGCTAATTGATGACCTGCGGCAATATGGCGAACTACTAAACGCAGCTCGTCCTACGGCCGTCAATCTGGCTTGGGCAGTGAAGCGGCTCCTGCAAATCGCCGAAAGCGGCGAGTTTAATAGCGTTGACGACCTGCGCGAGGTGCTGCTCATGGCGGCGCAGCAAGTCGCCGATGACGATGTCGCCATCAACCGGCGCATTGGCGCATGGGGATCGAGCCTCATCGATCAAGGCGCAACTGTGCTGCATCATTGCAATACCGGCGCGCTGGCAACCGTCGACTACGGAACAGCGCTCGGCGTTATCCGCGCGGCGCATGAAGCCGGCACAGACTTCCACGTCCTGTTGGACGAAACGCGCCCCAGGCTGCAGGGCTCGCGCCTCAGCGCTTGGGAACTGGAGCAGCTGGGCGTCAGCTACGACATCATCCCGGATACCGCCGCCGGCTACTACATGCAAAACAGCGAGGTGAACCTCATCCTGGTTGGCGCTGATCGTGTGGCGGCGAATGGCGACTTCGCCAACAAAATCGGCACCTATCAACTAGCGATCATGGCGGCAGCGCACAGTATCCCCTTCTATTCGGTCGCGCCGACTTCAACGATCGATCTCAGCCTGAAAACTGGCGCTGACATCCCGATCGAATTGCGCGATCCGGCCGAGGTGACGACGCCCTACGGCAATCCAATCGTGCCGACGCATTTCAAAGCGCGCAACCCGGCTTTTGATGTCAGTCCTCATCGCTACCTCAGCGGCATCGTCACCGAAAACGGCATCGCCCGCCCGCCCTTTAGCGAGAGTCTGCGGCGCGCCGTCGCGGGTGACCGGGTCTAAACGCGCTCAGCGGGTCTTATCGGCAATAACGCAACGGAAATCAACTATGGAAACCTTGATAACTGGCTCGATCGCCTACGATTACCTCATGCGTTTTCCGGGCCGCTTCCAGCAGCACTTCATTCCCGACGAGCTGCACAATATGAGCCTCAGCTTTCTCGTTGATGATATGACCAAGCATTGGGGCGGCGTCGCCGCGAATATCGCCTTCACCATGGCGAAGTTCGGCTTGCGTCCCAAACTCATGGGCACGGTGGGCCGCGATTTCGGCGACTATCGGCGCTGGCTGGAGCGCAGCGGCGTCGATTGCAGCACTGTCATCCAAATCGACGATGTCTTCACCGCTTCCTTCTTCGCCAACACAGACGATGACAATAATCAGTTGGCTTTCTTTTATGGAGGCGCGATGAACCTGGCGCGGAACTACCGCATCGCCGATGTGCTCAGCGCCAAGCCGGATCTGGTGGTCATTTCGCCCAACGACCCCGTTGCGATGATCAAGCTCTGCGACGAATGCCGCGAGCGAGACATCCGCTTCATTTATGACCCGGGCCAACAGGTCGCGCGCCTGAATGGCGAGGAGTTGCGGCAGAGCCTGCGCGGCGCGCACATGGTCGTGGTCAACATATACGAAGCCAGCGTCATCTATGAGAAGACCGGGCTTGATCTGGGCGATTTGCGCGAAATCGTCGACATCGTCGTCATCACAGCCAGCGAGAAGGGCTCCAAAATCTACCTGAATGGCGAAACCATTGAAGTCGCTGCCTTCGCCCCAAGGGAGATTGCCGATCCCACCGGCGCTGGCGATGCTTATCGAGCCGGCTTGATTCTGGGCATGAGCAAGGGCTTTCCCTTGAAGCTCTCGGCGGAGATTGGCGCCCTGAGCGCGACCTACGCGCTGGAGGTCGTCGGCACACAGAATCACAACTTTAGCATCGCGGAGTTTGTAAACCGCTTCCGCCGCCTCGCCGATGACGGCGGTAAGTTGGACTGCCTCCTGTAAAGCCACTCGAAACTCACTTGCTTCGCGACAGGCTCGCGCAATTATGATAGAATGCCTCCGTTATGCTGCCGCTTCCCCCGCGCTGGGGTGAAATCCAGGAGAAGAAATGACGATCGCACACGATGTTAAAGACCTCGAGCTGGCCACCGGCGGACGCTACCGCATCGAATGGGCTGGGCAGGAGATGCCCGTGCTCAAACAGATTCGTGAACGCTTCGCCGCCAAAAAACCGCTGGACGGTTTGCGCATCTCGGCTTGCCTGCATGTGACCACCGAAACCGCCAACCTCATGCAGACCTTGCAGGCCGGCGGCGCCGATGTCGTGCTGACCGCCTCCAACCCGCTCTCGACCCAAGACGATGTGGCTGCTTCACTGGTGACGAACGATGAGATCCCGGTATACGCCATCAAAGGCGAGGATAACGAGACCTACTATCAGCATATTCACGCCGCTCTGGATCACAAGCCGCATATCACAATGGACGATGGCGCGGACCTCGTCGGCACAATCCACAAAGATCGGCGGGAGTTGCTTGAGGATATCGTCGGCGGCACAGAAGAAACCACCACTGGCGTCATCCGACTGCGGGCGATGGCGAAGGACGGCGCCTTGCGTTTTCCCGTCCTCGCGGTCAATGACAGCTCCACCAAGCACCTCTTCGACAACCGCTACGGCACTGGCCAGAGCACAATCGACGGCATCATCCGCGCTACCAATATCCTGCTGGCGGGCCGCGTGGTAGTGGTGGCCGGTTATGGCTGGTGCAGCCGCGGGATCGCCATGCGGGCCGCCGGCTTGGGCGCTAACGTGATCGTCACAGAAGTTAATCCGCTCCGCGCGCTTGAGGCGGTCATGGATGGCTATCGCGTCATGCCCATGCTGGAAGCGGCAAAGGTCGGCGATATATTCGTCACGGCCACCGGCGATATCAGCGTGCTGGACGAGCCTCATTTTTCCGTTATGAAAGATGGCGCGATCATCTGCAACAGCGGGCATTTCAACGTCGAAATCAATCTCGACGCGCTGGGCGCCATGGCTGCTGGCGAGCCCAAACTCGTTCGTCCATTTGTGGAAGAGTATAAACTTGGCGGTCGCTCGATCTATGTTTTGGGCGAAGGCCGGCTGATCAACCTCGCCGCCGCGGAGGGGCATCCCGCCTCAGTGATGGACATGAGCTTCGCCAATCAAGCCCTTGCGGCCGAATATATGCTGCAAAATGTGGAAAATCTTGAGCCGCAGGTCTATACTATACCTGCTGACGTGGATATGGAAATCGCGCGGCTCAAGCTGCTGGCGATGGGCGTCAGCATTGATAAACTGACCGACCAACAGGAAGCCTACCTCAATCAATGGCAGGAAGGTACTTAGATCGCCTTTCCGCCAGCGGCGCGCGCCACAAATAACGCCGATCCCTGCGCCAACACGATCCGTCGGTCTTGGCGAAGAAACGGGATTGGAGAGCATGACCCAAATTCGAAAGTTTACATCACTGTTGGTTGTCGCGGCGGGGATCGCGCTCTTGACGGGCGGGGTCTGGGCGCAAGAAACGGCGCTAATACGCTTCGTCCACCTCGATGCTAGGGGAGGCATAGTTGACATTGCTTTAAATGGCGAACTCGCCGCCGCTGATCTGCGCTACGCTGAAGCGACCGCGCGCATCGAAGTAGCCGCGGGACCAACCGAATTATCCACTTACCCACCCGCCACCTCCCTGGCGCTTGCCCGCGAGAGAATCACTCTCGCGGGAGAACCAGCGGCGATTGTTCTGACTGACGGGCAAAGGGCGCGCTTCCACATCGTCAGCGAAGATCTCAGCCCTATACCTTCTGGTAAAGCGCGCCTTACGCTGTTTAACGCGCTCGATGCTGATATACAGGTCGCCGTCAGTACCCCGGACGAGACCTCAGCTTTGGATATAAATCTCGCCGCAGGCGGCGCCAGCCAAGCCATAGAAACGAGCGCGGGGACATACGATATCTTGTTAAGGAGCGCCGGCGACGGGATGGCGCTCGGAGGGGTCAGTCAGCCATGGTCGGCCGGCAGCGTCAATCTGCTGATCATTCACGGCCCATCGAACCAGCCAAAACTGTTCAATGCGGTCGCCGGGACCGGAGGCGTCGCGGACAGCGGCCGCACCCGCTTTATTCACGCGATTGAGGGCGCGGCGCCTGTCGATCTCCGCGTCAACGGGCAACTCCTTATTCCTGCGCTGAGTTTCGCCTCGCCGTCCCCCCACATCGCCTTGCCCAGCGGCTCGCAGAATATCGCCGTCAACCTAGGCGCCGCCGAGATCATGTCGGAGCGCCTGTGGATTCGCGCCGGCGAGATGAGCACAGTCGTGCTGATGCGCACAAGCGCTGGCTTGGGCATATTCAACTTCGCGGATGCAACGGACGATGTCGATGAACGCTCCGCTGTCGTCAGTTTGATCAACGCGATACCCGACAGCGTCATCAACTATTTGCAATTCACAAGCGGCGCCATCATTGGACTGAACGTCCAATTCAATGAAGCGGGCGACCCGGCCAAAATTGTCCCCGGGCGACAGGCAATGACCCTGCATCTAAGCATTGGCGCAAACCGAGGCGAGATTGCGTTGCCAGCGCATTATTTCTCCAACGGCTCCTATTACACGTTGGTCGCTTTGCCGGGCGGCGTCTTCTCCGCGCCGCGCTTGCTTATCGCCGAGACAAGCATGAAACGCCACATTCGGGCGACACTGGCAGGTGAGGACATTGCCAGCGACATTGTCGATGCGCGCGCACCCGACATAGAACAGTCCACTGACGAATCGGCTGCGGACGAGCCGATCATCGAACCCGCGACTCAAGTGGAAGAGCTTGAACCTGATACAGTGATAGTCGACGAAGAAATAATCGACGAGCCCCCAACAGAACAGGTCGCTGAAGTATCTGAGCAAGAGCCCAGCCCAGGCGATGCGCCAACAGCACTTTCGCCGTCATTGACACCCTATGCCATCGTCAAAGTAAACCCGGATTCCGCCTTGCACATGCGCCAATATCCCTCCAGCGACGCGATGTCTCTCGGGCTGCTGCCGGCCGAAAGCAATCTGATGATACTCGGTCGCCGCGGACCCTCCCAATTCGGTCCCGACGAACCCACCGACCTGCCAGTTGACCTCAGCGATTACCAGAAGGATGCGGCCGCCCTACTCCCGCCCTATCAAGATTTGTCCGCGGCCGATACCTGGCTTTACGCAATCTATACAACTCCCGAAGGCAGCGCCATTGTAGGCTGGACCAACGCCTATTATCTCAAAGTCTATAACCGTACCGGCGACCACCAACACCTGGCTTACCTGCCTCTTGTGCCACAAAATCGACCGGGCGGCAGCCATAGCACCGACATCCAGCCAACTGACCTCGACGAATATGTTGCGGCTCGCGTAACGGGCCTCAATCCCGACGCCTTGCTCAACCTGCGCCGGGGCAATGATGCCGATTCTGATATCCTCGCGCTGCTCTCTGCCGATACCACTCTCCGCTTTCTCGGGCTGGACGCGGCCGCGGCGTGGGCTCTTGTTGAATACCAGCCGCTAGCCGGCAATCCTATGAGAGGCTGGGTGAGTATGACCTACATACAGTTGCTGCTGAATGGCGCGCCGGTGCGCGTCGATGCCTTGCGCACGCTTGATCCATCCGCCGTTCCCATCATCGGCGGAGCAGTATCGGGCGGCGTTCTGCCAGCCACTCCGACAAGTCCCGACACGCCGCTTGAAGGCATCGTCGGCGAAGTCAATGTAAACTCCGATTCCGCGCTGCATTTGCGCCGCTACCCCGATGCGGCTTCCGAGTCGCTCGCTTTGATCCCGCCCGATACCGTTTTGCGCCTCGAGGGTATCACGGAGAACCGCGGCTGGTACAAAGTTCAATATCAAGGCGAAGAGGGCTGGGTCGCCTCGCCTTATCTCCTGCTTTCAATGGATGGCAGAAGTTACACGCGCGCACTCCTTGAGGATAAATTGCCGCGTTACAACGACCTTGGCTTCTAGTCAATAGTTGTAAGCCTCTCTCTGCCGAGTCCCTGCCAGTTCGCCATTGACCCCCGGTGACCCAGGCGCGGGCTTTAGGCTAGCAGGCTCTTGCCGATAGTCTATAATGTCGCTGGTGCTCATCATCGTGTTTTCAGGCGCAGCTTTGTATCGAGCCCTTGCTGTCACTTTCGCGCCATTGAGGTTTATGCCTTGCGCGTCTTGATCACAGGCGCCGGCGGATTCGTCGGGGTTCATCTCGCCGCTCATCTGGATCGCTACGCGCCCCAGACGCAACTCTTTGGCACCACGCTTTTCCCGGCAGAGCGCGTGCACCCGGCAGTCGAGGAAAACCATCTCATCGACCTCAAAGACTACGCAAAAGTCCAAGCTCTGCTCGCCCACTGCCGACCGGAGGCCATCTATCATCTAGCCGCGCAAGCCTTTGTGCCCCGCTCCTTTGAAGATCCTTGGGAGACGCTGGAAAACAATATCCGCGCACAACTGAACATTATCCAAGCTTGCCTGGAGTTGAACTTGCAGCCGCGGATCTTGATCGTGAGTTCAGCGGAAATCTACGGAGAAGTTTCGCCGACGCAATTGCCTATGGGTGAGGATACCGAGATAGGTCCCACCAACCCCTACAGCGTCAGTAAAGTGGCGCAAGACATGCTTGGCTTGCAATATTATCTCAGCCACGATCTGCCCATTATGCGCGCCCGCCCATTTAACCATATCGGTCCCGGGCAAAACAGTCGCTTTGTCGCGCCGGCCTTCGCCATGCAAATCGCCCGCATTGAGGAAGGGGAGCAAGAAGCGGTTATATACGTTGGCAATCTCGCCGCGAAACGTGATTTCACCGATGTTCGCGATATCGTCCGCGCCTACAGGATGATCATAAAAAGCGGGCAGCCCGGCGGAGCCTACAATGTCGCATCGGGCTTGGCGTACAGCATCCAGCAATTGCTTGATATCCTGCTCTCGCTTAGCGATAGCGACATCGAGGCGCGCGTCGATCCCGCCCGACTGCGCCCGGTGGATGTGCCGGAGATACGCGGCGACGCTAGCAAGTTACGACGAGATACTGGCTGGCAGCCTACCTTCACTTTCGAACAGACATTAAAAGATGTGCTGGCTGATTGCCGACAACGCATAAGACAGCCCTAAGGGAAAAGCAATCGATGACAAAAAAAGCGCTGATTACAGGCATCACGGGCCAAGACGGCTCCTACCTGGCCGAGTTCTTGTTGAGCAAAGGCTATGAGGTCTACGGCATGGTGCGGCGCACGAGTACCGTCCGTTACGAAAGAATCCAGGATATTCAGCACGAGCTTCAGCTCATCCAAGGCGACATGGGCGATCTCAGCAGCCTCATCACAGCAATCAGTGCGGTCGAACCGGACGAAGTCTATAACCTCGCGGCGCAAAGTTTTGTGCCGACTTCCTGGAATCAGCCCGTTTTCACCGGCGACATCACGGGCTTGGGCGTGACCCGCCTCTTGGAAGCAGTCCGCGCCGTCAATCCCGCCATTCGCTTCTACCAAGCCTCGAGCAGCGAAATGTTCGGCAAGGTCCGTGAAGTGCCACAAAAGGAGACCACGCCCTTCTATCCCCGCAGCCCCTACGGCGTCGCGAAGGTATACGGGCATTGGATCACGGTCAATTATCGCGAAAGCTACGATCTCTTCACGTGCAGCGGCATCCTCTTCAATCACGAATCGCCCCGCCGCGGCATGGAATTTGTCACCCGCAAAGTGACCTACCACGTCGCCAAGATCAAACTGGGATTGGGAGACGAGATACGCATCGGCAATCTTGATTCCAAGCGCGACTGGGGCTACGCCGGCGATTATGTGCAAGCCATGTGGCTGATGCTGCAACAGGATGAGCCGGAGGATTACGTCATCGCCACTGGCCAGACACATTCGGTCGAACGCCTCCTTGACGTTGCCTTCAGTCATGTGAGTCTCAACTGGCGCGATTATGCTGTGCAAGACCCGCGCTTCATGCGGCCCGCCGAGGTTGATCTGCTCGTTGGCGATCCGACAAAAGCGCAGGCGAAGCTCGGCTGGGAACCCGAGGTCAGCTTCGAGGAGTTGATCGGCATGATGGTCGAATCCGACTTGAAGAAACTGCGTGACAACCCGGACCTGGTCATCTGATGTCCGCCCCCGAGCTAATCGACACGCACTGCCATCTCAACTTTCACAGTTACGACGATGACCGCGCGGAAGCGCTCAAACGCGCCAAACTAGCCGGCGTCAAAACTATTATCATCCCCGCTATCGATGGTCCCAGCTGCCATCAGGCGCTCGAATTAGCGGAACAGCATGAAGAAGTCTTCGCGGCTATCGGCGTCCATCCCAATAGCTGCAGCGACTTCACGGCGTCCCACGTGGACGACCTGCGGACCCTCTCTCGTCAGCAAGACATTGTGGCGATTGGCGAAATCGGGCTGGACTACTACTGGGACAAATGCCCAAAGCCAAGGCAGCATCGCGCGCTGGAGGCACAGTTGGAGTTGGCTGCCCAACTGGAACTGCCGGTCATCCTCCATAACCGCGAGGCAGGGAAGGATTTGCTGGCGGCGCTGGTAGCCTGGGCGCCAACTGCGCCAGCGAGTCTGCGCGGCCGGCTCGGTGTGTTGCATTCCTTTTCCGCCTCGCTTGAAGTGGCGCAACGCGCGGTCGAACTAGGTTTCTACATTGGCTTCACGGGCCCGATCACATACAAAAAAGCGGATGATCTCCGCGCTATAGCCGCTTGCCTCCCCCAAGACCGCATTCTCATCGAAACGGACGGACCCTTCCTCGCGCCCCAACAGCGACGCGGCAAACGCAACGAACCCGCCTTCCTGCCCTTTATAAACGAAAGACTCGCAGAACTGCACGGGATCACGGCCGAGGCGATGGCGCATCAGACCAGCAAAAACGCCAAGCGGCTCTTCGCCCTGCCTTCTGCTCTCAAAAATGACTAAAGCCTGCTAAACTGCTTACAGTCCAACCGCCCAACAGGCAACCCTGCTGTGGACCTCTCGATCATCATAGTCAATTGGAATGTGCGCGACTTGCTGGACGCCTGCCTCGCCAGCATTTACGCCTCAGATCTTGAGGCGGTCAATTATGAGATCATCGTGGTCGACTCCGCCAGCGATGACGACAGCATCGACATGCTGCGCGAGAAATATCCCGCCGTGATCCTTTTGCCTCAGACTAAAAACATCGGTTTCACACGCGGCAACAACATCGGCTTGGCACGGGCAAAGGGCGACTACCTGCTCCTGCTCAATCCAGACACCGAGCTAAGCCCAGAGGCGGTCGCGCTGCTGCTCAAGTATCTGAAAGCCGATCCTCAGGTTGGCATCATCGGTCCTCATACGCTCAACACTGACGGCAGCCACCAGTCGACCCGCCGCCGCTTCCCGACGCTCGTGACCGGCATCTTCGAAAGTACTTGGCTGTCAGCTTGGGCGCCCGCGACTATCGAGCGCGACTACCGCATGTTGGATAGGCGCGATAATGACATCATTGAGGTCGACTGGGTCCAAGGTTCGGCGTTTATGCTCCGGCGGGCGGTCTATGTAGACATCGGCGGTCTCGACGAAGGCTACACAATGTACTCGGAAGAACTCGACTATTGCCGGCGAGCCAAATCCGCCGGCTGGCGGGTCGTCTATCACGGCGGCGCACAGATCACGCATCACGGCGGCAAAAGCAGCGAGCAAGCCAGCGCTTTCAAGCAGGTCCATTTTCATACCAGCAAATTGCGTTATTTTCGCAAGCACCATGGATACGGCGCCTATATCGTTCTGCGCGCCCTTCTTCTCATTCTGTTCGGCTGGCAGCTCATCCTGGAATCGCTCAAGGGCGCGCTGGGCCACAAGCGCCAACTGCGAGCCGAACGCGTCCGCATATACTGGACTGTCCTGCGCAGCGGCTTGAAAGCGAACGTATGAAGATCGCAATGATCAGCGGGGAATTTCCGCCAATGCCCGGCGGCGTCGGCGACTTCACGCGGATTCTCGCCGAACAGTTTCGGGCTCATGGTCACGAAGTTCGGGTTCTCAGCCGCGCCGGCACCGCCAGCGAGACCGTGCCCGTCAGTACTGTAGACGGCTGGGGTCTCGGCAGCCCCCGCCAAATCCGGGCTTGGCTGCGCCATGTCAATCCCGATATCGTCAACCTCCAGTTTCAGACCGGCGCCTTTGACATGTCACCTTTTATTCACTTTCTGCCCCGCTTAGCCGACGTGCCCGTCGTCACCACATTTCACGATCTGCGCTTCCCCTATCTTTTTCCAAAAGCCGGTCCTCTGCGGGAGTGGATTGTCATGCGGCTCGCGCGCAGATCCGCGGGCTTAATCACCACCAATCATGAAGACGATCTGCGTTTGAATGCCATGCCCAAGCGCCGCTTGATTCCCATCGGCAGCAACATTAACCGGCGCGCTGTCGACCGGCAAGAAATTCCGGCACTCCGCGCCCGCCTTGGCGCCTCCGCTGGCGCATTCCTGCTCGGGCACTTCGGTTTTGTCAAAGCGATCAAAGGAATCCATTATCTCATTGATGCGCTCGCGCGAATCCGCCGCGATGGTTTAGACATGCGGCTGGTCTTCATCGGCGGACGCAGCAACACCGTCGACGGGGGCGAAGATGAGCGGTACCTGCGCGATCTGGACGAGCGCATCCGGCAGTTGGGCCTAGCTAGCGCGGTACATTGGACCGGCTTCCTGCCCGACGAAGCAGTTGCCGCCTGCCTCAAGGCTGTCGACCTGATGGTCCTGCCATTCACCGACGGCGCCTCATACCGCCGCGGCAGCCTCATCGCAGCGATTCATCAAGGCTGCGCAATTCTCACTACCGAGCCTGTCGTCGATATCGGCACTTTCATTCACAGACACAATCTCTGGCTTGTACCGCGCCATTCAGCCGAGAGCATTCAAATCGCGCTTGCGCATTTGTTGTCACATCGAGAACAATTAAAAGTATTAAGCGCTGGCGCGACCGAGCTCAGCAAACACTTTGATTGGGACGTGATCACTAATGAAACTGTCGCGCTCTATGAAGCCTGCTTGTGACAGAAGGCCCCGATGCGGCAACTGAGCCATATCTTGGAGGATAATGACTTTCGCGCTATCGCAGTCTTGGTCCTGCTTTGGCTGCTCTTCTTCTGGCGCCTCTTCACGCCTGTCGCCGCAGACCAAGCCTCGCTCGCTAAAGGTGATTTCTCGGGCCAGTTCGTGGCCTTTGCGAGTTATCAATACGACCGCATGACCCGCAGCGAGATCCCGCTCTGGAATCCCTACAACAACGGTGGTTTGCCCTTCATCGCCGATACGCAAGCCGCTGTCTTCTATCCGCTGCGCTGGCTCACCATCGGCTTGAGCCACCTGACCGGCGGCTGGAATTACAACGCGCTACAAATGGAGATGGCTTTCCACGTCCTGCTTTGCACCCTGTTCATGTATCACTTCTTGCGTCGACTGACCTTGGGCGACGCGCGGGGTCCGCTGGCGGCTTTCTGTTCCGCCGTTATCATCGGCTATGGCGGCTACACTACCGGTTATCCGCCGCTGCAGCTTGCCGTTTTGGAAGCCGCCATCTGGCTTCCCTTGACCGCCCTCGGCATCCTTGAAGCGACCCGCGGACGTCAGCTTGCATTTCCCGGCATCGCGCTGGCCGGTTTTGGTCTGGGCCTATCCTGGCTGGCCGGACATCCACAAACCAGTTGGTTCGTCACTTACATCGCCGTCGCTTATTTTTTATTTCGCTCTCTTCGTCTGAACAACCGCTGGCGCTCCTTCGTCGCTGGTTTCGTCATCTTGGCCGCGCTGACCATCGGGGTATGCGCGGTCAGCCTTTTGCCCAGCACTGAATACCTGCTGCTCACGTCGCGCGAGACATTAGGTTTCGAGGCAAAGGGCAATGGCTTCCCCTTCCGTGATATCGTCCAGCTTGTTTTCCCCGGCTCGGTCAGCCAATGGTCTCCACTTTATGCCGGGATCCCCGCGCTCTTCTTCGTCGTCCTTGCCGTCATGCGCGGGGACCGCGAAAGTCGTTTCTGGCTGCTGGCGGCCTTCATCGGTCTGCTGCATAGCCTCGGCGAAAACAGCGCCTTCTATCAAGTCACTTACAACTTCATTCCGGGCTTGCGCTTCTTCCGGGGCCAGGAACGCGCGGCTGTCGTCGTCGCCAATAGTCTAGCGATCCTGGCTGGCTTAGGCATAGTCGCCGCCGCTTCCTGGCCCAATCACTTTTATCGGCGGCGAGCGATTCGTTATTGGGGCTTCTTCGCCGCGCTCGTCACCGGCATAACGTTAGTCACTTTCTTCGCCTGGACAGCCGAACCCGCCAGTTGGGGCGAGTTGTTTAACATCGCAACTCGCAGCGCGTTCATCACCGTTGTCGCTTTCTTTGTCTTGCGGCGCTTCACCGCCCAACCGCGCAGAATTGTCGTACAGTTCGCCCTGGCTGCCCTCATCATATTTGAGCTTTTCTCCGTCAATCTGGACCATCCGGCCGTATACGACTCGCTGCCGCACAAGGAACAACTCAGCATGACAGCGCCGCCGCTTGTACAGCAGGCGCTAATCGACGACAGCGGGCAGCCCTTTAGAGTCGATGGCTTCCGCGGCTTGGAAGACAATTACGGCAGTCTCTATGGACTGATGGACATGCGCGGGATTAGCCCGCTCTGGCTCAAGGGTCCGCGTGCTCTGGTGTATGCCGACTATGTGAATAATCCGCTGGCTTGGGAGCTCTTCGCCGTGAAGTATGTCTTCAGCGGTCAAGAGCGCTTGTCCGTCCCCGCCCAAGTCATCGGCACGGGCAAGGACAGCCGCGGCGATGTCTGGCTGCATCGCTTGGAGAATCCCCGACCCTTCGCCCGTCTGTATTATGCCGCGGACCTGGTCGATAGCGACCAATGGGCGAGGGAGCTAATGGCGGATGAACGCTACGACGAGCGTGAAAAAATCGTCTTGCAAGGGGCGCTGACCTTGGCTCTGCCCGGTCAAGCCGCTGCGGGAAGCGCCACTGTCGCCTCCTTCGCGCCCGAAGAAATCGTCATCGACATCGATACTGCTGACAATGCCATCCTGTCGCTGTCCCTGCCGCACTACCCGGGCTGGAAAGCGCGGCTCAACAGCGAGCCAAGCCCCATCCTCCGCGCCTATGCCGGTTTGAGCGCTGTCGAGATTCCTGCGGGCCAACATAGGCTCAGGCTAATTTTCGCGCCCGATACCTATGCCGTCGGCGCCTTGATCAGCGCATGCACCTGGCTGGGATTGGCGCTATTGTCCCTGTTGACGCTGTTGCGGAGGAGATGAGCCATGCCCACCGTCAATGCCCTCACGTTATGGTTCAGCCAACTCAATAGCCGCAGCTACGCCATCGCTGTCGGTCTGGCTATCGGCATCATCGGCGCGGGCATCGGCTTGCTTGTCGCCGGTATCGGTCCGCTTTTGGCGCTTGCGGCGATTCTCGGCCTGCTTGCGGGTTTATACATCATCACAGATGTAAACATCGCTCTGTACATGATAATTGGGGCAGTGCTGCTGCTGCCTTTCGGCATCTTCCCCGTCAAGATCGCTATCACGCCTACCTTGCTCGATTTGGCGCTGGCCGGCTTTGTGTTGGTCTACCTCTTCCAATGGATGACGGGACGCCGCGGGGGCCTCCAGCTAAGTCCGGTCCACGCCTTGATCGCTCTCTACCTGATGTGGCTGGTCTTCGCCTTCGCCCTAGGCTTGCGCCACGCCGGACCAACCTCATCAACGATACGGCAATTCGCGGAAACCATCCTGAGCATATGCCTGGTATTCATCCTCGTCGATCTCCTGCGCGAGCCGGCCATGCTGCGACGCCTGGTGCTAATTAT
Organism: Chloroflexota bacterium; assembly: GCA_011523735.1. Classification (GTDB taxonomy): domain Bacteria; phylum Chloroflexota; class Anaerolineae; order Aggregatilineales; family Phototrophicaceae; genus UBA6055. The sequence goes on from WTGB01000097.1 coordinate 55,708, forward strand.
CTTCAGCGCGATCGGCGCGCAGGCATTTCTGGCTGTCACGCTCTTCCTGGCGCCCGACGCGCTGGCGGAAACATTGCTGGTGCGGCTCTCGCGCATCGGCTATCCAAACGGCGGCGTCATCCGCTACATTGAAGATAATCCCGAGCTCGGCGAACGCGCGATCGGCACCTGGGTCGATCCCAATGCCCTCGGCGGCATCCTCGCCACCGCCGCCATCATCATCGCTCCGCAAATCGCTTCACGGAAACCGATAATCCCTTGGCGCCGGCTGACACTTGTTATCTTCCTGCTTGTGGCTCTGGCTCTTTTCTTGACCGCATCGCGGGCATCTTTCCTGGCGTTCAGCATCGGCTTGCTGGCGATCGGCATCGTCCGTTATCGCCGCCTCCTGCCCTTGCTGCTGCTCGCCGGGCTTCTGTTTCTGATCCTGCCGCAAACGCAAGGCTACATCCTGCGGCTGTCGCAGGCCTTCCAAGGCGCTGATCTGGCAACGCAAATGCGCATCGGCGAATGGACCGACTCGCTCATTGTCATAGCCCGCTATCCGCTTTTCGGCGTCGGCTTTACCGGCACCCCGGAAATCGACATCTACGCCAATGTCGCCAACATGTATCTGATGATGGCGACTCAAATCGGTTTGACCGGCCTATTCATCTTTCTGCTGACAATGACGGGCGTATTTATCTACGGCGCGCGCGCTTGGCGGACGGCGAAAGCAAACCCGGTCTTCGCCACGATTCATCTCGGTTTCCACGCCGCCCTGCTCACGAGCTTGGTCAACGCCGTCGCCGATCTCTACTTTTTCCGCCTCGACTTTCAGGCGTCGATCACCTGGTTCTGGCTCATCGTCGCCCTCTGCCTGGCGAGTTCTCGGCTGGCGCGGACGACATCCGCCGCCGCAAGCTAAACGCACCGTTGCAATACCCGCCAGCTTGCATTAAGATACGCCGCCTACAACTGAATCACAGCTTTCCGCTCCGCCAATCGCTTAGAGGCGGGGCTGTTATCCGAGGGAAGGAACACTCATGAGAGACTATGAACTGACGTTCATTATCCGCATCTTGCCTTCAGACGAAGAAGTTAATCAAGCCATTGACCAAGTCATCAGCTACATTGAGCTTGGCGATAATGGCGTCGTCAAAAGCGTCGACCGCAAGCTCTTCGGCCGGCGCCGCCTGGCTTACGAAATTGATGGGCAGCGGGATGGACACTACGTTTTCATCAAAGCCGCGATCCAGCCCGAGCATATTGACGAACTGGAAACCGAGCTAAAGCTCTTCGACGCCGTATTGCGCTACCTGCTGGTGCGTGAAGAGGGCGAAGTCAAGGCGACCGCCTGAGCACCCGCGATCGCGGGTCGGCGCTTAGCGAAAGAAACAGGCAAGCCACTTCAATGTTTATAACTGATAGATGGAGACAAATGTCGTGAGCGACAATCCAGAACCCACGAAACAAGCAAGTACTTCAAGACCAAGACCGGCGCAAGAACGGGGGCGCGGTCCACGGCGCGGTCCCGGCGGCTGGCGGAGACGCGGGCGCGGGCGCCGCAGTCGAACAACCTATTGCCCCAAGGGCCGCTGCTTTGATTATAAAGACATCGATACGCTGTCCCGCTACATAAACGAAAGCGGCAAAATAAAACCGCGCCGCCAGACCGGCAACTGCTCTCGCTGTCAGCGTGAGTTGGCGCGCGAAATCAAACGCGCTCGCCATCTCGCTCTGCTACCCTACGTCGTAAGCTGACAAGCAGTTTCCCCGTTCAGCCCGGATCAAGGCGCGGGCAACGTCAACGGCAAATCAATTGAGGAGTTTGCGCATTCATGTCGAAAAGGGCTCAGACGACCGGCGCGCCAAGACGCCGGCGACGCGGGAGGCAAACGGCGACAGTTGACGGCGGCGAAAATATCACGCAAGACCAGACAGAGTCGTCATACAAAAGCCGAGCCGAACGAGAAGAACAGCTGCAAAAATGGGTGATTCGCGGTGTGGCCGCCGTTGTCGGCATCCTATTGCTCCTTGTCGCCATCGCCTTCGCCTTTGAACAACTCATCATTCCCAACCAGCTCGTCGCCAGCGTCCATGGCGAGGGCATCACCGTGCGAGATTTCCGCCAGGAATACCTGCTCGAGCGCAACCGGCTCCTGCTCCAACTGAATCAGATCCAAAACGCCGGTTTCGATGTTCAGCAACTGGCGCAGCAGGAACCTTATGCGACCTGGATAAACGAGATTAATGTGCCCGATCAACTGGGCTTGCGCGTCTTGAATGACATGGTTGACGACCGTTTGCTGGCGCAGGAAGCCGCTTCTCGGAATGTCAGCATAGACGATACCGCTGTGCGCCAGGCTGTCGAAAGCTACTTCGGCTTTGATCCCACTGAGGTCGCCCTGATCGGCGTCGAACCGACCGCCACTCTCGAGCCGACCATTACGCCGACTCCCTACGTTTCGCCGACGCCATCGCCCAGTCCGCCCCCCACCGCCACACCTGACCCAGAGGCAGAAGCGGAGAGCGAAGATGCCGAACCCACCATCACGCCGCAGCCGACCATCGTCGAGCCTACCCTCAGCGCCGAAGAAGTGCGTGACAACTTTGAAGAAAACGAGCGAGATTACCGCGCCTATTTTGATCGCGCCGGCGTCGCGCTCGAAACCTTGGACGCCTTCTTCCAACGCAATGCCCTTGAGACACTTCTCGCCGATGCCCTCGTCCCCGATGACGCCAGCTTGCTCTATGCTGATGCTCGCCATATCCTCGTCGACGACGAAGATACCGCGCTGGCAGCGATAACTGCGTTGCGCCAAGGCGAGTCCTTCGCCGCTTTGGCTCGCGCCATCTCCACCGACCCCGGCAGCGCCTCCCGCGGCGGCGAGCTTGGCGAAGCTTATATCGGCAATTACGTGCCGGAGTTCCGCCGCGCTATTGAAGAAGCCGAGATCGGCGCCATCGTCGGACCGGTCGAAAGCGAATTCGGTTATCATGTCCTGCAAGTGCGCAGCAAAGAGCAGCGGGCTGACGCCGATGTGGAATCCCAGCGTGAACGAGCCAAGCAGCAAGAATTGCAACTGCTCAAAGACAGCCTGCGGGAAAATCAGAGCGACAACTTCGAGATCTACGATAGCTGGCTCGATCACATTCCGCGCAGTTGACGTCAGACAACTTAAAAGAATTCGGCGGCGGAATACCCCCCGCTCCGCCGCCTTCAATACTCATCAGCCACCGCCTCTTTTCACTTTTCCCGCTATGCTGACTCGTCTATAATGCAGGCATGAGTGTCAATCCCATCGACAAGCTGGAATGCCAGCTCGAAACGCTGACGGAAGACGCCTTCGCCCGCCTTTTTCGCCGGACTATCAGCGCCCGCGATATCGCTGTCTTGCTGCTGCGGGCGATCGAAGACAACGCTGCCCCTCCCGCTGCCAACCGCGGCAAACCGATCGCGCCTGACCTCTACCACATTCACCTTCAACCCGAAATCGCGGATGGATTCTTGGCTGAGTATCCGGATTTCCCAGTGCGTTTGGCGCGGCTCATCATCGACCTGAGCGAAGAATCCGGCTTCCAACTCACGGCGGAACCCCGGGTCGTCCTGCTAAGGAACGAAGCGCTGACCGCCCTCCAAACCAGAATCACGGCGGAACACAGCGCCTTGGCGCATGGCGAAACCGCCAGGATGCCAACGGTCAATTTGGCGCCGCAGCACCCCAGGGAAACCTCTAATCCATTGCTCCATATTGGGGATCTGCGCGTCGTGCCGCTGGGCAAGTCTATCATCAACATCGGCCGCGAAAGGGGCAACGACATCATCATCCCCGACGCCTACATTTCCCGCCATCACCTGCAATTGCGCAAACGCTTCGGCGCATACACCCTGTTCGATGTCAACAGCCGCGGCGGCACCCGCGTTAACGACAGCGCCGTTGCCGAACATCGCCTGCAGAACGGCGATGTCATCAACATCGGCCACACAACCCTGGTCTACTCGGACGAAAACGACGCCAGCGCAATCGACGGGACGACACAGATCCTGCTGTCGGACTAGGTCAGGATCGTGAGCATCGAAGAGACAATCTTTATCTTGCGGCTGCTGGCGGGGTTGAGCCTGGCTGGTTTTCTCCTGAGTCTCTTCATCGTCATCTGGCGCAATCTCAATCAGATCGAGCGAGGCGCGGCGCCGGCACACTCAAAGTACGGTTACCTCGTCCAAGAACAGCCGCAGCAAATCGGCGCTGGGGAGCGCTGGCCGCTCCGGCCGATCCTCACCTTCGGTCGCGCAGGCGGCAACGCCATCGTCGTCAACGATGACTTCGCCAGCGCGGAACATGCGCGTATCATTCTCGAAGGGGGAAAATGGTGGCTGGAAGATCGGCAAAGCCGCAATGGCACACACTTGAATGAGGATAAAATCAAGCGGCGGACCATTTTGGCTGACAGCGATGTGATCGGGATCGGAAATTGTCGCTACCGAATCCATCTTCATCCATAGTCAGCACAAGGACGGCTCTGCAATCATCGTCCGCATAGACACTCTTACGGAGGCAACTGATGGAAGCGATCAAAATTGCCGTCATCGGCGGATCGGGTCTTTACAACATGTCGGCGATCTCGGCTGTCGAGACGCTGGAAATAGATACGCCCTTTGGCAAGCCGAGCGGCGCCATTCGCATCGGGAGCTTGCGCGGAAAGCGGGTCGCCTTCGTGCCCCGCCATGGCGAAGGGCATGTCCTTTCTCCCGCGACCCTGCCCTACCGCGCCAACATCTATGCGCTCAAGACTTTAGGCGTCCGCTTCGTCATCGCGGTCAACGCCGTCGGTTCCCTGCGCGAAGACTACGCGCCGGGGCATATCATCACGCCAGATCAGATCATTGATTACACCATCCATACCCGCGCGCGCTCCTTCTTCGAGGATGGCGTCGTGGCGCATGTCTCGGTGGCCGATCCGACCAGCGACTATCTGCGGAAAATCATCGGCGATGCTGTTGAAGCGATCGGCGGCATCGTGCATCGCCGGGGCACTTTCCTCGTCGAAGACGGTCCCCGCTTCGCCACTCGCGCCGAAAGCCATCTGTTCCGCGCCTGGGGCTGCGATCTCATCGGCATGACCTCCGCACCAGAAGCTTTCCTGGCCCGCGAAGCCGAGATCGACTTTGCCTCGCTCGCCCATGTCACCGACTACGATAGCTGGCATGAAGCTGAAGAAGCCGTCACCTCCGATATGGTCATCGAAACCCTGTCCAAGAACATCGAGACGGTCCAAGCGGCGCTGGCTGAGGCGATCGCGCGAATCGACGAAGACAAAGTCGTTCCGGCGCACACCGCCCTCGATACGGCGCTGGCGACATCGCGCGCGGCCATGGACGCCGCGACTGTCAAGAAACTGAAGCCGATCCTCGCGCGAGCGCTCAACCTTGACTAGTACCGAAGTCGACAAAGCAGTGCCGGTTGTTCGCCTCGTTGTCGGCTCAGCTGGAAGGGGCAATCGCTGGCTCCTGCTCGCGCTGGCGACTGTATTCGTTTTCGCGGGCTTGGCCACTATCGCCCTGACGCGACCGGCGCAGGGTGATGTCTGGTTGAGTTTCGCTCTCTGGCTCGCTTGCGCCATCATCGCTACCTTGATCTTGAAGCTTCGCCTGCCGACGCACGACCCGCTGCTCCTTGCCCTGCCCATGTTTCTCAGCGGCTGGGGACTGGTTGTGATCGAAGGGCTGGCACCAGCTTTCGCCGACCGGCAAGCGCTCTGGCTGGTCATCAGCGTGGCGGCGATGCTGGCAGCCGCTTGCTTCTCCCATCTGCTCCGCTGGCTGCGCAGCTACCGCTACAGCTTGCTGGCGGCAGCGCTGCTGCTCCTGCTGGCAACAATCGCGCTCGGGCAGAATCCTTCCGGCTTTGAATTCGCGCCCCGTCTCTGGCTCAGTCTTGGCTCATTCTATTTTCAGCCTTCCGAGCTGATGAAAGTTATCCTGGTCGCCTTCATGGCGACTTACCTCGCCGAGCAGAGCGCTGCTTTTCGCGCGGGATCCACCACTCCCGGCAGGGAAATGGCGGCCTCGCCGCGGCTCCTCGGTCCCATCCTGCTGATGTGGCTGCTCTCAATGCTGATCCTGGTTTGGCAGCGCGACCTCGGCACAGCCATGCTCTTCTTCATTGTCTTCCTGCTCCTGCTCTATCTCACCAGTGGCGACTGGCGGATAATCGTCGGTGGCGTCACGCTCATCCTGGTCGCTGGAATTGCCGCCTATCAACTCTTCGATGTCGTGCAACTGCGCGTGGATATCTGGCTGAATCCCTGGCTCGAAGCCGATGGACGCGCCTATCAAATCGTGCAAAGCCTCATGGCCTTTGCGGCCGGCGGCATCTTCGGGGCCGGTGTTGGTCAGGGCTTTCCGGGCTACATTCCCGTCGTCCATTCCGATTTCGTCTTCGCCGCCATCGCCGAAGAATGGGGCTTGCTCGGCGTCGTCGGCATCTTGAGCTGTCTCGGCGTACTGGCTTGGCGCGGTCTCGCCATCGCCTTGACCCATCCCGGCGCGGCCTTCCACAAGCTGCTCGCCGGCGCCATCACCTTGACGCTGCTGGTACAGGCGCTGATGATCATGGCCGGCGTCCTGAAGCTCCTGCCCCTCACCGGCGTTACCCTTCCTTTCATCAGCTATGGCGGCAGCTCCTTGCTCGCTTGCCACATCATGATTGGTCTTTTGCTGCGCTTGTCAGCGGGGGCGCGCTAGATGCTTTTCAAGCGCCAAATCCGCCATATCCTCTTCGCTGTGCTCGCTGGTCTGGCGCTGGTCGGCTTGTCCGCGGCCTACTGGGCGATCGCCGGGCGCGATAACCTGCTGCTTCGGGAAGATAATCCGCGCCGTATCGAGGCTCTCGCTCGCATCCAACGCGGCGGCATATTTGACCGCAACAGCCAAGTACTCGTTGAAACGGTCGCCTCCGATTCGGGTCTGGCCCGCCGCTACCTGGAATCCTCAACCTACAGCCTTACCGGCTACTACAGCCTGCGCTATGGCGTCGGCGGCGCGGAAGCGGCTTACGACGATATCTTGGCAGGCGCGCGCAGACTCGAAACACTGGCCGATTATTTCAACAATTATATTTTGCGGCTGCCGCAAATCGGGGCTGACATCATGCTGACCGTTGACGCGGAGATTCATAAGGCGCTGGTTGATGCGATGACCGGCACAAGCGGCGCGGCCATCGTTATGGACGCGGAATCCGGCGAACTCCTCGCGCTGCTTAGCCTGCCCAGCTTTGACCCAAACCGACTTGACGCCGACTGGGGCATACTAGTAGAAACCGAGGGCAATCCCTTCTTCAATCGCGCACTGCAAGGCAACTATCAACTCGGTGGCAATATCTATGCCCTGTGGCTGGCGCAAGCCGTTGATGCTGCATTCGAGTTATCCTTGCGCTTCACCGGCGGGACCGAGCCGATCACATTGGATGATGGCACCGCGATTCACTGCGTCATTCAGCCCGCTCCCGCCGATCTCACTTTGACCGAGGCATTCGGCTTTGGTTGCCCCGCCCCTTTCAAGAGTTACCAGCAAATGCAGTCCGCAGCCGACACCGACGACCTGATATCGTCTTATCATTTCTCAGATCCGGTCGTCCTGCCCGGCTTTCCGCAGCCAGAGCCACTCCCCGAGCCCGCCACAACCAGCGAACTTGAGCCCGAAGCGCTTGCCCTGCGCAATGCTCTCGGACAAGGCAACCAGACTACGACGCCCCTGCATCTCGTCACTATCATCGCGGCATTCGCCAATGACGGCGTCGCCATCGCCCCCTGGCTGTACGCTGCCCAGCGTCAACCCGGCACAGACGAATGGATCCGGCAGCCACCCAACTCGGAATCGCTCCCTATGCTGAACGCCGCAACCGCTCGCAAAATGCGCACTCTGCTGCGCGATGCTTGGGGCATTCTGTATGGCGAACCGCCTCATCCACACATCGAGGTCGGCACATACCTGGCCATGTCCCGCTCCGGCGACGAAACGCAATTATGGCTGAACGGCTTCGTTGCGCCAGAAAACGGGAGTCCCGCTGCTTTTGTCATCCTGCTGGAAGACAGCGCCGATGTGGCCCATCTGCTTAGGATCGGCCGCGCCCTGATCGAAGCCCTCAGCCAGTCAGCCTAGCTTAGTCATCGCTGCTCTAGCCAAGATAGTCGATACCCCGATTTGCCAGCGCCTCGTTAAATGCTGCGATCGCCCCACGCCGCAATTCATCGAACTTGTCAATCTGCGCCTGTATCTCGCCTGACAGCTTCTCAAAGACCTTGTAGGCTTGGACAGTCGGCGGAAACTCGCCCAAGCCCACCACCGATGGCAGCCCGCTCAAGCGACGCAGCGTATCGGTCCCGTGATTCGCGCGGCCGGGCCAGCCCTCGGGCAAGTCCGGTATGAATATGCCCGATTCAATCTCTCGCACTTGCGCCTTGAGTTCAGCCGCTTGAGCAGCCAATTCCGATCCCGCGCCATCTTCCGACAGCCGTTCTTCCAGGCTCCCCAACTGCGCGCGGTACCGGCGCATCGTATTGATAGTCTCGGTCGCCTCCGCATAACAGCGATAAATGCGCATCATCAGGTCATACTGCGCTTTTAAGTCCTCATCGGAAGCTGACGAAGTCGCATCCTTAACCAACTCGAAAACCTGCGTCTGCGTCTCAGCGCCAAGCACGAGCGTCAGTTGGTAGCGGCCGGGCGGAACCGTCGGTCCCGCCATGCGCTCAAATTGCGGATCTTTCCCGTTGAGCGCTGGCGATGTCGGCAAGCGCATATCCCATACAAACCTGTTCCAACCCGCCTTCGCCGTCAGATAGACAATCGACTTATCCGGCTTTTCCTTCTGCTTCTTGCGTTCCGCCTCATCCAAGCTGCTGAATTCATTGAGCAACTCACCCTCAGCATCGCGTATCGTCAGTTTGACCTTGCCTTCCGGCTTATCGTTCAAATAGTAAGTTATCAGCACCCCGCGCGGCAGATTCTCACCTGAATCCAAAAATTGCCGCTCCACCACATTCTCCGGCGTAACCACGTGCGTATAGGCTGCCATAATGCCGGTCGAACTCTGATAAGTCTTGCCGGGCTGATCAACCAAACGCCGGGCATCAATGCTTTCCAAAAGGCGCTGCGTATCCCGCGGCTCAAGCAGCAGCGCTTCATGATCCTGCCAGTCATCATCCAACTGCCGCAAGCGCGTCAGATCATCCAAAATCCAGAAGGACCGCCCATGAGTCGCGGCGATGAGGTCACTGCCCTTCACCAGCAGGTCGTGAATCGGCGTCACTGGCAAGTTCAACTGAAAGCGCTGCCAGCTTTCGCCATCGTCAAATGAGATATAGACGCCCGTCTCCGTGCCGGCGTACAGCAGGCCTTGACGAACCGGATCACAGCGAATGACTCGCGTGAAGTCCTCCGGCGCTATGCCCTCATTGACCCGCGTCCAGCTTTGTCCATAGTCATTCGTCTTGTACAAGTAGGGCGAATAATCATCATGCTTGTAACGTATCGCCGCCAAATAGCAAGTCGCCGGATCATGCGGCGAAAGCTCCAACATGCTCACCATCGACCACTCGGGCAAACTGCTTGGTGTTATCTCGCTCCAAGTCTCGCCATTGTCCTTCGTGATATGCAGCAAGCCGTCATCCGACCCGGCCCAAATTACACCGGGCACATGCGCCGACTCCGCCAGCGAAAACACCGTGGCATAAACTTCCGCGCTCGCTCCCTCGCGATTTATGGGACCGCCCGAGACCCCCAGCGTCGCCGGATCAGCCCGAGTCAAATCGGGGCTTATCGGCTCCCAGCTATGTCCCTCATTCGTCGACTTAAACACCATGTTCCCGCCGATATACAGCGTATCAGGATCATGCGGGGAGAAGACAATGGGATAGGTCCAGGCGAAACGATACTTCGAATCAGCCGCCGCTTCACCCGATGTCGTCTCAGGCCAGGTCGTCACCAGCCGCAATTGCTTGCTGCCATGGTCGTAGCGCTGCAGGCAATTGCCACCTCCGGGCGAGCTCCCTATCGCGCCGACAAAGATGATATCGTCGTTATCCGGCTTCACCGCGATATAGCCGCTCTCGCCCGAGCCGGCGATGAAGCCATCCATCCACATCAGCGATGACTTCTCGTTGCGGCTCGGCACGGCGATGCTGCTGTTGTCCTGCTGCGTCCCATACACAAAATAGGGATCGCGATTATCCGCCGCCACATGATAAAACTGCGCCGTCGGCTGATTGAATATAGACGACCAGGTAGCGCCGCCGTTCAAGGACACGCAGGCGCCGCCATCGTTGCCTTGCACCATGCGCTTGGGATTCTTCGGGTCGATCCACAAATCATGATTATCCCCGTGCGGCGTGCCAATCATTTGGTAGGTGCGCCCCCCGTCAATCGATTTCCAGAAGCGCAAGTTGTTGACGTAAACTGTGTCCGCATCTTGCGGATCAGGCGTCACGTGCATGTAATACCAGGCGCGCGAGATGATGTCGTTGTTGCGGGCCACAAATTTCCAGCTGTCGCCGTAATCATCCGAGCGGTACATGCCGCCTTCTTCATGCTCGACCAAGGCGTAGACACGGCCCGCCTGCGCCGGCGATGCCGCGATGCCAACCTTGCCCAAGATGCCCGCTGGCAATCCCTCCTTCGTCGAGATGTTCTCCCAACTGTCCCCGCCATCCAACGAACGCCAGATGCCGCTGTCCTCGCCGCCGCTGCTCATCATGTGAAAGCTGCGATAGCATTCCCAAACGCTAGCGTAAATGATGCGCGGATTATTGACATCAATGCTGAGGTCCACCGCCCCGGCTTTATCGCTGACGAAGAGGACCTGCTCCCAGTTCGCGCCGCCGTCGGTCGAGCGGAACACCCCCCGCTGTTGATTGCGCCCGAAGGCATGACCCAAAGCCGCGACAAACACCGTATCCGGGTCCTGCGGGTGAACGCGTATCTTGCCGATATGCCGCGTGTCTTCCAAGCCCATGTGCCGCCAACTCCGCCCGCCATCAGTCGACTTGTAGACGCCATCGCCATGCGAGACATCAATGCGGATGGTCGCCTCGCCCATCCCGGCGTAGATCACATTGGGATCAGCTTCCGAGACGGCCAGCGCGCCAACAGAGGCTGTATTGAAGAACCCATCGGAGATGCACTGCCAATACTGTCCCGCGTCTTCAGTTTTCCAGACGCCGCCCGCGCAGGCGCCGAAGTAGAATGTACCGAGTTCGGTGGGATGGCCGGCGACGGTTACGACGCGTCCGCCGCGGAAGGGTCCAATACAGCGCCAACATCCGATATTGTCGAGGGGAAGGTTCATGGTGTCTGAGCTTTCTGTGATTCTGAGTAAAGGATTCGGTGTATTGTAACGTGAATGGAGCCGACCACGGTAAAATACAGCGGTAAAGTCGATCTGTTCAGGAAACGGTCATGCTCAACTCACAACTCCCTCGACTAACTCCGCCGCCCGCTCAACACCGCCCAAACCAGCCATCGTCCGCGCCAAACCACGCGCCTTCTCTCGCACCCAGTCCGCCGCCAGTAGCGCCTGCACCCCCTCGCGCAGTTGACCCTGCCGCACATCATGCGCCGTCAAATGCAAGCCCACCTTCGCTTCCGCGACCCGTCGACCCTGTATCCGCTGATCGGCCGCATGCGGCACCACAATCTGCGGCACTCCGTGAACCACCGCGCTATGCGTACTGCCCATGCCGCCATGGTGGATGATGACGCGACAGCGCGGCAAGACATGCTCATAGGGCGCCCAATTCAGCAAGCGCGTACCGGCTGGCAGCGCTCGCTTCAATTCCGCCTTTTTCTCAGCCGAAACTGGATTCCAGCCCAGCGTGACCACAGGAACTAAGCCCGCGCTTGCAGCCGCCTGCGCTGCCCAACTGTAAAAGCCCAGGTCGCCCGTGAAAATCGTGCCCAGCGTGATCAAAGCCAGCGGCCGCTCCGGCGCAATATCATTCAGCCAGGAAGGAGGATGGCTAGCCGGCGGTTTCACTGCCCCGCCGACAAACTGCGTCTGCGGCAGAATCGTCGCTAGCTCCGCCCCGTACCAGCCCGGCGTGAAGTAGGTGATATGCAATTCTTCGCTGACGATAGACGGCGTTGAGCCACGAGAGAAGTTGCGTCCTGCAATGCCGAAGCGATCGCAAAGCCGCTGAATCCGCCGCTGACTGTCACTGCTCAGATCGCGCTGGACAGGAAAGAGATTGTCGGCATCCAGCGTCGCCTGCGCGGGCCAGCCACAGATGACCAGCGGCACATCAACGATCTCAGCCACAATCGCCGAAGCGCTGAGGAATGGCTCGGACACAATAACATCCGGCGCGCCGATTTCGTCCTCCAGGTCCAGAAAAGCCTCGACCGCCTCGGCGACCAGGTCTTCGCTTAACCAGGTGTCCAGTGCCCGCTTATAGCGCAGCGTGACCGCTTCTTGGGGGGAGATGCCGCTCAAATCCGGCGGCGGGGGCGGCGGCCAGAGCCAACCGGTCTCGCGGATCGCGCGGAAGGCCATGCCCGCCTGCTTGATCGCTCGCTCAAGCGGCGCTTCGCTCAGCCAAAGAACATCGTGGTCCCTTGAATGCAGCGTCTCCGCCGTCTTGAGGAAACCACCCCAATCCGTGTGGCTATATAGCGGCGCGGACGCGAACCAGAATGAAGCCACAATTCGATATCCAGGACCAGGCTATAATACCGGCTCGGGCAATTGCAGATACGGCGCCAGATATTCGCCCGTGTAGCTCAAGGCGTTGCCCGCCACTTCTTCCGGCGTCCCCTGCGCGATGACTTCGCCACCGCCTCCACCACCTTCCGGACCCAGATCGATGATATGATCCGCGACCTTGATAATGTCGAGATTATGCTCAATCACGACAATCGTATTGCCAGCATCCGCCAGCTTCTGCAAGACATTGATCAACTTCGCCACATCAAATGCGTGCAAACCCGTAGACGGCTCATCGAGAATATACAGCGTCTGCCCAGTCGCCCGTTTTGAAAGCTCCCGGCTCAATTTGATGCGCTGCGCCTCCCCGCCGCTTAATGTCGTCGCCGGCTGGCCAATGCGAATATAGCCCAAGCCCACCGCGTCCAATGTCGCCAGCTTGCGCCGAATCCGCGGCAGATTCTCAAAGAAGTCCAAGCCTTCGCTGACCGTCATATTCAGCACATCAGAAATCGACTTGCTTTTGTAATGCACCTGCAAGGTCTCGCGGTTGTAACGCGTCCCCCGGCAGACTTCGCACTGCACATATACATCGGGCAAAAACTGCATCTCAATCTTTATCAGCCCTTGCCCCTCGCAATTCTCGCAGCGTCCGCCCTTCACATTGAAGCTGAAGCGCCCCGCCCGGTAACCGCGAATCTTGCTCTCCGGCAGTTCGGCAAACAGACTGCGGATATCATCAAACATCTTGGTATAGGTGCCCGGATTGCTCCGCGGCGTCCGCCCGATCGGACTCTGATCGATATTGATGATCTTGTCGATCTTGTCCGCGCCGATGATCTCATCATGGGGTCCCGCCCGTTCCCGGCTGCGATTGATCAACTGCGCCAAACGCCGATACAAAGTCTCCACCACCAGCGATGATTTGCCGCTGCCGCTGACGCCCGTCACGCAGACCAACTTCCGCAACGGGAAATCCACATTGATGCTCTTAAGATTATTCGCCCGCGCGCCCTTGATTGTCAGATGCTCGCCCGAGCCATCGCGCCGCCGCTCCGGCAAGGGAATCACGAACCGCCCGGACAAAAACGCGCCCGTGCAACTCTCGTCATGCGCCGCCACCTCTTCGGGCCTGCCGGCCGCGACCACATGCCCGCCGCTCTCGCCCGCGCCCGGTCCCAGGTCGATCAACCAATCGGACGAGCGCATCGTGTCTTCATCATGCTCGACCACCAGCACCGTATTGCCGATATCGCGCAATCCGGTCAAAGTGCGTATCAAGCGTTTGTTGTCCCGCTGATGCAAGCCGATCGACGGCTCATCCAACACATACAGCACGCCCGTCAACTGACTGCCCACCTGCGTCGCAAGCCGAATCCGTTGTGATTCGCCCCCGCTCAAGGTCGCCGCGCTCCGCGAAAGCGACAGATAATTCAGCCCCACATTGCTCAAGAAGCCGACCCTCGAGGTCAACTCCCGCAAAATCTGATGCGCGATCTGCTGTTCCCGCCCGGTCAAAATCGCCCGTCCGCCCCGCAGGGATTCGACCCACAAGCTCAATTCATCAATCGGCAACCCCGTAATCGCGTGGATTGTCTTCCCGCCAATGGTCACCGCAAGCGCTTCGGGCCGCAGCCTCTGCCCCTTACAAGCGCGGCAAGGTATCTCCCGCATATACTCCTGTATCTTGCTCCGGATCCACTCGGATTCCGTCTGTCCATAACGCCGCTGCAGATTCGGGATGACACCCTCATGCCGCGTCGACCAGGTCCGCTCCTGCCCGCTCGAATGATAATAGGTCACATCGAAGCGTTTCTCGCCTGAGCCATACAGCACCAGTTCCTGATGCTTCTTCTTCAGCTTCTTCCATGGCGCATCCAGCCGGAAGCCAAATTCCCGCGCCATATTCTGGAAAACATTCCAGTTCCAGCCCTTGCGATCATCGAGCCCGAATCCATTGGCCTGGATCGCCCCATCCGCGATCGACTTCTCCGGGTCCGGCACGATCAAGTCGGGATCAATCTCCTGGCTGTAGCCCAAGCCCTGACAGGTCGTGCAAGCGCCGCTCGGCGTATTGAAGCTGAAGAGCCGCGGCTCCGGCTCCGGCACGCTGCCGTGTCCATTCGGGCAAGCCAAATCTTCGCTGAACAAATGATCAACCGAGTTCTCGCGGTCAGTCACATCCTGAATGATGATGCGCCCATCACCCAATTCCAGCGCCGTTTCGACCGCATCAGTCAGGCGTGTCTCGAAGGCATTTGCATCCTCGTCCTGGTCAGCGGCGAATTGCCGAATGATCAAACGATCAACCACTATCTCGATATCGTGAATGACATAGCGGTCAAGCTCGATCTCCTCATCCAGATCGCGCACCGCGCCATCAACCCGCACCCGCGCAAAACCCTGCTTGCCGATATCTTCCAGCGCCTTCTTGTGATTGCCCTTCTTGCGGTGGATCACCGGCGCCAGCACTTGAATGCGGCTGCCCGCTGGCATAGCCTGTACTTGGTCGACAATCTGCTGCGCGCTCTGGGCACTTACCTCGACGCCGCATTTCGGGCAATGCGGAATGCCCACCCGCGCATACAGCAAACGTAAATAATCGTAAATCTCCGTCACCGTGCCCACGGTCGAGCGCGGATTGTGGCTGACGCTCTTTTGGTCTATCGAAACCGCCGGGCTCAAGCCCTCTATCTGATCGACATCTGGCTTTTCCATCAAGCCCAGGAACTGCCGCGCGTAACTGCTCAAACTCTCGACATAGCGCCGCTGGCCTTCGGCAAAGATGGTATCAAAAGCCAATGAGGACTTGCCCGACCCCGAAAGACCGGTGATGACCACCAGCCGATTGCGCGGTATCTCGACATCGATATTCTTAAGATTATGCTCGCGCGCGCCGCGCACAATGATCTTGTCTTGCATCTATACTCGCATTCGTGAGCGCTTAAACCCTGCGAAGTGAACAGTGCTTCAGACAGCCAAATCCCGCCTCGCATTATAACCAGTTCCGCCTCGACAATGAACGGACAATTCAATCCGCCTCATACTTCGTCCAAGCGACCAAGAGCGCGTTTTCACATATCAAAGCCGCTGCATTAGCGCTATTATATTGATACATCAACTTGCGAAATTTATAGGGGCGAGCCTTGGGTCGCCCAGGTAAGAATCGGATTTCAGCGGGCGGCTCACCGAGCCTCCCCTACAGATTATCATTTTGGCAGATTCATTACTTCTAAAAGCCAAGTCATAACTAGCGAGCAACCGGGGTGATTAAATGACCAAGCAATTCCAATGGGACGATCCCTTTTTGCTCAACGATCAACTCTCCGAAGAAGAGCGCATGGTCCGCGATGTCGCCCACGATTACTGCCAGGCCAAGCTGATGCCCCGCGTGCTCGAGGCTAATCGCCATGAGACCTTCGACCGCGATATCTACTACGAAATGGCTGAGCTCGGCATGCTCGGCGCGACCCTGCCCGAAGACCACGGCGGCGCCGGCTTGAACTACGTCTGCTACGGCTTGATCGCCCGCGAAGTCGAACGGGTCGATAGCGGCTATCGCAGCGCCATGAGCGTGCAAAGCGCCCTCGTCATGTACCCCATTTACGCCTACGGCAGCGACGAACAGCGGGACAAATATCTGCCAAAGCTCATGAGCGGCGAATGGGTCGGCTGCTTCGGCTTGACCGAGCCGGATCATGGCAGCGACCCGGGCGCCATGGAAACGCGCGCGACCAAAGTCGCCAGCGGCTGGAAGCTGCACGGGAATAAAATGTGGATCACCAATTCACCCATCGCCGATGTCTTCATCGTCTGGGCGAAAGCCTACGGCGCTGACGACGGCGATGGCGCCATCCGCGGCTTCATTCTCGAGCGCGGCATGGAAGGCTTGTCCGCCCCCGTGATCGAAGGCAAATTCAGCCTCCGCGCCAGCAGCACCGGCGAAATCGTCATGGACGATGTCTTCGTGCCCGCCGAGAATCTCCTGCCCGGCGCGCGCGGTTTGCGCGGTCCCTTCGGCTGCCTCAACCGCGCCCGCTATGGCATCGCCTGGGGCGCCCTGGGCGCGGCGGAATTCTGCTGGCACGCCGCCCGCCAATATACGCTGGACCGCCATCAATTCGGGCGACCGCTGGCGGCCAATCAACTCATTCAATTCAAACTCGCCAACATGATGACCGATATCGCGCTTGGCTTGCAAGGCGCCTTGCGTGTGGGCCGCCTCTTCGATCAAGACGCAGCCAGTCCGGAAATGATCTCCCTGGTCAAACGCAACTCCTGCGGGGTGGCATTGGATATCGCTCGCATGTCCCGCGATATGCACGGTGGCAATGGCATCGCCGACGAATTTCATGTCATCCGCCATGTGATGAACCTGGAAGCCGTCAACACCTATGAAGGCACCAGCGATATCCACGCCCTCATCCTCGGCCGCGCCCAAACCGGCATCCAGGCTTTTATGTGACTTTGCCGCCATTTGGAGTAGGCTCAAGCGCGAGTATAATGGCGCAAGCGGTTTAAGTCCCTCCCTCATTTTGGGGCGAGGGAGCGTAGGGTGGGGGGAATATGTCGGCGAATCGGAATCTGCACAAAGCGAAGTCCAACAAGAAGGACGAGTTCTACACGCAACTTGTCGATATTGAAAACGAACTCCGGCATTACACCGACCACTTTCGCGGGAAGGTCGTCTACTGCAACTGCGATGATCCGCGAGTGAGCAACTTCTTTCATTACTTCGCCTACAACTTCCGCGTGCTCGGACTCAAGAAACTGATTACCACTTGCTACAAGAACCAGCAAATGGATATGTTCAGCCAGCACGATGCGGAAAAGGCGATCTGGCTGGAATACGATGGGACGGAGAACGAGACCGGCGTTCCCTCAGTCGAAGACATCGGCATTCACTATCTTGAGGACGATGGCGATTTCAGAAGCGCGGAATGTATCGAGTTGTTAAAGGGCGCCGACATCGTGGTGACAAACCCGCCCTTTTCGCTCTTCCGTGAATATGTCGCGCAGTTGATCGAGTACGACAAGAAGTTTCTGATTATCGGTCATCAGAACGCGATAAAGTACAAAGAGATTTTCCCGCTGATTAAAAGCAACAGATTGTGGCTTGGGATTACGCCTCGCGGAAAGGACATGCTGTTTGATGTGCCGAAGGACTACGCGAAAGAACTGGTTGCCACGAAAAAAGAAGGCAGCGCATACAGGATCGTAGATGGCGTCGTTTATGGAAGGCTCGGAAGCGCAAGCTGGTATACCAATCTGGACTACCGCCAACGCCACGAGGAACTGATTTTATTCAAACGCTACTCGCCAGAAGAATATCTGAAGTACGACAACTACGATGCGATTGAAGTATCGAGAACCGCCGAGATTCCGATGGATTGGGATTGGGCGATGGGTGTGCCGATTACATTCTTGAACAAACACAATCCGGATCAGTTTGAGATATTAGGTATTTCGGAAGACAACGGTCGGGGGCAGTCTGCCCAGCTATGGGATGGCACTAAACCTCACTGCTATATCAGAGGTCAAAAGAAGTACGCCCGCATTTTCATTCGGCATAGACGAATTGGACGATAACAGGTGGAGACTATTTTCCAGACCGTTGTCGGCGTTTTGATTGCAAATAAACTTGTATATGTTTACAAGATTTGGCGCAGTTGTAGTCGCTATCGCGCAGTAGAAGCGTACTTTCTGCACGTTAGGTTAGCCTGTCGTGCAGCACAACGATTGGAACTATATAGAAGAGGACATAGAAGGCCGAAGCCTTGGAACTCGCCGACTGTTGCATGGCATATTTTGGTTGCTACGCCTGAAGAAGCCGAAGCCACGATACGAATGCATTGTGACTATATTTTTCGACATAAAGAGAGAATATCTGTATTGGCAGAGGAAGCTCATAGCTATGTTTCTCGGCACGAAGGTACATATATTGGCGCGGCAGAATATGGCCTTGAAACAAGGACGCTAATTTCGAGAATCTTCCGCAATTACCAAGATACCAATTTTGACAATCCGAATGATTGTGAGCACTTATACAAGTATTTGACTGGGTTGAATGGTCGAATCAAAAGGGTGAAAGACTATTATGAAAAGGAGAATAGTAGAATAACAGGTGAAAATTATCTTACGACTCTAATTAGCAAGCCGTTTTTGCGGTATAGGAGAGAGGCGTGACGGGGTTAAAGCGTATGGAGTTAAAACGGAATGTATCAACCGAGCACCATCGTCGTGTCAGCTACCGAGATGTATGGTTTATAAACGCCAGACCGACTATCGTTCGATTAACCACTAGCGGAAATGACGAAGAGAAAGCGTCAGCTTGTCAACTTATCACAGCTTGGATGGATAGATGCTATACATTGTGTCATTTTGCGTTTGACGTCGCCACCAACAATCCTAAAGAACTAATGCGTAAATATAAGACAAAAGACATAGTTTGTTTTTTCTTCGGAAATGAACTTGAATTTAATGAGGACAAGACTGGGGACGGTGACAGTCTTGTAGAGGTATTTAATTCGCTGAAACATGATGGGTGTTTGAGAGAAGGATACAAGTTTACTCATTATGCTAACATTGTAATCGACGGTGGCGATATCCCAAAAAGAAACAGCCAAGACAGCCAAAACAGCCAAGATTCATTAGTAAGAATAGCTCCCGATAGGTGGGTATTCACTCCGCTGGTTAAAATAGACGAGCTGTTCATGGACGCAATTATTGTGGATGAGGAATAAGTCAACCAGTGAAAATTCAACAGTTCGACCTCACCGTCCGCGATCTCGTGGCCGGCTACCATGACGATGGCGATGGCGGCGTGGTCGGTTATAGGGGGAAGCTGGATATCCGGCAGAGGTGAGGGGCTTGATGGATGTATTAACTACACTATTCCTAATGATTATTGCTGGTGTTCTAATTCCTCCCATCAGGAAGATGCTGGCCCTTGTTTATAGACATTGCTTATTGCAAATACGCAAAATCAATGAAGAACGAAATCGTCGTACACAAAATAAGAATGATGCCGAAAAAGCAGTTAAAGATGCGCTGAAATCTTGGGATTATGCTGAGGATTTTCGAGAGGAGAAAACCTTATACGCACAGGCATTCGGTGGCTACCATCCCACTGTACAAGAAGAAATTCAATGCTGGGAAAGTGTGGTCGCAAAGTGCAAAAGCGCGGTGTCAGCATTAGAACTAAGTAACGAAAATGATAGAGCTAGGGATTTTTCTCGCAACGTCTTAATAGCTACCAAAAAGTTAGAAGTATTGAGGAGTCGCTCTAACGAGGATAACACGAGGACTCTGGTCGTAGGTATTGATGAAGCTAAAAGAAGAGAATACGACGCAAGACTGGCGCAGCGCAACGACCAAGATATTGTGAGAATCTGGTGAGCCTCCACAAATCAGGATGCCAAGGGGAATAGACATTGAACATCCAACAGCTTGACCTCGCCGTCCGCGACCTCGTCGCCGGCTACCATGACGATGGCGACGGGGGCGTTGTCGGCTATAGGGGCAGGCTCGGCAGATTCTATGTCAAAGGCGACAAGAAATATGCGCGGATCGTTATTCGGCGCAAGGTAAGCGGGAATTACAATGGAAAAGAAGTTCGATACAGCAGAACACATTGAACTCGTAGGCCAAGAGCTCGTACTCCAATTTGAAAAAGCAAGAAAAGGAGGCACAGATCCAAACGCAAAGGGATTTGCAATTGAAGCAGCAACAAGAAAACAACTTGAATTACTGCTGCCTTCAGTTCTTGGCGTGGGTCAGGGATATATTATTGACAGCTACGGAAACGTAAGCAGGCAAATAGATTTAGTTATATTTGAAAGAAGTTTGTGCCCAGTCTTTTCGATAAATGAAAGTCCTGAATCTACATACTACCCGTGCGAGGGGGTTTTGGCAGCTTTAGAAATAAAGAGCAGCACGGGGCGAAAGGAGTATATAGATTCATGTGAAAAAGCGAATTCTGTTAGAAATATGAAAAGGAGGCTTAACAAAACAGAAGATAACAAAATTCTTAACTCCCGTAGATATGGACAAGTGGAACTATTCCTTGGGGATAGACCCACCCACACAGTGGATCCGGATATGTTTCCGCTGTTTGACATTCTTACGGGACTAATAACAGGCAAAGTGAACGTGACACAAGATACTCTTCAATCATATTTTATTGAATCGCAACGTAATGCTCCTGATATGTTGGTATCATTAGACGGTTTCTATGGACGCTTTTTGGATGAAGCCAAGATACTTACAAATGCCAGACTGGCTAAAGAATTTAAGGTAGTCCCATGTGAAAATCCATTTTCGCGCTTTATTCGACAACTATATATGTGGTTCTGCTACGGACACACAGCGTCGTTCCATGCATTCTTCAATTACTTTCATGACCAACACGAGGAATAAGATAATCAATGAGAATTCAACAGCTAGATCTCACCGTCCGCGACCTCGTCGCTGGCTACTTTGACGATGGCGAGGGCAGCGTGGTCGGCTGTGGCGGCAGGCTGAGCGCGGAGTAACCCGGCGCAGTCTTCATTGAAATCCTGGATATAGCTGTTACACTGCAATAGTCAAAGCGGTATATGGGTTGCGGGTATGGAAACCTACACAGTTGAGAAAGCGCAAAACAGCCTGAATGAATTGCTGGCGGAAGCGCGCAAAGGCAAGGCTGTCTTTATCACTGCGGAAGAAGGCTGGGCTGTGAAGCTCGTGCCTACTCCCATTGCGGCGAAGCAACCGCGCAAAGCCGGCAGCGCCCGCGGGCAGGTATGGATGTCCGACGATTTTGATGAACCGCTCGAAGACTTCGCCGACTATATGAAATGAATTGCCTGCTTGATACGCATGCTTTCCTCTGGTTTGTAAACGATCATTGTTCGCTTGGCGCGACTGCGGCGAGACGCCCCCGCCAAAATCATCATTTGTCAAAGCGATCGCATTTGTGTAAACTGTTGTTGTCGATACGTCGCAGCCCTTGGGGATTCCGATTTGACCGATTCTGAACAAATTGCTCGCCACGAACGCGAAATCGGCGAATTGCGCGGCAAGCTGGATGCGCTGGCGACCAAGGAATTTGTCCGCGAAATCGTGCAAGAGCAGACGAAAGAACTCAACCAGAAAATCGACGCTATTGATTCCCGCCTCAACCAAAAGATCGACGCCAAGTTTGACGCCATTGATACCCGCCTCAAAGAAATCAGCGACCGCCAGCAGCGTTTCAAGGGCATCGGCCAGGCGCTTACTTTTGGTCTTCCCTTTCTGGTAAGCGCGCTCGCGCTTGCGGCTGTTTTCCTGAAATAGGCAAAGCATTCTCGCATCGTGATTCGCCCCAATCGGTTGTCACAATGAAAATTGAGTTGCTGGACCTCACCATCCGCGATCTCGTCGCTGGCTACCATGACGATGGCGAAGGCGGCGTGGTCGGCTACGGCGACAAGTTGGACATTCGGCCGGCCTTCCAGCGCGAGTTTATCTACGATGACAGAG
The DNA here is from genome assembly GCA_011523735.1 of Chloroflexota bacterium. Taxonomy (GTDB): domain Bacteria; phylum Chloroflexota; class Anaerolineae; order Aggregatilineales; family Phototrophicaceae; genus UBA6055. Next base: position 77,889 of record WTGB01000097.1, read on the forward strand.
AGCGCAAAGCCGTCATCAACTCTATCCTCAAGGGCTTCCCGCTCAATGTCATGTACTGGGCGGCCCGCGAAGACGGCCGTTTCGAGATCATTGACGGTCAGCAGCGCACAATTTCTATCGCTCAATATGTGGCGGAAAAGCCGGGCTTCTCTTTCGAGGGGCTGGGCTTTGACAATCAGCAATCGGATATCAAGGAGAAAATACTCAATTACAAGCTGATGGTCTATGTGTGCAGTGGCACAGATAGCGAGAAGCTGGAATGGTTTGAGATCATCAATATCGCCGGGAAGCAGCTATCAAATCAAGAATTGCTCAATGCGATTTATCATGGCGCCTGGGTCACAAATGCCAAGCGCTATTTCAGCAAGCGCGGCTGCCCGGCGTATCAGATTGGCCGGGATTATCTAAGAAACTCGGTGAAGGTTGAACGGCAAGAATACTTGGAAACGGCAATCAAGTGGATTAGCGAGAATAACATCAAAGAGTATATGCGGAGTCATCAGCACGATGATAGCGCGGAGCCGCTCTGGGACTACTTTCAATCTGTTATTGACTGGATAAATGCGACCTTTAGCACCTATCGTAAATCCATGAAGGGCGTGGACTGGGGCAGCCTGTACAACACATACAAAGACTGTGAAATCGATCCTGTTGCGATTGAAGCGGAAGTAGAGGAGTTGCTTGATAACGAGGACGTGCAGCGCGAATCGGGTATATACCCGTATGTTCTTACCCGCGAAGAAAAGCACCTGAATCTCCGCGCTTTTGACGCTCGCATGAAGCGAAGGGTCTTTCGGAAACAAAACGGCATCTGCGCTATCTGCAAAGAGAAATTTGACATTTCCGCAATGGAAGCCGACCACATAACGCCTTGGTCCGAAGGCGGCCGGACAATCGAGGAAAACTGCCAAATGCTCTGCCGGAAATGCAATCGTGAGAAGTCAGCGAAATAACGAGAATAGATAGGAATCTGAACCGACGAGGCGACACCATGACCAGCAAAACCTTTGAAGTGCCAAATATCGGCTGCGCCGGCTGCGTCCAGGCGATCAAGAACGAATTGGGCGATCTTGCAGGCGTACTCGCAGTCAACGGCGATGTGCCCAGCAAAACCATCCAGATCGAATTCGATCCGCCCGCCACCTGGGAGGGCATCGTCAAGACGCTAAACGAGATCGACTATCCGCCCGCTTCGGATTAACAACGCGGCCGGCTCTAATCTCCAGAAGCCGCTGAATCGAGCCTCGCTCGATGCCAACAGCAGCGCCGATTGACTTCGGCTTGACCGCCGCCGACTACAGCCAATTCCGCGCCGGCTTCCCCGACGAGTTCTTCGCCCGCATTCAGTCGCGCGGACTCATCCCGCCGGGCGCCAGACTCCTGGACCTGGGCAGCGGGACCGGCACTATCGCCAGAGGCATGGCCGCGCGCGGCTGTCGGGCTTTCGCGCTGGATATTTCAGCCCCGCTTCTGAGTCAAGCCCGCGCGCTCGCCACATCGCCAGGCACTGGACTGGCGTGCGTCGTAGCAGCCGCCGAGCGCATCCCCATCGCGTCGAAGAGCATCGACATCGTGACAGCCGGTCAATGCTGGCACTGGTTCGATGGCCTCCGCGCCGCCCTTGAAGCCAGGCGCGTCCTGATTCCTGGCGGCAGGCTCATCATCGCCCATTTCGACTGGCTGCCCTTCGCGGGCAACGTTGTCGCCGCCACCGAAGCGCTGATCTCCCGTCACAATCCCTCCTGGTCCTTCGCGGGCGGGGATGGCTTCCATCGGGGTTGGCTGGAAGACCTGCGGGAAGCTGACTTCGTCGGCCTGGAGAGCTTTTCATTCGAGCTTGCCGTAGCCTATTCTCATGAAGCCTGGCGAGGTCGCATCCGCGCCAGCGCCGGCGTCGCCGCCTCTCTCGGCCAGGCACAGGTCGCCACATTCGACCGTGACTTGCAACAGCTCCTGTGCAATGACTTTCCCCAAGACCCGCTGAACATCCCTCATCGCGTCTTCACCGTCCTCGGCCAGAAGCCGCGCTAAGCATCCACGCAATCGCAGGAAAATGTCAGGACTTCCGCTTATAGAGTACAATCCGGTTGTAAGCAGCATAGGCTCTGTGTCCTCTCCGGTAAACACGTGCTTACTCCGCTGAAATCACAACGCACAGTCATGGTGTACAAATGCCCGTCACAGTCGCGCGCATAAAGCGGAAAGCCGCCGAACTCGGCTTCAATCTTTGCGGCCTCACTCCCGCCAAGCCCTCGCCCACCCTCGCCGCCTACCTGCGCTGGCTCCGACGCGGCATGCACGGCGAGATGCGCTATTTGGCGCGGACTGACCGCGTTCGCCGGCGCCAGGACCTGCGCGAAATCCTGCCCGGCGCCAAGACGCTCATCGTAGTCGGCCTGGATTACTACGCGCGCTACGCCGATGAAGCCACGCTGAGCGACCCCGCCCGCGGGCGCATCGCCGCCTACGCCTGGGGCTTGGACTACCACAACGTGCTCGCGCTCCGGCTCGAGGCTTTCGCTGAGTGGCTGACGGAAGCCAGCGGCGTCAAGCCGGCGCAGAAGGTCTATGTCGATACCGGCGCCTTGCTTGAGCGCAGCCACGCCCAGCAAGCGGGCTTGGGCTTCATCGGCAAGAACACCATGCTGATCCATCCCCGGCGCGGCGGGACTTTCTTCATCGGCGAGATCATCACCGCGCTCGAATTTGACGACTATGACGCGCCGCAGCGCGAGACTATGTGCGGCAGCTGTACGCGCTGCCTGGTCGCCTGCCCCACCGATGCCTTCCCCGAGCCCTTCGTGCTGGATTCGCGGCGCTGCATCAGCTACCACACCATCGAAAACAGAGGCTGGATCGACCGGGAGCTGCGCGCCGACTTCGGCAACTGGATCTTCGGCTGCGATATCTGCCAGGATGTCTGCCCCTTCCAGCGCTTCGCCGAAGAGACGGAGGAGGTCGCTTTCCTGCCTTTCGACCTTGACCGGGTCGCGCCGCAACTCACCGACATTTTGATGTCCAATGAGCCGTCCTTCCGCGCCATGTTCCGCCGCAGTCCGGTCGAGCGAGCTGGCCGGGAACTCATCGTGCGCAACGCCTGCATCGCCGCTGGCAACTGGCGAGGCAAAGTCGCCATCCCGCACTTGATCCAACTGCTCTATGACGACAGCGCGCTGGTGCGGGGGCACGCGGCCTGGGCGCTCTGGCGGACGATGGAGCTGGACAGCAGCAAGCTCCTGACCGATCTCTATCAGCGCGAGGACGATGAGCGGGTGCGGGCTGAGGTGGAGGCGTTGCTGGGGTAACTATAGGGCGCATCCTTTCCACTTTCGGGGGACTCACAGCCGCGCGTAGACACCGCGGTTCAGTCGCCCCTACACGCATCTCAAAAATTTGCGGGCGACACAAGTGTCGCCCCTACATGTCCCCGATTAGAGGGTATCCAAGTCGGGATATTGGCGGTGCCAGTCTGCCCCGTCCTGATAGGCTTTGGCGACGGCGAGGGTCTCGGCTTCCTTGTTGAGCCCGCCGACGAAGGAGATGCTAGTGGGTGTGCGCTTATCTGTGAAGCCGTTGGGCAGGACGACGGTGGGATGCCCGGTGAAGTTGGTGATGGGTAGGACGTTTGCGCCGTAGCTGGGCACGATGAAGACATCCACCTGCTGCATCACCCGCGCCATATCCTGCATCAGCAGCGCGCGGATGCGGTTGGCGTTGATGTATTCGACGGCGGGGATGAAGCGGGCGGCGCGGAAGATGTTGGGCCAGGCGCTATCATCCTGGCGCGCCATCGCATCGACCGAGCCATCGCGGGTGATGGCATCGAAGGCGGCGGCCGCTTCGGCAGCCAGTATCGTCCACAAGCCGCCGGTATCGCGCTCGGGCAGCTCGATCGGCAACAGCTCGAAACCGACTTCACGCATCACATCAAGGGCGGCGATGCTGTTCTCCAGCGTACTGCGATAGAGCGCCTGCTTCTCCTCATCGTCGGTTTCGGCAGCCTCTGGCTCAAAAGCGCTAGCGACATAGCCGACCTGCAGCGACTGCGGATCGAGAGCCGGGTCCCAACTGAAGGGCTCGGGAGTAATCGTCATGTCTAAGCCATCGGGACCGAAGATGGCGCTGAAGACGAGGGCGCAATCCTCGACTGAGCGGCACATGGGACCGATCTTGTCCATGCTCCAACTGAGAGCCATGGCGCCGTAGCGGCTGACGCGGCCGAAAGTGGGGCGCAAGCCGGTGAGTCCGCAGCGGGTCGAGGGCGAGACGATGCTGCCCAGGGTCTCGGTGCCGATGGAGAAGCCGACCAAGCCGGCAGCGGTGGCGGCGCCGGGTCCAGCCGATGAGCCGCTGCTGCCCTCGGATGTATCCCAGGGATTGCGAGTCATGCCGCCGTACCAGACATCGCCGTTGGCCAGCGCGCCGAGGGTCAGCTTGGCGATGAGCACGGCGCCGGCTTCTTCCAGCCGCTGAACGACAGTCGCATCGAGGTCGATGAGCTGGTCCTTGTAGGGCGCAGCGCCCCATTGGGTGGGATAGCCGCGCGTGGCCAGCAAGTCCTTCGCGCCCCAGGGGATGCCATGCAGTGGACCGCGATAGAGGCCGCGGGCGATCTCGCTGTCGGCGCGCGTCGCCTGTTCGATGGCGAGGTCATCGGTGTAGGCGGCGACGCAGAGCAGCTTTTCGTCATAACGCTTGAGGCGGCTCAGGTACATCTCGGTCAGTTCCAGCGATGTGACTTGACGGCTGCGGATGAGTTCGGCGAGTTGGGTCACGGTGTAGAAGGCGGCGTCTTCGAGATCGGCGGGGCGGGATACCGGCGGTTGAGCGCTCATGGCGTAGTTGCGCGGGACGGGGGCGGGATTGGGATCGGCAATATGTACGTTGAAGTTGAGCGCCATGGGCAGGCTGTTGGGCAGGTCGGCGGCGCGGATGGCGGCGTATTGCTCGCGGCGGCCGCTGACGATTTCGAGCATCTGCTGGCGCTGTTCGGGGCTGAAGTCGAGGCCGAGCAGGGTTTGGGCGGCGGTGATGTGGTCGGGGGTGATAGGGTCGGCGGGTTGGGTCATGGCGGGTTCCTCGCGTTTTGTTGGAGGATTCTATTGTAAAGGGAAATATTTTTTGTCCAATAAGGTATTGGAATTCCCGGAAAGGGATGCAGGCAAGTGTCCGGATTTTGCCGGAGATTTCCCGTAGATGGAAATATTTTTTCTACGGGAAGGTACGGAAGCGGGCTGGGCTATGGGGATTGTTAAGCAGCGGGTGTTGAGGTCATTTTAGCATGGGTTGGGTGTGGGTGTCTAGAGCAAATGTTCGGGTGTTAGGGTTTTGGGTTTTTTCTTCTTTGTTTGCCACAGAGGGCGCGGAGTTTTTTTGAGGGCACGGACAAGACTAATACCTAATGTCCACAAGGCGCCCATAGGGAGGCTAGCAAGTATGCTATGTGAATTAGTGAGTGGATAGTCGCAGAATTAGACTTTGGCCATCTGCTTTAGAGTTTACTCGCTGGAGGCTTCTTCTTCCCATCTACGTAGACTACGGTTGGCACTCGTTGGTTCTCAAAATCCGCATACGAAATCACGTTTTCTAACTCCGCCCATCTTTCGTCAGAACAACCTCCGACGTCGACAATGACGAATATTGAATGCTGTGTCTGTTCTGCCTTCTTATATTCTTCAAGCTGAGTCGTAAATCCGTGCACTAGTCGCTTGTTTGAAGATAGCTTCATTTCCGTAAGAACTCTTATATTATAACCTTTGCTAATCTTTAAGTCTACATGTCCACGTCCAGAATTTGTTTCTGGACTGATATCTAGATTATTCGCTTGACAGTATCCATCTGCTATTCCAAAAAATAGAGCTTGCGCAGCTTCTTCGTGCTTCGGAATAGTACATGCTCTATCTTGATACAGTAGTTTGTGCAAGCCATTGTTTTCAACCAATCGCTTGAAGTGATTGCAGATCCGCAAGACCAATTTGACAACGTCTTCAGCCGTTGGATTTGTGGGAAGCGCTAGCTGTATAGGATAGTCGCGGACGACTTGCATGGCTTGATCAAACCAATTGCGCAGTCCCAATGGATCAAGCGCCAAGTCATACGCGTCGGGGGACGAATTCTGATAAAACCGTATGAATCTCTCGAAGAATTCTGGGTTATTGAGAATAGCACGCTTGTACACCCACTTTGGCGTCCGTCGTTTACTCCACACGTCACCGATGATCTGGTTCAGTTCCTTTCGCAAATCCTGATTAAATGCAACGACGCGACCGATGTCCTGATATGAATGGGCTAACGGCAGATGATTTAGTACATCCTTAGGAACGAGAATTATGGGCGCTCGACTGTGAGGATTCTGAGGAAGTACGTACCCCATGTCCGCGCGCACACGTGGAATGCTCGAGCAGACGCCGATATCATTGAATATCTGACTCGAGTACGCTAGCAAGTCTGGCATTATGATGTTTGCGATCATGTCGCAGATACGATCCGCTCCGATATCCTTCTCAAACAGACCCATAACTTCAAATAATTCCGGATGCTCATGTCCAGCATCAATTATAATTTTGGCCGTTGTGAGCATCTCTGCACGCAGTTCTTCACCGATGCCACTACCATCAGTTGAGCCACTGCAATATCCAATACAGAGGCCTCTTACCTCGGGAAAGTCCAATATGTTGTCCGCGCGGCGCCAAAAGTAGTCACCGGTAGTCTGCGACAAGGAAAGCAGTGTGATTACTTTCGAGAAGCGATCTCGAATACGCTGATAGGACTCCTTTAGCTCAGGAGCGGCAGTTTTCTTGAGCAATCTAGGATCTATGAACAGCTTCGTATCTTCATCGAGGAATCCATTAAAGGCACCAGTGCCATCAAGTACTTCTGGTTTAACACCCAGATAATCGCAAATTCGTTCCGTCACTTGAGTCCTTTTGAGTTCTTTTTCAGATTTCGGATACATGCGTAAAGGCGATCAAGCCTTACACGTTGGTCAGTATAGCCCAGCTAGGATGCACTCTAGGAATTGAAGACAGTAAATGGCCAATTCTGAGTAAATTCTATTAAGTTTCTTACGATGTTGCTTGCCTCTTCCCACGCAAGCGCAGCGAATTGGTCACCACGAACACGGACGAGAAGGCCATTACGGCGGCGGCGAACATGGGCAGCGGAGCGCCATAAACTACGGGCGACCCACCGGGTCGCCCCTACAAATCGGTAGTTATGAGGCGATTCGCTTTCCGCGCAGGCGCAACGAATTGGTCACCACGAACACGGACGAGAAGGCCATGGCCGCAGCGGCGAACATGGGGATCAGGCCGCCGAGCATGGCGACGGGGATCAGCACGATGTTGTAGATGAAAGCCCAGAAGAGGTTCTGGTGGATCGTGCGCAGAGTCACTTGGCTCAGGGCGATCGCAGCCGCAACCGCGTTCAGGTCGCCGCGGACGAGGGTGACATCAGCCGCTTCGATGGCGATATCGGTGCCGCCGCCGATAGCGAAGCCGATATCGGCTTGAGCCAGAGCCGGGGCGTCGTTGATGCCATCGCCGACCATGGCGACGCGCGCGCCTTCCCGCTGGAGTTGCTCGACGGCGCCCACTTTATCGGCCGGCAGGACTTCCGCCAGGACGCGCCTGATGCCGACTTCGCGGGCGATGGCGTCGGCGGTTTGTTGATTGTCGCCGGTGATCATCGTGACGTCAAAACCGCGCTCACCCAGAGATTTGATGGCAGCGGCCGAGCTGGGTTTGAGTTGGTCGCCGATCGCGATTGCGCCGGCGAGGGTGGAATCCAGGGCGAGCAGAACTACCGTGTTGCCGCGCGCGCTCATTCGGCTAATATCGTCGGCGAGGGGGCTGAGGTCGATGTTGCGCTGGCGCATGAAGCTCGGGCTGCCGATGAGCAGGGCGCGGTCAGCGACGGTCGCGCTGAGTCCGCGGCCGGGATGCGCCTCGAAGGCATCTACCGGAAGGGGGTTGATGCCGCGGGCTTTGGCGGCATTCACCACCGCTGAGGCGAGCGGATGTTCGCTGCTGCTTTCGGCGGAGGCGCTGAATTGAAGGAGGCTGTGTTCGTCGAAGTCGGGCGCGGCTACTAGCTCGGTCACGCTGGGTTTGCCTTGGGTGACCGTGCCGGTTTTGTCCAGCAGGATGGTCGTCAGCGAGGCGGCGCGCTCGAGGGCTTCGCTGCTGCGGAAGAGGATGCCGGCTTCGGCGCCGCGGCCCGTGCCGACCATGATGGCGGTGGGCGTGGCCAGACCGAGGGCGCAGGGGCAGGCGATGACCAGCACGGCGATCATGTTGAGGATGGCTGTCGGCAGGTCCGCGCCGCCAATGGTCAGCCAGCCTAGAAGCGTGAGCAGCGCCAGGACGATGACGAGTGGCACAAAGTAGGCGGAGACACGGTCGGCAATCGCTTGAATCGGCGCTTTGCTGCCTTGAGCCGCTTCCACCAGGCGGATGATCTGCGCCAGGACGGTGTCGCGGCCGACGCGCTGGGCTTCGATGATCAGTCTTCCTTGCTGATTGATGGTCCCGCCGTAGACTTCGGCAGCGGCCGATTTGTCCACCGGCAGACTTTCGCCAGTGAGCATGGATTCGTCGACGGCGGAGCGTCCGTCGGTCACGATGGCGTCGACCGGGATGCGCTCGCCCGGCTTGACCAGCAGCAGGTCGCCCGGCGCGACTTCGTCGATGGGGATGGACTTCTCTTTGCCTTCGCTGAGGAGCGTAGCGGTCTTGGGCGCCAAGCCCATCAGCTTCTTGATGGCGTCGCTGGTTCTTCCTTTGGCGCGCGCTTCCAGCAGTTTGCCCAGGGTTATCAGCGTGAGGATAACGGCGGTTGATTCGAAATAGTCGGATTTGCCGACCACATCGGAGAATCCGAAGGCGATGCCGAGCAGGACGATGATGCCGTAGACATAAGCCGCGATGGAGCCCATCGCCACCAGCACATCCATATTGGCGCTGCCGTTGCGCAGGGACTTGACCGCGCCGCTGAGGTACTGCCCCCCCAGCAGCAGCATGACGGGCGTGGCCAGCGCGCCGAAGATGAAGAGCCAGATATCGTCCGCCAGGAAAGCGAAGTTGTCCATCAGGAAAGGGATCTGGTGGGTGAAGTGCCGCGCCATGCTGAGGATGGTCAGCGGGATGGTGAAGATGGCGCCGATTTTGACCAGGCGGGCTTGGCGATCGATCTCGGCTTGGCGAACGGCCGCTTCGTGGTCTTCGGGCGCATGCGAGTCGGATGTGTCGATGACGCCATAGCCAGCGCGCTCGACGGCGTCGACCAGGTCATGGCGGCGGGTCGCACCGGGCAGATAAGATACGGTCGCCTTTTCGCTGGCGAGGTTGACATTGGCGCTGATGACGCCGTCGGCTTTGCTCAAGGCGCGGGATACGTTCTTCTGGCACATGGCGCAGGTCATGCCAGTGATCGGCAAATCGATAGTAGCGGCGGCGACGCCGTAGCCGGAGCCCTCCAGCCGCTCGATGAGATCGCCCGCGCTCAGGCGGTCAGTATCGTAGTCGACGGTCGCTTTTTCGGTGGCCAGGTTGACGCTGACATCGGCGACGCCATCGGCGCGTTTCAGGCTGCGCTCGACATTTTTGACGCACATGGCGCAGGTCATGCCTGTGACTGGCAGTGTGATCTGTTTTATTGTCATGGTTGGCGTCTCCATCTAACTGTTGATCAGCTTGAGGATTTTTTGCAAGTCGGAGGCGGCGCGGGCCGGGTCGTCGGTCATCTCCGCTTGCAGCGAGTTTTCGATGTAGCAGTCGAAGAGATGGTTGATCAAGCTGGTCATGCCTTTTTCGATGGTGCGGGCGCGCAGGACGCGCTCCTCACAGCTGCCGGCGTCGGCCGCGATCATGTCTTCCAGCGCGGTCAGTTGTCCCTGGATGCGCCGAATGCGATTGATGGTCTTGCGGTTGAAGCCCTGCCGTTCAGCCTGCGCCAACTGTATCATTTGAGATGCCATCTTTGGACTCCTGAATACATATACCCCTATAGGTATTGACGTGGACTGGATTGGCTTTCTTACGGCTTGCGCTAATGTGCGGAACGGTTTTCAGCTTTCTGCGACGACCTAGCGCGCCAGGCTCTCGTAGTGCAGCAGTACGTTGCCGGAGTCGAAGTTCCAGGATCGCAGCAAGCGCAGGCGCGTGAGAGCAGCGCTATCGAAGCAGCGTTTGCCTGCGCCGCAAATGACGGGTGTGATGATGAGTAGGTATTCGTCGATGAGCTCAGCGGCGGTCAGTTGGTCGACGAGGCTGCCACTGCCGAAGATGGCGATAGAGCCGCCGGCGCTCGCTTTCAGGCGCTGCGTCTCGGCGATGAGGTCGCCTTGGAGCAGGCGACTGTTCGCCCAGGTGAGTTCGCTCAAGCTGCGCGAGGCGACGATTTTTTCCAGCGATTCCAGTTCCAGAGCCATTGCCCGAGCGGCGGGATCGGCTTCCGCATCAGCGGCGAAAGGCGCCCAGAAATATTCGAAAAGCTGGTAGGTCACGCGGCCGAAGATGAGGGTATCGGCCTTATAGACCTCATACGCGACCTTGTCGACTTCGGGATCGTGCATGAACCAGTCAATCTCGCCATTGGGTCCGGCGAAGCAGCCATCCAGTGAGAGACGGTTGTAGACGATGAGTTTTCTCATGAGATGCTCCTTCATTCGCGGGACTTGTCAATGCGTTCGTAAAGTTCAAGCAAGATGCCGCCGGTGCTTCTGGGGTGGACGAAGGCGTAGCGCTGTCCCTCGCGTTTGCGCGGCTCGTCGTTGATCAACTCATAGCCGGCAGCGCGCAACTCACCGAGTTTAGCATCCAGATCCGGCACTTCCAAGCAGAGATGGTGCAGGCCGGGTCCGCGCTTCGCCAAGTGTTTTGCCACGCCGCTATCGGACGATGTCGGTTTGATGAGTTCGATATGGGTAGCGCCGAGTTCGAGAAAGGCGATATCAACGGCTTCGGCGGGCAGGGATTGCACCGCGCCGCCGGTCAAGCCGATGCCCTCACGCCAGAAGCGGAGCGCGGCGTCGAGGTCGTCCACGACAAACGCGACATGATTGAGTTGGATATCTGACATGCGGCTGGCTCTCGACCTTCGCGGATGGTTCAATTGCAGGGTCACACTTGCTTGAATGTTATAATAAGGGGCAGAATGCGCAATAAGATTAAACAATGATTGTGGGAGAGGCAAGTATGGCAGTACGCGAGGATGCGCGCCCACTGAACCTGGCGCTGACGGAAGAGCACGAGATGATGCTGACGGCGGTGCGGGATTTCGCCCAGCGCGAGATCGCCCCGGTGGCGGCCGAGTATGACGAATCTGGCGAATTTCCGCTGGAAACGGTGCGCATGATGGGCGAGATGGGTTTGATGGGCATCGAGGTGCCGGAGAAATATGGCGGGGCCGGCATGGATACTCTGGCGCATGTCTTGACGATGATCGAGATCGCCAAAGCCGATGCCAGCCACAGCACGATCCTGAGCGTGAACAATTCGCTCTATTGCAATGGCATCCTCTGGTTCGGCACCGAGGCGCAGAAGCGGGAATGGATCAGTCCCGTGGCCAGCGGCGAAGAGGTCGGCGCGTACAGTTTGACCGAGCCGATGTCGGGCAGCGATGCCGGCAATATGGCCAGCCGTGCCGTGCTCAATGGCGCCGGCAGTCATTATGTCATCAATGGGCGCAAGAGTTGGGTGACCAGCGCGCCGTTTGCCGACCGGATCGTGCTCTTCACGATGACGGCCGCCGAAGAAAAGCACCGGGGCATAACCTGTTTTCTGATCGATACGAGCCAGCCCGGTTTCAGCCGCGGCAAAACCGAGCCGAAGCTGGGCATCCGCGCCAGCGCCACCAGCGAAATCATCTTTGATAATTACCTCTGCCCGGTGGACAATGTGCTGGGCGGCGTGGGCCAGGGTTTCAAGATTGCTATGACGGTACTGGATGCCGGGCGGATTGGCATCGCGGCGCAGGCGCTTGGCATCGCCGAGGCGGCTTATGAAGCGGCGCTGGTCTATGCGCGGGAACGGGAGGCTTTCGGCGCGCCCATCGGATCGTATCAGATGATTCAGCAGAAGATCGCCGATATGAAGACGCGGATCGAAGCGGGGCGGGCGCTGATTTATCAGACGATCATCGCCAAGGAGCGGGCGCTGGCGACCGGCGGGCGCTACACCACTGAAGCCAGCATGGCGAAACTGTTTTGCAGCGAGGCGGCCGCATACGTCACGGACGAGGCGCTGCAGATCCACGGCGGCATGGGTTATAGCAAGGAGATGCCGCTGGAGCGTTATTATCGCGATGCGCGCATCACACGCATTTACGAAGGCACGAGCGAGATCCAGCGCATGGTCATCGCTCGCAATGAATTGGGGTTGCGATGAGAGCAGCAGTCTTGACAGGGCACGGCGGCGCTGAAGTCGTCGATTATCGTGAAGATATGCCGGTGGCTGAGCCCGGCTATGGCGAGGCGCGAGTCAGTGTTCGCGCGGCCGCGCTTAACCGGCTGGACTTGTTCGTGCGAGTTGGCTGGCGGGGCTTGGAGTTGGACTTTCCGCACGTGATTTGCGCGGACGGCGCTGGCGTCGTGGACGCGGTGGGACCGGGCGTGACGCAAGTGGCGGTCGGCGACCATGTCTGCATTGACCCAACCATAGTGCCGGCGGATGATCCGGCGCTGCATACCGGCTTGGAGAATCAGACGCGCATCGCCATCCTGGGCGAGCATCACAGCGGGACGGCGGCGGAGTATGTCGTCCTGCCGCAGCGCAACTTGCTGAAAATGCCGCTGGATTTCGACTTTGGCGAAGCGGCCGCGGTCGGCTTGGTCGGCGTGACGGCTTGGCATTCGCTGATCACACGTGGCGGCTTGACCGCTGGCGAATCGGTCTTGATCGTCGGCGCAGGCGGTGGCGTCAACAGCATCAGCATTCAGATCGCCAAGCTGGCCGGCGCCAAAGTCTACGTCGTGGGCAGCAACGCTGAGAAGTGCCGCCAAGCCGAGGCCATCGGCGCGGATGTGACAATCAATCGGCAAGAGGACGAGGGCTGGTCGCGGACGCTGTACAAGCTGACGAATCGGCGCGGCGTCGATGTGGTGGTGGACAATGTCGGCGCGAAGACTCTGGGGCAGAGCCTGCGCGCTTGCCGCATCGGCGGGCGCATCCTCATTGTCGGCGGGACCAGCGGCTATGACTACGGGCTGAACCTAGCGCAGCTTTTCACGCGGCATATCGCGCTGATCGGCAGCACGATGGGACCGCACCGCGATTATGTGGCTTTTATGGAGCAGGTCTTCGCCGGGCGCATCAAGCCGGTCATCGGCGCGCGCCTGCCACTGGAAGAGGCGCGGCAAGCCCAGGAGATGCTGGCGGGGTACGAAGTCTTCGGGAAGATTGTGCTGGAGGTTTAGGCGGCTGAAATCCCGCAATTCTCATTTATGCTTTGAATTGTAGAGGCGGCATATTAGGTCGCCTGCACTGCCCTCTCAATTCAATCGGGCGACTCACAGGGGCGCGTAGACACAGCCCGTCAGTCGCCCCTACAAGAGTCGTCGATAGACAGGGTAGAAATGCAGGCTATGCTTCAATATCCCAGCATGAACGATGCCGTTTGACGGGTCGGATGTCTATCAGTTGGCGGGCAGGCTGGGCTTGCCGGATCTGGAGCGGGTCGCGGCGCGGGCCGGCGTCATGAGCGTCTTGCGGATCAGCGCCTATTACGCAGCGCGGCGCGTGCGGCATTCGGTCGCGCAGGTGGTTGAGCAGCAGACAGGCGAGATCGAAATGCAGTTGGCTTACGAAGGTCTGAGCCTCCGGGAGCCGCTGCGACTGGCGGTTGAACAAGACAACCTGGAAAAATTGCAGGCGGTCTTGCTGGAACTGCGCTTCGGCAAGCTCGACGATCAGACTCATCTCTCCTACAACGAGCGCAGCCTCTGGCTGATACAGCAAGCGGCGGGCACACATCTGCACAGCATCATGGTCGCGCCCGATCGCCCCGAACTGCCCTATTCGACGATCGTTAACGCGATCGATGCCTACCTGCCGGAAGCGATCCGCGAGTTGCCATTGAGGTTTTGAGCCGATGAAGAACGACAATCTGCAAGAGGTTGAGGTCAAGCTGCATAGTCCGGATCTGGCGGCCGTGCGAAAAGCGCTGGAAAAAGCGGGCGCAGTGCTGCTCAAGCCGCGCGTCTTCGAGCGGAATCTGCGTTACGACAGCGCCGATGGCACGCTGATGGCGGCGGGCATCGTGCTGCGCCTGCGTCAGGACGAGGCGGTCAAGCTGACCTACAAGGCGGATGCGAGCATTGCCGATGGCATCGTCAGTCGCTTTGAAGCGGAAGTGACGGTGAGCGATTTTGACACTATGGATGTAATTCTGCGGCGGCTGGGTTATCGGGTCGGGCTGATCTACGAGAAGTATCGCAGTACGTACGCGTTGGCTAGCGCGGAGGTGGTGCTGGACGAGCTGCCCTATGGGAATTTCACCGAGATCGAGGGGGATGTGGAGACGATTGAGCGTGCCGTGGCGATGTTGGGCTTGGGCGGGTGTCGAAGGATGACGGGGAGTTATACGGATATTTTTCTGGGCTTGAAGGAGCGGCTGGATTTGGATGTGGAGGATTGTACGTTCGATGAGTTTGTGGGTGTGGATGTGGATTTGTCACAGGCAATTTAACCACAGAGACACAGAGCGCACAGAGAAAAGCAATAAAGACCAAGCGCCGCTCAAACGGCGAAAATGTAGGAGCGACTCGGCGAGTCGCCCGCTGTTGTGATTGTGGATAAGTTTACTGTCTAGGAGATGTGTCTTGAGCGAGCTAGATAAGTTTCTGGATGAACGAAGCAATTTCGACATTCCTAACACTGAGGTCGGTTGGGTGAGACTCCTTGCCCAAGAAATTGCATTGGGTGTACATAGAACCTTATGGGATCGGCATTTCAATGACATCGAATCGGGCAGCAAGGCAAGATTTCTCCAAGAGCGCTGGGTGCAAAAGTACGAATCTCGAAGATGGGGTGGACTACAAGATATTCTTAGCGGACACGGCTATTTCGAACCGTTCAACAGAGTTGACGGTGGAAAACTTACGCAGGAAGCATTCAGGCTTTTGCAGGAAGCGCCTCCTTACAACATCTTCATCTCCTACCGCCGCATTGACAGCAGCGCGCTTGCGCTTCTCGTGCTCGCGCGATTGAAAGAACACGAACTCGTCCCATTCGTCGATATGGCACTTGAAGTCGGCGGCAACTGGCATGCCGACCTAAAAGAACGAATTGAGGCTTCCGACTACTTCATCATCCTACTTGGCAAAGACACTCTGTCATCACCGATGACGGTGAAGGAAATCCAGTGGGCACTGCAATACGAGAGGACAATCATTCCGCTGTGGCACAGCGGATTCGATTTGAGAGACGAAAAGTGGGCGGGAATCGATCACCAAGTAAAGGACGCCATCCAACAGACGAACGCAATCATTGTCCACAATGAAAGCGCCAGCGGATACAACACGGCTATCGTCGAGTTGCTGAACAGATTCGGTGTGACGCCTTAGCCAGCCGCCCAATCGCGGGCGACCCACCGGGTCGCCCCTACGAAATTCGCATTGATTGCACTTTTCAGCTTGACCCTATCCACAATCTCTCTGTGATCTCTGCGTCCTCTGTATTTGAGATTTTCAGGCTAGCGCAGCGCCAGAACGCAGACTAGCACTCGATAATCCGCAAGCTAGGCCGTATAATCGTGCGCTGTTTTGTCTTCGCCACTGCGATGCTTGGATAAACAACGGTGTTACAATGAGCGGAGAAACAGCCAGCAGACGACGCCACAGCCGAAGGAGACAGCCGATGACCATCAGCCCCAAGATTGAGCAGTTGCGCGCCAAACGCGCCGAAAGCCAGCAGGGCGGCGGCCAAGCCCGCGTGCAGCGCCAGCACGACAAGGGCAAGAAGACGGCCCGCGAACGGCTGGACATCCTGCTCGACCCGGGCACCTTCCGCGAAGTGGACGCTTTCGTGCATCATCACAACAGCAAATTCGGCTTGGCAAAGAATCGCCCTCTCAGCGACAGCGTCGTCACCGGCTGGGGCACTATAGACGGACGACTGGTCTATGTCTATTCGCAGGATTTCACCGTCATGGGCGGCAGCTTGAGCGAGGCGCATGCGGCGAAGATCATCAAGATTATGGATATGGCGATGAAGGTGGGCGCCCCGGTCATCGGGCTGAACGACAGCGGCGGCGCGCGCATCCAGGAAGGCGTCGAGAGCCTGGGCGGCTATGCCGATATCTTCCTGCAGAACACCCTGGCCAGCGGAGTTATCCCACAGATCAGCGTCATCATGGGACCTTGCGCGGGTGGCGCGGTCTATAGCCCGGCGCTGACCGACTTCATCATCATGGTCAAGCAGAGCAGTTATATGTTCATTACCGGTCCGGATGTCGTGAAGCAGGTGCTCAACGAAGATGTGACTTTCGAGGATTTGGGCGGCGCATCGGTGCATGGCAGCAAAAGCGGCGTCTGCCATTTTGTCGCGGATGACGAGATGCAGTCCCTGACGCTGGTGCGCGAGTTGCTCAGCTACTTGCCGCAGAACAACATGGAAGATCCGCCGCCGCAGCCAACGACTGACGACTCGCTGCGAACGGAAGCGGCGCTGGACAGCATCGTGCCGGAGAATCCCAACCAGCCTTATGATATCAAGCGGGTCATCGAGTTGATCGTCGATGACGGGCATTTCTTCGAGGTGCACGAAGAATATGCCGGCAACATCGTAGTTGGCTACGCGCGGCTGGGCAGCAACGCGGTCGGCATCGTGGCTAATCAGCCGATGGTCTTGGCGGGCGTGCTGGATATCAAAGCGAGCGAGAAGGCGGCGCGCTTCGTGCGAACCTGCGATGCCTTCAATGTGCCGCTGGTCACTTTTGTCGATGTGCCCGGTTATTTGCCTGGCACCGATCAAGAGCATGACGGCATCATCATGAGCGGGGCGAAGCTGCTCTACGCTTATTGTGAAGCGACCGTGCCCAAGCTGACCGTCACTACGCGCAAGTCTTATGGCGGCGCTTATTGCGTGATGAATAGCAAGCACATCCGCGCCGATCTGAATATCGCCTGGCCCACCGCCGAGATCGCCGTGATGGGACCGGAAGGCGCGGTCGAGATCATTTATCGGCGGGAGTTGAAGGAGGCGGAAGACCCGGTCGCGCGCAAGAAAGAACTGGCGGACGAATACCGCGAGACCTTCGCCAATCCTTATATCGCCGCCAGCCGCGGCTTCATTGACGACATCATCGAGCCGCGCAATACGCGGGCGCGGCTTATCAACGCCTTGCAGGTCTTCCAGAACAAGCGGGACGAGAACCCGCCGAAGAAGCACGGGAATATCCCGCTGTAGCCCGCGCGAACTACCCCCTCCCCCACACCCCCGAAGCATCAGAGAGGGGGAGCGTTACGAAAGGAGTTGACAATTTGCAGACAGGTCCATTCAACAAAATCCTGATCGCTAACCGGGGCGAAATCGCCGTGCGCATCATCCGCGCCGCCCGCGACCTCGGCATACCGACGGTGGCGGTCTACTCCGATGTCGACCGCACGGCGCTGCACGTCCGCTACGCCGATGAAGCCGTGCATATTGGCGGTCCGCGTCCGGCCGAGAGCTACCTGCGCATGGACAAGCTCATTGAAGTAGCGCGCCGGACCGGCGCCGATGCGATACATCCCGGCTATGGCTTCCTGGCGGAAAACGCCGAGTTCGCCGGGCAAGTGATGGATGAGGGCCTGGTCTGGATTGGTCCATCGCCGAGCGCGATCGCGACTATGGGCGACAAGCAAGCGGCCCGGACAGCCGTCCGGCGCAACAAGGTGCCGTTGATACCTGGTACCGAGCCCGGTATTCGCGACGAAGAGCTGATACATGCCGCATCTCGCATCGGCTTCCCGGTGGTGATTAAGGCGGTGGCCGGCGGCGGGGGCAAGGGGATGCGTCCAGTGCAGCATGAAGAGGACTTCGCCGAATCCCTGGCGACGGCGCGGCGCGAGGCGGAAAGCGCTTTTGGCAACGGCGATGTCTATGTGGAGAAGCTGCTGGAAGGCGCGCGCCATATCGAATTTCAGATCCTGGCCGATGCGCACGGCAATACCATTCACCTGGGCGAGCGCGAGTGCTCGATACAGCGCCGGCATCAGAAGCTGGTGGAAGAAGCGCCCAGTGTTTTCGTTGACGCTGACCTGCGGGGACGGATGGGCGAAATGGCAATCGCGGCGGCGGAATCGGTCGGTTATGTCAACGCCGGCACGATTGAGTGCATGGTAGACCGGGACAAGAATTATTATTTTCTGGAGATGAATACGCGCTTGCAGGTGGAGCATCCGGTGACCGAACTGGTGACCGGCGTCGACCTGGCGAAGGAGCAGATCCGCATCGCCCGCGGCCGGCGCATGGGACCGACGGAGAGCCTCCTGGAGCCGAAAGGCTGGGCGATTGAATGCCGCATCAATGCCGAAGATCCCTACGCCAACTTCATGCCATCGACCGGGCAGATCACAACGATGATCCTGCCGACGGGACCGGGCGTGCGCGTCGACAGCGGCGTCTTCTCCGGTTCCGAGATCACGCCCTATTACGACAGCTTGATCGCCAAGCTGATTACCTGGGGCGAGACGCGCTCGGAGGCGATGCTGCGGATGCGGCGAGCGCTTTCGGAATATCGCATCATGGGCTTGAAGCACAATATCCCCTTCCACATCAACCTGCTCAACAGCATCAGTTTCATCGCCGGGCAATTTGATACGACATTTGTCGAGCGGCGCTTCAACATGAATACCTACGAGCAAGACCCGACAGCGAGCGACCTGGAGACCGTGGCGATAGCGGCGACGCTCTATGCGCATCGCAAGCGGCAATTGGCTTCGCAGGTCGTGGCGCCGGCCAAACGCGATGCGAGCAACTGGAAGTGGATGGGACGCTTCGAGAGGATGCACCGATGAAGTATGTCGCCATCATCAACGATCAACATTATGAGATCGAGATCGACAATACTGGCAGCGTGCTGGTGAATGGCGAAGCGCGCGATGTCGACTTCCTGAATCTTGGCGGCTCGCTGTTTTCAGTGATTACTGAGAATCGCTCTTTCGAAGCGGTTATAGATGATGACGAGGACAAGATCGCGGTGATGATGACCGGTCGCCTCTTTGAGACACAGGTGCTTGACGAACGGGCGATGCTGATGATGCAGCGGCGCGGCGCGCCAGCTAGCGGTTCGGGCGAGGTGCATGCGCCCATGCCCGGGTTGATCGTCGAGGTCACAACGCAACAAGGAGCAGCGGTGTCGCAGGGCGATACCTTGGTCATTCTGGAGTCGATGAAGATGCAAAATGAATTGAAGTCGCCGACCGATGGCTTGGTGAGCGCGATACATATTGAAGCGGGCCAAGCGGTGGACAAGAACGACCTGTTGGTGGAAATCAAGCCAGCGGCGGAGAAGAGTTAGCCCACATTGGCAATCGGTCGCACGCGTGACTTTCTCAAATGTGAAATACTCCTACAATCATAAGTATTGTGACGGTCGCTGCATAAAGGCGCGCAAAGCATGCCGATGCTGAAAAGACTGCCTGGCTGGGTCGATGCGCTGTGGCTGGGCTGCCTGGCGCTGTACATCGTAGCCGGCGCGGCTATTGTGCCTTTCCACGGCGATGAATCCACGCTGATGGTCATGGGCCGCGATTATCACTATATCTTCGTCGAAGGGGACTTGGCCCAGGTCCTTTACGACGAAGCATGGGAGGTCAATCCTCATGAACAGCATTTGCGGATTCTGAATGGCACAGTCTCGAAAATGGTCTATGGTTGGCTACAATGGCTGAACGGTTTCGGTCCGCGAGATTTGAACCGAAACTGGAACTGGGGACGGGACTTCGACTTTAACGTGGCGCGCGGCGCCATTCCTGATGGCGAACTGCTGGGGCAGGCGCGGCTGGCGTCCGCGATGCAACTGGCGCTGGCGGCGGTCCTCTTCTTTCAATTCGTCAAGATGACTCTTAACCGTCCGACCGCCTTTCTGGCCAGCGCATTGTTCGCGCTGCACCCGAACATGCTCATCAACGGGCGGCGGGCCATGATGGAAGGCAGCCATATCCTCGGTCTCATGCTTGTTCTGCTCGCCGCTGCCTGGCTGCTGCAAGAGCGGCGCTGGCGGACTTATGCGCTGCTGGGCATCAGCGCTGGATTCGCCATCTCGGCCAAGCATCCTAATGTGATTGCCTGCGCGCTGGTATTCCTGGCTTGCGCGCGCGACCCAATCTGGCGGTCCTTGCAGAGCCGCGGCAGGTCCTGGCAGCGGTCGACAACGGATCTTGCGGGGCTCGCCTTAGCTAGTGCGGTCGCTGTTAGCGTGTTTCTGCTTCTGAATCCAGCCTGGTGGCACGAGCCGCTGGCAGTCGCAGAGGAAGTCGTCGCGGAGCGTCAGCAACTGCTGCAAAATCAAGTGAAGGCCTTCGGCGGCTATAACTCTTTTGCCGAGCAAGTCAGCGGTTTTTTCCAGTTCGTATTTGTGGGCGAGCGCCAATACTTTGAAGTATCGCATTGGAACGATTACGCTGTAATCACGGCGGAGCGCGAAGCCTATGAGAGGTCCGGGCTGGCCGGGCTGCTATTCATCGGCAACTCGGGCCGGCTGGGCGTTATCTGCCTGCTGCTGTCCATATTCGGCGCGTTAAAGCTGGCTCGCGATTGGGATATTTCACGGGAGGCGCGCTGGCTGGTTTTCATCTGGATTAGTGGCTCAGCGCTGGCGACGCTCTGGCTGACGCCCCTGCCTTGGGCGCGCTATTATTTGCCGCTGCTTCCCGCCGTGATACTGCTTATGTCCTACGCGCTGATTAGTTTCGCTAGATTACTGATAAAAGACCCCTACGCTAGATCTGATGGCGTCGCTCTACTGGATTGAAGAATCGCTGCCGGGGCTGCTCCCCTGCCTGTGGATGTTCGCCGCGGTGGGCTTGCCTTGGGCTTTCGCCGTGATATCGCGCCGGGAGTGGCGCTCCTACGCTTTGGTCGCTGCGCTGGCTTTGGCGCTGGGACCGGCCTGGCTAACCGCCTGGATGCTAGTCCTGGGCGTCGTTGGCGCGCAACTGGACCTGCGGCTATTGACCGCCGAGTGGATCACCGCTGGCAGCGCGGTCATCGGCTTGCTGGGCCTGGCGATCGCTTGGCGAAGGCGAGGCGCGCCGGTCCCAGGGTCCCGCCAGACGGTCGCGTTTGCATTTGATGAGAAACTCATCATCGCGCTGATCATCGCCGCTGTCGGCTTGCGCTGGGTCCACACCGCCTATTTTCCCTTCACAGCTTACGATGCGCTCTGGGTATATGGCTATCAAGGGCGGCTGTATTTCCTAGAAGGCAACATCCCCAATGCAATCGGGTATTATCCACCATTTTTGTCGCTGCAGTTCGCCTTTGTACAGAGCTTAATCGGCGCAGTTAATGATCATGCGGCGCGCATGGTCTTGCCATTGCTGCACATTGGCAGCATTCTGGCGGCGTATTTACTGGGGCAGCGGCTGGTGAGCCGGCGAGTTGGTCTGTTCACCGCGGCGCTCTGGAGCCTGCATCCCTACGTGGGGCAATGGTCCTACCGCGGCGACCTCGAGATTCCCCTGACCTTCAGTTTCACGCTGGCAGCTATGTTATTCCTGAGCGCTTGGCGCGAGCGGAATGACCCCGCCCGAAGACGACATGAGGCGATTCTAGCGGGCCTAATGCTGGGCATCGCCGCCTTCACCAAGCCGACGGCTGGCGCTTTCATTTGGGGTATGCTGCTCCTGTTGGCTGCGGAGTTGCTGTGGACGAGACTAGACCCACAGCGCTGGTTGCCGCGCTTCCGGGTGGCGCTCTGGACTGGCTTCGCCTGTTTGCCGCTCGGGGCGGTCTGGTATATCCGCAATATGCTCCTGGGTCATGAGGCCGTCGCCCTGCCCAAGGCGGTCTGGCTGACGCGGGCGCTCCGCAGCGGGGATTACCTGGCGCCGCTGCTCCTCATCGTTGTGGTCGCCTGCCTGGCTGTGATGCTTAAACGAAAGCTGAGCGGACGCGAACTGGCTTCAGGCGGAGGGGGGCTCATGCTGCTGCTGGCTGGCGCGCTGGCTTCCAATTCGACGCTCTTCCCGGCACGCGTAGATCCGCCGGCGAGTTATGTGGGGGCGGAGGAAGCGCTGCTGATGATCGCTGGCCTGGCGCTGGTTGCTTACGGTTTGCGCCGGGCAGTCATCGGCACAGTCAGTTCGAGGACGGCGCGACTTCTGCGCGTGGGCTACTGGTCACTATTGCTGGCGCTGCCGTATTTCCTCACCTTCTTGTTCTCATATAGCTATCATTATCGGCTGGGCTTCGCGAATCTACCGCTGCTTTGCCTGCCCAGCGCCATTGCCTTGGGAGAGATATTTAACCCGGAAGGAATGCGGCAGTGGCGCAAGGGGCTGCGGCGAGCTTATCATCTCTGCCTGACGCTGTTGAGCCTGCCAGGATTGATCGCGGTGACGACCGATGTCAACTGGTCCGCAATATGGCTGCTGCGCGAGGATCTCGATAACGATTTCAAGAAATACGAAGTATACAATCCGTCCTTGATGCAGGTGGTCTTGGGTCTGGAAGATTACGCCCGCAATGCCGATACAGAAGCGATCGTGCTAGCGCCAGGGGAAGAGCGGCTGCCCTTCTTTTTCCCGCGGATGCAAATCAGCGATGCTCTTGCGACCACGCTCGCTGAGCTTGAGGCAATAGGCGCGACGCATGTCATCTATGGGGCGAAGGCGCGGGAAGCCTATCTGGACGCGGGCATCGACCCGCAGGCGACGCAGTTGGTCGCTGCCTTGGGCCGGCATGACCTCTTCGAGAAAATACGGTCGCATTACCACGGTGTTTTCAGCTATGAGTTGTATCAAGTTGGTGAAATTCAGCGGCGGTGGCAACTGCCCGCGCGATTTGCGACACGAAAGGATGAATTAGAGAAGATCATTTTTGACGGTCGTCTGCGCCTGTATCCCGAGGGCCTACACCCGCAGGCGATTCATGAGAAAATGCCGATCACCTTCGAGCCGACCTGGCAGGCTTTGCAGCCGATCTCGCAAGATTACGAATTCGTGTTGCAAGTCAGGCATCCTAGCGGCAAGGTCGGCCATGAATGGCGATTCTTTGCGGCGCCGCATCGACATGGCGCTTACCAGACATCGCTCTGGACAGTAGAGGAATTCATCAACGAACGGCAAATCTTCAGCCTAGACAAAGATGCCAATCTTGACGCCAAGGGATTCACGTTTTGGGTCGGCGTTTGGGACCGTGAGAAGGCAGCTTATCTGCCGCTCACGGTAGACGATGTGGCCACCGATGAGTTTCATCGGCTGCCAGGCACTTACCATCTGTGGTCTTGAGTCAGCGCAGTACCAGCAGCGAATCGGAAAACAGCCGCTGGGTCGCGCGGTTATTGAAGCGGGTCCAAAGCTCATCAAATTGATCGCGCAACCGGTCTTGCTCGGCTTTAAGCGCGGCGCGGTAATTTTCGAGCGCCGCCGCTTCTGCGGGTCTCAGCTTTTTCAGGCGGCTCACAGACTCCATGAAGACGGAGATATCGTTGATCCGCCCGAGGAAGTCCTGCATCGTCCTGACGGACTGCAGGAATCGGCCCGCCGATGACCCCAGCACGGGCTGGAAAAATTCCACTGCGTAACGCAATTGCTTGAACTCGACGCGCAACTCATGCAAGTCGTTGATGTCGGATGACGGCAGGACCACATCATAGGCTTTGACCTGTGCCATCCGCTGGTGCAGAAGCAGGGGCAATACATGCCGCAACTGCTGGGGCGCGCTGCGGCGCTTGATACGGCGGGCGCCTTTGCCGGGTGTCTTGCCAAAACGCCTGAGCTGGCGCAGGAAGGTGGCGTAGCTTTTGGAATCGAAGAGCGCGTTGAGGCGATCTCGGCGATTGCGGCGGCGGCGATCAAGCCGATCGATGACCGCCTGGATATGCGCTTGCTGGTCGGGCGGCAAGGTTGTCGCGTAGTTTTCCAAGTCGAGGATGAGGACATCCAGATCGCGGATGCCGCCGAGAGCGCGGGCGATATCGCGCAAGCCTCTTTCGAGCTTGGACACGGTCCCGGCTTGATAATAATCAGGAATCAGTTTCAAGAGGCTGCGCATGCGGCGGATCGCCACGCGCATTCTGTGTACTGATTCGATGTCTTCGCCAGTGCGGCTGCCGACTTCTTGCCGTCGCATACGGCGAACCTGCCCCGCGAAGATCTTGCGTCCAGCCTCGGCCACCAGATCGCTTGGGAGAATAAGGGATTTGTCGGCTGAGCTATTCTCGGCGACCATTTGCAGTCCTGAATAGTGACATTGTTAGTAACTCTGAACGCGAGTTTGCGGACTTAAGCGCTTCACCAGCAGTATTGACGAGTTATCGCCTATGTTACCGAATCGGCGAAAACCCGTCAAATTAGCAGCCTTGGCAGCGAACCGCCTGAGGTCCCCAGTTCAAAGGGCGGCTGGCAGTAAGTGCTATACTTTGGCTAGCGCGGCGGGGGGGGGGTGAAGCAATGGGCAACCGTGAAGCGGCAGACAGCCTGCAGGACTACGTAAAGCGTTGGCAAGACGATGTTCTGAAACCGGCATTGGCGAAGCGACCCGAACGGCGCGCGGCCTTCACGAGCTTGTCCGGACGGGCGGTCCGGCGAGTGTATACGCCGCTGGATATCGCCGAACTCGACTACGAGCGGGACTTGGCCAATCCGGGCGACTATCCGTATACCCGCGGGCTTCACGCCACCGGTTACCGGGGCAAGCCCTGGACGATGCGCATCTTCGCTGGATTCGGGAGCGCCGAAGAGACCAATGCCCGCTACAAGTATTTGTTCGAGGCGGGCAACATGGGTTTGTCGGTGGCCTTCGATCTGCCCACGTTGATGGGCTATGACAGCGATGCCCCGGAAGCGCTTGGCGAGTTCGGCAAATGCGGCGTGGCGGTCAGTTGCCTGCACGATATGGAACTGCTTTTCGCTGGCATTCCCCTGGACGAGGTCTCGACGAGCCTGACGATCAATGGACCGGCGGCCGTCATCTGGGCTTATTATATCGTGGCGGCGAAGCGGCAAGGTGTGCCGATGGCGGCGCTGCGCGGGACCTTGCAAAATGACATCCTGAAGGAGTATATCGCGCAGAAAGAGTACATTTTCCCGCCGGCGCCAGCCATGCGCCTGGTGACCGACACGATTGAGTATGCGGCGCGGCATCTGCCGAATTGGAACAGCATCAGCGTCAGCGGCTATCATATTCGCGAGGCCGGCAGCACGGCCGGGCAAGAGCTGGCTTTTACTCTACTGGCGGGCAGCGAGTATCTGCGCTGGGCGCTGGCGCGCGGCCTGGATATCGATGACTTCGCCCCTCGCATCAGCTTCTTTTTCAACGCCCATAACGACTTTTTTGAGGAAATCGCCAAGTATCGCGCGGCGCGGCGCTTGTGGGCAAAGTTGATGCGGGAAGAATTCGGCGCCAAGGATCCCCGCAGTTGGCTGATGCGCTTTCACGCCCAGACAGCCGGCGTCAGCTTGACGGCGCAGCAGCCTGAGGTGAACCTGACGCGGGTAGCGATACAGGCGCTGGCGGGTGTGCTGGGCGGGGCGCAGTCGCTGCATACCAACAGCATGGACGAAGCGTTGGCGCTGCCATCGGAACATGCCGTCAAGCTGGCAATGCGGACGCAGCAGGTCATCCTGGAAGAAAGCGGCGTGACGAACACGGTGGATCCTCTGGGCGGCAGCTATTTCGTCGAAGCGCTGACGGATGCGCTCGAGGCGGAAGCGCGCGCCTATTTTGAGCGGGTGGAAGCCTTGGGTGGCGTCTTGCCGGCGCTGGAGGCGGGTCTCTTTCAGGCGGAGATCGCCGAAGCCAGCTATCAGCAGACGCGGGAAATCGAACTGGGCGAGCGCGGCATCATCGGCGTAAATGTGCATGTGGAGGAAGATGAGGAATTGCGCATTCCCATCCTGGAGATGGATCCACAGGGCTATGAGCGGCAGGCGGCTCGGCTGGAGGAGTTGCGGCGGGAGCGGGATAACGTGCGGACAGCGCGGGCGTTGGAAAGCCTGCGCGAGGCTTGCGCCGGAGATGAGAATGTGATGCCCTATCTGGTCGAATGCGCCGAAGCCGATGCCACGCTGGGCGAGACAGTCGATGTGATGCGCGAGGTTTTTGGGGTTTACGAGGAGCCACTGATTGTGTGAATGTCCCAACTCGCATTTACGAGTGCTTGTGACCTAGCCAAAGGTTTACTTCGTTGCGCGTTCCGGGCGTGTCGTTAGCGTGGTACTTACACTTGTCGCAGTATTCTCGTAAAGGCAATCGATTTGTATTATCTACTCGAGAATGCATCCCAAGCAAAAGGAAACGGACAATGATTGATCTATCTCTCGAACTCCGCACAATAGATGAAGCACTGCTAGATGCAACTAGGTATACGGGTGATCTTGCCTATCGATCAACGATCGGCTCACTTATCTCGAACACAAATAAAGTAGAACACGCATGGTGCGGGTCTTGGCAAGGATATCTCGCTAACGTCTACTACCGCGATTTCGAGTCTCCTCCTCTCGATATGTACAAACTCCTCGAAATTGAGCACGAGGCCGATCCGAGCGGAGAATCGTGGAAGGACTCAGGTTGGTGCAGGTACACTGACTCGGAAATAGATGGAGCAATCGAAGAAGGAATCGAGCGCCGCGACATAATGAATGCGTTTGAACATACGCTACAGTGGGCTGACACATTTGAGGAAAAGAAGATGGACGTAGTAGCCATCATCAAAATTGCACAAGCGAGATACAATTCAATCTTTGACCCATTGGCCCTCATGGTCGACGGCCTCCACATTCGGACACCTGAAGATATAGTCGAGAGCAAAAAGCAGGCCCTGATGGAGTCAGGATATCCTGTTGCGAAAAAGCATGCAGTTCGAATACCGCCGCATATCCGATACCATGCCAAAATAAAGTGGAGCATGGATTCCTCAAGCACGGTTCGAACGTTGCGTAAGGTAATCCGCCGAACTTTGGCTCAGATAGAGCGAGCGCATCCTACTAGGACAGTTCCGCATTTGACCGGCAATAAGGTTTTCATCGGACACGGGCGCGACAAATCGTGGCTAGAGTTGCAGAAATTCATAGAAAAGAAACTCGAGTTACCTGTAACCGCATACGAAGAAGTACCTGCAGCGGGCTTTCCAGTTTATGATCACGTAATGTCTCGTGTCCGTGAGGCTGCTATTGCCTTTCTGGTGATGACTGGCGAAGACACTGTAACTGATAAAGACGGCAAGGAGAAAGTGCATCCACGTCTAAACGTCGTGCATGAGCTTGGTATCTGCCAGTCAATGCTAGGTATGGGGCGGGCCATAGCCATGTTGGAGAAAGGATGTGAAGTCCCTTCCAACATCATAGGGTTCGACCAAATACGATTCGATAAAGGCGATATCATGTCCGCGTCCGAGAAGATTCGAGATGTTCTCGCGCGGGAAGAGATTCTTGACTAGGCGAGTCGTCTTCATCACGGGCACGTCGGGCGGGATCGGCTGGGCGGCGGCGCTGGCATTCGCGCGGGCCGGTTATGATGTCTGCGGCTTGGCGCGGCGGGTGGAGCGGCTTGAGGCTCTGGGCGCGGAAATCAGCAAACTGCCGAGCCCGCATGGAGACTTCCTGGCCGCTGTCGGCGATGTCAGGCGAGCAGATGATGTGGCGGCGGCGGTCGAGCGGACGCTGGCAAGATTTGGGAGGCTGGATGTGCTGGTCGCCAATGCCGGCATCGGTCAGCATGGGGCCTTGGTCGACGCCGAGTGGGAGCATCTGGAGACGGTGTTGCGGACGAATATTGATGGCGCTCTGCACAGCCTGCGCGCTTGTGTGCCAGCTATGCGGCAGAATGGCGGCGGTCAGATTCTGCTTATCTCTTCTGTAGTAGCCGGGCTTCACACGCCCTACACCGCTGTGTACGCGGCGAGCAAGGCTTTTGTTTCCAGCCTGGCGGGCTCGCTGCGATTGGAACTGGAAGCTGACAATATCAGCGTGACCGATGTGCTGGTCG
This sequence comes from Chloroflexota bacterium, assembly GCA_011523735.1. GTDB lineage: Bacteria > Chloroflexota > Anaerolineae > Aggregatilineales > Phototrophicaceae > UBA6055. The sequence continues at coordinate 106,022 of WTGB01000097.1, forward strand.
GGCGCACCGCTACGGAGTTCAATCAGAATCGGCTGGGCTCGAGCCAGGAGGTTCACGGCCGCTTGCCGACCAAGACAGCGGGCGATGTAGCCGCAGCGATCGTGAAGGCGGCTGAACGGGAGCCGAGGCATGTCATTCTAAGTCTCTTCGATCGTTTGGTTCTGGCGGGTGGCGTACTGGCGCCGGGGGTGATGGCGCGGCTGGCGCGGCGGCAGTATGAGCCGCGGAGCAGCGATTGACGGATTGGCAGCATTGTCATGAAGGGGAAGCGCGCAAAAATGCCTAAGGTGAAAAAGCTCAATTCCATGCGGCTGCTCGAAGCTCAGTCGATAGCATACGAGACGCATCATTACGACCCGGAGATCCGCGATGCCGAGGAGGTGGCGGCGGCGCTGGGATTGCCGGCCGACGAGGTTTTTAAGACGCTGGTGGTAGAATGCCCGTCGCGCAAGAAGCCGATTCTTGTGCTGCTGCCCTGCGACTGCACGCTGAACTTGAGGCGGCTGGCCAAAGCGCTGGGCGAAAAGAAGGTGGCGCTGGCACCGCATGCCCGCGCCGAGGCACTGACAGGCTTAAAAGTGGGCGGGATCAGCGCGCTCGCCCTGATACAGAAGGGCTGGGATGTTACCCTAGACGCGCGGGCTATGGCAGTCGCGAACATCGTCATCAGCGCGGGACAGCGCGGGACGCAGTTGCGGCTGGAAACCGCCGATCTGATTGATCTACTGGGTTGCAGAATCATCGATGTGGCGGACGCGAAAGGTTCTTGAGCGGGAGGATCAGCGGGAGAGGATTTTGGCGAGATCGAAGTATTCGGGTGTGATTTGCCGCGTTCTCGCGGTGCTTTCTTCGAGAGGGACCGGGGTCTGTTCGCGGCCGACGCGGGCGACCATCATGCCGGTTTCGCCGCCGAGGAGCAGTTCCACCGCGTAGACGCCCATGCGCGTCGCCAGCAGGCGATCAAAGGCGGTTGGGCTGCCGCCGCGCTGGGTATGCCCGAGGATCGTCAGGCGGATCTCGAAGCCGATATGCTTTTGCTCGAGGAAATGCGCCAGCTCAGGTCCCTGGTAGGGCGCGCCTTCGGCAAGGACGGCGATAGCATGTGATTTGCCGCGGATATAAGCGTCTTCGAGCGCGACGGCGATTTCGTCCATGGTGACGCCATTTTCGGGAGTGACGACGATTTCGGCGCCGCCGAGGATGCCGGCCATCACCGCCAGGTAGCCACAGTCGCGCCCCATGACCTCGACGACAAAGGCGCGATTGTGCGAGGTCGCGGTGTCGCGCAGGCGGTCGACGGCATCGAGAATGGTATTGAGGGCGGTATCGACGCCGATGCTGGTATCGGTGCCCCAGATGTCATTGTCGATGCTGGCCGGGATGCCGATGACCGGAACGTCCATCCGGTGCAGCGCCAAGGCTCCGCGCAGGCTGCCGTCGCCGCCGATGACGATGACGCCTTCGATGCCGTGTTCATTGAGGCGGCGCCTGCCCTTGCGCTGTCCTTGTGGGGTCTTGAATTCTTCGTTGCGGGCGGTCTGCAGGACGGTGCCGCCGCGCTGCAAGATGCCACTGACTTCGCGGCTGCTAAGCAGCGCGATATCACCGGCGAGCAGACCTTGATAAGCCTGCCTGATGCCGTAGACCTCGACATTCCGGTCCAGCCCGGCGCGCACAACCGCGCGTACCGCGGCATTCATGCCGGGCGCGTCGCCACCGCTAGTTATAACGGCGATACGTTTCATCGTGGCCGACTCCGCTTGATAAAAGCCGCGCTGACAACCGCGTATGTCGCAGGTCGTGCTGCACGGTCACTTGAGTATTTTAATCACTATCGTGGCGGCTTTCCAATATGAAAGATTTAAGCCTGTGTAAAGGAATTCGGAGACGGAAGAGGCCTTTCCAATATTCGCCTTGTGCGGACATTTTCCAGAAGCCGGGCACTACGGCGATTCGTCTTCGATGAGGTGTTCATCGCTGCCGACTATCTTTTTCAGATCGGCGCGGAGCGAATCGCAGATATTGGTTGTTTGCCCGGGAAAGGTCAGCGGCTTAGAGATATCGCCACGACGGATAATGATTTTGAATTGGTCGATGCCGGGATACTTAATCAGGATGTTGTGAATGCGGACCAGCTTGCGCCGGTCTTTTTCGGGATCGTCGCTTGTTTCCAGGACGACGGCAATGCCGCGTGGCTTTTGATCACTTGGCGCCGCTTCATCCGGCATGGTCAATTGACCGTCGCCGTTGACCCATTTGGGTTCTTCGTCGGTTTTCGATTCCGGTACGGCTGCTTCGGCTGCGGCGGTTGGAGCGAACTCCACAGCGGGATCGGCGAAGGCGGCCGCCTGCATGTCGGGCGGTGGCATGTCAGGCGGCTCGTGGTAGGACCCTGCTTCTCCGTTCAGCGGCGCCTCAGCCGCGAGCGACCAAGCTGGGTCGCCGTCATCATGCGCTTCTGGCAGGCGGTCAGCAGCGGAGGCGGATCCAAAATTGACTTTGACGTCAGCGGCAATAATCTGCGGGTCACCGCGGCTTTCATCGTAGCGGCCGGTGACCATAACGATTTCGCCTTCGACCAAAGCTCGCGCACTTTCGCTGGCGGATGCGGCATCAGCCAATGCGGCGGTCACTTTATCGTAGGTGCGCGGGAAGAGGACGACTTCGATGATGTCGGCGCTGTCGTGCCAGTCTTCGAGGCTGAGCACAGCCATCATATCGCCGCGGCTGGTAGTGAGCTTGCGGAGGCTCGTGATTTCGCCGGCGATACGGACAGTTTCCGGTCTCGGCGCCGAAGCGCTCTTGAGATCAATAATCGAGTGCAGGTTCTGGCTGGCGAAGACATGCCGATGACGGTCGACGGGGCGGCCCGTAAGGTAGAGACCGAGCAATTCTTTCTCCCATTTGAGCAGTTCCCGGGGACCGTATTCTTCGATATGTTTGAGGTTCTTGAGCAGGGCATCATCGGTGGTGTCTGATGCGTCAAACATGACCATTTGGCCGACTTCCTGGTCGCGGTGATAGCTGCTGCTGTAGCTGACGATGGCGTCCAAAGCCGCCAAGAGCGTCGCGCGTGTGCCGAACTTGTCCAGGGCGCCGACTTTGATCAGGCTTTCGAGGGAGCGCTTGCCGAGGCCGCGCATGTCTACGCGCTGGCAGAAGTCGACGAGGCTGGCGAAAGGCGCTTCGCCGCGCTGCTCAATGAGCGCTTCGAGAGCGCGGGCGCCAGCGTTCTTGACCGCAGCCAAGCCGAAGCGGATGCCGCGCGAGCCATCCGACAGCGTTTCGATATCGAAGTCAAGTTGGCTGTGATTGACATCGGGGGGCAAGATTTCTATTGCCAGGCGGCGGCATTCTTCCAGGAAGGTCGAAACTTTGGACAGGTCATCGCGCTGAACACTCAGGAGCGCGGTCATATATTCTTCGGGATAGTGGCATTTGAGGTAGGCGGTCTGCACGGTGATAACGGCGTAATCGGCAGCGTGGGGTTTATTAAAGCCGTAGTTGGCGAAGAATTCGATCATGTCAAAGATTTCTTCGGCGGTCTCTTCGGGGATGCCGTTTTTTGGTCCGCGCTCGCGGAAAATCGCGCGGTGCTTGTTCAGGTCTTCGGGTTTTTTCTTGGAGACGGCGCGGCGCATCAGGTCGGCTTCGCCAAGCTCGTAGCCGAAGAGCGCCCCGGCAATCTCCATGATCTGTTCCTGATAGACGCAGATGCCATAGGTTTCGCGCAGGATGGGCTCAAGCCTGGGATGGATGTTAGTAATTTCTTCTTCGCCGTGCATGCGCCGGCAGTATTGGGGGATGAATTCCATGGGACCGGGACGAAAGAGGGAAATGGCGGCGATGATGTTTTCGAAGACACGGGGCCGCATTTGCCGCAGCATCTGCTGCATGCCGCCGGATTCCACCTGGAAGACGCCAATGGTCTCGCCCCGCCCCATCATGGCGAAGGCATCATCAAGCATAGCGCGCTCTTCATCACTGGCGGAATCATGCCGATAGGGCAAGGTGTCGAAGTTGTAGTGGATGCCGCGGTGGCGTTTAATCAGTTCACAGGCTTTGCGCATGATGGTGAGAGTGGACAAGCCGAGGAAATCGACCTTGAGCAAGCCGATAGCTTCGGCGGTTTCCATCGGGAATTGGGTGACAGCCTTCAGCGCGCCACCGGAGGGGTCCTTGCCGGTGATGCGATGCAGGGGCACGAGCTCAACCAGGGGGCGGTCAGCGACGATGACGCCAGCGGCATGGGTGGAAGCGTGGCGCGTCATGCCTTGCAATTCGATGGCGGTATCGATCACCCGTTGCAACTCGAGATCACTATTGTAAAGATCGCTCAATTCGGGACTGGCTTCGACGTAGTCGCGGATTTTCTTTTGACGGGCTTCACCGGGGATGAGGGCGGCGGCGCGGTTGATCTTGCCGAGATCGACATCGAGGGCGCGCCCAACATCGCGGACGGCGGCTTTCGCGCCCATCGTGCCGAAGGTGATGATAGCGGCGACTTTGTCTTCGCCGTATTTCATGGCGGCGTAGGCGATCATTTCGCCGCGGCGGTCATCGGGATAATCGAGGTCGATATCGGGCATGCTGATGCGCCCGGGGTTGAGGAAACGTTCGAAGAGCAAGCCGTTCTGAATCGGATCAATGTTGGTGATACCGAGGCTGTAGGCGACCAGGCTGGCGGCGCCGGAGCCGCGTACATTCCACCAGATATCGGCATTGCGAGCAAATTCGCAGAGGTCCCAGACGATGAGGAAATAGGTATCGAAGCCCATGCTGTGGATGATGTTGAGCTCACGTTCGATGCGCTCGGTGAAGATGTCGTCCTGCTGCCAGGCAGCGCCGAAGCGCCATTCCATGCCGATATGAATCAAGTGACGCAGGTAGCTGTGTTGATCGAAGCCGGGGGGCGCTGGGAAGGCGGGCAAATGATAGCCCTTGGGGGCGAGATCGATGTCGGTCATCTCGGCGATTTTCAGCGAGTTGGCAAAGGCTTCGCTGATCAGATCATCCGGCAACGCGGCGAAAGCGGCGCGCATCTCCTCAGCGGATTTGAGGTAGTAGCTGTTGAAGGGTTCCATGCGCATGCGGTCAGGATCGGATTTCAAGGCGCTGGTTTGGATGCAGAGGAGGGTGTCGTGCGCTTCGGCGTCGTCGTGGTTGACGTAATGCACATCGTTAGTAGCGAGCAATTGCACAGGACTGTGCCCGCTACGGCGGTACTCACAGAGCCAACGGTTTAGGCTGTCTAGCGCCGGGATATCACGGGCTTGCAATTCGAGGTAGAAGTTGTCAGCGCCGAAAACATCATGATACCAGCCCACCAACTCGCGGGCGGTTTGGTCATCGCCATTGGCGACCATACGCGGGATCTCCGCCGCGAGGCAGCCGCTGGTGGCGATGATGCCCTCGGCGTGCTCCGCCATGAATTCCTTGTCAATGCGGGGGCGATAGTAGTAGCCCTCAAGTTGCGCGGCTGATGCCATCTTGAGCAGATTCTGGTAGCCGGTCATGTTCTTTGCGAGCAGGAGCATGTGGTAGGGGCTGCGGTCGAGGTGGGGGTCGCGGTCGGTCATGCGGCGGCGGGCGAGATAACCTTCCATGCCGATGACCGGTTTAATGCCGGCCTCTGTGCAGGCGCGGTAAAAGTCCAGCACGCCGAACATGACGCCGTGATCGGTGATGCCGAGGGCGGGCATTTCCAGCTCTTTGGCGCGCGCCACAAGCTCTTTGATGCGGCTTTGGCCATCGAGCAGGGAGAATTCGCTATGGACGTGAAGATGGACGAAATCGCTGGTCATGTCGGCAGGCTCAAGATCGATTCGGGTGTTAATCGGTGAAGGATAGGCGTATTATAGCACTCGGCGACGCAAATCGTCCGCCTGAATCGAGACGATTGAGGCCAGCGAGAGAGCTAAGAAAGAACACCTGTCGATGCCTGAATTGCCGGAAGTTGAGACTGTTGTAAGAGGCTTGCGGGAGCCGCTTGTTGGACGGCGGATTCTGTCGATGTGGCAGGATTGGGCGGCGACGATTCATTCGCCGGGTCCGGAAGAATTCTCGGCGCGGATCGCGGATCAGAGGGTGAGAGGCATCAGGCGGCGCGGGAAGTACATCCTGGTTGATTTGGAACAGGATACGCTGGTGATCCACCTGAAGATGTCGGGGCGCCTGTATGTCGCCGATGCCGCAGCGGAACACCAAGCCGACCGTTGGGTGCACGTGCGTTTTGATTTGGATAACGGGGAGCAATTGCGGTTTTCCGATTTGCGCAAGTTCGGGCGTGTGTACTTGACAGATGACGTAGCGAGTTTGTTGGCGCATCTGGGACCGGAGCCACTGAGCGACGCCTTCACGCTTGAGCATTTCCGCGCGGGTATGCAGAGGCGCAAGCGGGCGATCAAGGGACTGCTGCTGGAGCAAGAGCTGGTGGCGGGCATCGGCAATATCTATGCCGACGAGGCGCTGTTCCGCGCTGGCATTCATCCCGCCACCGGGGTTGATCGGCTGCGCGACGATGAGACAGAACGATTACATCGGACGATAGGCGCTGCGCTGTTGGCGGGCATCGAACATGAAGGCGCGAGCATCAACTGGTATCGCAAGCCGGATGGCCAAAAAGGCGAGTCACAAGATCACTTTTTTGTGTATGGGCGGACGGGTCTGCCTTGCCGAAGCTGTGGGACGGCGATCAACAAGATACGCGTGGCGCAGCGGGGGACGCATTTTTGCCCGGAGTGTCAGCCGGCGCGGGCTTAGGGAAATTGACCACACAGGGTACAGAGAAAATTTGTAAGCGGGCGCCGGTTCAGGCACCTATCTGATTGTCGTAGGCGAAGTCTACTGGCTGGATTTTGGGACGGCCGCGTTCGTCGAGGCTGAGGCGGCCGGCGGGCCTGACGATGTCATGCGGGAAGAAAAGCAAAGCATCGATTTCCAGCGCCCACCGCTGCCATCGACGCTTGGTCTCCAGCGTGATCAGCGGCTCGACATCGTAGGCGGTCATCCAGGCGAGTCGCTCGAAATGCACCGCCAGCGAAGCCAGATCGCAGAGGAAAGCGGCATGTTGGCCGGCGCTTTCGATGCGGATGCTCATGTGCGCCGGGGTGTGCCCGGGAGTGACGATCGCTGTGACGCCGGGGACGATTTCACAGTCGCCGTCGAGGAGTTTCAACTGACCCGACTCATAAAGCGGGATGTAGTTATCAGGCAGGTAGGTGGCGCGGGTGCGCTCATTGGGGCGGATGGCGTCTTCGTATTCGCGCCGCTGCACCAGGTAGGCAGCATTCGGGAAGGCTGGTTCGCGGAGGCCGTCCGCGTTCAGGCGGAAGTTGCCGCTGCAATGATCGTCGTGCAGGTGGGTGTCGATGACGATGTCGATATCGGCTGCCGCGATACCGAGTGCCGCTAGTCCGGCCTGGGTGCCGTCGTAATGGGTAATGTTTCGGCGCGCTCGCTGCGTTTCGCTGAGGCAGTTGCCAAAGCCGGTATCAATGATGATGTTGCGGTCCGCGGCGCGGACGAGCAGATTGTGGTTGGCGGATTTAATGAGGTGGCGATCGTCAGCGCTATAGTAACGTGACCAAAGCACTCGCGGCACCAAGCCGAAAACGCCGCCCGGGTCCATATAGGTTGTGGCATCGTTGAAGAGGTAGATTTCTATGTCGCCGATGCGGAACATCAAAGCGCGCTAGCCGGCTTGCTGGAATTTGCCGGAAAGTTGATCTTCGCGCATGTGGCAGTGCTTGTATTTCTTGCCGCTGCCGCACCAGCAGGGTTTGTTGCGGCCCGGGCGTTGATTGTTGCGGCGCACGGTTTGCTGGGTTGGTCGGTCGGTGTTGCCCAGGGTGAGATCGGGCCGATACTCGCGCATTTGCCGGTGGCGCTGCGGCGTCTGAACGACGGCGGGCTGGACTTGGAAAATGGTGCGGGCAGCGAATTGGCGGTAGGTATCTTCGACCACCCGGAACATCTGGAAGCCCTGCCGCTGGTACTCGACGAGCGGGTCTTTCTGGGCGATAGCCTGCAAGCCGATGCCCTCGCGCAGGATATCGAGATCGGTCAAGTGGCGCTGCCAGAAGTGATCAAGAGCGCGGATGACGGTTTGGCGCTCGGCGATCTCCATCAAGCCTTCGCGCGCCTCTTCGAGCTGGGCGCGTTTCGCTTCGAACAAGTCCGCGATGTGGGCGCTGATGGCTTCTGTCAAGTCGTCTTGCTCAAACTCGTCGATGTTTTCGGACGTGACTTCTTCCGGCAAGGGCAAGCCGGTGCTGGCGAACTGCTGATACATGGCGCCGGCGTCAAGCAGCTCGCCCTGTGAATCGGCGACGGAAATGTCCTCGACAGATGCGGCGATTTGATCCTGAATCATCGCGAGATAGTCACGGTGCAGTTCGTCGGCGTCTTTTGACAGCCAGTCGAGGCGCTGGGCATAGATGATTTCCCGCTGACGGTTGACGACGTCATCGTATTCGACGACGCGTTTGCGGATATCAAAGTTGTGGCCCTCGACGCGGATTTGCGCTTGCTCGATGGACTTGCTGATCATGCCGTGTTGGATAGCTTCGTCTTCGGGGAAGCCGGCGGTTTTCATTAGGCGCTTGACATTGTCATTAGCGAAGCGACGCATGAGGTCGTCGTCAAGGCTGAGATAGAAGCGGGATTCGCCGGGGTCGCCTTGACGTCCGGAGCGGCCGCGCAACTGATTATCGATGCGGCGGGCTTCGTGGCGTTCAGTGCCCAGCACAAAAAGGCCCCCGGCAGCCAGCACGACCTGGCGATCGCGCTCGACCAGTTTTTCAGCATCGGCGAGGGACTTCTGCCATTGGGCGACGGTGGCGGCGGTGAGATCTGTGCCTTGTCGGCGGAGGGCGGCGCGAGCCAAGCCTTCGGGATTGCCGCCGAGCAGAATATCGACGCCGCGGCCAGCCATATTGGTGGCGATAGTGACGGCGCCAGGGCGGCCCGCCTGGGTGATGATCTCGGCTTCTTTCTCGTGCTGCTTGGCGTTGAGCACTTCATGCTTGATGCCGGCTTTGTTGAGATATTTGCTGAGGCGCTCCGATGTCTCGACGGCGACCGTGCCGACAAGAATGGGCTGTTTGCGTTCGTTCCGCTCTTCAATCGTTTGGACGATGGCGTTCCACTTAGCTGTTTCATTGACATAGATGAGATCGTTCTGGTCATCGCGGATAACAGGCTGATGGGTGGGAATGGGCACGACATCCAGTTCGTAGGTTTTTTCGAATTCTTCGGCTTCGGTGAGGGCAGTGCCAGTCATGCCAGCGAGCTTGTCATACATGCGGAAGAAGTTCTGGAAGGTGATGGTCGCCATGGTGATGTTTTCACGCCGGATCTGCACCCCTTCCTTGGCTTCAATGGCTTGATGCAAGCCTTCGGAAAAGCGGCGCCCGGGCATGAGGCGACCGGTGAAATCATCAACGATGACCACTTCGCCATTTTGCACGATGTATTCTTTGTCATTCTGAAACAGGGTTTGGGCGCGCAAACAGTTATCGAGATAAGGCAGCATCTCGGCGTTATCGGGATGATAAAGCTGGGAGACGCCAAGGGCCTTCTCGACCTTCGCCACGCCTTCCTCGGTCAGATAGACGATGCGGTCTTTGATATCGAGGACGAAGTCGCCATCGGGCGCTTCCGCCTCGACGCTGTCTTCGCTGCTCTTTTTGAGGCGCTTGACGATGGAGGCGAAGCGGCGATAGAAGTCGGAGGGTTCGTCGGAGGGACCGGAGATGATCAGCGGCGTGCGCGCTTCGTCGATCAAGATGTTGTCCACTTCGTCGACGATGGCGTAGCGGAGTTCGCGTTGGACAAGGCGGTCATAGGTCAGCACCATGTTGTCGCGCAGGTAGTCGAAGCCGAATTCGTTGTTGGTGCCGTAGAGGATATCAGCGCGGTAGGCGTCGCGGCGGCTTATCGGGCGCAGGTTTTGATAGCGCGCATCATCGGAGATGAAGTCAGGATCAAAGAGGAAAGAGCCGCTATCGGGTCCCCCGCCGGTGTTTTGGATCACGGCAGCGGACAAACCGAGCAGGTGATAGATGGGACCCATGAATTGCAGGCCGTGCTTGCTCAGGTAATCGTTGGGTGTGACCAGGTGGGCGCCCTGCCCCTGCAAGGCGTTGAGATAAAGCGGCAGAGTGGCGACGAGGGTCTTGCCCTCGCCGGTTTTCATTTCGGCGATGCGGCCCTCGTGCAGGACTATGCCGCCGATGAGCTGCACATCGTAGTGGCGCAGGCCGATGGTGCGGACGGAGGCTTCGCGCACGAGAGCGAAGGCTTCCGCCAGGATATCTTCCATGCCAGCGCCGTTTTGCAGTTGCGCTTTGAAGTCAGGGGTTTTGGCTTTCATCTGCTCATTGCTGAGCTGCCGCATTTTCGGCTCGAGGGCGTTGATCTGGTCTACCGTTTCCTGATAGCCGGACAGCGCTTTTTCCATCGGGTCGCCGAATACTTTTTTGACGATGTTGCGGAACATGGGTCCTCACGCAATCTGGATTGTCTCGCTAGAGTTGATTATATCATACGGGCTTTTATGGACTTTCGACGCAGGATCCTACAGATGAGTGCCTCGATCAAAGTATGTTTTTGAGCCGACCAAGCAGCCTAGAAAACTGGCGGCGGAAAAGCAGATAGACGACGAAGACAAGCGCTGCGCCGACATAGAAGAGCAGTAAAATATCTTGGCTCTGCGCGGCCTGGCTGCCGACAAGCACGAAGATATAGGTCGGGATCAAGCCGCCGATGAAGGAGACGGCGATATAGACCGAGAGCCTGATATGCCCGAAACCGACGGCGTAGCTGATGAAATCGTAGACGGAAAAGAGCAGGAGGCGCGCCGCCAAGAGGGATTTCCAATCGTCGAGGTAGCGTTCGTAGAAGCGGTCAATACGCTGGAGAGCCTCGGCGCCGACGAAGCGTCTGACGATGCGCCGGCCCAAGAGCCGGGCGATCAAGACATTGATGGCGCCGCCAATCACCTCGCCCAGAACCGAGTATAAGGTGCCGGGAATCACGCCGAACAAGACACCGGAAGCGAACTGGATGGGACCGGCCGAGAGCGGGGCGAAGGTGAAGGTCAGCGCTTTGATGCTGACGAAAACCAGCGGACCCCAGAGACCGGCGCCGGCAATCATAAGTTGCAACTCGTCTATGCCGATGGCATCCACAAAGCCGTATAGCAGCGTCAATAAACCGAGGAAGCCAGCGCCGCTGATTAGCAAAGTGGGTGTGGAGATCGGAGCGACCGAATCGTTGTCTTTTGTCGGTATGGATGGTTCAGAATTATTCATTGAAGAGGGCGCCGACGCTTCTGCCCTCATGAGCGCGCAAGATGACTTCACCAAGCAGAGGCGCGATAGAGAGCACGGTCATATTGGGCAGCTTCTTGTCGCTTGGGACAGGCAAGGTATTGGTGAAGATGATTTCACGCAGATCGAGCGAGGCAAAACGCTCGTAGGCGGCCTCGGAAAAGAATGGATGGGTAAAGGCGAAGAGGACGTCACGCGCTCCGCCTTCACGAACGACATTGACGGCTTCGACGATGCTGCCAGCTGTGTTGACCTCGTCGTCGACGAGCAAGACATTCTTGCCTTCAACATCGCCGATCAGAGAGAGAGCCCGTGGATTCTCGGCATTGTCGACGCGGCGTTTTTCGACGAAAGCCAACGGTACGCCCAGCGTCTCTGCCCAGTTGCGGCCCTTCTTGGCGAAGCCCAGGTCAGTCGCCACCACGACCAAATCGCTCAATTCGCCGCCCCGCAGCTTCTGCAAGAGATAATCGCTCAAGAGGTGCAGGGCGGTGAGGGCGTCGCCGGGGATGTTGAAGAAGCCCTGGATTTGGCCCGAATGCAGATCAACGGTCATGTAGCGATCAACGCCGGCGGTCTCGATCATGTTTGCCACGAGCCGGGCGGAAATCGGCACGCGCGGCTGATCTTTCTGATCTGAGCGCGTATAGCTCATATAGGGAACGACCAGGTTGATGCGCCAGGCGGAGTCTCGTTTGAGCGCGTCGATCATGATCAGCATTTCCATGAAGTTGTCGTGCACCGGAGAGGCCATGGTTTGCACGAGATAGACATCTTTGCCGCGGACACTCTCTTCGAGTTTGATGAAGATATTCTCGTTGGAAAAGACGGCGCGGGTATAGGCGCCCGGTTTGATGTTGTATTCGGAGATGCTGCAAATGTATTCGACTATCTCGTTGCCCAAGTCTTGCGAGGCGCTGCCGCAGAATACTTTCATCGAGCCGAAACGCATAGTCGATGAAAACTGCAGTTCTTCCTGGTCGTCGATGCTGGCTGGCTCCGGGTGGAATTTGGCGCCAGGCACTTTCACCAGGTCTGTCATTTGCATCTGCTTCACAGTAACTCCAGGGCGCTACTTCAAGTGGCGTACATTACGCTTAGCCAGCAGCGCGTCCACAGCGGCTTGCGGATCGATTTCGCGCGCGGCTATGCGTTTGATGATACCAGCAAGTTCGGCAGGCGGGGTAGAGTCAAAGACGTGGAGGGCGATGGTTTCTTTCAAACGCGCCTCAAATTCGGCACGGATCTGCGATTCCTGGTGGAGAGCGAGCAAGCCGTTCTCGTCGAGATAGCGCTGGTGGTCGATGAAATTATCGGCGAGTTCGTCGATGCCGGTTTTCTTCAGCGCCGATGTTAATAAGACCGGCGGCTGCCAAGGCGGCACATCGCTGGGCAACGATTTTGGAGAGTGACTCAATGCCAGCATGGATTGCAGCGTGCGCGCCGTCTGTACCGCGCCGGGCATATCACTTTTGTTGACCACGAGGATATCGCCGATTTCGAGGATGCCAGCTTTGAGGGCTTGCACGCTGTCGCCGCTGCTGGGGGCGACGACAACAGCGGTGGACTGCGCGAGGCGAGCGATTTCGACATCACTCTGACCGGCGCCAACGGTCTCGATGATGACGATATCAAAACCGGCGGCAGTCAGGACGCGAGCGACATCTTGCGTTGTCCAGGCTAAGCCACCGAGATGACCACGACTCGCCATGCTGCGAATGAAGACGTCACGGTCGCCGGAGAGGGCTTTCATGCGGATACGGTCGCCGAGGATGGCGCCGCCGGAAAAAGGGCTGCTGGGGTCGACCGCCACGATAGCGATGCTGTGCCCGCGCTGCCGGAACACTTTGGTCAGCGCGGCGACAAGGGCGCTCTTGCCGACGGCGGGCGCGCCGGTGACACCGATGAGAGCGGCATCAGCGTGGGGATAGAGCTGGGAGAGTTCGGCGGCGACGGATGCGCGGTCGGTCTCCACGGCGGTCAGGAATTTTGCCAGGGCGCGGCGATCGCCCCCGCGTATCCGATCAATGATCAAGACGACGCTTTCACGACCAAGTCTCGGATGACGGAGACGATTTTGTCAAGGCGGGCGCCGGGACTAAAGATGGCGCTTATACCCTGATTGCGCAAGGTTCGCTGATCCTGCTCAGGTACGATGCCGCCGATGATGAGCGGAAGATCGGACATGTCGAGGGCGTTAAGCGCCGTCCGGACTGCAGGCACGAGGGTCATGTGCGAACCGCTCAAGATGCTTATGCCGACGATATCGACATCTTCTTGCAAGGCGGCTTCAGCGATCATTTCCGGGCTTTGGCGCAAGCCAGTGTAGATGACTTCCATGCCAGCATCGCGCAGGCCCCGGGCGATGACTTTAGCGCCACGATCGTGACCGTCCAAGCCGGGTTTGGCAATCAAAACGCGAATGGGCATTGGGTGTTCACCGAGACAGGACTGGCCAAGGGATCTGTATTCATTATAGCCAGGTAGTTGTGAGAAAGTAGTGGAAATGTGGGGGCTGCTACGAAACAGCTTTCGGACGGCCTGATAGAGCCTGTTGAAAACAGCCCCAACTGGAGCACATCGCCAGGAATGGGACAGCATAAGAATCCGCCTCTTGGAATAGACACAATGCCGAGCGCTTCAGATTCGTCGCCGCCGCTGTGAATGACGCCTCTTATGCGACTTTGTTTTGTCCTCGATAATGGTCTTGCTTTCAATGCGAGCGCGGACTTGCATTTCCTTATAAGCTCGGCGCTGCTCCGCTCTCTTCGCCCTTTTGTCAACTGCTGGTGATTGGGCGAAATCTCGAGGCTGCGACCGCGTTTCGCAGTCGTACGCAGGGACTTGAAAGAACACGGCTGACAATGCTTGCCGGAGCGCGACCGGCTTTATGATACATCGCGACCAAGGCGCTCTCATCAATAATTCCCTCGGCATTGCCTGTTTCAATGACATCGCGCGCTCGGTTATGATTGAGATACAATGTCCGTATAGGTCAATCGAGTTTTCAACACTGTCTGATAGGTTGCCTCTAAAATTTTCCTTGACAAAGACGCGGGGAAGAGGCGAGCGTCAAATATCCGAAGCTGGCTCGCGTTTGGAGCGAACTGTATGAAGATGCAACATGTCATCGCGCTGATCACCGGCGGCGCATCGGGCTTGGGCGCGGGTAGTGCTCAACGATTCATCGACAAAGGCGCCCGCGTCGTCATCCTCGATCTTGACGCGGACAAGGGAAGGCGACTGGCGGCCGACCTGGGCGACGCGGCGCGATTCGTCAAAGCTGATGTCAGCAATGAAGCTGATGTTCACGCCGCTCTCCAATACAGCGCGGCTGAATTCGGTGAACTTAATGTATTGGTCAACTGCGCCGGCATCGGCCTCGCCTTGCGGACGACGAGCAGCCGTGGTCCACATCCCTTGGAAGCCTTCGAGACGGTTATCCGCGTCAATCTCATCGGCAGTTTCAATTGCATCCGCCTGGCAGCAACGGCGATGGCGCGCAATCCGGCAAGTGAGAGCGGCGAACGCGGCGTGATTATCAACTCGGCTTCGGTGGCGGCATTTGAGGGGCAGATCGGGCAGGCGGCCTACGCGGCCTCAAAAGGCGGCATCGTCGGCATGACCTTGCCCATCGCCCGCGATCTCGCCCGCTACGGTATTCGCGTTTGCACTATCGCGCCGGGCATCTTTGATACGCCGCTGCTGGGGGGATTGTCGGAAGCGGTTCGCGCGTCGCTGGGCGCGCAAGTGCCCTTCCCGCAGCGCTTGGGGCAGCCGGATGAATACGCGCAACTGGCGCAGCAGATCGTGGAGAACGAAATGCTGAACGGCGAGACCATTCGTTTAGACGGCGCCTTGCGCATGCAGAGCAGCTAGCCTGCAAACCAGTCTCTTCACCAATCTTGCCCAAAGCGCTTGACAAGTTGGTAAACCTACGTTAGGCTCTTGTAGATTGAGTGAGTCATTGAGACGAGTTTTATGAATCGCATTTGTTGCGCCGCCTGTTGTTGTCAGACGCTTTCAGCCGAAAGTCGTGCGGAGTAGCCTTGCCAAGTCTTGATTGACGCAGCGCAAATTGGAGAAAGATGCCCCGTAACGACACGGGGCTTTTTTGTTGGTGATAGCGAATAGGCCGCCTAGATGATATTCACAGTTCAGTCATGTCCCTGCGCTTGTTGTTGTACCGTGCCGTATGGGCAGGGTTATCCGGGGCTGGCTGATCGATGTAGCCGGTGAGAAGTTCAGAAACTTCGCAAGCGCCTTGGATAATCCGAGGCGCTTTCGCTTTTCACCGCCTACTCATAAATCAGGAGTCACGATGAATCGCTACGAAATCGAGAAACAAGCCGAAGAATTCGAAAACGCAGGTCCCCGCGAAATCTTGTCCTGGGCGAGCGAGACCTACGCCGACAAACTGGCTATCGTCACCAGCTTTCAGTCCACCGGCATCGTCACTCTGCACATGCTGGGGAGCATCGCGCCGCGAACGCCGGTGCTGACGCTGGATACCGGCTTGCTTTTCCCCGAGACGCAGGAGTTGATCGACCGGCTGGAAGAGCGCTTCGACCTTGACCTGCGGCGCATCAAACCGCGGCAGACGCCGAAACAGCAAGCGCGCGATTATGGCGACCGGCTTTGGGAGCGGAATCCGGACCGTTGCTGCCACATCCGCAAGACGATTCCTCTGCGCGATGCCCTGGTCGGCTTTGAGGCTTGGGTGACCGGGCTGCGGCGAGATCAGTCGGCTGGGCGAGCCGCCACGCCAATCCTAAGCCGCGACCGCCAAAGTGGATTAATCAAGATTGCGCCCTTCGCCAATTGGAGCGAAACAAGGGTCTGGCGCTATATCCGCGAGCACGACCTGCCTTACAATCCGCTGCACGATATGGGTTACCCGAGCATCGGCTGCTGGACCTGCACCAAAGCTGTCAGCGGCGACGAAGATCTTCGCGGCGGACGCTGGTCGAACAGCAGCAAGACCGAATGCGGTATTCATGTCGCGCCACTGGTTGAGGCGCCCCGTGGCTAAGCAGGCTGAGTCCGCGGGGGGCTATCCCATCCTGCTGCACTTGCAGGACAAGCAGGTCGCTGTGATCGGCGGCGGTCCGGTGGGCACTCGCAAGGTGCGCCATCTTCTGCGCACAGGCGCGCGGGTACTGCTCATCAGCCCGGACGCGAGCGCCGAGTTGGAGAGCCTGGCTGACAATGGCGAAATCGAGTGGATCGCGGCGCGCTACCAACGCGACATGCTCAACGACTATATGCCGATTCTGGTCATCGCGGCGACTGACGACCCGAATGTCAATCAGACAGTGGCGCAAGACGCGCATCGCATCCGCGCGCTCTGCAACGTGGCAAACGGCAGCAGCGACCACAGCGACTTCAGCAACATGGCGCTGATTGAGCGAGCCCCTCTGACAATCGCCCTGGGCAGCAATGGCAAGTCGCCAGCGCTGTTGCGAATGCTCAAGGAGCAACTGGAGAGCGAGTTTGGCGACGAGTACGCCCTGCTAGCGGATTGGCTGGGGGAGTTGCGCGCAAGTCAACGAGGGCAACCCGCCTCGCAAGCGGAAAGACAGATGTTGTATGAGAACATCGTGACATCGGATGTGCCGACGCTCTTACGGGTTGGCGACCGGAAAAAGGCGCGCCAATTATTCGAAGCGATTCTGCGAGAGGATATAGCCAAGTGAGCGGCATCGCTTTGATACTCGCCGGGCATGGCTCGCATATCAGCGCCAATACCGCCGGTGTCGTCTGGGATTGCGTCGACAGGCTGCGGCGGCTGGGTATCGCCGATGAAATAACAGCTTGCTTCTGGAAAGAAGCGCCCGCTTTCTCGCAAGTGCTGGACACAGTCGAAGCTGAGGATGTCGTCGTCGTGCCGCTTTTCACGGCGCGGGGATATTTCACCGGGGAAGTACTGCCGAGCGAGATGGGGCTTGAAGGCCCGCTCACTGAACAGCGCAAGCGGCGGATTCATCTGACGCCGACCATCGGCGAACACAGAATCCTGGATTCGATCGTCGATGAGCGCTTGCGCGAAACATTCAAGCGCTACGATCTGCCGGCACAGGCGACCGCTGTCGCCGTCATCGGGCATGGCACGCGCCGGGTTCGGCAAAGCCAGGATACAGCGCGCCAGCAAGCCGACCGCATCCGCGAGGCGGGCTGGGTCAACGAAGTTGTCGCGGTCTACCTTGATGACGACCCGGACATACCGAGCATATACTGCTCCACGCGCTCGCCCAATATCATCGCCCTGCCCTATTTCCTGGCGGATGGCTCGCATGTCAGTTTAGACCTGCCGTGGGCGCTTGGCATAACTGGCAGCGGGACGGCGGAACGCGTCAACGGGCGGACCGTCTACACCTGTGATCCGGTCGGCGCCGATGCGACGATTTGTGAGGTGATTTTGGCATTAGCTCGCGATACCGGTTTACCCTTCGCGCCGGAGTCGGTCGCGAGTCCCTGGGAGAGATTCCCCGCCGCTGGAAGAAGCGCCTTGCTTCAGGCATTGGAAGCTGGGAGAATCCTGCATTTTGGTCAAGTGTCGGTCAGCCCTGAGCGCGTCTGGCGCCGCGACTCAACGGAGCAAAGCCGGTCATTCGCGACCCCGGCGGAACTGCGCAGCCACCTGCGAGAGATTCCCTTCCGCCCATTGCCGACGAGTGCCGATCTGCCAGATGGCTGGCATGTCGATTTGGAACGGTCTCACGATGCCCACGCCGTACTTGAGACGATCTACCCAGGTTTAGTCGCCGATTGGGCGGCGCAGGCAGCCGGGCGACTTTCGACCGAATCGTTGGAAGAAGTCGCTAAGCGGCAGGCAGGCATGTTCAAAGACATTCATAAACTGACGAGGGCTGTCATTAAGAAGACAATGCACCAGGTCTGCAGGGATTGCATCCGCCAGCCGACCTGGTGGAATGACCTGGTCGCCAGTGACAACGCGCTGCCTTGCCGCTCCGCCTGCAATTTATGGCTATCGATGGCACGAAAAATAGGAGAGACCCTGTGAATATCGGAAAAGTATATCTGGTCGGCGCGGGACCGGGCGATCCGGACTTGATCACGCGCAAGGGTTTGCGCCTGCTGCAGCGGGCGGATGTCGTGATCTATGACCGGCTGATTCCCGTCAGCCTGCTGGAAGAGACGCGCCCCGAGGCCGAGCTCATTTACGTCGGCAAGCAGCCGACCCGCCACCGCCTCTCGCAAGAGCATATCAACCGGCTGCTGGTAGACCGAGCTTTGAGTGGATATGAAGTTCTGCGACTGAAAGGAGGCGATCCGCTGGTCTTCGGGCGCGGCGGCGAAGAAGCGCTGGCTTGCCGCGATTTTGGCATCCCCTTCGAGATTGTGCCCGGCGTGTCCAGCTCATACGCTGTGCCAGCCTATGCCGGCATCCCGCTGACGCATCGCCATATCAGCAGCGCTTTCACCGTGATTACTGGCCATGAAGCGCCGGACAAAGCAGAAAGCGCCATCAACTATGAGGCTTTGGCGCAGCTCGGCGGCACGCTTGTCATCCTGATGGGCGTGAAACAGTTGCGAGCCATCACACGGCGGATCATCGACAATGGTCTCGATGAGCGGACGCCCGCCGCAATCATCGAGTGGGGGACAGTCCCGCGTCAGCTTGCCTATGTCGGCACGGTTGCCGACATCGCCGAAATCGCTGAAGACCAGAAGATCAGACCGCCGGCGATCACCGTGATCGGCGAGGTCGTGCGCTTGCGCGAAGAAGGCCTTGCTTGGTTCGACTTGTTACAGACTGTTGAAATTGAAGCGCAATACGAATTGGCAGCAGCCCGATGATAAGGGACGCTGGAAGAATGCCGAAAAATCAGAAGAGATTTTCTGAAAGGATGTACGAGACATGACGAACTGGAAAGAGTTGCTCAAGGACCAGATTCCCGCTGAGATGGCGAATCTCATCGACACCTACGAAGCTCAGATGGAATTGCGCAAGCAAGGCAAGCTCGACGAAAAAGTCTTCGCCGAAGCTCGCCTGCGCAAAGGCGTTTATGGCCAGCGCTACGACAATGGCCAGCGGCATGATGGCGTGCGCACGAGGGAGCTAGAATACCCCTCCGACGAGATCGTCAAGGGTCCCGATACGCTCTGGGACGCGCCGGGCATGCAGCGCATAAAGATACCCTACGGCGGTTTGACAGCCGAACAGCTGGAGGTGCTTTCCGAGCTGGCGGATGAGTACTCGGACGGCATCCTGCACATCACCACGCGGCAGGACATACAACTGCACTACGTGCATATCGACGATACGCCGGATCTGATGCGGCGGCTGGCGGCGGTCGGCATCACCACGCAGGAAGCCTGCGGCAATTCCGTGCGCAATATCACCGCCTGCACCTTGGCCGGCGTCTGCCATGACGAGCTCTTCGATGTCAGCCCCTATGCCGACGCGATGAC
The DNA here is from genome assembly GCA_011523735.1 of Chloroflexota bacterium. Taxonomy (GTDB): domain Bacteria; phylum Chloroflexota; class Anaerolineae; order Aggregatilineales; family Phototrophicaceae; genus UBA6055. The sequence goes on from WTGB01000097.1 coordinate 125,791, forward strand.
GCACTTCCTGCTCGCGCATGACGATGTGCAAGACTTCGGCCGCAAATTCAAAGTCGCTTTCTCAGGCTGCGCCGGGCATGCCTGCGGCCTGGTCAAGATGCACGATCTTGGGCTGCTGGCGCAGACGCGCGAAATCAATGGCGAGACCGTGCGCGGCTTCACAGTGTTTGTCGGTGGCGGCTTGGGCACCGTGCCGCACCAAGCCAAGGTCTTGGCCGATTTTTGCACCGAAGAACAGCTTTTGCCTTTGACGCAGGCCATCGCGCGGGTCTTCGCCCGCCTCGGCGAAAAGAAGAATCGCAATCGCGCCCGTCTGAAATTTCTGGTGGCAAAGCTCGGCATCGAGGAATTCCGCGAGCTAGTTCAAGAAGAGTTGAAGATCGTGCCGCCCGACCCGCGTCATACCGACTATATCCCTCGCGTCAGCGACTTTGTCAACGCGCCGGCGAAGGCCGGTATGGCGCTCAACGGCGCGCCGCTGCCGGATGGCTTCGCCGAGTGGTATCGCACAAACGTTTACAAGCAAGTGCAAAGCGGCTACAGCACCATCACGCTGAATACTCCGCTGGGCGACTTCACTTCCGAGCAAGGGTTTGAACTGGCCGATATCGCCCGCCAATACGTCGGCGACAACATCCGGCTCTCGGTCGAGCAAAATGTCGTCCTCCGCTGGGTGGCCGATGCCGACCTGCCGGCGATCTATCGCGACCTCTGCGCGATCGGCTTAGGTGATGCCAACGCCGGCACCATCGTCGACATCACCACCTGCCCGGGCACCGATACTTGCAAGCTGGGCATCGCCTCCTCGCGCGGTTTGACCGCCGAGTTGCGCACGCGTTTGATCGAGCGCATCAATCTGCTGCCTGATGCCGTGCGCGATCTCAAGATCAAGGTCAGCGGCTGCTTCAATTCCTGCGGCCAGCATCACGTCGCCGATGTCGGTTTCTTCGGCAACAGCCGCCGCTCCGGCAATCACAAGATGCCGCATTTCCAAGTGGTGCTCGGCGGACAATGGCAGGAAAATGCGGGCAGTTACGGGCTGGCTTGCGGCGCGGTGCCAGCGAAGACCGTCCCCGATGTCCTCGAAGCCTTGACCGAGCGCTACGTCGCCGAACGCGCCGAGGGCGAAAACTTCCAGTCCTGGATCAAAGAACTTGGACGCAAGGAAATCAAGGCGATGCTGCAGCCCTTTACCAAGCTGCCGAGCTTTGAAGAGAATCCCAATTACTTCAGCGACTGGGGCGACTCGCGCGTCTACACCATCGACGACATCGGCGTCGGCGAATGCGCTGGCGAGGTCGTGTCGCTCTTCTCGATGGAAATTTCCAAAGCCGAGTCGACGCACTTCGAGGCGCTGCTGGCGCTGGACGATGGCGACTTCGCCCTGGCAGACGAAAACGCCTATAAGGCGATGGTGCTAGCCGCCCGCGCCCTGGTGCGAACGAAGCATCTGGACGTCGGCGATGACTACGACAACATCGTGGAGGAATTCCGCTCGCGCTTCTATGATACCGAGTTGATCTACGATCGCTTCGCTAAAGGCAAGTTCGCGCGCTATCTGTTCAAACGCCATAACGAGACGCCGGCGCGCATCAATGAAGACTACGCCCATCAAATCATTGATGAGACGCAACTCTTCATCGAAAATGTCCACACTGCCGAACAGCGCATCAACGGCGTCATCGTCGGCTAGTGAATTCGTAGCGGCGACACGTGCAATGGCGTATGTAGGGGCGACCTATCAGGTCGCCCGAAACCACAATGCGAGGAAAACATGACAATCACACCCAAACGCCTCGGCGTCAAATTCAGCTTGAAACAGGCGCCCCGCCTGCAACCTGACGATATCCTGCCGATCTTCCAGCGCTGGATCCAGGAGCACACGGTCGAAGGCATGCTGATTGATGTCATTGACTACAAGCATGTGCCCGATGGTCCCGGCGTCATTTTAATCGCGGATGAAGCGGACTACGCCTATGACCTCGCTGACGGGCAGGTCGGTCTGCATTATATTCGCAAACGTGACCTGCCCGACGATTTCGCCGCTGCCTTGCGCCTTGTTTTTCACGGCGCATTGCTTGGCGCGCAGGCGCTGGAAGCGGAAGCGCCGGCTGACTTGATCTTCGATTATAGTGCGGCCAAAATCAACTTTCTCGACCGCATGCACTATCGTAACGAACCCAACATTTTCGCCAACGTAAGCGACGAAATCACTGACATTATGCGCGATATCTACGGCGCGGCGGTCAGTGTCGTGCGCGTCAACGAAGACCCGCGGCGCCTTTTCGCCGTCCGCGTCGAAGCACTGTCAGATGACCATGATCTTGACGACATCAGCAGGCGGCTAAGCGCGAGCCGGCAGAGCGCCTAGCAGAAACGCGGGCGGCATACTTAAGCCAATTCAGAGCGCTCAACCAAAGAACCGCCCGTGCAACGAGCGGTCACTTCGGTTATATTTCTAGTCGCCATTTTCGCCGACCAGAGAAGGACCGGGCATGACCGCTTACAACTTCGACGAGATCATCGACCGCAGGCACCACCACAGCGCGAAATGGGGCGCCGTCGAGGGCGATTGCCTGCCGATGTGGGTGGCCGATATGGACTTCCGCTCGCCGCCCTCCGCCATCAATGCCATGATCGAACGGGCGAAGCACGGCGTTTTCGGCTACACTTTCGATCCGCCCAAGCTCAAAGAAGTAGTCGTCGAGCGCATGAGCCGGCTCTATAATTGGGAGATCGAGCCCGATGATGTGCTATTCTCGCCCGGCTTGGTGCTGGCGCTCTGCGCGACTTGCAGCGGCTTCGGCGCGCCCGGCGATACCGTGCTGATTCAGACGCCGGTCTACGGCTCCTTCTTCAAAGCGGTCCGCGCCAACAAGAAATTCGCCAGCAACATCAATATGCAGTATGTCGCCGATGACGCTCATACTTTCCACTACGAAAACGACTACGACGAATTCGAGATGGTCGCCCGCGACCCGCAAACATCCATCCACCTCCAATGCAATCCACAGAACCCGGCCGGCTTCATCTATTCCCGCGCCGAACTGGAGCGAATCGGCGAAATCTGCTTGAGACATAAACTGCTCATCGTCGCCGACGAGATCCACTCCGATCTCATCCTCGAGGGCGAGCACATCCCTATCGCAACCCTTTCCGAAGAGATCGCGCAGAACACGCTCACCATGATCGCGCCCAGTAAGACCTACAATCTTGCTGGCATGGCTTGCTCGGTGCTTATCGCGCAGAACAAGGAGATCCGCGAGACGACCGCGGCTGCCCTGCAGAGCATCAGCGCCCACGTCAATATCATGGGTTATGAAGCGGCTTACGGCGCCTACAGCGGCGGCGATGCATGGCTGCGGCAACTGTTAATCTACCTCAAGGACAATCGCGATTTCGCCATCGATTACATCCGCGAGCACATGCCGCAGATCAAAACGACCATCCCGGACTCGACCTATCTGCTCTGGATGGATATGCGCGACCTGCCGATAGACGGCGATGTGACCGAATTCTGCAAAGAGACCGCTGGCGTCGCGCCCAGCCCGGGCGAGTTCTTCGGCGACGCCGGCAAAGGCTTCGTCCGTCTGAACTTCGGCTGTCCACGCTCCACGCTGGAACTGGGACTCGAACGGCTGAAAACAGCTGTCGATGAACTGGCGCTCAAGGTCTAGCCGTCATGCCCCGACCGTTTCTGATCGATACCGATGCTGGTTCGGATGACGCCGTGGCCATCGTCATGGCGCTGCGGCACGACGATGTCGATGTCCGCGCGATCACGGTAGTCGCCGGCAACGTGCCGCTCGATCAAGGTCTGATCAATTCCCTGTACTTCGCTGAACTCTGCCAAGCCGATGTGCCTGTCTACGCCGGCGCTGACCGCCCGCTGCTGCGGGAATACGTCTCCGCCGACTGGTTCCACGGCGCGGATGGGCTGGGCGATTGGGGCGACCGCTACAAGCCGCGTAAATCGCAAGTGGCATGTCAACACGCGGTCGACGCCATCATCGAGACCGCCCGCTCGGCACCCGAACTCGTCATCGTCACTTTGGGTCCGCTGACCAACCTGGCGCTGGCTCTGCGGAAAGCGCCCGACATCGCGGACCGAATTACGCGCTGCGTGGTGATGGGCGGCGCCGCCTGCACCAACGGCAATGTCACGCCGGCCGCCGAATACAATATCTGGTGCGATCCGGAAGCCGCGCGAATCGTTTTTCGTTCCGGCGCCCCGCTGGAGATGGTCGGCTGGGAATTCAGTCAGGGCGACTTCGTACTGTCGCTTGACGATATCGAGGCATTGCGCCAACTCAAGACAGCTTATGCCGACTTCACGATTGACTCGAATATCAAGGGCATGCGCGGCTATGAGATTCAAACCGGCGAGGTCGGCATATCCCTGCCCGATGGCGTGGCGATGGCGGTCGCGATAGACCCCACGATTTGTACCCTTAAAAGCCGCCACTACGTCGATGTTGAATGTGACAGCGAGCTCACGCGCGGCATGACAGTGGTGGACAAACTCAACCTGGCGGACGATGTGCGCAACGCCGCTGTCTGGCGCGATGTCACTGCGAATCCAGTCAAACCCTCCGTCTGCTGGGAACTGGACGCCCAGCGCTGGAAAGATCTGCTCTTTCAACTCCTGCGCTGATGCGCGCAACTGCATAGTCGCCCTCGCGTACATACATACAGACGAACCTTATAGGCGCGCGCCGCTTGAGTCGCCCGTTTACCATCAACGTAAGAGTTGTAGGGGTGACTCCGTGAGTCGCCCAAAATGTGTTCCGCCCGAGATATTCAACAAATGAAACGGAGCCTCAAAATGGACAACCATCCCGAAAAACCAAAGAATCAGCGCGACTGGGTCGAGGAGATGGAAGTCGCTGGCAACGAACTGGTCGAGCGCGTCAAGAGCCTGGTCGCCGAAGGCAACGTCCGCCGACTGATCATCCGCAACGCCAATAACGAGGTGCTGATGGAAGTGCCACTGACGCCGGCGGTTGTCGTCGGCGGCGTCGCGACTGTCGTAAGCCCCGTGCTGGCCGCTCTCGGCGCGCTGGCCGCCTTGATCGCCAGACTCAAAATCGAGATCGTCCGCGTCGAGACCATCGACGAGGACGCCGAGACCATCGAAATCTCCGGCGATGATGTCACCAATATCACGCCGGAAGACTAGACCGCTTCATACTCTCGCCTGTCAGGCTCTATTCGTAGGGCCGAGCGGCGGTCAGTGTCTATGCGACCCGGCGGCTCGCCCATATCTCCCACACCTCAAAAGGGCAATTGTAGGGGTGACATTGTATGTCGCCCGTTTCTTCCCCACCCCAGTGGAAGCTAACTCAATAAACTCGATGTACTCGATGGTAAATCACCATGCTCCCGCGGGTCTTCGCATTTCCGCCAGCCGCAATTTGCGATATACTATGGCGCGATAGCCTATGCGCGCACGGGTCACTTTTTGTATTAACAAGGCCGGCAGCGCCCATCCACAAAAACGAGGTAAGCCATGATAGTTAGCGTCTTACAAGAAAACCTGGCGAAGAGCTTGAGCATTGTCACCAAAGCGGTGGACAGTAATCCGCCCTTGCCGGTGCTCGCCAATGTGCTGCTGGAAACGGAAGATTCCCGCCTGAAGCTCTCCGCCACCAACCTCGAATTGAGCATCACGATGTGGATCGGCGCCAAAGTCGAGCAGAGCGGCAGCATCACCCTGCCCGCCAAGACCTTCAGCGAGCTGGTCAGCAGCTTGTCGCGCGAGCGGGTGGATTTGCGCCTGGACGCTACCACCCATACGGTGCATATGCGCTGCGGCGTGCAGACCTCGAATATCCGCGGCATAGACGCCGACGAGTTCCCGCCGATCAACCACAACGAAAACGCCGACTTGCAACTCGAAGGCGAGTCCATTATCGAAATGATCAACCAGACGGCTTTCGCAGCCGCCCGCGAGCAGAACCGCCCGATCCTGACCGGCGTTTATGTGCAGCTTGATGGGCAGAAGCTGACGATGGCGGCCGCCGATGGCTATCGCTTGGCTGTTCGCACGGCGGAAATCAGCGAGAGCTTTAGCGAGAAACAAGACATGGTTATCCCGGCTCGCACCATGAGCGAGATCGCCCGCATCATAGAAGAGGATCAAGAGGTCGGCATCGCCCTGCCCTCCCAGCGCAACAGCGTAACCGTCTTCGCGCCAAACGTGCTCATATCCTCACAGTTGCTTGAGGGGCGTTTCCCTGATTTCGCCTCAATCATCCCGCGCTCCTTCATCACATCTACCGTGCTGTACACGCAAGATCTGCTGCTCGTTTGCCAGCGTGCCGAGATCTTCGCCCGCGATAATGCCAACAGCGCCAACTTGAGCGTCAAACCGGCGCAGAATCCGGGCGAGCCGGCTGAAGTGCTGATTGTCGGTAAAAGCGCCGAACGTGGCGACAGCGAAGGCATGTTGGACGCCACCGCCGAGGGGGAAGCGCTGGATATCTCTTTTAACATCAGATACCTCATTGATGTCCTCCGCGTCATCAAAGAAGAGCGGGTCATCTTCCAAAGCAACGGACCGGAAAACCCCGGTGTGCTCAAGCCCGAGAATCGCGATGACTTCGTCCATGTTATTATGCCTATGAGCAAGTAGCGCGTCCGCTCATGACCTTCATCCGCAATGCCTTTGCCATAGACGGAACAGCAACATGATAGCGCCGAAAAACGCCAGACGCTTGCGGCCCAACATGCCCCATTACGGCGTCATGCCGGACAAAGTCGACGCGATGCTGACCTGGGACTGGGTTGAAGGACGCTTGCATGAGGCGCACAATTACTGGGTCTGCAGCGTACGTGCGGACAGTCGCCCTCACTGCGTTCCGGTATGGGGCGCCTGGGTTGAGGGCACGCTGTATTTTGGAACCGACAGAAAATCGGTCAAGGCGCGCAATTTTGCGCGGGACAACCGCATCGTCCTGCACCTGGATAGCGGAGACGAAGCCGTGATCATCGAAGGCAATGTGGTTGAAGCGAAAGTTTCGCAGCCGCTGCTAAAGCGGATCGGCGAACGCTATATCGAGAAATACGTCCTTGATCCTGAACTTGAGGATTCGGGCGATCTGTTGCTGTGCGTAATTCCGCAGAAAGTGATGGCTTGGCTGGAAAGCGATTATCCGGCGACCGCCACCTACTGGCTGTTTGATGTCTGAGGTTTGAACTGAATCACGCCCCGTCTGCCGTTGACACGCCACTGCGGATCAATTTGATCGAGCTGCGCTGCCGTTTCCGCCGTGGGCAAGCCAACGACTGGATCGCTCTTGAGCGTGCGCAAACACAGCACCGGCGCATCGAGATAACTCAGCACATCGGCGAAGGGCGTGTGCGCGGTCCACAGGCAGTCCCAGAC
>WTGB01000149.1 GCA_011523735.1 Chloroflexota bacterium
CCGTGACCTTTTCCTTGGCAAGGAAATGTTCTACCGCTGAACTATGCCCGCATCGTAACGGGCAGTGTAACCAACCCGCCGGCTATTTACAAGTCCAAATTCTCAGCAGGCAGCAGAGCCTGAACGATGAATTCGCCGCCCAGCCGCCATCTCCGCTTTGCGCTTCGCTTATAATTGAATCTGTTGTTGCCTAGCCCGGTTCGATCTGATAATGGTTCCAAGACAGCAGTACAGATTCCTCTTCAACCCCTATAACAGAGATCTCATCCTGTCTATTGATGGCGGCGGAATGCGTGGTGTGATTGCTTTGGCCATCTTGTGCTGGCTGGAAGAACAGACGGGCAAGCCCGCCTATGAACTCTTCAGGTTGGTCGGCGGTACGAGCACCGGCGCCATAATCTGCGCCGGTTTGGGTTTGCGTATGAGCGCCCGCGAAATCATGGACGAGGTGTATAAGGCGCGCCTGCCCAAAGCGTTCAACCGCGCCAAACGCTTCCGCTGGCTGCGCTTCCTGTTGAATGGCATGCGCCACCTTTATTCTTATGGTCCCTTCCTCAAGGCTCTAGGTCCCTTGGGCGAGGGCAAACGTATAGGCGAACTTGATGGGCCGACCGTCTTGCTCACCACCAAAGATCTTCGTACCAGTTCTACCTACTACATCATCAATCGCGGTCCGGGCGCACCGCTCTTTGCTGACTGGCCGCTGGCGGGCGCGGTCGCCTCCAGCGTGGCGGCGCCCCTCTTCTTCCCGCCGGTGCAAGGCAACCTGGTTGATGGCGGCGTCGGCTCATTTGGCAATCCCTGCTTGGCAACTTCGGTAGAGGCGGTCGAATACCTGGATATGCCGGCGGAGAATCTGGTCCATATCTCCCTGGGTAATGGCTACTTCCCCAATACCCACAGCGAAGGCGCTGGCAAAGGCTTCTGGCTGAAAACCTGGATTGAGTATGTGATCGCCGAAGGCTTGGATGATGCCGCCATGCAGCAAGTCTTCATGACCCGCGCCATCTATCGCTCAATGGATTTCCGCCGCTACAACCCCGAACTCACGCGGCAAAACATCGAGCACAACCTGGGTCTGTCTGTTGGCGATGTGGACCCGGCCGCGCTGGCGCTGGATAGCAATTCAATGGCGGAAATCGAATTGATGGAGCAAATCGGATATACTTACGCGTCGAAGATCGACTGGATGAAGGAGCGGGCGCTGCCCTGGAACACCATCGGCGGGCATGCCGAGCCGGGCTACGAGCACACTGACTGGACCAATTCGCCCTTCGCGGCGCAGAAGTTCTGATCGCTCAACCCCGTCAACCCGGCAAAATGCAGGGGCGACCCACTGGGCCGCCCACAATCGTCTTATCTATCTCACCCCGTGCCGCGCGGGCTGGGAGAGGGGTTGGGGCGGGAGCTAAATGCTGAAGTACAGCTCGAACTCGTAGGGATGCGGACGCATGGCCACCGCGTCCTGATCCTCGACCTGCTTGTAGTCGATGTAATTCTCGATGAAGGCTTCGTTGAAGACGCCGCCCTCGAGCAAGAAGTCGTGATTCGCTTCCAGTTCGCGCAAGGCTTCGCCTAGCGTGCCCGGCATGACCGGCGTGTCGTGATCGCCTTCGTACAGGTCGGCTTCGGATGAGGGGCCCGGATCGATCTGATTCTTGATGCCGTCAATGCCGGCCATCATCAGCGCCGGCATGCACAGGTAGGGGTTGGCGGCCGGATCGGGCCAGCGCGCCTCGACGCGTTTGGCTTTCGGGTTGTTGCTGTACATGGGAATGCGGATGCCCGCCGAGCGGTTGCGCGCCGAGTAAACTAGATTGACCGGCGCTTCGTAGCCGGGCACCAAACGCCGATAGCTGTTGGTGATGGGGTTGGTGAAGGCGGCGCAGGCCGGCGCATGCTTGATCAGACCGCCGATATACCACAGCGCCATCTGGCTCAAGCCGGCGTATTGATCGCCGCCAAAAAGCGGCTGTCCGTCTTTCCAAAGCGACATGTGCACATGCATGCCGGAGCCGTTTTCCTCAAACAGCGGCTTGGGCATGAAGGTGGCGTGCAGGCCGTTTTCCGCGGCGACATTCTTGATGATATACTTGTATGTCACCATCATGTCCGCCATCTGGAGCAGCGGCGCGTATTTCAAGTCGATCTCGGCTTGACCGGCGCCGCCGACTTCGTGGTGGTGCACCTCAACTTCCATGCCAACATCCATCAGTCGCTGCACCATCTCGGCGCGCACATCATGGGTCTTGTCCAGCGGCGGCAAGGGGAAGTAGCCCATCTTGATGCGATTCATGTGACCCTGCGCCGGGTCTTCATTGCCGCTGTTCCAATCGCCTTCGAAGGAATCGACGCGGTAAAAGCTGCTGTTCTCCGATGTGCTGTACTGCACATTGTCGAACATGAAGAATTCGGCTTCGGGACCAAAGTAGGCGATATCGGCCAGATCCGATTGTTCCTTCAAATAGGCCTCGGCGCGCTTGGCCACACCGCGCGCGTCCAAGGCGTAGGGCTCGCGGCTGATCGGATCGTGCGCGTCGCAGTACATCGCCAGCGTATTCAAGTTGAAGAAGGGATCGACGTATGCCGTGCTTAGATCCGCCAACAGAATCATGTCCGATTCGTTGATCGCCTGGAAACCTTGGATGCTCGACCCGTCGAAGCCGAAGCCATCTTCAAAGGCGCCTTCATCGACCGACTGAATCGGCATGCTGAAGTGCTGGGGTACGCCGCGGATATCGACAAAACGCAAATCTATCTCGGCGATGTCATTCTCATTTGCCCAGGCCAGCAAGGCGCCGGGCGATTCCATTGCGGAAGCGGGGGGGACAAGGCTTGCCATTTCCATCCATCCTTATGCTAGAACTTTCCATTCAATAAGCAGCGCCATTGTATTGGACGATTCTTACAACATCCACAGCGAAACTTATGGAAATTGCTTCAGGTTTCTTGTGAAAACTAGCCAAAACGCGCTCCGCTGCCTCTAGCGACGACTCCGCGTGCCCCCTTTGCCGTTCAGAAAGGCTGGCGCGCCTCCAACCTAACGCTCTGCAACGGCAACCAAACTGGACAGCGATCACATTGCTTGTCATCAGAGATTTGTTTAGCATCTGACATGTGTCACAGGCTTTTATGCTCATCATGCGAATATCGCCACAATCCAACTTGTTTGAATTAAACTCCACTTTGCGGTATGCTATTTGAGGCTAAGTGTTGCCAGTTGGGCTTCCCTCAGCCAGGCTTTACCCAACTGCATCAGTTAAATTCGAGCATGAGGAGTATTCGACACATGAAGAAATCAGCGCTTGCATTCATTCTTCTGATGGTGATGGTTTTGCTTGCCCTCACACCGGCTATGGCGCAGGATGTCATTGAGCTTGAGGCCTGGGTGGCCTTCAGCGACCATCGCTACGATTGGGCGGTTGATACGGCCGATCGCTTTAATGCGCTTCACGACGACATTAACGTCAACATGGTCTCGGTTGTTGACTACGACACGATTGTCAATAACTATACGCTCGGCCGCGAAGACGGCACCTATCCGGAGATCGTCCAGTTGTTTGACGCCGCGCTCCAATTCGCTGTTGATTCCGACTGGTTCTCTTACGCCGAGGATATCATCGCCGGGCGCGATGAAGTGCTCGGGCATCCGGTGAACTTCGACGATATCATCCCGGTGATCTCCAACTACTACACGGTAGAAGGCGTATGGGCTTCGGTCGCATGGAATACCTCTACGCCGATCATGTACTACAATGTCGAGTTGCTTGAACAAGCTGGCGTCACCGAGTTGCCGCTCACCTGGGCGGATATCCTGGATGCCTGCGTCGCCTTGCAGCCGCTGGTTGACGACGGCACGATCTCGGCCTGCGCCACCTGGCCGTTCTCAGGCTGGTTCATCGAACAGTGGCTGGCGCAGCAGAATGAGTACATGGTCAACAATGAAAATGGCCGCGCCGCCCGCGCTACCGAGTTCAACCTCGATACCGACGCCTACCGCGCCATCGCACAGTTCTACCGCGATCTCTATAGCAACGGCTACTTCATCTTCGAAGGTCAGGACCAGTGGGGTCCGCCCACACAGACCTTCATTTCCGGCAAGACTGCCATCATGATGAGCAGTTCGGCCGCGGCCCGCGCTATTAGCGAAGGCGCCGCCGCAACCGGCTTCACACTGGACACGACCCCCATGGCCTACAATCAAGACGCGCCCAGCGGCTGGGTAGGCAATATCCTTGGTGGCGCGACCATGTGGATCAGCAATGGCCTTGAGCCGGAAGTCGAAGACGCAGCGATGGCATTCCTGCTCTTCTTCAGCAACACCGAGAACAGCGCTAGCTGGCATACCGCCTCTGGTTACGTGCCGGTTCGCAACAGCTCGATCGAGTTGCTGAAGAACCTGGAGCCGGGCAATGAACTCCTCTGGGACATCCCCAGCGGCGCGCGCGTTGATATCGAAGCGGCCGATTGGTATGCGGCCTTCCCGAATTTCTTGACCGCCAGTACGCAACTGGGCAACTCGACCGTCAACAACGCGACGCGCGGCTCGACCTATGGCACCTTCCAGCAGAGCCGGCCCTACTACAACGGGCTGGTTGAAGAGTACATGCTCAACGGCGGCGATCTGGACGCCATGATAGCCGCGACGAATGCTGAACTGACAGAACTGCTGCAGGAATACAATTTCCTCTTCGCCGACGAATAGGCGGCAGCGAACGGTCACAACAACAGATGCTGGGCAGGTGCAAGCGCTTGCCCAGTATTGTTTGATTATAGTGGTTTAGAGCGCGAAAGCCCGCATGGAAGAAATCGCATATTCAGTCCATCCTGTTATCGTCACGCTGGTCGGCGCCCTGCTCGGCGCAGGCTATTTTGCGTTCCTGCGCTGGCAGACGCAAGCGGGTGGCTTAAACGTCAGTCTCATCATCGGCGCGATTGCGGGCGCCGCCGGCGCGACGCTGCTGACCGCGCCGCTCGGATACTGCATGTTTCAGGCCGACCAAAAGAGTGAAGATATCATAGTCGGCTGGATCGCGGTTCTGCTCGGGCTGCTGCTGACGCTCAATGTGGTCAGCGCGCTGCTGTGGCGCTTCTTCCGCGGTCAGCGTCTTTTGCCGCGCGGCGATACGACGCCCGGCGCCTTCCGCAATCGCTTCGGCTTGCTCTATGCTTTGGCCGTCTTGTCGCCAACGATCCTGGTGCTGATCTTCTTCGTTTACCTGCCGATGTTCGATACTCTGCGCTTCTCGACCTTTTTGGCGCGTTTCGGGGCGCCGCGGACGCGCTTCATCTGCGTGTCGAATTTCTCGCGGATGTTGTCAGATCTGGATTATCACGGCAACCTGTTTCTGAGCTTCGCGCTGTCTTTCGGTATCATTATCATTGCGATGAGCTTAGCGCTTTTGATCGCCAGCATGCTCAATCAGCCGATCAGAGGCGCGAACATTTATCGTACCTTGCTGATCTGGCCCTACGCGATATCGCCGATTGTGGCCGGCTCGATCTTTGGCTTGCTGCTGGGCACGGAATCGGGAATTGTCAACCGCGTGCTCGACCTCTTATTCGGCACGAAGGTACCGTGGCTGGTCTCTATTCCGGCGGCGCAGATCAGCGTCGTGCTCGCCAGCGTTTGGAACGTTATCGGCTTCAATATCCTCTTTTATACAGCCGGCTTGCAGACGATACCCAAAGACCTGCTCGAATCGGCGTCTATCGATGGAGCGAGCGCCTGGCAGCGATTCGCGCGCATCACCTTTCCCTTGCTTTCACCCTTCACCTTCTTCTTGATTGTCACCAATACGATTTACGCCTTCTTCGATACCTTCGGCCTCATATTCGTTTTGACTCGCGGCGGACCGACCGAATCGACTTTTACGGCGATGTATCGCGTTTATGTCACCGGCATTCTCGCCAGTGACATCGGCAAATCGACGGCGCAATCGCTGATCCTATTCTTGATCGTCGTCGGGATTACCATCTTCCAATTCCGCGTCGGGCAGCGCCGCGTGCAGTACGGGAATTATTGATATGACCGAAAGCGCTAGCTCAAGATTCGTCTTCGACCCATCGGCCGGCAAGGCGCGTCCGCTTTGGCGGCGGCTGATTCCGCAACGTTGGTACGCCCATCTCATCTTGATCATATCGGTGATCGTCATCACATTTCCGATGTTCTACGCGCTCTTGATCAGCACCCAGAGCAATCCCGAAGTCTACAATCACAAATTCACGCCGGGTACGATGTTCTTCGAGAACCTGCGCACGGTCATGGTCCAGCGGAACATGGGCCGCTTCATGCTGAACAGCTTTGTCATTGCCATGTCAATCGCTGTCGGTAAAACGGTCATGTCTGTCCTCGCCGGTTTGGGCCTGGTCTATTTCCGTTATCCGGGCAAGTGGATTGTCTTCGGCTTCGTGTTGATAACGCTGATCATGCCGGGCGATGTGCTGCTCATCGCGCTCTATCGCCGCGTTGTCAGCTTCGACGCTTGGCCCCACCCCTACGTCGCCTTGACGCTGCCGCTGCTCGCCAGCGCCACCGGCGTCTTCATCTTTCGGCAGCACTTCATGACCATGCCGCCCGATCTGTCCGAGGCGGCGCAACTCGATGGCGCCTCGCCCATGCAGTTCTTATTCCGCGTGCTTATCCCGCTTAGCTGGAACACAATCGGCGCGCTCATGGTCATCATGTTCCTCTTCGGCTGGAACCAATTCCTCTGGCCGCTCATTCTCCTGCGCGATCAGAATCTGCAGGTTGTGCAGTGGGGCATGCAATCGCTAACGCAGAACTTGGAAGTAGGCGACAACTTCGGTCCCATGATGATGGGCGTCATCATTACCAGCCTGCCGCCGATGGCGGTCTTCCTCGTCCTGCAGCGGCAATTCATGAAGGGTTTCGCTCTCACCCGAGACAAATAGCTGATCGGAATTGCCCTAGCCGCCCGCCTTCATTCGCTGTTAGCATTAGCCGCAGAAGACTCAATAGATTCGAGGACATCGCCCTGAAGCGCATATTCGCATTTTTCCTGTTGGCTCTCTGGCTGTCTCCCTTGCAAGCGCAGGCGCCACCGGTGCCCGTTCTGGTCCCCGAAGTAATTCGGGTTTACCCGCACGCCGCCACCGCCTTCACCCAAGGCTTGATATGGGAGGGCGGTTATCTCTACGAATCCACCGGCTTGTGGGGCGAATCCAGTTTGCGCCGTGTGGACATAGATAGCGGCGAAGCTGACGAAATCCTCACTCTCGCTGATGATTACTTTGCCGAAGGGTTAGAGCGCGTCGGCGACCAACTCATTCAACTGACCTGGCGGGCCGGCATCGCCTTCGTATACGACTTCGAGACTTTCGAACTCCTCCGCAGCATCGACTATAAAGGGGAAGGCTGGGGACTCTGCTACGATGGCCGCTATCTCTTTATGAGCGACAGCACGTCGCATATTGCCATTCGTGATCCGCAAACATTTGCGCTCATTTTCCGCGGTGCCGTGACCCTGGATGGGCGGATCATCCCGCCACAGTTGCTCAATGAATTGGAATGCGTCGGTGACCATATCTACGCCAACGCCTGGAATACCGACTACATCTTTCGGATCGACAAATACACCGGCGAGATCAGCGCGCTCATCGACGCCTCCGCGCTCTTGACCGATGCCGAGCGCGACGACTTGAGTCCGGGCAGCGTACTTAATGGTATTGCCTGGAATCCTGAGAGCGAGACTTTTTATATTACCGGCAAGAACTGGAACAAGCTGTTTGAAGTGGTCTTCGTCCCGAATTAAGTCGTCTGCTGTCACCATGCGCCGATAGATCTAACATTCCTCTTATAGACATCGCAGGAAAAAGATATATAGTTCATATATGGATAATTCATATATGAATCACTGTGATCTGCCGACGCTTGGTGAAGAGCAGCCCTTTGAAGAGCAATTCTTCCACCTGTTCATGCACATCAATCGACTGTTGCGGCAGCTCGCCGATCAGCAGATGGCGGACGGTTGTCTGACGCCGACGCAACTGTTTTTTCTCAAGCGTCTCAACGACGCCGGCGCGCCGCAGCCCATCAGCTTTTTCGCCGATGGCGTGTTCTCCAACCGCTCCAACGCGACGCAGATGATTGATCGCTTGCAGGCAGAAGGTCTCGTGACGCGCGTGAAGAATCCCAACGATCGCCGCAGCGTACTGGTGGAATTGACCGCCAGCGGCGCCGCAAGACTTGGGGAAGGGCATGCCCGTCACCAGCAACTGGCGCAAGCGCTATTTGCGCCCTTATCCGCAACCGAACGTCAAACTGCGATTCATATATTGAGACGAGTACTGCAATTGCTCCAGGATTTCCAAATGGAAAGCCAACAAGATTCAAGATCTGAAAATGTCCATGTCAAAAAAGGTATCAATCAGTAATCCGTCCATCAAAATTCATCGGAGGTCAACATCGTGTCAATCCATCACACAATAGTCGCGGAGGAAGTTTACAAGCACTTCGGGGATGTCAAAGCTCTGGACGGCGTGTCCATTGCGGCGGAAACGGGCAAGGTGCTTGGGCTGCTCGGACCCAATGGCGCTGGCAAGACCACCCTCGTTCGCATCTTGGCGACCTTGCTAAAACCGGACAGTGGCAATGTCCGCGTCGGCGGCATTGATGTCTTGCGCAATAAACAGCAGGTGCGGGAGATCATCGGGCTGGCTGGTCAGTACGCGGCCGTAGACGAAATTCTGACCGGGCGAGAAAACCTCGTCATGGTCGGGCGCCTCTATCACATGTCGCGGCAAGACGCGAGAAAGCGCGCTCAAGAATTGCTCGAGCAGTTCTCGCTGACCGACGCCGCTGACCGCTCCGTCAAAACTTATTCCGGCGGGATGCGCCGCCGCCTCGATCTGGCCGCCAGCATCGTCGCTCGACCCAGCGTCCTCTTTCTCGATGAACCCACGACGGGCTTAGATGCGCGCGCGCGTATCGCCATGTGGGATACTATCCGCACTCTCGTCGCCGATGGCACGACGCTCCTGCTGACCACCCAGTATCTGGAGGAGGCGGACGAACTGGCGGACAAGATCGTCGTCATTGATCATGGGAAGGTCATCGCCGAAGGAACCGCGGATGAACTGAAATCCAATATGGCGGCTGATTTCATCGATATCACTGTCGCCAATCCCCGTGATACGGACAAGGCGGCCGGTCTCTTGCAAACGCTTAGCGATGAAAACCCGCATACCGATGGCGGGCGCGGTCATGTCAGCATCGCGGTGGGGAGCGGGGCGCAAAGCATCGCCGAAGTTGTGCGCCTGCTCGATGCTGAATCGATCCATATCGCCGAGCTCAACCTGCGCCGCCCCTCGCTGAATGATGTCTTTTTGAGCATCACGGGAGAGGAAATCGTCGAAGAAGAAGCCAAGCCCAAGCGCCGCGGTTTCGGCCGCCGCCGCAGCGCTTAGCATAGCCAGTTTAGCGTCATCTCACGAGGATATTCAACATGACCCAACATACCGCAAGCACCAGTTTCAGCTACGGCGCCAGCGATGCCAGCGCGCTCCAGCGATTCCTTTGGAATTTCACCGACACATTCGTCGTGATGCGCCGCAACCTATTTGCCTACCAAAGACAGCCGGAACTGCTGGTATTCGCCACCATCCAGCCAGTGATCTTCCTGCTTCTTTTCACCTACGTCTTTGGCGGCGCCATCAGCTTCTCCACCGGCGGCGATTACATCAGCTTCCTGCTGCCGGGTATCATCATCCAGACGATTCTCTTCGCCTCGGCAAATACCACTGTCGGTCTCTCGGTGGATCTGTCGCGCGGCATCATCGATCGCTTCCGCTCGCTGCCGATGTCTCGGGCGGCTGTGCTCGCCGGGCGAACCAGCGCCGATACCTTGCGCGGCGCATTCACCGTGCTCATCATGGTGGTCGCCGGCATGGTCATCGGCTTTCGCTTTGAAGACTTGGGCAGCGGGCTGCTGGGGCTGGGCTTGGCGGTGGCTTTTGGCTATGCCGTCACCTGGATTTCCGCCACGATCGGCTTGTTTGTGAAAGATCCTGAAGCAGCGCAGGTGGCCGGCTTTATTTGGCTCTTCCCTTTGACTTTCGCCAGTTCCATTTTCGTCCCGACGCGGACCATGACGGCGGATTGGCTGCGTACCTTCGCCGAGAATCAGCCAGTCAGCGTCGTCGCCAATACCGTGCGCGACCTGATGACCGGCACCGTCAATCCGGATGAAATTGTCATCTCGCTGCTGTGGATCGCGGGGATTGTGGCGGTCTTCCTGCCGATGGCGGTTTGGCGCTATGCCAGGGTGGCGTCGCGCTAAGACTGGCACAGGCACAGGCACATTATTAGATGGGGCGGCGGTCGCCCCATCTGCTTTCTTGCATGGTTCGGACGATTCCTGCGTCCGCCTTTGATTCTTGCCTCTGGCTGTCGCCCCAGCCTCTATTCTGCGCTACACTTTTCTAAAATCATCGGCAGACAGCGCAAAAGGATCGACCATGAGCTCTAACCTGATCTACATCGCCAATTCCGGCGACGCCCCCTATGGCATCACCGTCGCCGCGCTTGACTACGATAACGGTACGCTTAATATCGCTCAGCATGTCACAGAGATCAGCGAATGCCATTATCTCAATCCCCATCCCAAAGGCAAGTTCCTGCTCGCCACAACCATGGATGGCGAGATTGAAGTCGTCTCCTTCGCCATAGAAGGGGATGGCAAACTGCGCAAAGTCAGCAGCGCGCTCGCCGCCGGCACCTCGCCCGCCTACGTCTGCGCCGACGCCAGCGGCAAAAATGTTTTGCTGGTCAACTATGTCAACGGCAAGGACCGCGGCAATATCCGCGTCTATCCCATTGACAGCGATGGAACGCTGGGCGCGCGCAGCGAGCATATCGAGATTGATGACAACACAGGACCCAACCCGGAGCGGCAGGATGTTTCCCACCCGCACATGATCGTCACGACGCCTGATAACCGATTTGCCGTCGTGCCTGATTTAGGCACAGATAAAATTTACCTCTACGCGCTGGATACCGCGGCTGGCGCGCTCAGCTTCTCGCAGACGCTGGACCTCCCCCCCGGCGCCGGACCGCGCCATGTCGCCTTCCATCCGACCTTGCCGCGCATGTACACCATCAACGAACTTGATTCCACCTTGGCGACTTTTACCTACGACGAAGACGATAACTGGACGCGGGGACCGATCCTGTCAACCTTGCCCGCTGATTATCAACAGCCCGCCGAGCGGCCCAATACTACCGCGGACGTCCACGTGCACCCCAATGGCCGATTCCTTTATGGCTCGAATCGCGGGCATGACTCTATCGTGATTTATCGCCTGGACGCTGACGGCATGCCGCGCTACCTCGCCAATGAGTCAACCCGCGGCGCCTGGCCCCGCGCTTTCATGATCGATCCTCGCGGCGAATATCTTGTCATCGGCAACCGCCATACAGACAATGCCGCCGTCTTCTCCATCAATGCGGCGACCGGCTTGCTGACATTCCGCTCCTCCCTGGCGCTTTCCGCGCCTATCGCTTTCAAGATGATTGTCTAAACAGCGATGCGGATTCTGATTACGGGCGGGGCAGGGCGGGTCGGGACGCCAATAAGCCAGCGATTTGTCAATTTGGGCTGGGACGTCCGAGTCATCGGCATCGACGCTGATTGTTCGATACCTGGCCTCAGTTATGCCCAATGCGACATTCTGGACGTCCCAGCGCTCTCCAAACATGTTGAAGGCTGCGACGCCATCGTGCATCTGGCGGCCATTCCCAGTACGCGTACTCATCCCAACGAGACGCTCTTCGACATCAACGTTTCCGGCACCTATAATGTCTTCGAAGCGGCCGCCCGCGCTGGTGTACGACGCATCGTCCAAGCCAGCTCCATCAACGCCATCGGCGGCTACTGGGGCTGCGACGATCGCCAATACGACTATTTTCCGCTTGACGAGGACCTGCCGCTCTTCACCACTGACGCTTATTCCTTCTCCAAGCAAATGGTCGAGGAGATCGCGGCTTACTACTGGCGCCGCGCCGGCATCAGCAGTATCTCCTTCCGCTTGCCAGCCGTCTGGAGCGATACCGTCATCCAAGAGGGAAGTCTGCGGCAAAGCCTTGCCGAGCGGCGATGCCAAATTGACGCTTTTCGCGCGCTTCCACACGCCGAGCAGCATAGTGCCCTGGCGGAAGCGAAACTGGCTGCCCTGAAATTGCGCGCGCGCCACATCATGGAATACGATGCGACGCAGCGCGGCGCTTTTGAGAGCGAGGCGCCCGCGGACGATTGGCTGTTTTCCGCCTGGTTCCATGACCGCTTCAACTTCTGGACCTTCATCCACACCGATGACTCGACGCAGGCTTTTGAGAAGGCGATAAGGGCTGACTTCCAAGGCGCGCATCCACTTTTCGTCAATAGCGACCGGAATAGTCTGGAGTATGATACCGAGGCGCTGCTCTCACTTTTCTATCCCGAAGTCAGCCGCCGCACAAGACCAATCAGCGGCGTCGAAAGCCCTGTCAGCATCGACCGCGCCCGGCAACTGATCGGCTTCGATCCGACCGTGCGGAGCGTCTGACGTGGGTGGACCAAGCATCGCCAGGCTGCGCCAAGTCGTCCGCATCGGCACGCGCCGGTCAAAACTGTCGCTTTGGCAGGCCAAGCACATCGCTGACTTGCTCAAGGCGCTTGAACCCGCTGTCCGTATTGAGATCCGCGAGTACAGCACGCGCGGCGACGCAAATCCAAACGCGCCGCTGCCCGCCCTTGGCGGCAAAGGCTTGTTCACCGAAGCGCTCGAAGAAGCTCTGCGCCGAGGCGAGATTGACTGCGCCGTGCACAGCCTCAAAGATATGCCGGTTGATAGTGCCAAAGACCTGGCGCTGGCGGCCGTGCCCAAGCGAGGCGACCACCGGGATGCTCTCGTCAGCCGCTCCGGCGCGACCCTCTCGGAGTTGCCGCAAGGCGCGCGCATCGGTACCGGCAGCCTCCGCCGTCGCGCTCAACTGCTCGCTATCCGCCCCGATCTTGAGATAATGCCTATCCGCGGCAATGTGCCCACGCGCCTCGCGAAGCTGCGCTCCACCCCAGAGCAATTTGATGCGCTTGTGCTGGCGGCCGCGGGCTTGCAGCGGCTGGGGCTGGCGGAGCATATCAGCGAGCGTTTCGATGCCTCGCAAATGCTCAGCGCCGCGGGCCAGGGCGCGCTGGCGGTACAATGTCTTAATGAAGGCGATCCGCTGGTTTTCTTCGGTCGGCTCATGGACCGTCTGACAGCACATGCTACAAGTGCCGAGCGCGCATTTCTCGGCGCCCTGGATGGAGGCTGCGCCCTGCCAGTCGCCGCCTACGCCCATATCAGCGGCAACACGCTTCACTTGCAAGGACGAGTGCTATCCGAAGACGGCTCGCAAGTCATTGACGTCAGCAGCGAAACTCAAGCCTTTGATGAGGCCGCTGGCAAGCACTTTGCGCTTCAGTTGGGCAGACGCTTGGCTGAGCAGGCTTTGGAGCAGGGCGCCGACCAAATCTTGCAGACTATCTCATCGGGGACATCCTCAACGGATGCAGGGTGATATTTACTATGTCAGACCGTACGCCGCTTTCAGGCAAGCGCATCGTCGTCACCCGCGCTCGCCATCAAGCGCCGCCGCTGGAAGCGCTTATTCGGGAGTACGGCGGAATCCCCATCGCCTACCCGTGCATCGAGATAAAGCTGCCGGCCGAACCCTATGACCTGGATGCCCACTTGCGGGATTTGCGCAATTTCGACTGGCTCGCCTTGAGCAGCAGCAATGCCGTCTGGGCGCTTGCCGAGCGCGCGCGCGCCGTCGGCGCCGAACGCGAATTTGCGAACATAAAGATCGCTGCGCTTGGACCAGCGACTTCAGCGGAATTGCGCCGCCAATTTTCTCGCGCCGCGGATTTTACTCCGACTTTATACAGTGCCGAGGGTCTTGCCCGGCAACTGCCCTTGGAGCAGGGCGATCGCGTCCTCTTGCCGCAATCTGACCTGGCTGACGAAAAGACGGCACGAATCCTGCGAGCGCGTGGCGGGGCGGTGACCGCTCTGGTCGCCTATCGAACCATTGCCGGGACTGGCGGCTTGGATGTACCATCTTTGATCGCGCAAGGGGAAATCGATGCGCTGTCATTTGCCAGTCCATCGGCTGTCCGCTATTTCCGCCAGCGCTGCCCGCTGGAGGGGGCGCTGCGCTTGCCCGCTCTTTGCCTCGGTCCTTCCACTGCCAAAGCCGCCGGCGACTACCGCTTCCAGGAGTTGATTAAGCCGTCGAACATCAGTTTGGGCGGCATGATGTCTGCCCTAAGCGACTATTTCGCTGCTCGCGATGTCGCCCCCTAAGCCTAGGGCTGCGCTGTAACAATCCACCACTCCAGCCATAATTAAGCCTGCCACATTGCATTAAGGCGATTTAAGGCTTGTTCTATCATGCGGCGCGCCAAATCGGATATACAATATAGGTAGCTGAACCTGCAAAGTGCATATTACCAGCGATCATGAAGGCAGGCCGGGCTGCGGTCCAGTTGGGGCAGTTCGGCAAACTTGCATCGACTTCTCCGCGCGACTTGCGTGGGGCATGGTTGGAGGCAGGTGACATGGAATGGAATCATAACAATTACACGCATGAGAAATATACCGAGAGCGACCAGTATTGGAGCCCGGAATCGGAAAAGTATGCCGCTGCCAGCCAACTCATAACCGCCCTGCGCGCCGGGTGGAGTTTGGCGCTGCCACGGGTGAGCGCGCGTCAGATATGGCATAGCGGCAGTCGCCTAAGTACGATTTACGAATTTACCTTGATGCGCGGCAGCCAACTGATGATCATGCCGGTGTTAAGCAATCCCTACATCGAGCGCTATATTGTCCAGCACGACATTCGCGTCATCGCCGAGGCAGCGGCGCATTCCGTTGTGAGCGCCGAGTAACATTAAGGTCGCTTAGAGTCATTTAAGCTGCCTTGCCCCTCATAGTCGACACGCGTATAATCCACTCGTGATTCAACTCCGCGGGAGCGACTAAGCGCATGACTGAGCAGAGTCAGCAGGATCTCCACGTCCAATATCAGGACATCACCTCACAGCATTGGAGCTACTCTTCGGAGCGCTATGCCGGTGGGGATAATCTTCTCACTGCCATCGCGCGCGGCTGGGAGATTGACCGCAAGGTGACGCTGAGGCGGCACTGGTTCGCTGGCATGCGCTGCATCGAGATTTACCACTTCACCATTCGGCGCGATGAAGTCGTCGCCGATATGGCTGTCATCGGCAATCCCTACCTGCACCGCTATCTGGCGAGTCATCCGCATGACCTTGTTGAGGAAGAAGACGCCGCGGTGGCTTAGAGATCAGCTAGGAACCGCCTCTAAACAAACCCTTCTGCGATTCTCCAGCGACCCTGACTTTTGATTTCGCCAGCCCGGCAAAATCTTTGTGTCCTCGGTGGTTACTGCCTCCTATTTCCCCCAATTCTCACATTCCACTATAATAGCCTCAACGCCAAGTCCCGCCTGAAACGAGACTCGATCCATGCCCGACGGCCAGACCCGCGACAAACCTCCCGCGGACGACCCGCCCAAATCTCCCGAAGAAATGATGGGGGCGCTGGTCAATGACGCCTCCACACCTGAGGATTTGCCCCCGCCCGAAGACTTCGCCCAGGCGCCGAGCGCCGCCGAAATCAAACAATACGCCCGCCCGGAAGACGAACCGCCGGCAACGCAAAGGTCCACCGAACCCGAAATCAGCGAGATCGCCCAGCGCTTCCTCGATATGCAGAACCAGGCAGCCACGCTGAACGAACTGCTGAATAAAGAAGAGATCAAATTTGAGGACTACCAGCGCCTGCTCTACGATGCCATGGTGCAAGACGAGCAGGGCTTCTGGTGGATGATCGATGCCGAAAATGCAGAGTGGTATCGACACAATCCTGTCAGCAACCAATGGGAAATCGACTACCCCGCCGTCTTACGCGAACTCGAGGGAGCCCGCCGCGAGCAACTCGATCCCGATGCGACGCTGACCCAACCCGGCGCCGACTATGACCTGCCGGCGAGTTATGGCGAACCAAGAGCCGGCGACCCAATCTATGACGAGCGGGGCGTCAAAATCGGCGCGATCCCGCCGACCAAAGACGAGCTCTATACCGTGCCCGGCTCAGCGGCATTCGCGGACGAATTGCCGGGTCAGCAGCCGACGCTCGCGGCCGACGCCCAAGATGGGACCACGATGGCGGCGCTGGCGCAAGCGGACGCGGACGGCGTCATCCCGCGCGCCATCGACCCGGATTTCGATTTGCAGCCATCGCCGATCGTGCAGGAGTTTTTGGAAGACCGCCGCAGCCGCCGCATACGCCTTGCGACCACAATATTTGCGGGTTTGATGATCCTGCTGTTGATCGCCGGGATCGTCGCCGCCGGCGTCATCATGATGTGGTATCGCGACAAGGTCGAGCCCTTCGCCGAGGGCATTGCCGCCTTGGAGGGTTACAGCCCGGCTTACCAAACCGCGCGGTTCTTCGATGCCGATGGCAACTTGCTTGCCGCCATCAATAGTCAGGAGACCGGCGCGCGCACCTCAGTCACGCTGGATCAGATCAGTCCGTATATGATTCACGCTATAGTTTCGCAAGAGAACGAGCGATTCTTTGAAGATCCCGGTTTCGATCCCATCGCGATAACACGCGCCTTTATCCAAAACGTCAGCGGCGGCGGCATCGAATCCGGCGCTAGCACCATCACACAGCAAATCGCGCGCAACCTGGTGCTGCAAGACCGTGATGTCACCATCGAGCGTAAGGTCAACGAACTCCTGGTCGCGCTGGAAATCGCCAATCGCTATGACAAGGAATTTATTCTCGAGCTCTATCTCAACGAGATATTCTTCGGCAACCAAAGTTATGGTGTTGAAGCGGCCTCCAATTTCTATTTCGGGATAAGCGCCGACCAGTTGAACTTCGCCCAAGCGGCGCTGCTGGCCAGTATTGTGCCTTCTCCTGTTCAGCATGACCCCGTTGTAAACCGCGCCCTCGCCGTCGGCGGCATGCGCTCCACCATGCGCAAGATGATCCAAGTCGGCTGCCTGCAATTCCAGCATGACGACTGGCTGGACCGGGGACCCTTTTGCATTATTGATGGCGCCGAGGCCGATTTCGACGGTGGTAGAGAAGTACTTGTCCGCAGCAGCGACCAAGGCGACATCGTTGGTGGAGTGGCCATCCTGCAAATCGCCGAGATCGAAACGACAGTCTTCCAGCCCGGCGAAGTCCAGGTCCGCTATCCGCATTTTGTCGATTATGTACGCGGACTGGTCGAAGCTGAATTGGGTGAAGAGGCGCTTTTCACCCGCGGACTGAGTATTCACACCACGCTGAATCCGGCGCTGCAAGAGGCCGCGCAATCGGCTCTGAGCAATCAGGTGCGCGCGCTGCGGGCGGCGGCCAGCGGCGTCAATACCGGCGCGGTCATGGTGACCGATCCCAATACTGGCGCTATCCGGGCTATGATAGGCAGTCACGACTTCAACGATGCCTTTGCGGGCCAGGTCAATAACGCGCTGACCTATCAACAGCCCGGCTCGGCGATTAAACCCTTCGTCTACATGACCGCCCTGCAAGATAATAATGGCGATTTCCTCACGCCAGCCAGCATCATCTGGGATGTGCCAATGGTCGAGGACCTTGGTCCCGGCGGCATCTACGAACCGCAGAATGTCGACCGGCGCTTCCATGGGGCGGTGCCGTTGCGGTTCGCGCTGCAGAATAGCTACAACGTCCCGGCTGTGCGGGTCTTCCGCGACCAGGTTGGGCTGGGGCGCTTCGCCAATATGGCTGATGCTGTCGGGCTGCAATTTCCCGAAAACTCTCTGATTTCGCTCTCCAGCGCCTTGGGCGCCAACGAGGTCACACTCTTCGATCTTATGGGCGCCTACGGGGTATTCGCCAGCGGCGGCAAGCGTGTCCCGCTATACGCCATCGAACGGATCACGGAATCGATCAACGGGGAGCCTGTCGAGATCCCGCTTGAAGTCCAGCCGCCCGAGCAAGTTATTTCGCGGGCGCTGGCTTATCTGATGCAAAACATTCTCAGCGATGACCGCGCTCGCGCTCCCAGCTTCGCTCAAGATTCAAACTTGACCCTGGCAAAGCTTGGCATTCCAACGGGTAACACTGTCTCCGCCAAGACGGGCACGACCAACGGCGGAAGAGACCTATGGACTATGGGCTTCACCCGTAATGCCGTCGTCGGGGTATGGCTGGGCACATCGGACAACAGCCCGACTTACAACACGAGTGGCTCCCGCAGCGCGGCGCCGGTCTGGAACGCGGTGATGACGGCGGCGGCAACCTCGTATCCGCCTCTGCCCTTTGAGAA
The DNA here is from genome assembly GCA_011523735.1 of Chloroflexota bacterium. Classification (GTDB taxonomy): domain Bacteria; phylum Chloroflexota; class Anaerolineae; order Aggregatilineales; family Phototrophicaceae; genus UBA6055. The sequence continues at coordinate 18,377 of WTGB01000149.1, forward strand.
TCCGGGCGGGGTGGTCGCGCGCGAAATCTGTCGCACTACCGGCACTCTAAGCTATTCCGCTTGCCCGGAGCCAACTACTGACTTGTTCCTGCATGAACAGTATCCTCCGCCGGCGGAACAGGCTTTTCTCCAGCGGGCCACGGTCGACAGTTGGTCGCTCTTGCGCGCCAACGAATTCTGCCCAAGCCACGTGATCGAGCGAAACTTCGCCGACATTGGCGATCCTGCTGCGCTCGACTGGCTGAACAACAGCGACGATGGCAGAGAATTTGCCGGGGGCCTCGGTCTCGATATACCAGTGCATCCCCCGCCGCAAGAAGCCTGCGTCCAGGGCCAGCAGTTGCCGCAGATCAACATCAGCAATCTTAACGCGGGGCAAGTACTGCACGGAGCGGTCGAGATCCGCGGGCAGGTGCAGGCGCCGGATTTCGACAGATTTGAACTGCTCTATGCCAGCGCCGCTGATCCGGAGACCTTCTTTCCTATCAGCGCGTCGCTCGTGCAGATGCCGCAATACGGGACGCCCCTCGGCATCTGGGACACCCGCGCCGCCCAGGTTCCCAACGGCAACTACATCCTGCGCCTCGCTGCCAAATCGCTTAACGGCGGTTTCATCAACTTTGACCTGAATATCAGCATCGATAATACAATTGCCGATATCGAGCCGGCCGAGCCGGCCTTCGGTCCAACTGTCGAAGAGATCATCATTCCGACGCCGGCTGCCGGGCAATAAAAGTCGATCTGCCAGGGCATCCAGTAAACTATGTTTGTCATCTGATGTGAGTTAATTTCCCTAAGAATTCTAGGCCTTTTAGCTCATATATTCTGATATAATACAGTGACGCTCATACGGGAATATCGCTCGATGCGAGATCATCCGCTCCTCGAAGGCATGAATCAGCAGCAGGTGGCCGCCATAACCGCCGGCGCCGGTCCCGTGCTGGTGCTGGCCGGTCCCGGCAGCGGCAAGACAAGCGTGCTCACCCGCCGCATCGCCTGGCTGATCCACGAAGAGCGCATCCCGCACCATCGCATTATGGCGGTCACTTTCACCAACAAAGCGGCAGGGGAAATGCGGACGCGCGTGGAGGCTTTGCTGGGCAAACCGTTGCGCGGCATGCAGTTGGGCACCTTCCATGCCACCTGCGCTCGTTTCCTGCGCTATGAAGCCGAGAGTGCCGGCTACCGCCCGGACTACGTAATTTACGATAGCGATGATCAAGTGACGCTGGTCAAGCAGGTCGTCAAGACCCTCGGCATGGACCCCAAACGCTTTAATCCGCGCGCAATCCTGGCAAAGATATCCGGTGCCAAAAATGAAATGATTCTGCCGGCGCAATATCGCTCGCGCGATTATTTCGGCGAGATTGTCAAGCAGGTCTACGCCAGCTATCAGCAAGCCCTTCATGACGCCAATGCCATGGACTTCGACGACCTGTTGCTGAATATGGTGCTGCTGTTGCGCGAGAATGACCGCCTGCGCGAGTATTATCAGCAGCGCTTCGAATATGTCCTGGTGGATGAGTTTCAAGACACCAATCATGTGCAGTATGAATTGGTGAAGCTGTTAGCGGCGCCACAGAACAATGTTTTTGTGGTCGGCGATGAAGATCAGGCGATCTATGCCTTTCGCGGCGCCGATTATCGCAATGTCCTGCGCTTTCAAGAAAGCTATGCCGATGCCTCGGTCTTCTTGCTGGAACAGAATTACCGCAGCACACAAAACATCCTCGATGTGGCCCGCGCCGTGATCGACCGCAACCGCCACCGCACACCCAAAGCGCTGCATACCGATCAAGGTCCTGGCGCAAGAGCCAATGTTTTTGAAGCCTTCGATGAACGCTATGAAGCCGAGAATGTGCTTGAGCGCATCCAGCAGTTGCGCATGCAGGAGGGACTGGACTACAAGGACTTCGCCGTGATGTATCGCACCAATGCGCAATCGCGGGCGATGGAGCAGACTTTTGTCAACGCCGCTGTGCCTTACATGCTGGTCGGCGGGGTCGGCTTTTATAAGCGCCGTGAAGTCAAGGACCTGCTGGCATACCTGCGCCTTGTCCACAACCCCGATGACCGCGTCAGCTTCGAGCGCGTTATCAATGTGCCTGCCCGCGGGATCGGCAAGAAGTCCCTCGCCGCCTTCACGAATTGGGTAGCGAGCGAAAGCTTGAGCATCGGCGAAGCGCTGAACCGCATCTACTACGATGATCCCTCGCCCCTTGGCTCAGCAGCCAAGAAGAAGTTCGCCGCCTTCGCCGCTATGCTCTCAAACTGGCAGGAGATGGCGAAAGTCGGCGATCTGCTGAATATGTTCGACAGAATCACGGCGGAAACCGGCTACTATCTCTACTTGGAGGCGATAAGCAAGATGCCCGAGGAAGCGGTCGAACGCGCCGACAATGTGGGTGAACTGCGCGGATTGCTAGGCTATGCGATGGAATACGAGCAGCCGCTGCCTGAATTCCTCGCCGAGCAATCGTTGGTGGCGGATGTCGACAGCTTGAAAGATGATAATGATGCGGTGACGCTCATGACCTTGCACGCGGCGAAGGGCTTGGAGTTTCCCGTCGTGTTCATCACCGGGCTGGAAGCGGGCATCCTGCCGCACTTTCGCTCTTTTGAGGAGGCCGGCGGCATCGAAGAAGAGCGCCGACTGTTCTACGTCGGGGTCACCCGCGCCAAGCGCTCGCTTCACCTGAGCTATGCCTTCCGCCGCGCTCTCTACGGCGGCACCGGCGGCTTGGCTGTACCCTCGGAGTTTCTCGCCGATCTCCCCCCACATTTGCTCGATGGTTCGCCGACCACACTGGCAACACTGCGCCGCGCCCAAAGCATCGAATCGCAAACGCAATGGGACAGCCCGCCGCAACCACTCAGCCGGCTGCAGCGCGATTTGCAGAGTGGCGCAGTCTCCAAGCCTAATGAAAGGTTGCGCAAGAAAATCATCCCCTTCCCCGGCGTCCAGAAGACTGCTGACAATGTATCTGGCTTCAAGGTCGGCGCGCCGGTGTCTCATAAACAGTTTGGGCTAGGCAAGGTCATCGGCGTGGAGACCGGCGGTATTGTGAGTGTCCTGTTTGAGGAGCACGGTCCGAAGAAGATCCTCGCTGATGCCGATGGTTTCACGGCGCTTGACGAATAATGCCGTCACTCAGCAGCTGGCCGATTTCCGCATCTGTGTAACCTATTTCCGCTAGAATCTGCGATGTATTCTCACCGTGCTTCGGCGCTGGATAGATCTCCTTTTCAGCCTTGTCCAGACGAATCGGACTGCGCATCCAGGGTATGCCGGCCTCGGTGACGCCCACCATGCCGCGCGCTTGGATATGCGGGTCGTCGAGCAGTTGCGCGGGTGAAATGACGCGGCTGAAGCAGCAGTCGGCGTCATCGAGCAACGCCGCCCACTCATCGGCCGACTTCGTCTTGAACAGCGCTGCGACCGCATCGATTAAGTCCGGCTGCCGGCTGCGGTCCTGATGCTGCTCAATCCAATCTGGTCTCCCCACCGCGCGGCAGAAATTCGCCCAGAACTTCGGTTCGATCGCCCCGAGCGCTACTTGCCGGTCATCAGCGGTCCAGTATACGCGGTAGCAAGCGCTCTCTCCGCGCAAGCTGATGAAACCGCTATCTACAGGCGGGGATTGCGACCCCACCCAAGCCGCCAGCGCCAGAGGCATGGCCGCCTCAGAGAGCGCCACATCGACATAGTCGCCTCGGCCCGTCCGATGCCGCTTGAGCAGCGCCGCCAGCACTCCCATGACCGCCACATAGGCGCCGCCGACATCGGCGACTTGGGCGCCCGGCGTCCCCAGTGTCATGTCCGCGCCGAGCACCCCGTTCCGCGCGATGTAGTTGAGGTCGTGACCGCTGACTTGCGCGTAAGGTCCGCTCTGGCCCCAGCCTGAGAGCGAGCAATAGACCAGGCGTGGATTGACGGCTTTGAGCGTCTCGTAGTCCGCGCCCAGGCGGGCGGTCACGCCGGGGCGGAAGCCTTCGATCAGCACATCGGTCCCCTCGACCAGCTTGTGTAGGACGGCTTGTCCCGCTGGCGCTTTCAGGTCGATGGCGATGCTCTTCTTGCCGCCGTTGCTGCTGCGGAAGAAGGCGCCCATGCCATCAATCAGCGGCGGCATCCAGCGGGCGTAGTCGCCGGCGCGCGGGTCTTCGACTTTGATGATCTCGGCGCCGAGGTCGCGTAGCAGCATGGTGCAGACGGCGCCGGGGAGGAGGCGGGTCAGGTCGAGGATGCGGGTGGCGGCGAGGGGTTTCATAGTATGCTGCAGATTGCTGATGTTCGTTTAAGCCCCTGTCACAGCGCCATCATCCGCTTGCGAGACCAGCTTGGCGTACTTCGCCATGACGCCTTTGCTGTAGTTCGGCTCGGGCGCGCTCCACCCGGCGCGGCGGGCAGCGAGCTCCTCGTCGCTCAGGTCCACCTCGATCAGCCGGCGAGAGACATCGATGGTGATCATGTCGCCTTCTTCCAGCAGGGCGATGGGACCGCCGACGGCTGCTTCGGGCGCGCAGTGGCCGATCATCAAGCCGCGCGTGCCGCCGGAGAAGCGCCCGTCGGTTATCAAGCCGACCTCCCCGCCCAGCCCTTGCCCATAGAGCGCGGCGGTAATTTGCAGCATCTCGCGCATGCCCGGTCCGCCGACCGGTCCTTCGTAACGGATGATGAGGACATCGCCTGCGACGATCTGCCGATTGGAGACGGCTTCGAAGGCGTCCTCCTCGGTGTCGAAGACGCGCGCCGGTCCAGTCAGCGGTGGTGGCGTATCCTTGAGTTTGACGACTGCGCCCGATGGCGCCAGGTTGCCGCGCAGCACGACCAAGCCGCCGCTTTCCTTGATGGCGTCATCGAGGTCGCGGACGACATCTTGCCCGGGCGTCTCGACCGCGTCGGCGCAGGCTTCCGCCAGCGTTTGCCCGGTGACTGTTGGCGTGTCGCCTGTCATGTAGCCGCCGTCGATGAGCCGATTCAGCAGGATGGGCACACCACCGGCTTTGAAGAGATCGAGGGCGACGTATTTGCCGGTCGGGCGCATGTCGCCGATGATGGGCGTGCGGCGGCTGATTTCTTCGATGTCGTCCAGCGTGAAGTCGATGCCGGCTTCGCGGGCGAAAGCGAGGCAGTGCAGGATGCTGTTGGTGCTGCCGGCGGTGGCGGCTGAGGCGGCCAGGGAATTCTCGAGCGATTGGCGCGTCAGCAAAGCGGAGGGACGGATATCGTCCTCGAGGATCTGCAGCATCATTTCGCCGGCTTGGTAGGCGACATTCTCCTTCTCCGGGTCTTCGGCCGGGACATCGCCCATGCCCATAGGGCAGATGCCGATGATTTCGCTGATCATGGCCATCGTATTTGCCGTGAATTGGCCGCCGCAAGCGCCCGGACCGGGGCAGGCGACATTCTCCACCGCCATCAGTTCGTCGTAGCTGATCTGCCCGGCTTGGAATTGCCCTAGCGCCTCGAAGACGCTGACCAGGTCGATATCGCTGCCATTGAGATTGCCCGGATAGATCGTGCCGCCGTAGAGCATGAGCGAGGGCAGGTCGAGGCGGATGAGCGCCATGATCGTGCCCGGAATCGTCTTGTCGCAGGCGGAGAGGGCGACCACGCCATCGAGCATATTCGACTTGGCGACCAGCTCGATGCTATCGGCGATGACCTCGCGGCTTATCAGCGAGCCTTTCATGCCCTCGGTGCCCATGGTGATGCCGTCGGAGATGCTGACGGTGTTGAACTCGAAGGGGGTGCCGCCAGCGGCGCGGATGCCGCGCTTGACATCGTGGGCGAGCTTGCGCAGGTGGAAGTTGCAGGGTCCGATCTCGGTCCAGGTGTTGGCGACGCCGATGAGGGGTTTTGCCAGAGCATCGTCATCGTAGCCGACGGCTTTGAGCATGGCGCGTGCGCCCGCGCGTTCGGCGCCGGCGACGAGGGTGCGGCTGCGCTGGTTGAGGGCGGCGCGGACGCCGTTGGTGCTGGACATGGGGGACTCCTTTTGCGGATGGATGGTGATTGGGCGTATTGTAGCGCAAGCGGCGGGGAATGGCAGGCGTCGGGTCGTCTATTGGAATTGGGAACGGAATATTTTTTTGTCCAATAAGATCTGGGATTCCAATAAACGCGATATGCGGTTGTTACGTCGGCGGTGTATGTGCAGTGTAGCATGGAATAGGGTGGTATGGGTGAACAAATGTTCACGTTTGGATTTTTTCTTTTGCCGCCGAGTGCGCCGAGTTTTAGAGAGTACACCGAGTTGATTTGCCGCAGAGGCACGGAGGTTTTCTCTTTAACTACTAAGACATGACGGGCACGAATACCGGTGGACATGGTAGCGCGGATCTTCAGGGAGAGGCTAGCGGATTGCGGGAATTCGCACAAGCGTTTACCGCATCAGCAACAATCAAGACACAATTTCTATATGCACGGCCGTCAACAAGTTTCGCCATTGCACACATGATTGCAGGATGGTATTCATGAGTTCACCATTGTCAGCTAGAAGCCAATTGAAGGGCGCTATTGCATGAGTGATGTCGAAGAAAAAACCGCGAAGAAATGGTCTTCCGATCACGTGTTTACCTCGCCCGAAGAAGTAAGGGCATTCCATCAATACATGAATACGCCTGAAGGATTCGTAGACGCATACATAAAGAATGATATTGAATTATGTCATTACAATCGGCAGTACGTAGCAGTCACCAAGCTCATATATTCAGGAATAGACATTTGTGCCAATCTGCTTCTTCCTGATGGTCAAGAAGCAAAACAGGGCGGGTTTGAAATTTGGGTCAAGCGATTTATGGACTTCAAAAGCGTCAACGCACCGACTCCCACCGACCTGTGGGTTGCGAGATGTGGTCTTTTGCACGCCCATTCTCCTGTGGATACGCGCAATCGCCAGCATCCAAGCATAATTTCATATTCATACGCTGGAAATGTTGAACCTCCGATCATAAATCGTTTGCCGAAAGGTGGTCCTACCGGCGAGGATATGATTTACTTGCCTGTAAACGTGCTAAAGGATGTATTCTTTAGCGGAATCGACACCTTCGTCAGCAAACATAGGAAGGCTATCAAGCGTACGCTGGTTGGATTCTATCCCTATTTCGATTTCAGAGAAGTTCAATGAATTGCAGTATCATCCAAATGTACTTCTGAAACACACTGTCTTCAGCACACGGGACGTTACGGAAACGAATCTAGGATGCATCCCATGCCCTACCAACCCATCACACGAGACGTCATCACGCCCATCGTCACTCCGCTCAAAGCGAACGGCGAGATCAACCTGGCGAATTATTCAGCAATTGAACCACGACGCCCACAATAATCCCTGTGATGGCAATCGCTGCCGGGATAGCAATCGCCAAGATCCACATTAAGGTGTTCAACTTGGCTTCGAGTGTACTGATATCCGCTTTAGTCGCCAAATGCGCGATTTGCCCTTCGAGATTCGCAATCCGTTCACCTTCGGTTCTGACTTGAGCTGCCATCTACTTCGCCCAATCCAGTTTGTCGTCGTGGCTGATTTGAGGCTATTATACACGCTGGGAAGTCCGCGATCAATTCAACGGTGAAAGCGCCCATGCTCTACCACTTATCAAGAGCGGCGTCATCTGTCCGACGGTGACGCCGAGTCACCACCAGTCGCTGATGTGATTCAGTCTACTTGATGCCCGAACTGAGGAAGCTGTTGGTGAATTGCTTCTGCACCAGGGCGATGAGGATGAGGATCGGCACGGCCACGATTAAGGTGCCGGCGGACAATTGATCCCACTGCGCGCCGATTTCTGAGGATTGCACGAGCAAGGCGAGACCGACCGTCAGCGGACGCACCTCAACGCTGCTCGTGATCAGCAGGGGCCAGAGAAACTCGTTCCAGTGATAGGTGATCGAGACGATGCTGAAAGCCAGCAGAGGGGCGCGGGTGACCGGCAGGAAAACATGCCACAAGACCTGCAGCCAGTTGGCGCCATCGCTGCGCGCCGCTTCTTCCAGTTCCTTGGGCACTTGCTTGAAAGCCTGGCGCATCAGAAATGTGCCAAAGGCGGAAGCGATGTAAGGCGCCATCATGCCTTGATAAGAATCAAGCCAGCCCAACGCCACCAAGGTCTGGTAGTTGGGCAGGATGAGTACGGTGGCGGGCACCATCAGCTGAGTTAGGAATAAGAAGAAGATTTGATCTTTGCCGCGGAAGTCCAGGCGCGCCAAGGCAAAACCCGCCAGCGAGATAGTGACGAGTTGGATAGCGAGCAGCCCAAAGACCCAGATAATCGTATTCAGATAAAAGCGCGCAAACGGCGCCACCGACCAGGCTTGCTCGAAAGCGCCAAAATGCAGGTTCTGCAACCAGACGAGCGGACCCCCGTTCAAAAGCTCGGTAGTCGGCACGAAGGCGGCCGCTAGCGTCCAGAACAGCGGCACCATCCAGACCAGGCCAAAAAAGCCCAGCGCCAGGATGGGCAGGATCTTTTGCCAGGTCTTCCTTTGCGATGTCATCTTGTAGTCAATCTCATACATTGATTATTGATAGTGAACGCGGCGCTCCAGGTAGACAAACTGCAGGATCGCCATCGTTAGGAGCACGGCCAACAATACGACGGTCATAGCCGAGGCGATCCCGGTCTTGAACCACTTGAAGCCTTGCTCGTAGACATAATAGAGCGCCAGACTGGTGGCGTTGTTGGGTCCGCCCTGTGTCAACACAAATACATGATCGACCTGTTGCAGCGAGTTCAGCACGCCGATGGTCGATACAAAATATGTCGTTGGAGAAACAAGCGGCCAGATGATATGGCGCAGCTTCTGCCAAAAGGTGACGCCGTCCAGCGTGGCCGCTTCCAGCACATCGTCCGGCAGTGATTGCAGCGCCGCCAAATAGAAAAGCGCAAAATAACCTAACTGCTTCCATAAATAGACGACAAATAAACCGGGCAGCGCCAAATCCGGATCGCTCAGCCAATTTGACCGCGGCAGACCCAAGCCGCCCAGTATATCGTTCAGTAAGCCCACGCGCGGACTGTACATAAACAGCCAGATGGAAGCGACGCTGACCATCGGCATGGCGATTGTCGCCAGGAATGGGAAGCGAAAGAACCCGATATTTTTTAGTCCCTGGTTCATGAGGATCGCCAGCATCAGCCCGCCAAAAACGGACATAAGCAGGCTCAGAGTGACATAACCGACTGTATTCAGAATGACTTGCTGGCTGAATGGGTCGCCGAAGATCCGTTCGAAATTATCCAAACCGACGAAGATCTGGCTGCGTCCACGCCGCGCGTGAAAGCTGCCCCAGATCACGGATACAATGGGCCAAAGCGTGAATACAGCCAGGAAGACTAGAGAGGGCAGCAGGAACAAATAGGCGACGGCGCCGCCTGATTGTAAAACCGCGGGCAAGGCAAGGGACCGAGCCGAACTCGGATCTTCCTCGCCCTGCCCATTCTGCATGCGTAACTGATTTGGCATTCGATTCAGCGATTGCGCTTACAATTCGCAACCGTTCTGGATCAGCACTTCGTTGGCGCGTTCCTGAGCCACAGCCAACGCGTCTGCGGGCGACTGTTCACCAGTATTGACCGCTTCAATCGCTTGGGTGGTGATGACCTGGATTTCCTGGCCGCCGTAGGTTGCCGGGAATTCCTTGACCGCGTATTCGAGTTGGTAGCGGGCGGTGGACGCTTGCGGCACTTCGGCGGCGTAGCTCATCAGCGGGTCGACTTCCCAAGCGGCATTGCGCGGCGCGACATAACCGCTATCGATGCCCCACTGTCCGATCTGCTCGGGACGCACCATCCAGCGGATGAACTCCCAGGCGGCGTCTTGGCGTTCCGGCGCGATGTCTTTCATGATGTAGTAGTTGCCGCCGCCGACGTTGGCGCCGTACCCGGCCTCGCCTGCGGGCATGAAGGCGGTGCCAACTTCAAAGGGCGAATTTGCCAAGAGCGTGCTGAGGCTGCCGGTCGAGTGATAGATCATCGCTGCCGCTCCGGCGATGAAGTCGGCGGGCGCGGTACCCCAGGCGTTGGCGCCGTCGGGCATGACGCCCTCCTCCTGCAGTCTGCGCAAGAATGCGAGCGCTTCAGTCGCCTCGGGCGTGTCCAGGTATACAGCGCAGGGATCATCGCCCAGCGAGCCGATATGCTGCCCCGCTTGAATCGCGAAATTGGCGAAGATCCAGAACGACGTCGGCACTTCTACACCCCAGCGCGTCACATTATCGCCATCGCGGACGACGAGCTGTTTTCCATATTCCACCAATTCTTCCCAGGTGGCTGGTGGCGTCTCCGGGTCTAGGCCGACCTCGGCGAAGGCATCCTTGTTGTAATAGAGAATCGGCGTGGAGCGCTGCCAGGGTATGCTCCAGACTTGGTCATCGGCGATATTGTTGGCCATGAATGCTTCGAAGAAATCATCGATGTCCAGTCCGTCTTCGGAGGCGATATAGTCATCGAGCGGGATGATGCCTTCCAATTGGATCAGTGTGTAAATGTCGATGCCGAGCAGGATGGCGACATCGGGCGGCTGCCCCGATAAGATCGCGGCGGTCGCGCGCGCCATATTTTCGGCGTAGCCACCGGTGAAGACAGGTTCCACTTGTATGTGATCGTGAGTCGCGTTGAACTCAGCCACATAGCCATCGATGGCTTGCGCCAAAGGACCGGCAACGCCAACCGGGTAGAAGAATTGGAGGGTGATCACTTCCTGGGCGGATGCGCCGCCAATCAGAAGCAAGAAACTGCATAATAGGACAATCAAACGAAATGCTAGCGAACGCTTTGACATAATTCTCTCTCCGTATCTCATTGCATCGACCTGGGACAGATTCGTCTTGGAACTACAAATTCAATAGGCGACCTTTCCACGTGTATTGGCCATCTGTCTCGCGCTGCCGAAATCAAAACACCACTCTAGCGGTGCTGAACCGTCCACTCACAGAAGAGCAGAAGCAACTTCATTCAACCGACAACGGCAGAGCGATGTCGCGACAGCCACAGAGTATAACGCAAATCGCGGGAAAAGAAAAAAGGTCGGCATATTGTGCGTGTTATGCGCAATTGCTCTTGTCCACGTGCTTCCAGTGGGGGAGCTTATGCATGACCAATCTGATTCTGAATGTGTTGGACGGCCGTTGAATGGCTATAGCAACGTGATTGAATGACACGTTGGGAGTGTTGCGGAGCGGCAAGGAGTTGGTGTTTAGCGAATCGAATCGTGTATGGTCTAGCAACCCATCAAGCGCGGCGTCATTTGCCTAACGGTCACGCCGCTGCTGCCGATGCTTGAGTTCCACAAAATCATCCTCGCTTGATCTACTCCGTTCTCACTTCTAGCGACAAGGCGCTGCGTAGTGTTATAATCTCAGCATAAGACATAGGCAGCCGCGCACAGGAGATCTGCAGTGGACTTGATAGGCTTGCTTAAGGAGTTAACAAGCACCGGTATCTCCGATTTTGTTTTCGTAGGTGTCACTCTGTTGGCCGTACGATATTGGCTTAGTGAAACGCGCCGCGAAATCAGCGACGAGATTGACGATAAGCTTGGCGCGTTCAAGAATGAGGTTCGGCAGACGTTCCAAGAAGTTCGGCAAGAAATCCGCGAAACCAGGGTTGAATCCTCACAGGCACATAGAGAAACTCGGCAAGAAATCCAGGCGGTGCGTACATATGCTGAGCAATCGCATCAAGAAACGCGGCAGGAAATGAAGGACATCATGCTCCACCTCATTGACGTCCGCGAGCGGCTCGCCAATATCGAAGGCCGGCTCGGCGCGCCAACGCCCAGAATAAGCGGCGTATCGCCACCGCTAGAAGCGCCCGCCGAAGAGCCATCGACGCAAAGCTGATCCACCCTTTGACCTACCATCCCATCGAGCGCGGTGTCATCTGCCCGACCATCACGCCGCTCAAAGCGACCGGCGACATCAACCCGGACATGATTCGCCAGCTGGCCGACTTTCTCATCGACCGGGGCGTCGCCGGCACCTACCCGCTCGGCAGCACGGACGAGGGACCGCTCGTCACCGCTGCGGAGCGCAAAGCGGCGGCGGGGCGCGAGCCTATCTTAGATCGGCCTCGCCACCCCTATTCTTCCTGTGAAACTGATTTGGCATTCGATTCAGCGATCGCGCTTACAATTCGCAACC
>WTGB01000126.1 GCA_011523735.1 Chloroflexota bacterium
GAGTTTTGCCTGCGCCCGGATTTCGTGCGCGGCGTGCAGTTGCTGGCAGAGTTTGGGCTGAAATTCGACATTTGCATCCATCACCCGCAGATGGCCAACACCATCAAGATGGTCGCGCAATGCCCGGATGTGCAGTTCATCCTCGATCATATCGGCAAGCCCGATATCAAGGCCGGCTTGCTGGATCCTTGGCGCGCTGAGATCAAGACCCTGTCCGAATTCCCCAACGTCTGGTGCAAGATCTCCGGCCTGGTCACCGAGGCCGATCACGACAGTTGGACGCGAGAGCAGCTAAAGCCCTATATCGATCACGTCATCGAGCGCTTCGGCTTCGACCGCGTGATGTATGGCGGCGATTGGCCCGTGGCCTACCAGGCGACCGATTACCCGCGTTGGGTGGAAACGCTTGAATGGGCGGTCAGGGGTTCTACTGACGAGGAAATGAAGAAGCTCTTTCGAGAGAATGCCGCGGCGTTCTACCGCCTTAATGACTGAGAACTTCCGTGATCCGCATAGCGCATTGGGCGCCTTCCCGCCAAGTCGATTTGACAGCATATACAATGTGTGATACATTGGATTCCAAATGCAATGCTAGTAACATTGGATAATCTTCTGTAGAGCCCCTGGATGAAGATTGCACACTTGGTGGGGCTTGCGTGCGCGCGGACGAGGCTAAGCCGGTGATTTTCGTAGTTGTGCGGCCTGCTGGTCGCAGTAGTCATGCATAAGCTGGAACCGATCAGACAGTCCGAGAGATTGAGCGATGAAGTAGCGAAGCGGCTGCGCAGCGCTATTAAAGGTGGCGACTTCGCGCCTGGAACACACTTGGTCGAGCAGGAGATCGCGAAGCAACTGCAGGTGAGCCGCATGCCGGTGAGGATCGCCATCCAGAAACTGATTGACGAAGGTCTGGTCATCAAAGAGCCCAGGCGGGGCGCGTACGTTCACACATTTTCAGCCAAAGAACTGGACGAAGTCTATTCGATTCGGGTGGCTTTGGAGAGACTGGTTGTTCAATACGCGCTATCAAATTGGTCAATTAAGGTAGAAGAAGAGTTGGAATGCATTGTTGAACGGATGAGGCAGGCAGCTTCCGTTGGCGACAGGCAAAAAGGCTTTGAGCTTGACTCCAGGTTCCATTCGATTCTCTGGGAACTTTCTCAACATGCGATTCTGATCGAGGTCGTCTCGAGCCTGCGCTCGCGCATCAGCCGTTTCCTCGCGGAAGCCAACGACGTGCTCTCGCCAGCTGAATTGAGCCACCATGTCGCGGCACATCAACACCTCTTAAATGTACTAAAACAGGGCGACATTGAGCGAGCGAAAGATGCCATGGCCGATCACATCCTGGATGCGCACGAGCGGATAAAGGCTTATTATTCCTATCTCAATTAGCTGAAATTGACGCCAACAATGGTCCTGTTGAGCGATTTGCGAGAAGCATCAAAAAGAAAGGTCACTTGATGAATTGGAACGGACATGTCGCCATCGTCACCGGCGCAGCTAGCGGTATCGGAACCGGCATCGCCGAATGCTTTGCCGAAGCGGGCGCCGAGATTGTCGTCGCCGACATCAATGTGACGCAGGGCGAGCGCGTCACAGCCGATCTGCGAAAGCGCTACGGCAAGGGCCTATTCGTCAAGACTGACGTCTCCCAAGCCGCTGACTGCAAAGGCCTCATCGACGAAACCCTTGCCGCTTACGGACAGATTGACACGCTGGTCAACAACGCCGGCGTGAACTTCGTCAAGCCGACGCTGGAAATGGACGAAGCCGACTGGGACCGCGTCGTCGATGTCGATCTGAAAGGCACTTTCCTCTGCAGCCGTTATGCGCTGGAGGCGATGGTCGCGCGGCGCAGCGGCGCCATCATCAATATCGCCAGCGTGCACACGGTCGCGACCCTGCCGGCGGCCGCGCCCTATGCCGCGTCCAAAGGCGGGGTAGGCATGATGACGGCTTCGATGGCGATCGAGTTCGCCCCCTACGGCATTCGCGTCAACGCCGTTAGCCCGGGCCTGACGGACACCCAGATCTGGAACGATATTCAGGAGGCCGCCGAAGACGCCGAGCGGGCGCGGCAGCACTGGATGGACAATATCCCGCTTGGTCGCGTGCAATCCCCGCGCGAAGTGGGCAATGTCGTGCTGTTTCTGGCGAGCGAACAATCGTCTTATGTGACCGGCGCCAATATCTTCACCGACGGCGGCATGACGATTCAGTTGACCAACCGCGAGCGTTTCGCCAGCAAATCTTTGGAGGGCGTGGCGCCGCAAGACTGAATATTTTGCTGAGCCTGCCTAAGGGTGGCGACAAGATTTCTGTCCGCGGCTTATGAGTTGAAAACAACCCAGGAGGTGCAGCCAATAGAAAAACGCGTTATCTTTCGTCCGTAGCTACTGTTTACAATTATGAAAGGCAATATGATGTTCAAGAAACTGTCACTGCTGCTCGTCTTCGCGCTTCTCTTCTCAGCCTTCGGCATTGGCACCGCGCAGGACATGGATATTTCGGGTGAAATCGTTGTCCATCTTCAGGTTTATTACCGACCCGAGCAGCATCCGGCGCATTCCGCAATCGCCGAGCAGGTCGCGCAGGAATACATGGAGTTGCATCCCAACGCCACTGTCAATCTCTTGCCCGATATTCCCAGCGGCTCCGATTATATTACCTGGCTGTCCTCACGCATGGCCGCCGATGAAGCGCCCGACATCGTTTGGGATCAGTGGTTCAATCGCAGTCGCACTATGGATACCTGGTGGACGGCGCTGGACGAATACTTTGAAATGCCGAACCCCTACATCGCCGAAGGCACCCCTGGCCATGAACGTTGGGCTGATTCCTTCGCGCCAAACGCACTGAATACGACGCGCGCGCCCGATGGACACTGGTATCAGGTTGCGCTGGACTGGGTGGAAACCGCGCTATTCTACAACGTCGCGATGTTCAAAGAAGCCGGCGTAGAACCAGATTGGGCCAATTGGGGCGAATTCATCGCCGATATGCACACCATCCAGGAGACGCTGGGCGTGGAAGCGTTCGGCTCCTTCATGCCTGGCACGGGCTGGAGCACCTGGTACTGGGCTGATAGTTTGTGGCTGAGCGTTGTCTGGGCGGACCGGCATTCGGAACTCTATATGGACAAATACTCCGAGATGCAGCCGGATCTGGACTGGCGTCAGTTAAACGCCGAGGAATACGCCAAAGCTATCCATGACGGCGTCCTGAGCGCCCACGATCCGCGCATGGACGATTATTTGCGCATCTCCAAAGAGTTCGTCGCGATTCTGCCGATCGACTACATTGGCATCACCAGTCTGGGCGATGTCATGCGTATGTGGCTCGGCGAGCAACTCGCCATTTATTGGGGCGGGTCTTGGGACAACAAGGAAATCACCGATTCGGCAAGCTTTGAATGGGGCTTGACGTACCTGCCACCCTTCACCGAAGACGACTTTGAAGGCGCGCCCGATACCGTCTACCGGGTTGGCGGCCCCAGCTCGGCTGGGCAATATGGCATCCCAGTCGCGACGGCGGAAGGCGACAACTTCGAGCTCGCCGTTGACTTCCTAATGTGGATGTCCGCGCCACAAAACTTTGGGCCTTTGGCGAACGAATTCGGCGGCTTTATCCCGATGGTGGCCGGTACCGAAGTCGGACCAGTTCTCGCCAATTTCCAGTCCGTAGCTGCCTTGCAAGACCGCTTGTTCGGCGATCCTTCGGCACGATTGACCGTTGAGCATGGCGACAACTGGACGCAGATCATGCAGGGCTACTTCCTGGGCGCGACCAATGAAGAAGAGACCAAAGCGCTGCTGCAGGAAGCCTGGGAGAGCGGCGCCGCCGCCCTTTGCGAACAGGTGGGATACGACTGGTGTCCGTAGTTGGTATTGAAGAGGTAGGATGCGCCTAAGCGCATCGCACACTTCAGTCAGGGTCGGGCGATCCGACCCTGACTGATTCCGCGGAGGCCAAGCCCTTGACTCAGCAGACGACGCCAACCACCGGCGCCAAGACCGAATCAAGCCGCTGGAAGCTAAGCAACGGCTTTGTACCTATATATGTGCCCTTGCTATTGCTGATCCCGGCGTTGATTCTGCTGCTCGCCTTCCGCTATGTGCCGGCTGTTTCGGCGATTTATCATTCATTCACCTATTGGAATATCCCCGAGCCCGGCGAATTCATCGGCTTGCAGAACTACCAAGCGCTATTAGACGATCCGATCTTCATAAAGTCCTTGGGCAATATCTTGAAGTACATGGTCGGGCGCACCGCGCTGG
>WTGB01000055.1 GCA_011523735.1 Chloroflexota bacterium
CACCTGCTGCTTGTCTTCCAGCACGGTCGCTTGCAGCATCATGCGCTTCTCGATCCAGTAATCGCCCGCCAGCAGCTGATCCAGCCCTGCTTGAAATTCCTCCGGTTTCTCGATCTCGGTGAGGAAGCCCAGCCAGCCCATGTTGATGCCCAGCACCGGCACCTCGAACTCGGCGCAGACGCGAGCGGCGCGTAGCATGGCGCCATCGCCGCCGATCGCCATGACGACATCAGCCGCGGCAACGTCAGGCGCCACGCAGTCTTCGTTCCAATCGGTATAAACCCAATTCTTAATGCCGCGTTGGCAAAGCGTCGCCGCAATCTCGCGCGCCACCGGATGGGTATCAGGACGCGAAGGATGCGCCAAAACGCCGATTCGTTTGATGTCGGTCAAGAGTGTTCGCTTTCGTTTCTACAGCCGACATCATTATGACGCAGATTGCACGGCAATCCCATATCGGAACTCATAAGCTTCGCAGCTTTGGCGCCGTGTCGGGCGCGCCAAGTGGAATCGTTTCAAAGAAACTATGATGGACTGAAAAACAGGAAAAGTTTCATCGCGAATGTCCAGTTGCCTTTTCGGAGAGGAGACCGATTATGTTCAGGAAATGTTTATTGATTCTGTTTGCAATGATGCTTCTGCTGGCGCCCGCAGCAATGGCGCAAGGCGAAAACCCGACCATCGCCATTCTGCGCTTCGGTCCGCTGCCGAACAACGACATCACCGAAGGCGCCATCCTGGACGTCCTTGAGTCGTATGGCTTTATTTCGACGGAGGAGAACCGCATTTTCGAAGCGCGGCGCGATTACGACGGCGAAAATATCACGATCTATTGGGGCGACGCCGGCTTTGATTTCCCGACATTGAATTTAATGCTGGAAGACGCTCTGGATAAAGAAGTTGACGTGCTGATCACGCAAGGGGCAACGGTGACCCAAACCGCTATCCAAATCACCAGCGCGATGGATATGCCGACGCCGGTGATCTTTGCTTCAACGCCTTATGATGGTGGCATCGCCGCCGATGCCTCCTGCGTGAAACCGGACCATGTCGCCGGCGTATCCGCCTCGCTGTCTTACGATTACGCTTTTTCCGTGCTGCTCATGCAGGATCCGGATATTGAGCGGGTCGGCGTGATCCACAGCACAAGCGATGCGTCCGGAAGACACGGCGCTGAAGAGATCATGGAATCGGCTGCAACTTTGGGCATCGAGGTACATATAGCCGGCGTCATCGCCTTGGCTGATTTACGCCCGGCCGCCAATAGCCTGGTGGATGCCGGGGTCGGCGCGCTCATGCTCCCGCTTGATACCATCACATCGAGCGGCTTGCCCGTCATCACAGAAATCGCCAGTGAAATTGGTTTGCCGGTATTCTTTCCCAGCTTCAGCGCGATTTTCTACGGCGCCACCATCGGCGCTGGCTCGTCGCCCATGTACGCAAATGGCATCAATGCGGGGCGCATATTGACGGCGCATTTAAATGGCGATGTGGACATTGCGCGCCTCGGCATTGGTACGGCCGGGGATCTCTTTGTCGGCGTCAATCTGGAGTCGGCTGAAGCGCAGGGAGTCGAAATCAGCGAAGCGGTGATGAACGAATCCATTGCCGTCATCGAGAGTGGCGGCAGGCGGACGCTGGCGCCAGAAGTGCTGGCGGCGATTGCGCGGCGCGGCCGAATCATCCCGCTGGAACAACGCCAGGCCGACGACCAGGCTTGGCTCGCTTCCTTGCATTGCACGGACGAGATGATCGCCGAGCAGCAGGCACAGTTGGACGCAGCGGACTAGCGGAAATCTCCGCCAAACCAGCAATGTAGGGGCGACTCTGTGAGTCGCCCGCTTTTCTGAGCGTCGTCATCCCGCAGGAACGGTGGCTGGAAGCGGATACGGAATTCCTGGCGAGCCTGCAATGCGCGGAGGAGATGATCGCCGAGCAGCAGGCACAGTTGGATGCCATGCAAGAATAGTCGATCTCGCCGCTCAAATGTTTGACAGGCTATCTAAAGTCGCACGAAGATTTAACTAATGCAAATGTGATTCATCGTACGCAAGACAGGAGGCGAAATCTGATGATCAGAAGGGTGCTTACGATTTGTCTGGCTTTGCTATGGGTATTTCCGGCGGCGGGGCAGGACAATGACAAGCCGACCATCGCTATTCTGCGTTTCGGCTCGCTGGCATCGCTGGACATCGCCGAAGGCGCAATTCTGGACCTGCTGGAATCCTACGATTTTATCAGCGCGGATGAGAACCGAATTCTGGAAGAACGCCGGGATTATCAGGGCGAACATGTCAACATCATCTGGGGCGACGCCGGCTTCGATTTCCCGACCATTTCGGTAATGCTGGATGATGCGCTTGACCACGAGGCGGATGTGCTGGTTACTCTGGGAACGCCCGTCACTCTAGCGGCGGTCAAAGCCACGCTTGATTTGGACGCTCCGCCGGCGGTCCTCTTCACTGCGGTGCACAATCCCTTTGAAGCCGGCATCGCCGCGGCCGCCTGCATCAAGCCGGCGCATGTAACTGGCATGGAAATTGTCACCTCCTACGATTTCGTCTTTGAGAAGCTGCAAGAGCAAGATCCCGATCTCGCCGTTATCGGCACAATATTCGACACAGCTGAAGCGAGTGGCGTATATGGCGTCGACCGCATCAGGGATATCGCCGGGGAAATGGGCATTTCCGTGGAGACCGCTGGTGTGACGAGCCTTGGGGACCTGCGCCCGGCCGCCGCCGGCTTGGTGCAGAAGGGCGCGCAAGCCATCGTCTTGCCTATCGACAGCCTCACGACCCAGGGCTTGCCCATCATCGTCGCCATTGCCAATGAGAACGGCATCCCGATATTCCATCCCAGTCTCGGGTCGATCTACTATGGCGCGACCATTGGCGCCGGCTACTCAAGCTTCTATCAAAACGGCGTCAATGTCGGCCGCACGCTCGCTTTCCATTTGAATGGCGACATCGACATCGCGACCACCGGCATCCATGTTGCGACCGGCCGGGGCCTCGGCGTCAATCTGGATTCGGCCAATCTGCAAGGCCTAGAGGTATCCGACGAATTGCTAAATGCGGCGGATGTTGTGCTGGAAGGCGGCGTGCCCACGCGCGTGTCCATAAGGACATTACAGCGGATACAGCAGCGGGGCGTCGTCATCCCGCAAGAACGGCGGCTGGAAGCGGATAGGGAATTCTTCGCCAGCCTGCAATGCAGTCCTGAAATGATCGCCGAGCAGCAGGCTCAACTGGAGGCCGCTGACAGCTAGACGCAGCGCGGCGCGCAATTGAAAACCGAGGGCAGTTGGCGCGGACCGGCTGTCCTCTTTTTCTGCCCCGCCGTTTTTGCAGCGCTTGCGCATTAGCCGAATTAGCAACTATACTTAATACAGAGTATATGTGAGTAACTTATAATCATTTATGACCGTTCTATAGCAAACAAGGTGTCTTATGTTTAAGCAGTTCTGGTTGGCCTTCATAGTGTTTGCGCTGCTAACGGCGCCGGCTGGGCTGGCGAACGATGACAATCCAACCGTCGCCGTCCTGCGCCTGGGTCCGTCCCTGTCTGATACCAGCTTGGAAACCGCCGTGATGGATACGCTGCACGTTTATGGCTGGATTGACGCGGAAGAACGCGCGCTTCTGAATGAACGACAGGATTTAACAGGGGAGAAGCTTACTATTATTTGGGGCGATGCCAACTACGATCTTCCAACTGTCAGCATCATGATCGATAACGCGCTGGACCGCGGCGCGGATATACTGATCACCTTATCCACCCCGGTCACGCAAATCGCTTTGAACAGCACACTGGATCAAGACGAGCCTACGCCCGTTCTGTTCTCCTCGGTCTACAGTCCCTATCAGGCGGGAGTGGCTGACGCGCCATGCATCAAGCCGGCGCATGTCAGCGGGTCAGAATCCGTGCCGCCTTATGAAGAGGCTTTTCAGATTTTCCTGCTGCAGAATCCGGCGCTGCATCGCTTTGGCTTGATGTATTCGTCGCATGACGCGAGCGGCATCTACGGCGCGGAGAGGATCGCCGCTATTGGCGAATCCTTGGGTTTGGAAGTCGAAAGCGCGGCGGTAACGAGCGTTAGTGATTTGCGCAGCGCCACGCAAAGCTTGGCCAACGAGGGCGTCGAAGCAATTATCCTGCCTTTCGATTATACGGTCGCTATTGGGCTGCCAATCATTGCAACCGTCGCCATCGAGAATCAGATACCCGTCTTCCAC
>WTGB01000080.1 GCA_011523735.1 Chloroflexota bacterium
GTGATGGCATCCTTCTTAGTCATACGTCTGCTCCGCTGGTCGGTCGGACTGCTGCTCATACTCTTCGTGACCTACGCCATGATGTACTACGGCGCTGGCGACCCCATCCGCATGATGTTCATCCAGGGCGAAGACTTCGATACCGAAGACGAAGTGGTCATGAACGCGCTGCGGAAGAAGTACGGCTTGGACGAGCCATTCCTGGTGCAATTTGGCAATTATCTCAATAAACTGGCTCAAGGCGACTGGGGGCGCTCAATCCGCCTGCAAGTCGACCGCCCGGTACTGGATATCGTGAAATTCCGCTTGCCGATATCCATGCAGCTCGGTTTCGCCGCGACGGTTATCGGCGCGGCCGCCGGTATCGCGCTGGGTATCGTCGCCGCCCTATACCACAACCGCTGGCTCGACCGGCTGATAGTCAGCAGCGTCTTGTTCATCAACGGCATTCCCGCATTTGTCATCCTGCCGGTGCTGCTGCTCCTGCTCGTCTTGCAACTCAAAGTCATTGATGTGCCCTATGGCTGGAATGGCTTGCTGCATATCGACGCCATGCTGCCGGTCTCGGTCATATCGATAGGGATCCTGCCTATCGTCGTGCGACAGACCCGCTCCGCCATGCTGGAAGTCAAGAGCCAGCTCTACGTGCGCACCGCCCGCGCCAAAGGCCTGCCCGAATCGAGAATTATCCTGCGTCACATGCTGCGCCCCGTGCTGACGCCCGTGGTGACTACCCTCGGTCTCATCATGATCGGTCTCATCAATGGCTCGCTGTTTGTGGAATACATCTTGAATATTCCCGGTTTCGGCTTGCTGACCATCGAAGGCATCAAAAAGGTCGATTATCCCATCATCATGGCAGTAGCCGTGGTCGGCACTTTAATCATCTTCGTCAGCAACTTTTTGGTCGATATCGTCTACCCGATACTGGACCCGCGAGTGAGGGCGCAATGAGCGCGGAGGCGTCCCCAGCAAGACGTTCCCGCGTCATAGATGACAAAAGCTTGTCGCTGGAAGTCCATCGCAGCTTGTGGCAGGACGCGGCCCGCCGCTTCCGCAAAAACTGGCTGGCGGTCGGCGGCCTCTTAGTCGTCTTCGTCTTCCTTTTTCTGGCATTGATCGGCCCGCATATCGCCCCTTATGACTTCCTGGAACAGAACCTGGTCAACATGTTTCAGGGACCCTCCGCCGAGCATTTCCTGGGTACGGACGACTTGGGCCGCGATGTCTTCAGCCGAATGCTGCATGGCGCGCGCACCGCCGCCTTGGTGGCTTTTTTGTCCACGTCCATCAGCTTGGCCATCGGCATCCTGGTCGGTACCTGGTCGGGCATTCACGGCGGACGGACCGATGAATTTCTCATGTGGATCAGCGACCTGATCCAAGCCATGCCGGGCTTGCTGCTGGTCATCCTCATCAATACGACGCTGCGCCGACCCATCATCAATTGGTTCGACACGCTCTACGAACAGACCAAGAATCCCTTCTATTTGAATACCTTGTGGCTGGATTATGTGCTGGTCTTTAGCGCCCTCGCCCTCATCGCCTGGCCCGGTCTGGCGCGGCTGGTTCGCGGTCAAGTCTTGAGTATCAATGAGGAAGACTACGTGCTGGCCGCCCGCGCGCTTGGCGGCTCGCAATGGCATATTATGCTGCGGCATGTGATTCCCAATGCTTTGGGTCCCCTGGTCGTCGCCGTAACCGCCAGCATGGGCGGCGCTGTGACCATGGAAGCCGGCTTGAGCTTCCTCGGTATCGGCGTGCAGCCGCCCAACGCCAGTTGGGGCTCTATACTGGAAGAAGGCCGGCGTTATTGGCAGATCTTTCCGCACCTGATACTTATCCCAGCGGTAACCATTGGCATCATTCAGGTCGCCTTCGTCTTCCTGGGCGACGGCTTGAACGACGCCCTCGACCCGCGCCGCAACAGCTGAGGGTCTCGATGAAAATTACTGACGTCGAACTGCTGCAATACCGCTGGGAGCGGGGCGCCCCCATCCGCAACGGCATGCACACCTACACGCATAGCGGGCTCAACCTGCTTCGTATTCATACCGACGCCGGCCTCACCGGCCTCGGCTGGGCGCATAAGCCGCAGACAACCGGCATGGCGCTGGTGTCGCAGGGCCTGCTCGAGCATTTTAAGCCCTTGCTCATCGGCCAAGACCCCTTCAATTACCGCCGCCTCTGGCAGGCGCTCTGGGTGCCGAAGCTGGTCGGCCGGCGCGGCATCGCCACCCGCTTCATCAGCGGCATTGATATCGCGCTCTGGGATCTGATGGGCAAAGCCACCGGCAAGTCAGTGCACAAACTGCTGGGCGGTTTCCGCGACCGCGTGCCCGCCTATATCGCCGGCGGCTATTATCAGGAAGGCAAGGGCCTGGCGGGCCTGGCGGCGGAAATGGAAACCAACCTCGCGCTGGGCGCCAAAGCGGTCAAGATGAAGATCGGCGGCGCGCCCATCACGGAAGATGTCGAGCGCGTCCGCGTCGCGCGCGAGACGATCGGCCCGGATGTCCAACTGATGGTGGACGCCAATTGCGCATACAGCCTGCGCGAAGCCATTCAGATCGCCCAGCGCATGGAGCCCTATGATATCTTCTGGTTCGAGGAGCCGCTGGCCCCCGATGATTATCGCGGGCACGGCATCCTGGCGCGCTCCACCTCCATCCCCATCGCCACCGGCGAAAACGAATATACGCGCTACGGCTTCCGCGATCTCATCGCCCATGACGCTGCCGCGATCTTCAACGCCGATGCCCAAATCCTGGGCGGCATCACCGAGTTCATGAATGTCGCCGCGCTGTCGGCCGCGCACGAGCTGCACATCGCGCCGCATGGCGACCAGGAGGTGCATCTGCATTTGGTGGGCGCTATCAGCAACGGGCTGATCGTCGAATTTTACCGCGAGACGGTCGACGCCAATCGCGGGCAAATCTTTGAAGAGAAGATGACCTTGGATGAAGACGGCTGCCTGACCGTGCCCGATCGGCCCGGGCTGGGCGTCACGCCCAATTATGACTTTTTACAGCGATACCGGATTCAGTAATCACGAAGGCTAAGGAAAGGAATGAGCATGTTCGACAAACCATGGACCGGTGTATTGCCCGCGACCCTCTGCCCCTTCAACGATGACGACTCCATCGACGAGATCGGCTTGCGCGATTATGTCCGCTACCTCGCCTCAGTTGATGGCATCACAGGCTTGGTCTGCAACGGCCACACGGGCGAGGTCATGTCCCTGCGCAACCATGAACGGGCCCGCGTCACCGGGATCATCGCCGACGAAGTCGGCTGCAAAGTCAAGGTGGTCTCCGGCGTCTGCGCCGAAGGCAGCGACGAAGCCATCGCCCAGGCGCTGGCCGCGAAAGAGGTCGGCGCCGATGCCATCTTGCTGATGCCCCCCCACCACTGGCTGCGCTTCGGCCGCACCAGCGATACCGCCATCGGCTTCTTCCAGGATGTCGCCCAAGACGCCGATATCGATATCATCGTGCATCAATACCCCGCCTGGACCAAAGCCGGCTACAGCCTGGCCGAGATGCTGGAGATGGTCAAGCTCGACCGCGTCGTCAGCATCAAAATGGGCACCCGCGAAATGTCCCGCTGGGCTTATGACTATCGCAATCTCAAAGCGGCCGCCCCCGATGTCAGCATCATCAGTTGCCTCGACGAATACCTGCTGGTGACCCTCCTCGATGGCGCCGATGGCGCCCTCGTGGGCTTCGCCGGCTTCGTGCCCGAGCTCATCACCGCCCTCGTGCGCGCCGCCCTCAGCGGTGACCTGGCTGAGGCGAACCGGATACAAAACAAAGTGCGGCCCCTGTCCCAGATCGTCTATCGCTTCGGCGAACCTTCCAGCGACGCCCACCAACGCATGAAATGCGCCATGACCCTGCTGGGCAAATTCCCCTCCATGCGCATGCGCCGCCCCATACGCCCCCTCCCAACGCGCGAAGTCGAGCGCATCGCCGCCGAATTAACCGAAGCCGGCTTCCCAGTCATGGAACGGATACCCGCCTAATCGGAAAACTACGAGGGCGATCTACCAGGTCGCCCGCCGCCACATCCCTATCTGTAAGGCTTCTCCAC
>WTGB01000093.1 GCA_011523735.1 Chloroflexota bacterium
AAGTTGGCTTACAGAACACAGTTTTGACAGGTGTCCGCTCCTCAGCCCACAAGGGATGCGCGTAGGTCGCGTAGACACTGACCGCCGACACAGACCGCCGACACAGCACTTCGAGAGGGGGAGCTTTCTTCGCGAGATTGTTTTTCGCATGACTTACTTGCACTTACTGAGAAATCCTGGTGCCGGGCAGGTCAGACAATATCATGCTTGGCGTTCTTTTTGAAACGCGCGAGCCTGCGCCTGCGTCGGCAAGGAGGGAATGGCGCCTTTACCCAGGCAGGTCAGCGCGCCGACGGCGTTGGCGAAATCCAGGATCTCGGGCAATCGGTCGCGGTAGTCGACGCGGTTTTCCAGGAGGCCGACCAGCATGGCGGCAACGAAGGCATCACCGGCGCCGGTCGTGTCGATGGCGGCGACGGGATAGCCGCCGTGTTCGATTTGAGCGCCGTCTCTCAAGTGGAGAACTGCGCCTTTTGCGCCGTAAGTGACGCAGATGAGTTCCATGCGGTCGCGCCAGAGCGGGGCGACATCGTCGCCATCGGTCAGGAATTCTAACTCTTCCTCGCTGATTTTTAGCAGGTTGGCGTACTCCAGTCCGCTTATCATGCCAGCTTTTGCGGCCGCCTCGCTCTCCCAGAGCGGCAGGCGCAGATTGGGATCGTAGGAGATGAACTTGTCCGCGGCGACAGCGTGCTCGAGCGCCATGATCAGCGCCGATGCGGCCGGCTCATGGATGAGGGTGATGCTGCCGTAATGAAAGGCGGCGCAGGCGTCGATGACAGTGGTATCGACATCAGCGGGTGTCATGAGCATATCGGCGGAGGGGTGGCGGTAGAACATGAAACTGCGGTCGCCATCGGCGGTATTGGAGACAAATGCCAGGGCGGTGCGGGCTGCTTCCGAGAAGCCAAGCCCGTCTATGTTCACATTTTCGGCGGCGAGGACAGCAGCCAGATGCCGGCCGAAGGGGTCAGCGCCGACTTGGCCCATGAAGGCGCTTGGGTAACCCAGGCGAGCGACGGCCGCGGCGACATTGGCGGGAGCGCCGCCCGGGGCTTTGACGAAGCCGGAGGCATCGCCGACTGTGACACCCATTTCCAGGGCGACAAAGTCGATGAGAAGTTCGCCGAAGGACAGAACTGACATGAGCAAGACCTCATGAGCTATGAATGAGCAAGACGCTTATCCGGAGATGGAAGCTTGGTCGCGGGCGACGAATTCATTGATGAAACCGCCGCGATCGCTGGCGACCAGGGCGCCACAAGCGATGTTGATTTCCAATCTGCCCAGCAACTGCAGCAGTTGGGTCATCTGTTGCTGCATGATGAGCATCATGTCATCCCAACTGACATCGGCGGGCAGGTCATGCTGGCGCAGGTCACGCATGCTCTCGAGGTATTCCAGCGCCGGCTCGACGGCATCAAAGACCAGTTGCCGCGGCAGGTCATGGCGGACGACGGCGTAAAAGTGACGGGCGAGAATGCGCGTGCCATTTTCCAGGGCGAAGGAGTCGCAAGGCAGGCTCAGGGGCTGCACATTTGCGCCGTTTTCGCTGAGGAGGACGACGGCGCGTCTGATAAGCACTTGCAGTTCCGGTGTGGTATGCAGGCTGTCCGTGCTCGCCAGGACGCGGCCATCCGGCTTGAGCACGCGCTTGATTTCCAGCAGGCAACTGTCGATATCCGCCATGTGGTAGAGCACGTGGTTTGCCATGACCACATCAAAGCTGTCAGTGGCGTAGGGCAGCTTCAGCGCGTCGCCGAAAGCCAGGCGGTCGGCAGCGCCGGGGTGCTTGTAGAGCAGATTCGGCGAGAGATCAATGGCGTAATAGTTGACATCGGGCTGGGCTTTGATCAGGCGGGAGTAGTGGCTGCCGGTACCGGCGCCGATATCGAGGATGACTTCGTCGCCGGTCCAATCGAGGGTCGCCAGCGTCCAACTGGCGAAATCGGTGCGCGGCACACAGTATTTGGCGTAGGTCTCTTCGAGAACGCGCAGATTTCGGTCGGTCGCGTAGTATCGACGAATCGGGTCGTCTTGCTCAGCAGTGGGCATCGTTCATCCAGCCAGTTCGGAGAACTGTTCTGTACCATTAATCTTACTATACAACCGATTCGCCCAAGCGCAAGGAGGCGGCGCAATAGCGTGTCCACCTGGAGTCACGCGGCGGTCGCTTTTCTACCCCTCATCCCCCGGCCCCTTCTCCCACAAGGGGCTGAGGAGCGGACATGTTTGCCGGACAGTTATTGTCGGCGCTAAAAATGGTGAATTGCGGGCGACTCACAACTCACCCCTCACCCCCCGGCCCCCTCTCCCACAAGGGGAGAGGGGGTGACGCTTGGCACGGGGTTGGGATTTGTGGACGACTCACAGGGTCGCCCCTACGGATTTCGCAGAGTTGGGGCAAGAAGAATTGGCGACTTCTCGTCAAATTGGAACTGAAAGTTGGCTGACAGAACAGAGTTTTGAAAGGTGTCCGCTCCTCAGTCCACAAGGTGTGCGCGTAGGTCGCGTAGACACAGACCGCCGACACTGACCGCCGGCATAGAGCGGGCGACCCAAGGGTCGCCCCTACGGATTTCGTTTGCGGTCGAGATACCGATAGCGATGTAGTCAGGAGTTGGCATGGATTTATTTCACCATTCCTCACGTCACCCGGCGTCCGCTCGGGGTGATGCGTACGACGGGTGATTGTTAGGCGCCCCAGGATTCCCAATAGGTCAATTTGCTGGCTGGGACGCGGTCAGCCTTTTGGAAGGTCTCGCCGGTGAAATAGGCGATGGGAAGGAGCGCGGCTGTGGTCACATCGGCGGGAATGCCGAGGATCTCATTGCATTCTTTCTCATAGCTGAGATGCAGCGTCGTCCAAGCCGTGCCGATGCCGCGGGCTCGCAGCGCCAGCATCAGCGACCAGGCGGCGGGAATGATGGAGCCATAGAGCCCGGCGTTGGCGGAGGGGCTGGCGTTTGGCGCGCGCCCGTGGATGCAGGGGAAGATCATCATCGGCACTTCATGCATGTGATCGGCTAGATAACGGGCGGAGTTGACTACGCGTTGCATCTGGGCGGAGGGTTCCTGGCCGGTTTCGGCGCGGACGGCGACGCCGGCGTAGTCGTACCAGGAGCGCTTGTAGTATTCACCGATTTGGGCTTTCACGTCGGCATCGGTGACGATGAGCCACTTCCAGCCTTGTTGATTGCTGCCGGTCGGCGCCTGGATGGCGATTTCCAGGCAGCGCTCAACGGTTTCGCGGTCGACCGGGCGCGTCAGGTCGAGGCGCTTGCGGACGCTGCGGGTGGTCTCCAGGATGTAGTCGACTGAGGCGAGATCGAAGTTCATTTTGATTCCTTTCATTGCAAGCTTGCGCCGTAAGTCTACCCCATCTCCGGGCTCTTCCCCAATGCATTAGGGAAGGGTGACTCGCCATTGAGATTGGGATTTCAAATGAATGCTGCGCGAGCTTCTGGCCGCATTTTTCTGTCTGATCGGTCGTCACTGCAAGACACTGTGAGCGCCGACGAGATACGCAGAGGTCACGCGTCGGCGGGCGAAAAGGTCTCGGCGAGCCAGCTCAAAATCAGCCGGCTGATGCTGTCGTATTCTGAATCGAAGAGGCGGGTGCCGTGAGCGCGCCCGGGATAGAGGCGGGCGGTGACATCGCCTTTGGCTTTGAGGAACATCTGGCGGATGGCGGTCGAGCTGCTAGCGTCATTCTGGGCGGCGACGAGAAGCGCCGTCCGATCGGCCAAGCCGTCCACGAGGGCGGCCTCGGGCATGACGCCGCGATAATCCAGCCCGGGCGAGAGGGCGCCGGCGCCGCGGCAGGCTTCGGTCTCGGCGCAACTGATGAGGGCGACATTGGCGCCGATGCTGCCGCCAATGATGGCGAAGCCGGTTTCGCTTAAGTGACCCTCGGTTTCCAGCCAGTCGATCCAGTCTTGCATGTCGGCGATGGTGCTGTCCCATTCTCGGCTGCCCCCGCTGGCGCCATGACCGCGCATGTCGATATTGAGGATAGCGTAGCCGGCAGCGCGGAGGTCGGGTATGAGGGGATCGTAGGCGGCGCGGTTGCTGTTGAGCATGTGG
>WTGB01000117.1 GCA_011523735.1 Chloroflexota bacterium
CGAAGTGCTGTGTCGGCGGTCTGTGTCTACGCGACCTACGCGCACCCCTTGTGGGAGAGGGGGCCGGGGGTGAGGGGTGAATCGCCCGCCCTGCTAAAACCTCTTTCATAACCCGCCTGCTCAAAATAGCTTCTTCAATTCCCCCATCAACTCAGCCTTCAGCTCGAAACCGATGCCCGGCGTCTGCGGCGGTCGAATCCGCCTGTCAACGACCGGGATGCCATCGCCGAAGCCCCCAAAAGGCTGGAAGACCTGCGGATAAGATTCATTGCCGAAAAGCCCCAAGCCAGCCGCGATATGCAAGGCGAATTGATGACCGCCATGAGGTATGCAGCGGCGCGGCGACCAGCCATAACCAGCCAGCATGTCCAGCATGCGCAGGTACTCCACCAGCCCATAACCCAGCGCGGGATCCATCTGCAAGAAATCTTTCCTCGGGCGCATCCCCCCATAGCGGACGAGATTGGTCGCATCGATCGTCGAGAAGAGATTCTCGCCGGTGGCCAGCGGCAACTCCGTCGAAGCCGCCAGCGCCGCATTCAGCAGGTAATCGAGCGGATCGCCAGGCTCCTCATACCAGAAGAGATCGTATGGCGCCAGCGCCTCGGCATAACGCAGAGCCGCCTCAAGGTCGAAGCGGCCATTGGCGTCAACCGCCAGCTTCCGCCCGTCCCCGACCACATCCAGGACCGCCTCGATCCGCCGCCGATCCTCATCCAGCGAAGCGCCCCCGATCTTGATCTTGACATTGGCATAACCCATATCCAGGTAGGTTCTAATCTCGTCTTGCAAGGCGCGCAAACCCTTGCCGGGATAATAATAGCCGCCGGCGGCATACACGAAGACATCCTCATCGACCGCGCCCTCCCGATAACGCTCCCCGAGCAGTTGATAAAGCGGCATATCCTCGATCTTCGCGACCAAATCCCAGAGCGCCATATCCAGCACGCCCACCGCCACCGAGCGCTCGCCATGCCCGCCCGGCTTCTCATTCGCCATCATAATGTCCCAGGCTTTCGCCGGATCGAAATTTTTGCCATCCTCCGCCAACAGCGCCTCCGGCTCGGCTTCGAGCAGGCGCGGGATAAAGCGATCGCGCAGGCTGCCGCTCTGGGAATAGCGCCCGTTGGAATTGAAACCGTAGCCGATGAGCGGCGCCCCGTCCCGCATGACATCGCTGCGAATGCCGACGATGGAAACAGTCATCTGCGAGAAATCAATAAATGCATTGCGAATGGCTGATCTGATCGGCACTACGAGATCATGTATGGCGGTGATTCTCATTATATTGCCCTCCTCTTGCGCCAGGCTTCGCGGCGATTGTGGATGGGCAGAGCCTCTCCGCGCAAGCCGCTGTGATCGGGGTTTTCATACCTCCCAAAGAATTCCGTCAAAGCCCCCGAGAGTCTTGCAACGACCGCTTCATAGCCGGGCTCGCCAAAGAGATTGACTGCCTCGCGCGGATCAGCCAGCAAATCATGCAGCAGGTTCGCGCCGCCATCGTAACGCAGCACCAGCTTGTAACGTTCATCGCGGATGGCGCGGGTCGTTCCGTATTCGCCGATGTATACACTACCCCGGTCGGCTTCAACTGCCTCCGTCAAGAGCGGCTTGAAGCTGCGCCCCGGGTACCGGCTGCGGTCATCCGGTTGAGCATCGGCGAAGTCGAGCAGAGTCATGAAGAGATCGCTGTGATTGACGAATTCAGCGCGCCGCTGCCCGCCATCAATATCGCCCGCATAGCTCAAGATCAGCGGCACGCGTATCGACTCCTCCAGCATATTCAGCGGTTCGCTGCCGTTGCCTTTGCCCCAGATGCCATGCTGCCCCATGTTCAAACCATGATCCGAAGTATAGAGGATCAAAGTCTCGTCGCGCGCCCGCTCCGCGTCCAATTCGTCCAGGACCCGCCCAACCCCCTCGTCAATCATCGTGACCGAGGCGTAATACTGCGCCAGAGCTTCGCGCGGATCCTCCGGCGCGACCGGGTGGCTGCCGGGCCTTCCGAAGGGATAGGGTATATCGACTGCAATATCGCGGAAACTCGCCTTGCGATAATGCGAAACCAGGCGCTCAGGTCGATTGATCCAGGGATTGTGCGTGGCCGCGTAACCGATGAAGAGGAAGAAAGGTTTGTCCCGATCCCGCCCTCGCAGGAAATCGATGGCGGCCTCGCTTATGATGCCCGTGTCGTAACCTTGTCGCTCAATCACCCGACCTTGATCGCTGTACTTGTTGGTCAAACTGAAATATTTCGGCGTCTTGCGCCAGGCGCTGTACCAATAATCGAAACCGGGCTTGGGCGCCTCGCCCGCCCCGCAATGCCATTTCCCGCACAGCGCTGTCGTATAACCGCCCCCCTGCAGATAATCCGCGAGCGTCGGGATGCCCGCCAGCCAGTCCGTCCTTTGCACAGCCGGATCATCCTCGGCCAGGTGATCGTGGACGCCGTGCTGCGAGGGATAAAGGCCGGTCCAGAAGGAGGCTCTCGCCGGCGAACAAACCGGGCAAGGCGTAAATGCGTTCTGCATCAACGCGCCCGTCTCCGCCAAATGACTCAGGTTAGGCGCGCTGATCTCGCTGTTGCCATAAACGGGCAGCGCCCACTGCCCGTGGTCGTCAGTAAAGAAGACGATGATATTTGGCGGCATCAATTTCTCAGGCTTCCTCGGCGAACGAAACAGCCGCGAAGGGCGCGTTCCGCGCGATATAGTCGTCCAAAGCCGCCGAGCCGATCTCGAAAAACTTCCGCGCAGCCCCTTCCCGACTGTATGGCTGAATCGGAATGCCCCGCCCCGCCAAAATATGTTTCGCCGAAGCCGGGAAGCCATGCGCCACCATGACATCATTGAATGCCGTCAACTTGTCATGAGCCAGGCGCCGCAATGCAGCCGGCAGCGACATATCGCAGACTTGCGCGCATAGCTCCGGCGCCACCATCGGCATCCAGCCGCAAAAGCCGGCGCTGCCCATCTCCATCGACGGCGGCAGCGCTTTGAGATTAGCTTGATAGATTTTCAGCCCGCTGCCAGCCGCCGCCTTGACTTTGCCGCGAAATATCTCGGGATCGCGGCTGGTTTCTTTCATAAAATAATACCGCCCGCTCCCTGCGATCTCGCCCGCTTCCGCCGGGCTGAGCAGGCGGTGCTCCGGCTCCGGAATTTCGTAGACGCCCAATCGCGTATCCGGCTTGACCATGCCCGCAAGCTCAAGCAGTTGCTCCCCAAGCCCCTCCGCCGACGGCAGCAGCGACAGCGCGACCACAACGACATCCGCGCCCATATCATAAATCCGCTGGAGGCTGCGCGCTTGCTCCGCCAGGGTAGCGCCGAAGTTGCCAACCACCGCCGCCGCGAGATTGCCGCGCGGATGGCCCCCGACAAATTCGGCGACCCGAAACCGTTCCTCATCATCGAGCAGCAGCATTTCACTAGCCTGCCCCAGCGCCAGCACGCCGGGCAAGCCAAGCTCTCGATAGAAGTCGAGCAGCGCGCCGATAGCCCCCAAGTCCAGCGCGTCCTTGTCATCGAAGGCCGTCAGCAGGATAGGAAACGCCCCATTCAACATGTCATGTCGACTCACTATAAATCTCCACAAGGACCTGAAATCGTTTTCCGTACGAGAGTATAACCACTGCCCCAATTATGTCAAACTCGGACGGATCAAGCGGATCCAAGCAGTATCGTACTGTAGGGGCGACACTTGTGTCGCCCGCAAATTATGAATTTCGCCTCCGGCAATACATTTCCAGCAAACATGCCCCCCCTCTCCCAACCACGAAAGAATCGTGCTGTAGGGGCGACTCTGTGAGTCGCCCGCCAGAGCGGAAAATTATGTAGGGACGCTTCGGTCACCCGCGTTACACAAAGAAATTCGGACGCCGTACCAGGTCGCCCCTACAAGGCTTGATTGGTATTGCAAAACTAGCGCGAACATGCGGCAAAATCCTGCGCGACACCCCGCAGAAATGAGGCAATATCACAAATTCCGTTCTGTTTCGCACATAGCGTCACCCCCTCTCCCCTCTGTGGGAGAGGGGGCCGGGGGGTGAGGGTGTAGTGGTCCTAATTTATTGGACAC
>WTGB01000107.1 GCA_011523735.1 Chloroflexota bacterium
TTCAGTTCCAATTTGGCGGGAAATCGCCAATTCTTCTTGCCCCAACTCTGCGAAATCCGTAGGGGCGACTCTGTGAGTCGCCCGCAAATCACCATTTTTAACGCCGACAATAACTGTCCGGCAAACATGTCCGCTCCTCAGGCCCTTTATGGGAGAGGGGTTTGGGGTGAGGGGTAGAAAACCTCCCGTCTTTCGGTAATACAATCAAGCCCTGAAGGAGGTGAAGCGAAAAATACTACAATAGGGTTCGCCTTTGCCCGGCCCCGCGCCGCAAGCGCAATATGAAATATCCGAATAGGCTTCAGCTTTTAGAAAGGAAAAATCTCATGTCAAAGAAAGCACTTGCACACTCTGTATTTGTCATAGCCATCCTGCTGGCGCTACTCAGCGCATTTGCCGTCGCTCAGGACATCCAAAAGGACCCGCTGATCGCTGAGGTCGAGGCCGGCAATCTGCCCCCACTGGCAGAGCGCTTGCCCAACAATCCTCTGGTCGTCGGTCCGGGCTTGCTGATGCCGGAAGAGGCGCTGCCGGATTGGGAACCGGGCCAGCATGGCGGCACCCTCCGCACAGCTTTTACCAGCGCCTTCGGTTTCTCCGGCGAGATGTACGTCATGAACCTTGAGCCCATAATCGCCGCCCCCGATATTGATGTCCAGGGCTTTTACGGCAACCTGGCGGAAAGCTTCAGCGTCAATGACGATGCCACCGTCTTCACCTTCACCTTGCGCGCGGGCACCAAGTGGTCGGACGGTACAGCGCTCAGCACCGCCGATGTCGCTTTCGTCTTTGACGATCTCTACAGCAACGCGGAATACGGCGCCTTCCCCAACAAGTTCAAATCAGCCAGCGGCAGTCCCGCCGAATTGACTGTGGTCGATGAGCACACCTTCAGCCTCACGTTTGATACGCCCTCCGGCGGCATCCTCCGCGACCTGGCGATTACCGCCTGGACCTCCTACAACGATATGATGAAGCCATCCCACTACCTCGCCGAGTATCATCCCAGCCATGCCGACGCCGACGAACTCGCCGCCAAGCTGGCAGCCGAAGGGCTTGGCGCTGAGGAATGGCCCATCCTGTTCAACTCCGTCGACTGCCCCCGCTCGCACATGATGCGCGAAAAATGCATCGGCTTCCCGCAGTTGAGCCCCTGGCTCGTCAGCGAATTGTCCGAATCCGGCACCATCATGCGCCGCAATCCTTACTACTGGAAAGTCGATACCGAAGGCAAGCAGTTGCCCTATCTCGACACGCTGGTGGCGCAGGTCTTCGGCGATGGCGAGATGGTGAACCTCGGCGCGATCGCCGGCGATATCGACTTCCTCTACGGCACCCAATACAGCAACTTCCCGCTCTACAAAGAAAACGAGGAATCCGGCGGCTACGTCACCATACCGCTGATCTTGCACGCCGACCCGACCGCCCTCTACATCCAAACCTGCAACAGCGACCCGGCTTATGTCGCCGTCGCTGATGATCTGCGCTTCCGCCGCGCGCTCAGCCACGCCATCGACCGCGAAGAGATCATCGATGTCATCTACCTCGGCCTGGGCAGCATCCCAACCTGGGTTCCGGCGGAATTCGATCCCGATGCCGCCAATGCCCTGCTCGACGAGATGGGTATGGATCAGCGCGATGGCGATGGCTATCGCATGTCGCCCGCTGGCGAATCCTTCACGCTTTACATTGATGTGGCGCCGGTGCGGCCCGATATGATCCCGGTCGGCGAATTGATCGTGGATCACCTGGCCACCTTCGTTGATGTCCGCGCCGAATTGCGCCAGTCCGACCCCAACGTCAAGAATCAGCGCATCGCCAACAACGAAGCGCAAGCATCAATCCACTGGATTCAGACCTATCAGTGGCGCCCCGGCATGAACCAGGAATACGCCGGCAGCTCGCAATGGTGCGCCTCCTGGCGCGAATGGCTGAATACCGGCGGCGCATCCGGCACAGAACCCCCCGCCGAAGTCAAGCGCCTTTACGAAATCTTGACCGCGCGGAAGTCGACCCTGCCCTACTCAGAAGCGGACCTGGCGCTGGTGGATGAACTCTTCGCCCTGCACTACGACAACGTCTGGATCCTGCCCATGATCGAGAACGTCCTGCGCCCCACCATCTTCAATGCCGACTTCGGCAATATCGCCACCAGCGGGACCCAGATGGGCGCCTCCCGCGCCGGCGAGCAATACTTCTATCGGACGATGCAGTAATCCAGTCCGCCGCCGACTGAGCCGCGTCAAACAGGCGCGGCTCAAGAGAATGGCGAATTATGTGGATGCGCGCTACTTTTCCCGCAGCCCAAAGCCCATCCGCAAAACAGCAGATTCGGGCACTGCGACGCTCCCCCTCTCCCTTTGTGGGAGAGGGGGCCGGGGGGTGAGGGCTAGAAGGCGCCCACACTACTGCACAAGCCTTGTAGGGGCGACCCGGTGGGTCGCCCAAAAACACGACACTATTATACCGCTAGGAAGGCGATATTTTGCCCGGCGAAAAGATATCCGCTCCTCAATGCGTTCTGGGGGCTTAGTTGTCAATTCCACTATATTATCCACTCCTCGGTTCAAACTGCCCTGACCGAGCTTGGCTGATATCCAACGGGAGATGATCAGTGGGCATCTATATCGTCAAGCGCCTGCTCACCATGATTCCCCTCTGGCTCCTGCTGTCCATCATCACCTTCTTCCTCATTGAGCTGCCCCCGGGCGATGTCGTCAGCAACGAAGTCATCGCCCTGCGAGCCCAAAACCTCGAAGTCGACGACGCCATGATCGCTCGCATGCGCGCGCAATGGGGCTTGGATGACGCCTTCCACGTCCGCTACCTCCGCTGGATCGAAAACATCATCGTCCGCGGCGACCTGGGCAGTACTGTCGACGGCCGCGAGAATATCGATGTCCTGCTCGAAACGCTGCCTTACACCATCATCATCGGCACATCGGCTTTGATAGTGTCGCTGGGCATCGCGGTGCCCCTGGGCATCTTCTCCGCCACCCATCAATACTCCCTCGCCGACTACGTCATCACCTTCCTGGCTTTCGCCGGCTTGGGCGCGCCCGGCTGGCTGCTCGCCATAATCGTCGCCTGGGCCAGCCTGTACTTCCTGGACTTTGTGCCGCTTGGCATCAATTCCCTCGAATACCTGGCCGCCCCGATGAGCTGGGGAAAAGCCCTCGACACCGCCAAGCATCTCTGGGCGCCGATATTCCTGACCGCGCTGCCATCCCTGGGCGCCACCATCCGCATCATCCGCAACAATCTGCTGGATCAGCTGGGGCAGCAATATGTGGTCACCGCCCGCGCCAAAGGCTTGGAAGAACCGAAGCTGGTCCGCAAGTACCCGGTGAAGATCGCCCTCAACCCGCTGATCAGCGATTTCGGCATGCTGGTCTACGGCATCGTTGCCGGCCAGGGGCTGATCGGCATTGTGCTGGGATTGCCCACCTTGGGACCGCTTCTCCTCCATTCCCTGCTGGCGCAAGACATGATCCTGGCCGGTACCATCCTGCTGATTTACGCCAGCGTCATCTGGCTCGCCACCCTGGCTTCCG
Source organism: Chloroflexota bacterium (assembly GCA_011523735.1). GTDB lineage: Bacteria > Chloroflexota > Anaerolineae > Aggregatilineales > Phototrophicaceae > UBA6055. Next base: position 3,555 of record WTGB01000107.1, read on the forward strand.
ATGTGCTGCTGGCTTGGTTCGATCCGCGCATTCGCTTTGAAGGGACGGCCCGCTGATGGACCGGCCTGAAAGCCTGCTGCGGCGCCGCGAGCGCATCCTGGCGAAATACGGCGTGCAGGCGGAGCAAGCGGACTTCGCCAGCGAGTCTGAACCTGTCGCCGGTAAGGTCGACGACGCCTACTACTACGCCAGCCAGTGGCGGCTGATGTGGTGGCGCTTCCGCCGCCATCGCATGGCTTTGATCTCCGTCTGCCTCTTGCTCCTGCTCTACCTCATGGCTGCTTTCGCCGAATTCATCGCGCCTTACGGGACGACTTCGCGTTTCCGCCGCTATCAGCAAGCCCCCCCTTCCACCATTCACTGGTCGGACGAGCATGGCTTCCGCGGTCCCTTCGTCTACGCCGTCGAGCAAGAGCGCCATCCCGTGACGCGGCGCGTGACTTTCGTGGAAAACCGCGAGAAGATCTTGCCGATTTATTTCTTCGTCGAGACGGAACCCTACGAGCTTTGGGGCCTCTTTGAGTTGCGGCATAAACTCTTCGGCTTGGGCGAAGAAGGCGAGAAAGCCCGCGTTGGCATCTGGCTCTTCGGCCTGGATTCCCTGGCTCGCGATGTCTTCTCGCGCACGGTCTACGGCGCCCGCATCTCCCTCACCATCGGCGTGGTCAGCGTCGTGCTGACTTTCGTCCTGGGGACGCTGCTCGGCGGCATATCCGGCTACTTCGGCGGCGTCGTCGACAACATCATCCAGCGCATTATTGAATTCCTGCGCGCCATACCGCAACTGCCGCTCTGGATGACGCTCGCGGCCGCCGTGCCCAAGGAATGGTCCCCGCTCAATGTCTACTTCGCCATCACGCTGATCCTGGCGCTGCTCAACTGGGTCGGATTGGCGCGGGTGGTGCGCGGACGCCTGCTCTCCATGCGCGAGGAAGACTACGCCCTGGCCGCCCGCTCCTCCGGCGCCAGCGACCTGCGCGTCATCATCAGCCACCTGCTGCCCGGCTTCACCAGCCACTTGATCCTCTCCGTGACCCTGATGATCCCGCAGATGATCCTCTATGAAACCGCCCTCAGCTTCCTCGGTCTGGGCATGCAGCCGCCAGCCGTCAGTTGGGGCGTGCTCCTGCAAGATTTCCGCGACATCCTGGCCATCTTCCATATCCCCTGGCTGCTCATCCCGGCTTTCTTCGTCCTGGCGACCGTGCTGCTCTTCAACTTCGTCGGCGATGGCTTGCGCGATGCCGCCGATCCCTACTCGAATATCTGAGGCGGACGGATGACAATGAGCCAAATCGCGAAGCAAGTCCAACTGCCGCCGGATACCTTGCTCGATGTGCGCGACCTCAAGGTGGAGTTCCGCCTGCGCGAAGGCACGGTGCACGCTGTGAACCAGGTCAACTTCCGCGTCAAGCGCGGCAAAACCCTCGGCATCATCGGCGAAAGCGGCAGCGGCAAATCGGTCACCGCCCAGGCTTTGATGCGACTCACCCCGGCGCCCGGCCTGATCTCGGAGGGCGAAATCTGGTTGAGCCGCGGCGCAGACGACACCGTTGACCTCGCTGCCGTTTCCCCCACCGGCGACCTCATCCGCGATATCCGCTGGAACGATATCAGCATGATCTTTCAGGAACCCATGACCTCCTTCAGCCCGGTCCATTCCATCGAAGACCAGATCACCGAAGCCATGCTGCTGCACATCGAGAAAATCAACCGCGCCGGCGCCCGCAAGCGCGCTGTCGAGCTGCTGACCCGCGTCGGCATCTCCAACGCCGAAGAACTCGTCGATGCCTTCCCCTTTCAATTCAGCGGCGGCATGCGCCAGCGTGCCATGATCGCCATGGCGCTGACCTGCAACCCGCAACTGCTCATCGCTGACGAACCGACCACCGCGCTGGATGTGACCATCGAAGCCCAGATCCTGTCCCTGATCAAAGAGATACAGGCTGAGTACCAGATGGCTGTCATATTCATCACGCACGACATCGCCGTCATCGGCGAAGTCTCCGATGAGGTCATCGTGATGTACCTGGGCGAAATCATGGAACAAGGCAGCGTCGAGCAAATCTTCGAGAATCCGCTGCATCCCTATACCCGCGCGCTTTGGCGTTCGATCCCCACAGTCGATGGCGCGCTTGAGCGGCTGCAGCCCATCGAGGGCAGCTTGCCCGGTCCCTTCGAGGCCCAGGCCGGCTGCCCCTTCTTTTCCCGCTGCGATTTGCGCATCGCCGGGCTCTGCGACAAGCTCCCGCCGCCGCTGGTCGAGCTTGAGCCGGGCCGCGCGGTCCGCTGCATTCTCTACGAGGAGGATGAGACCCATGGAGCCGACTGAGACGAAAACGCCTGAAGCCGCGCCCGTCCTCGAGGTGCGGAATTTGAAGAAGCATTTTCCCTTGCAGGAGAAGGGCTTGCTGCGCCGCACCATCGGCCTCATCAAGGCGGTGGACGATGTCAGTTTCGTCGTGCGCAAGGGCGAGACGGTCGGCGTCATCGGCGAAAGCGGCTGCGGCAAAACGACTCTGGGGCGCTGCGTCGCCTATCTCTACGAGAAGACAGCCGGCAATATCATCGTGCGCGGGGGCGAGCGGGTTTTCCACCTGGACGAACTGAACCGCGGCAACAACAGCGAATTCCGCAAAATCGTTCAGGTCATCTTTCAAGACCCCTTCTCCTCGCTCAATCCGCGCATGAGCGTTTTGCGCAGCGTCGGCGAACCGCTGCTGGTCAATGGCATCGCCAGCGGGGGCGAACTGGAAGCGCGCGTCGCCGATATCATCCAGCGAGTCGGCTTGAGCGTCAGCCACTTGCAGCGCTTCCCCCACAGCTTCAGCGGCGGGCAGCGCCAGCGCATCTGCATCGCCCGCGCCCTGGTCATCAACCCCCAGTTGGTCGTCGCCGACGAACCGGTATCGGCGCTCGATGTTTCCATCCAGGCGCAGATGCTCAACCTGCTGAAAGACCTGCAAGGCGAGTTCGATCTGTCTTACCTCTTCATATCGCACAGCATGAGCGTCATCCGCTATATGAGCGATCGCATCCTGGTCATGTACGCCGGCAAGATCATCGAATCCGGCGCCCGCGCTGACATCCTGCGCCAGCCCCTGCATCCCTATACCGAAATGCTGCTCAAAGCCGTGCCCAAAGTGAGCCGGCGCGGCCGGGACCGCTTGGGGGACGCGACCAGCGGCGAACCACCCGACCTGCTTAACCTGCCCTCGGGCTGCGTCTTTCACCCGCGCTGCCCCTACGCCAAGCAGGTTTGCCGGGAGGAGATTCCGCCCTTGCGAGCAGTCGGCGATCAGCGTCAAGTGAGCTGCCACCTGGCGGAGGAACTGCTCCTGCAAGGCGTATTCGATTGACCGCGGCAAAATCCCCCTCCTGTCGTAAATTGTAGGGGCGAGCTACCAAGTCGCCCGCCGAATGTATTACCTGCTTCGGACGCCCCCCGCATACCCAACTGCTTCTCGCAATGGTAAAATGGGCGCGCGCAGCCACAAGGAAAGGAACGCCCATGACCGCCTTCGCCACCATCGAAGAAGCCTGGATCGCCTTGCGGGACAACAAGGACGCCCAACGCCGGGCGGCAGCCATCGTCCACCTGGGCGAGCAGCGCTATGCCCCAGCGGTGCCGCGTCTGACCGCGCTGCTCCGCCAAGCCGACCCCGGCACCCGTTACCTGGCGGCAAAGGCTCTGAGCCAGATCGGCGATGAGGCGGAAGCGGCTCTGCCCGCCCTGCTGGAAGCTCTGCGCGCCGATGACATGTTCCTGCGCGCGGCTGTCACCGGCGCCTTGATCAAGATCGGCGCTCCAGCCGTGCCCGGTTTGACCGGCGCCCTCTTTGACCCCAGCAGCGCGGTCAAGCGGGCCGCCTGCAAGGCGCTGGGCAAGATCGGCAGCGAACGCTCGGTGGGGGCGCTGATCTTTTCCCTCCGCGATCGCAACGCCGGCGTGCGCAAGTTCGCCCGCGAAGCCCTCGAACGCATCGACAGCCCGGCCGCCCGCGCCGCCCTGGCGGATGAGTAGGGTAGCTACGTTACAGTCTCTTTGCTCTCGGCCGAAGTTAGTGTGGTATCGAATCCGGGAATTCCAATAGATCATATCCGGCAGCAACAACTGACCGCTGCTTCCAAAGCCTTATATGATTCTTCTTCAACAGCGGCAATCGCTGACTTGAGACGACCTGACTGCTTGAAATCTAATCCCTTGCTTGCAAATCCTTCAAGATTTCGTGCAAATCGTTAAGGGTTCTGGAATGATCGCTAAGGGTTCTGGATTGATCTTCAAGGATTTCGAGGATTCTGGATTGATCGGCTCGCATCGCTTTAACCTCGATCAAAACCTCGTCATAGCGAACCGCATAGTATCTTTCCATCTCGGTCTGATGATCTACGAGGCGCCGTTCAAACTCTTGCTTGGCATCGGCAATTTGCTGCTCTACATAGAGGCGTATCGGTTTCGGTACGTCCGCCGGTGGTTCGTGATGCGCTAATGCCATTTATGCCCCCTGTTCTAATCCGCGCTTTACAATCTGCAAAAGTTGCGTTGCTTCAAATGTCAATCTTGATTCAAAACACGAATAGCGTGAATGACTCAACAGCCTCATGATAATATTCAGTGCATCCATGTTGATTTTGTTCAACGATTCAGCCATGTTTCTATCTCCGAGTTAGCAGAGAAACTATCTATAGATTAGCAATGCCCGGGGATTATATCAAGTGAATTAACAGATTCTTTGGCAAACAAGGCAGGGCAAGGGATACAGACATAGACGCGTCGCGCCATGCGAAATCAAGTATATAATTCCCCAACACTTGTAGGGGCGGGCCATAAGCTCGCCCCTGCGAATGAATACATGATTGCTGGACGGACGGCGCATCAGACGAAGGCGATGTAAGGACCGCTGTTTTCGACGCCCCGCCAAGCCAAGGCGGTAGCCATGACAGTATCATCATGGCAGCCGGGCGGCGCGCCATAGCGGAAACCGCCGCCAGGCAGGCGCTCCACCGCATAACTCGACAGCTCGCCCAGCAGCGCGGGATCATCAAGCAAGCCCAGGTAACCGCGTTCGATGGCCAGCGCCAGGGATTCGATGAGCGGGGATTTGTTGCGGGCGGTGGTTTGGAAGCTGCGCATCGGCAAGCCCTCTTCCTGCAGCGCTTCGATATTGGGCGAGCCGAAGCTGTTGGCTTCCGCCCAGATGACTTGCAGCCGCCAATACTCCGCCAGCGCCCGCAAGCGACCCCGCTGCAAGCTCCAGCCCACCTGATTGAAGCGGTCGAGGGCGACCATTTGCCGCGTAGTGGCGTCGATGACGGCGATGGCGGTGTAATCCTGGCTGCGCCCCCAGTCGACGCCGGCGATGTAGCGATGCCCCGGCTGCGGCCCCCGGTAAAGCGGCGGGCGGACGGCGGCGCTGACCCCGCGGAAGACCTGCCCGTTGTCATCGCTGAATTGCGCCAGGTATTCGGTTTTCCAGACCCGCTCGGAGGTCTGCCGGCGGATGCTGTCCAGCTCTGCCCGCTCGATGTTGGGGTTGCCGGCTGTGGCGAAGCGGAAAGCCGCCCAGTCGTATTCTTCCGGGTCCATGCCGATGCGGAAGAGGTCCCAGAACCAGTTGCGGCCGAAGGGCGTGCTGAGGAAGAGCGCTTCGCCGCGAGTGCTGGCCAGCATGGGACGGACGATCTCGGGCCAGACGCGCGGCTCTATGTAAGCGGCTTCATCGAGCACAGCCAGGTCCAAGCCTTCGCCGCGCAGATAATCGGGCTGGTGGCTGCTGCGCACGGCGATCATGCCGCCGTCGGGCAGGTCAATGCGATGCTCGCTCTCGCTGATCTTCACGCCCTTGATGTTCCGCGTGTTCGCTTTCAAGTCCCGCCAGACCTGGCTCGTCATCATGAAGGTCGGCGCCAGCCACCAGACGCGTTTCTTCTTGCAGACCGCCATGTATTGCAGCACCGTTTTGCCCAAAGTGGTCTTCCCCCAGTGCCTCCCGCAGGCGATCACGTTGAAGCGCGCGCGTTTCTCCAGCACCTCGTTCTGGCCAGGGTGGAGAATCGTGTACTTCACCGCCGTAGACGAATTCGTGTCGGATGACTTGTTCTTTGTCGTCATGGATCTCCTCAATCACATCTGACAATTTCAGGGCTTGGCTCATCAGGCTGTTTAGGGCGGTCGCCAGTTGATTCAGCGGCGCGTTATTCACCATTTCCTCATCCATCTGGTCGAGGACAGTTTTGCCGCGTCTGAGCATTTTCATTTGCAGGTCGACGAAGAGGCGGTCGCGTTCGCGGGCGCGGGGACGGTTATAGGCTTGGCGCAGCATCTCCTCCTGGTTACGCCAAGCTTTAAGGGTGGAATAGGCGATATCTTTCTTTTCGCTGACAGCGGTGATATTGCCATCGAGGCGATCTATTTCGTCAAGCGCCTCCACTTTTTTGTCCAAATCATAGCTTCGAGCCATCCTTTACCTTCCAATTATCATCAACTTTTCGCGGTCGATTTTGAGACCGGGACCGGTCGTCAAGGGTGGGCGCGCCGCCCCGGCTTTGATGCGTCCGGGTCGGCATGAGCGGGACGGCGAAAGGGGACGGGCGCCCGGGCGGACGAGTAGAGATGTTCATGACTCGCCGTCCGGCTGCTGGCGGTAGCGGCTTTGTCATCCGTCCGCGCATGGACATCTCTATCGATCCAAGTCCATGCTAGAACAAAAATTCTATTCAAACGCGACTATATGGTCGCGCATTGGAAAATTCAAACGAAGGGTTATTTGTCGCAGGGGTGTAGGGCTTGTCCGGTACTGGGGTCGCCAGCGCCTTTTTCCTACCCCTCACCCCCCGGCCCCCTCTCCCACAAGGGGAGAAGGGGAGCTGAATTTGGCGGATTTCGTAATAATTTGTTGACTTTCGTAAGGATCGTCCCTTATTGATATATTGTTTCGGTATTGTTCCAGTTATCTTTACATATGAATTTTAGTAGCGGGCAAGCCTTGTAGGGGCGATATATCATATCGTCCGCCGATTTCACAGCGCAGGCCTTCGGGCGGCCTAACGGGTCGCCTCCACAAGTATTGCGGGATAGGGACAGGCGGGCGACATACAATGTCGCTCCTAGTGATTCCGTGTTGAGCGGGGTTGGGATGCACGGGGGCGGCGATGCTAAACTCTGCGCGGGAAGATTGCTTGCAGGGGCGACCGGCCGAAACCTCTAACAACGCGGCCGCGCAGTCACAGCCGCATTCGGGCCAGTCAATATATGCAGCGCGTCAAGCAGAGCCTCCAGGAAGAAATAATCTCCCCACATGACGCTTTCATTTACGCCCAGGTCCCTGGCTTGATGGTAGATCCCGCCCTTCAAGACGCCTTCCCAATTCGGCGTATCGATTGCCAGGAAGGCGCTGCCCAAAAGCGTATCCAGGATCCTGAAGGCGTATCGCTGATACATGCTCGCCCGCACAGAATCGGCGCTCAGTTCCGCCAACTGCAGAAATGCGCTGGCGGCGATGGCGGCGGCCGAGCTTTCAAATGGTTCTCCTGGATTTGGCTCCGACCAATCGTTTGGCGGCAGGCCATGTTCGGCTGTCTGTTCAATATAATACGCGGCGCAGGCTTCCGCCGTTTGCAGGAAGCGCCTGTCCTGCGTGAAGCGAAAAGCGGTGCCGAAACCATAGATCGCCCAGGTCAAACCGCGGGCCCAGGACGAATCGCCGCGCCAGCCCTGGTGGGTGCTCTCGCGCAAAAACTCGCCCGTTTCCGTGTCGAATATGCCTTCATGGGCCGCGCTGCCATCCCCGCGGATCAAATAGCGGCGCGTTGTGTGGCAATGTTTCGCCGCCTTTTCCCACAAAGTCTGATCCTGGCTTTCCCGAGCGGCGTAAAAGATGATGCCCACATTCATCATGATGTCGATGAACGAGCTCTCTTCCGATACAAAAGAAGGCAGATATTGGCCTTTATCGCGAAAGCGCGACCCGGCCGTGCGCCCAGCCTCGACAAGCACATCATTGATGAAGTCTTCCGGCGCGTGATCCTGCCAGCGCCTCCAGGTCGACCAGAAGAGAAATCCCAGATCATGGACCGTGTCGTCTCGCTTGCGCTGCTCTATTAATCGCGAATAATGTATAGCTTTGTCGCGCCACCATTCATCGTTTGTATAGGAAAACATCAGCCATAGCTGCCCGCCCAGAAAGCCCTCGCACCAGTTCGTCCAAGCGTCGCCAGCATGCTTCCATTTGCCAGCCCGCGTATACATCGGGAAGAAATCAGGCTGCGCCTCGATCAAATGCCCTAACTGTCGTCCGGCAAAATCAAAGGCGCTGTGGATCCGCTTCGCATACTCTTGTTTGTCTCGCATGATATTCCCACCAGCTATTTCGTCTATATCCTGGCACGTCGCTTCGTAATATGACAAAAACAAGTAGTATCAAGTTAGTCCTGAGAAATCAAGCGGATTGTAGGGCTTGTCCGGTACTGGGGTCGCCAGCGCCTTTTTCCGACCCCTCACCCCCGGCCCCCTTTCTCGCCATCTCTAGCGCGCGTAGACACTGCGCTACTGGCGAGCATCACAAGGGGCTGAGGAGCGGACATGTATGCCGGACAGTTATTGTCGGCGCTATAAATGGTGATTTGCGGGCGACCTACCAGGTCGCCCCTACGAGTTTCGCAGAGTTGGGGCAAGAAGAATTGGCGATTTCTCGTCAAAATGGAACTGAAAGTTGGCTTACAGAACACAGTTTTGAAAGGTGTCCGCTCCTCAGCCCACAAGGGGTGCGCGTAGGTCGCGTAGGTCGCGTAGACACAGACCGCCGACACAGCACTTCGAGAGGGGGAGCAATATTTGGTGTGTTTCGTAGTAATTTGTTGACTTTAGTAAGGATTGACCTTCTTATATTATGTTGTTTCGGTACTATCCTGGTTATCTCTGCGTATGAATTGTAGTAGCGGACAAGCCTTGTAGGGGCGATTCGCTCGGTGGCGATCGCAAGGAATGGAGCAAGCGCCGAATGTCAGCGGGACCGCCCGCAGCGCGACAACTTTTTGACAGCGGCGCTGTATCCACCTATCATCTTTGAGGGAAATGCGTGATTCGCAGCAATTCCGACATCGCGAGATATTCCGGTTAATGGGACCAGTGAATGACAAAGAGCAAGCTCACCTCACTCGCGGCTGTCGCTGAATTGATCCCGGATCAGGCTGTCGTTTCGGTCAGTTCATCCAGTGGTTTGGGCTGTCCCGATGCAACCTTGAAAGCAATCGGCGAACGTTTCGACAAGTCAGGCAGGCCCCGCAACCTCACCACCATCCACCCGATCGCCGCCGGCGATATGTATGGCATTGACGGCATCGATCACATCGCCAAAAGGGGCTTGCTCAAGCGTGTCATCGCCGGTTCTTATCCCAGCGGTCCCTCTTCCAGGGAATCACCGCGCATCTGGCAAATGATTCACAACGATGAGGTCGAAGCTTATAATTTGCCCAGCGGCATTATCTTCCACATGCACAGAGAAGCGGCCGCCAAACGCCCGGGCGTTTTGACCAAGGTCGGTTGGGATACAGTCGTTGATCCCGCCCATCGCGGCGGGAAGATGAACAGCGTGACCAGGGAGGACATTGTCGCGCGCGTGGAATTTGCCGATGAGAAATGGCTGTTTTACCAGGCGATCCCGGTTGATGTCGCGATCATCCGCGGGACAAGCGCCGATGAAAAGGGCAACCTGTCGATGGAGCATGAAGGCGCTTATCTGGGCGCTTTGGACCAGGCTCTGGCCGCGCGCAACAACGCCGGCATCGTGATTGCCCAGGTCAAGCGCATCGCCCCCAATGGCAGCTTGCCGCCGCAATCTATCCGCGTACCCGGCACGCTCGTTGACCACATCGTCCTGGACCCCGAACAAATGCAGACCACGCAAACACAGTACGAACCCGCTATCAGCGGCGAGTCGCCTCAGCCTATGTCCAGCTTTTCGCCCGTGGAATGGGGCGTCTCCAAGATCATCGCCAGGCGCGCCGCCATGAGTTTAAGGGAGGGCGAAACGGTTAATCTCGGCTTCGGCATCTCCGCTCTTGTGCCCTATATCTTGCTGGAGGAAGGGCTGCATGGTTCCGTCACCTGGGCGATTGAGCAAGGCGCCATCGGGGGCCTGCCTTTGCAAGATTTCCAGTTCGGCTGCGCCTCCAATCTGGAAGCGATCGTCGCCTCACCCGATCAGTTTACTTTCTTCCAGGGCGGCGGCTTTGATAGCGCTTTGCTGTCCTTTCTGGAAGTCGATGCTTTCGGCAGCGTCAATGTCTCCCGGCTGGGAGCCAAACCCCATGTCACCGCCGGCATTGGCGGCTTTATCGATATTACCGCCCAAGCCAAGCACATCGTCTTCAGCAGTTTCTTTACAGCGGGGAGCCTCAAGCTGGCGATCGAAAACGGACAGCTTCTGATTCTTCAGGAAGGGCGCTTCAAGAAATTTGTGCCCACTATCGAAGAAGTCACGTTCAGCGGGCTTCGCGCTCGCGAGATCGGCCAGAAGGTAACTTACGTCACCGAACGCTGCGTCATGACATTGGAGGAACAGGGCTTGACGGTGACCGAGATTGCCCCCGGCATCGAGCTGGAAAAAGATGTTCTTGAGCAAGCCGGTATACCCTTGCGGGTTAGCCCCGGTCTTAAGCGCATGGATCCGCGGCTCTTTTCGCCGGAGCTGATGCGACTGGAGCTTGAAACATTGTAAGGTTTGATGGGCATTGGAGCAGGAAGGCCGAGTTTCTATCCCATCCCCGACCGCCTGTGTCTAGGCGGCGAGACCTCTCTCGTCATCTCTATGGCGATGTTTTCGTCCCGAATCATCAGGGAAGGAGCCGGGGGGTGGCGCAGACCGCAAGCGGAAGCGACCAAAGGAATAGCGGACAAGCCCTACAGATTCCGGTGAAACGCTCTTACAATCAGCCCCATGCCAACGCCATTCACCCACTTGAAAATCGCCCAGCGGCTGCTGGTTGATGAAAGCTTGTCGCCAGCTTATCGCGCGTTGCTGCGGCGTCAACTGCCGGCCTTTCAGCTGGGCAGCATTGTCGCGGATGGGCGCGTGGCTAGCGGCATGAGCCGTGAAGAGACACATTTTTACGCTTATGGGAGGCCGATCAGCGAGCGTCCCTGGCGGCGGATGCTGCGGCAGCACCCGGGGCTGGGCGATGTGAATGACGAGGCGCATTTCACCTTCATCGCCGGTTATGTCGCGCATTTGGCGGCCGATGAAGCCTGGGCGCTGAAGATGGTCAGACCGCAGTTTTGGGGGCGAGATTGGCATGGTGTGACGCGGCAGGACAAGTTCTTCGCTCTGCATCTCATCCTGACAGTCATGGACGAACGCGATGAGCGGGAGTTGGAAAGCTGGCAGGCGGACAGTTTGGCGCGCTGCGAGCCGGGGGGATGGCTGCCCTTCTTGCCGGATGCTGTCTTGCGCGGCTGGCGCGATATGGTGGCGGAGCAGATTGAGCCTAGCGGCGAGAGCCTGACGCTGGAGATCTTCGGGGGGCGGCTACGGCGGGACCCGGCGGAGATCCGCGGGACCTTGGACGATGACGCTTGCCTGGACATATATCTGTGGCGGCATGTGCCTAAGGACCTGCTGGCGGAGGTGGAGCAGCAGGTATATGCCTTCACGCGGGATCAGCTGGCGGTCTATCTGACGGAGTTTAGGGCGGGTAATTGACCACAGAGGCTAGGGGTTTCGGGCGACATACCATGTCGTTCTTACAAGTCGCAGCGGCAGCGGGCGACCCAAGGGTCGCCCCTACGGGTTTCGCAGAGTTGGGGCAAGAAGAATTGGCGATTTCCCGCCAAATTGGAACTGAAAGTTGGCTTACAGAACACAGTTTTGACAGGTGTCCGCTCCTCAGCCCACAAGGGGAGAGGGGGTGACATGTTTGCCGGACAGTTATTGTCGGCGCTATAAATGGTGATTTGCGGGCGACTCACAATTCACCCCTCACCCCCGGCCCCCTCTCCCACAAGGGGAGAGGGGGTGACGCTTGGCACGGGGTTGGGATTTGTGGGCGATTCACAGGGGCGCGTAGGTCGCGTAGGTTGCGTAGACACTGACCGCCGACACAGCACTTCGAGACGTGAGCTTTCTTTGCGAGATTGTTTTTTTGCATGACTAACTTGGTCTTACTGAGGATTTTTAACAGCGCTAGGCTGAATCTGTATCGTGAGGATTCAGCGCTCGCGAAAGCGGATCTGATTGAGCGGGGCGCCGATTGCTGGTAAACTCTGTGTACTGTTGTTTTACAGGGCGGAGCGCATGCGCCGAACCAGTCGGCAAGTGATAGCGGCGAGTCCCGCTGACCTGAAGAGCAATCGGCTCGGCTTGATGAGCCAGGAACAGCTTCGGACATTGACGGCGGAGATTGAAGCGTTTGAAGCGCGCATGGCGGAAGTGCTGCGACGCAGCGTAACGCTGGCGGTCCTCATAACGATCGCGGTTGTATTACTGTCCTTGGCGCGTGTGATATTGCTGCCGGTGGCTCTGGCGATTGAGGTGGTGGTGGTGGGTGTCTTGTTATACCTGACGACTGACTTCAATCGCTTTGTCCAACAGCTCATTCTGGATCGGGAGGCGGAAGCGGTGCGGATTGTCAAGGGGAGGACGAGCCGCGGCACGCTGCGACCGCATATTCTGTATCACACCCTGCGTATAGAGTTGCAGAGTTACAAGCTGCTGGATGTTTCGCTGGCGCGGGAATTCAATACGGGCGAACTGTATCAATTCTATATCTTGCCGCAATCCCGGGCGATCATCGCGGCCGAAGGCGTCGGCGAGAAGAATTCGATTTATCGCTGAGCGGCTCCTTCGGTCGGCGGAGGATGCGTATGCTGCGGGATCGGCCGTGGTAGCGCTCTATCCAGCCCCATTTCTCCAATTTGTCCAAATGACGAATGACGCCGGAATTAGACTTGAAGCCTTGGTCTTTTGCGATTTGGTCGAATGTGGGCGGATAGCCGAACTCATCATGAAAGCGGCAGATAAAGTCGAAGATAGCGCGGCTGCGATCGTCGCGAAACTTCATGCAGACGGACCTCTTATAAAGATGATGGCAGATGAACGGATGTATTATAGCAGAAAATAGAACATCTGTGCTATTCGGATGGTCGTTATTTTTCTCTTTCTTGCTGCGGAGCCTTGGGGTACACTAGCGGCATTAGGCATAGTCCAGTTCGTGGAGACAGCAACAATGGCAAATACCGCTCGCCAGTGGTTTTATTCGACGCCGGAAGCGCGTCCTTATTACATTGAGGAGCGCGTCAATCACAGCTTGTGGAATAACAGACTGCAGAATGTCTTCATGAGTTGCGTGCAGGCGGAGGCGCCGGTCAAGATGGAGGGCAGCCTCGAGGGCATGCCGATCTATTTTGAGTTTGTCGCCGGGCAATATTTCACCCTGCGCATGGGCGAGGAGCGGAAAGATGTCATCGCGACGATTCGGCAGGTGCTGCTGGGTTTGAAGCCGATCTTCACTTATCAGGACAGCGATGGCATGTTCGTGGTCGAGTGGCATACCGATGACGGCGAGGCGCGCTGGAAAGAGATACAAGGCAACCCGGCGTATCAGGGTCTGCGGCGGATGCGGCTGAATTAGGCGGGGAGCAGATCTCATGGCAAGGCGCAGGCGCAAGAAACCCAATATATCGGAAGCCGTGCTGGAGCAAGCGCGTCAAGGCGGGAGCGAGGGAAGCGCAACTGACGAGCCGTCCGCGAAAGCGGCCGCTACCCAAAGCAAAGCGCCGCCCCGGCGTCGGCGCGCCCTGCAGTCGGCGCAACTGGAGCGGCGGAAGGACGCCGGTATGCTGGATGGCGAGTATGTCGCCGAGTTGCTGGCGAATCCGACCAAGGTAGTGACCGAAGACGATTTGCGGGCTGATTACGGTTTTGTGATCAAGGACTTGCGCAATATGGGCATTTTGGCAGCGGTTCTGTTCATCGCTTTGGTGATCGTCTCGCTGGTTCTGCTCTGATTTTGCCTCTGCGCTTCCGAGACCGCGTCATGCCTTGGTCCGCACTGCAAGATGTCTTGCGCCGCATCTCCACCCCGATTCGGTATTCAACCGCATTTTACGCGCTGCTGGTCGCGCTGTTCACGCTGCTGCGCCTGCTGCGCGTCAGTGGCTGGCCGCTGATCGACCTGGCGAATGCCTTTGCGCCTTATCTGTATATGCCTTTGGTTGTCACCTTTCCCTTGTCAATCATCGTCACGAGACAAAGCGGTTTGGGGATGGAAGCGGCGCGGAAACGGCTGGCGACGCCGCGCAAGCCTCGGGAGGAGGACCGGCGGTCCAAGCGGCCCTGGAGCGTTTTGCTGCAGATCTGTCTCATCGCGATCGGTCTGTATTGGTTCGCCTTGCCCGCGATGTATCGTCCGGTTGAGCCGCCAAGCGGCGCCACTTTCAAAGTGGTCTCGTTTAATGTGCAAGGCAGCAATGCGGAGCTCAAGCGCGCGACTGACTGGCTGCTGCAAACGGCGCCCGACCTGATTGTGCTGCAAGAAACGGCCGAGGGCTATGATGAGCGGCTGACGCCACTTTACGAAGTGTATGCGCACGAAGATCATATTGAGGGCAGCGTGCGCATTTTCTCGCGCTTCCCCATCCTGGCGCGGGAAATCCTGGTCATTGGAGAAGCGCGGGAGCGGGCGGTGCTGCGTCTGCTGCTGAATGCGGATGGCGCGCAACTGGCTGTGTACGCCGCGCATCTTAGTCCCCCGCTAAAGGCGCGCGGGGGAGAGGATCTTTATATTGATATTGGTCCCGAGGCGCTGCTGCGCTACGACGAGAGCCGCCGCAACGCGCAGATTCATAACCTGCTGGAATTGCTCGAAGGCGAGACTTCCGCCTACATCGTGGCGGGAGATTTTAATATGAGCGATGCCTCGCTGATTTATGACAAGATCGCGGCGCGCATGCAAGATGCCTGGCGAAGCGCGGGCAACGGCGCCGGGCGGACCTGGCCCGTGGCGGAAGCTATCGACTTGCCCCGCGTGGTTCAGCCCTTCCTGCGGATTGACTACATCTGGCACAGCGGGGGCTTGCGGGCGACTGCGGCGCTGGTTGGCGAGGCGATCGGCTCGGATCATCTGCCCGTCAGCGTGGAGCTTGAGTGGCAGTCGTCATAGCTGTTCAGGGGCGGCGAATACTGCGGATAGTAAGATGTTTTTCACCACAAAGGCGCAAAGGTAGAAGCAACCCCTCACCCCCGGCCCCTCTCCCACAAGGGGAGAGGGGAGATCTGCTTGCGAGATTGTTTTTTCGCATGACTTACTTGGTTTTACCAAGGGCGCAAGGTTATATTCTTGATATTTCTAAGTGGTTTCGGGCGACATGGTATGTCGCCCCTACATTATTTTCCGCTCTGGCGGGCGACTCACCGAGTCGCCCCTACAATTTTCACCAAACTTGATAAGGCGCGTAGGTCGCGTAGACACTGACCGCCGACACAGTCCGTCGACATAGCTCGCTGGTCAGTCCTGTATTTTTAACCGAGAAAGATATTGGCAGAGGTTAGCCGCCAAAGTCTTTCCGCGCTGGCTAAAGACGCTTATACTGAAAGCATGGACGCCAGCTTGCAATTCATCCCGATCATGATCGTCGGCTTTGGGGCGTCGTTGTGCTTGACGCCGCTGACGCGACAAATCGCCATGCGCCTCGGCGTGACGGCTGAGCCCAACACGCGCAATATCCATACACGTCATGTGCCGCTGATGGGCGGGGGCGCCATCTATGTCGCCTTTGTGCTGTCGGTGCTGCTCTTCAGCCCGCCGGATCATTTGCGGGAATTGGGGGCGATCGTGGCGGGCACGACTTTGCTGGCGCTGATCGGCTATCTGGATGATCGGCGGCATCTCAGCCCGCGGCTCCGTCTGTCGGTGATGACGCTGGCGGCGCTGGTGGCGGCGCTGGCTGGCGTGCAGATTCGGTTATTCAACAACCCGCTGGTCGATATCCCGCTGACCCTGTTCTGGATCGTCGCGCTGATCAACGCGGTGAACTGGATCGACAATATGGATGGGCTGGCGGCGGGCACAGCGGCGATCACCGCCGGATTCTTCCTGCTGCTGGCGCTGACGCAGGGGCAGATCCTGGTGAGCATGCTGGCGGCGGCGATATTTGGCAGCGCGGTAGGTTTCCTCATTTACAACTTCAATCCTTCGAGCACCTTCATGGGGGATATGGGCGCGTATACGCTGGGCTTTGTGCTTGCGATCCTGGCGATCAAGCTGAAGTTCGCGGCGCAGCCTTTGAACGTGACCTGGATGGTGCCGGTATTTGTGCTGGCGCTGCCGATTTTGGACATCAATCTGGCGATATTCACGCGGCTTTTGGAGCGGCGTCCCTTGATGCTGGCGGCGACGGATCATGTCTCCCATCGCATCATGGACCTGGGCGCGACGCAGCGTCAGACGCTCGCCCTGCTCTATTTGTTTTCCAGCGTCTCTGGCGCGGTGGCGGTTGTCCTTAGTCAAGCGGAAGTCGGGCAGGGGCTGGCAGTCGGCGGGATTTTCCTGATGCTGCTCGGGGGATTATTCTGTTTGCTGGTTTTCCTCCGCTGGCGCGGGCGGAATACCCGCGAAACACTGGCTTGACGGAGATCAACCCAAGCAGTCAGCGACAAGGGAAAGCCCCGCGCTCAGCTTATCTTTCCAATCCGCTTTTGGATGTCGGATGGCATTTGTACAAACGCGAAAGAGGCAGACAGCCTCACGACGGGCAAGGCTTTGCGGATTCCAGCGAAATCGTTCAAGAGCGGCGTCGCGCAGCATGTCGTGGTATTGGCGGCAATTATCGGCTCGCGAAGCCCGCGCAAATCGCGCTGACCAGCGCAGATGGGCGAGGAAATTGCCGATATCAAGCATGGGATCGCCCGGCGCGATTTCTTCAAAGTCAACAAGAGCTATTCTTCCATCCCGGAGCAGGAGCATCTGGTCATCATAAAAGTCATTATGCGCCATACATGATGGACGCCAAGACCGGACAAATGGATCCAAAGACTCCGCAACGTGGTTTAAGGCGCGCGCAGGCTCATGAAAGTCGCGCAAGTTGTGCCTGAAGCTCCGCAAAGCTCTTCGGTAGGCGCGCTCGAGATTGAAAGGACGGACATTAGAATTGTCGAGCGATGCTCCCCACAACAGTTCGAGGCTATGCAGCAAAGGATCGGGAGGCGGGGGTTTTCCTTTTCTGACAAGCAAGCGCAGATTTTTCCCTCGCACCTCGGTAAGCCACATTAGCCCGCCTTCAGCCCAGTGACCGGCCAGTCCCGGCAGAGCGAATCCAGACTGTCGCGATCGCTCATAGGCGGCGAGAAATGGCTGGAAATCCGCGGGCCGGACGACGCGGGCATATAGCCTGACTTTACCTATGATGTGGCGGAGCACGGCGCGATAGGCGGGCCGATAGCGAATGAGTTGAACGCGGGCGCGGCGAGCGGGCAGTTGCAAGACATGCTCGTTCACCAGCCGAAGCGCGGCATCAGGACGAGCGGCCTGGACCAGCCCGGGCAGTCGCCGGTCTTGCGGGTAGCGGTTCACCATCAGGCTGCCATTGCGCCGGACCGTAGCCACAAAATACTCCGAAGGCAGATATTGATCTTGGGACCAGCCGACTTCGTAGCTAACGGTGGCGCTCTTGCCGATATTGTGAATGAAGTGATGAATGCGAATCCGCTGCGGGGCGCCCTGCCCGGCCGGCAGGCGAGCCTGGCAGTTTTGCCAGACCCACTGCGGATCAAAGAGCTTGGGCAGATCGGGCAGCTTCGGATCGGCGGGAAATACAGGCGCCTCGAAATATCGAGATGCCGCTGTCGCCATACTCACGATGACAAGCCACTGTCGGCGCTGTCAGCGTCGGTCAAGTTGCCGGTGGTGTCATAGCCGTCGCTGTCCGTGCCATCGTTGTCGGTGTAGTTGCCGGTGGTGTCGAAGCCGTCGCTGTCTGTGCCATCGTTGTCGGTATAGTTGCCGGTAGTATCGAAGCCGTCGCTGTCTGTGCCATCGTTGTCGGTGAAGTAGCCGGTCGTGTCGTAGCCATCGTTGTCGGTGAAATTGGCGGGCGTATCGTAGTCGTCGCTGTCTGTGCCGTCATTGTCCGTCACCGCCGGCGTAGAGATGCCGTCGAAGTCCGTCGTGGGCGGCGGCGTGTCGTAGCCATCGCTGTCGGTGCCATCGTCGTCAGTCGGCGGAATCGAGGAATCGATGCGGTCCGCTTCGGTATAAGTAAATACTTGACCTGGGTGAATCAATGAGGGGTTATTTGTTTGCGCCTTCAGCACCGCGTATGGCACGCCCAATCTGGCTGCGAGGCGCCAAAGCGTATCGCCTGGTCGGACGGTATATGTATATGTCTGACCAATTGCCGTCTCGTCGTCTTCCTCAGGCGGGGTGTCGTAGCCATCGTTATCTGTGGGCGGGTCCGCGTCGTCGTCATCGCCTTCATCGTCATTCGCGATTTGAGTGGCGCGGGGAATCAGAACAGGAGTCTCTTCAACGGTTTCTGCGCTTTGGGCGGCGATCAGGCTCGTTCGTTGGGCAAATAACGCAAGAATCAGACAAAGTGATACCAGCGTGAAAAACAAGGTTACAATTACAGAAGAAAATTTCCGCAGCATGTTAAATATCCTTTTAACACAGGTTTCATTCGGAGTGTAACCGCATCGTTTTGAAATTACAACTGCAATATGCTTTCGACTTCTGACATAATGGGCGCTTGTCGCTTAAATGACAATTGACCTGATAGCGTCGAATGACACGTATTGCCGTATCTTCAAACTCGCTGGTGGATTTCAGCCAGGATCGCTGGCGCTTGATCCAGGTTGATGATCCGGCCGCGCCCAAGCTGGTCCTGGAAGCGAAAGCCGGGGCGCCGCTTCGTTTCAACGGTTATTTCGCCGTCAGCCGGGACTTGCCGGAAGCGGGAGAAATCCTGAAAGCGGATCTGGGGCAGGTCTTGCTGGGCTGGTCAAGCGAGTCAGGCTCCTGGCAATTGGGCATCACCCTGTCGCCGGAGATATCTCTGGCGCGCTCCAGCCGCTGGTTTGAAGTGCTGCGTTTTAGCAATGCTGACCCTGGCATATTTGAAGAGACGGCGACGCAACTGGGCAAAGCCTTGGCGCGGGCGCTGGATATCCCCTTCATATCTTCGGAACAGGGCATCGAAGAGGCGCCGGAACCGGAGCCAATACCTTTGGTGGATTTGCCGCTGGAGTTGGGCATGTGGCGCTTGCAGCCAGCCTCGAGCAAAGGGGGAAGCGAGGGCGAGTTGGAGTTGACGCGGGACAAACGCTGGCTGCGGGGCAAACTGCGGCAGATCGCCTGGTATGGGCTTTGGACGGCTGTCTATCTCAGCGTGTCCCTCACCACGTTGGGGAGCGAGCTGGGCTTGCCAATAGCCGGCACCTTGATCCCGAATCCGGCTTGGCTGCCCTACCTGGGCATCGCGGTGGCGGGGTTATTGCTGCTGACGATCCTGCGTCAAATCTGGATCATCTTGCGGGAGCCGGAGTTCATGATTGTCAATCCCTGGGAGAAGACCATCAGCGCCTGGCGCGGGGGGCAGCAGCTTTGGAGAGTGAATGCGGGGGCGGTGCAGTCCGTCTACGCGAGCGAAGTGGTCAAGAAACGCGGTCGGCGCCACACCGTCTTTCATGGCGAGATCAACCTGCACTTGCTCGATGGCAGTTTCAAGCCGGTGCTGGTCGATTTGGAGAAAATCAGCGATGGTTTGCTGCCGGGCATAGACCCCCTGGCCGAGAGGAAGCGAACGGAGGGCGTCAACGCGCTGGAGCCCGCCGAAGTCGCAACTGCGCTGCAAGGGGCGGCTGTGCATATCGCGCTGAGCCTGGGCGAGTTGCCGGTGTGGTACGACCGGCGCCTGCGTTAGACTGCCCCATTCCGGAGGAGGACAGCTTGAAGAGCAAAGTCATCGTCGATCCCAGTTTTCGGCGGATGGATGAGATATTTTCGGCAGCCGATCTGCGGCGGCTGCATGACCTGGCGGATGTCGTCTGGGGCAAAGACGAGCGCATGCCGCTGCCTGATTTCCTGCGCGCCTTGCCAGAGGCGGAAGCGGTGGTCTGCGCTGACTGGCGTTATGGCGATGTGCTGGAGCAGGCGCCCAAGCTCAAGGCGATCATGACCGTGTCTGGCGCCTTCCCGCTGGAGCTCGACTACGAAGCTTGTTATGAGCGCCGTATCCGCGTATTGAGCGCCGCGCCCGGTTTCGCGCGGCAGGTGGCGGAGTTCTCGCTGGGTCTGGCGATCGCGTCAGCCAGGGAGATTGTCCGTCATGACCGATTGATGCGGCGCGGCGAAGAGCTCTATCTGTGGGCTGGCAACGCGGATACCTTCATGCTTTATGATCAGCCGGCCGGCATCATCGGTTATGGCAGCATCGGCCGCGAATTGCACCGACTCTTGCAGCCTTTCGGCATGAGCCTCTCGGTTTATGACCCCTGGCTGGGCGATGGCTATCTGCGGCGGCAGGGCTTGAGGCCATTATCCCTGGAGGCGCTGCTGTCGACGGCGCGCTTCATTTTTGTGCTGGCGGTCCCATCATCAGAAAACCGGGCGATGATCACGCGGGACTTGCTTGAACTCATTCAAGAGAAGGCTGTCTTCGTCTTGGCGAGCCGGGCGCATGTGGTCGACTTTGAGGCGCTGACTGAGCTTGTGCGCGCCGGGCGCTTCAAGCTGGCGACCGATGTCTTCCCGCAGGAGCCGCTGGCGCCGGATCATCCGATTCGCAGGGCGGAGGGCGCGATTTTGTCCGCACATCGGGCTGGGTCGGTGGCGCAGGGGATGGTGGAGCTCGGGGAGATGGTGGTGGATGATTTAGAGGCGGTGATTCAAGGTTTGCCGCCGCGGCGCTTGCAGTTGGCCGAGCCGGAATTAAGCCGGCGCTATGTGAGCAACCGGGCGAAAGCGCCTGAAGAATCCTGACATGCGCAGAAGCTTTATTCGCCAGAGAGACACAGAAGTAGAACCAATAAAGTAATGAGAATAAAGTAATCGCCGCTTTTCTACCGCTCACCCCCGGCCCCCTTTCTCGCCATCTCTATGGCGAGCATCACAAGGGGCTGAGGAGCGGACATGTTTGCCGGACAGTTATTGTCGGCATTAAAAATGGTGATTTGCGGGCGACTCACAGGGGCGCGTAGGTCGCGTAGACACAGACCGCCGACACAGCCCGTCAGTCGCCCCTACAAGGCTTGTTCGATACTGGACTCGCCAGCGCCTTTTTCCTACCCCTCACCCCCGGCCCCTCTCCCACAAGGGGAGAGGGGAGCTGAATTTAGCGAATTCTGTAATAATCTGTTGACTTTCGCACGGATCGTCCCCTATTTATGTATTGTTTCGGTACTGTTCCAGTTATCTCTTCGTATGCATTGCAATAGCGGACAAGCCTTACAGAGCGTTGCTTTAGCGAAATTTGCAGGACTTAGTTGCGCTTACTGAGAGCACAGCGAATAATGGTGTGTTGTAGGGGCGAGCCACTGGGTCGTAAGTCAGCCCGGCAACTATCAATCCCGCACGCCGAGCATGGTCTCAGCGCGGAGGTGATCGACTACCGCCTTTAATGTTTCGTCATCGGTGGCACCATCGGCTTTGCAGCGGTGGTAGACTGCCAACTGCCGATCGGAACTGGTGCCCTTTTCGAGAATGGTATGCACGTAATTAATTTCTTCGCGCGAGCCTAACTCGTCCACGACATCATCGATTTCCTCGAGCAATTCCCGCGCGAGGAAACGCATCGGCACCGATTCTCGCTTGCCGTAATCTATCAGTTGGCCATCCAGCCCCCAGCGCACCGCCCGCCATTTGTTCTCGGCGATCAATTCGTTGGGATAGATTCGCCAACTCAGATTTTGGTTGCGCAGCTTGATGAGTTTGGCGACGAGGGCTTGCACCAGTGCCGCGATCGCGACGGCTTCATCTACTGTCGTGCAAATATCGCAAATGCGGATTTCCAGCGTGCCGAAGTCCTCATGCGGGCGGCTGTCCCACCAGATCTTGGTGTAATCGGCTTTGCCATCTGCGCGCCCCTTGCCCAGCGCGCCAACCTGCCCGAAGGTATCGATGAGGTGGGTGTATTCGCTGTACGAAGAAAAGATAGGCGCCGTGCCAGTTCGCGGCAGATTCTCAAAAATGATGCTGCGGTAGCTTTTCAAGCCCGTGGGATGGCCGTGCCAGAAGGGCGAACTGGTGGAGAATGCCAAGAGGTGCGGCAAGAAGTAGCGCAACTGATTCTGAATATCGATCAGCAGGTCGAGTTGCTCGGGCGTCGTGCCAAAGCCGACATGCACGTGCATGCCGAAGATCAGCATCTGCCGCGCGACTTCCTGCATATATTCTTTCAGGTCTTGATAGCGCTCGCCCGGATTGGCTTCTTGCTCTTCCCAACGGGCGAAGGGGTGGGTGCTGGCGGCGAGAATGCCATAGCCGTAGCGCTCCGCCACGGTATCGACCTCGCGGCGCAAGCGAATCAATTCCATGCGCGCTTCTTGCACGTTGCGACAGATGGCGCTGCCGATTTCGATTTGCGATTGCATGAATTCGGGTTTGACCTGGTCGCCGATCTGGCGGATGCGTTCGTCGTGCAGCAACTGTTGGACCACCGCCGCCAATTCGCCGGTGGATGGATCAATCAATTGATATTCTTCTTCGATGCCGATGGTCAAAGGCGCTGAGTACATAAGTGCCTCCTTAGGCAAGAAGCGACCGCTCACAAAGATATTAACACAATACTACAGGCAGGCAAGCGTCGCGGTGGGCGACCCAGCGGCTCGCCCCTACGGATTCGTATTGGGCGGGTAAGAAGCGGGCGACTCAAGAGTCGTCCATACATCAGCGCGGCTGCGAGCAATTCACGAAAGGGGCCAGGAGCGGACCTCGCAGCGTTCCGCCCAAGCCTCATACAAGCGGCTCATGGTAGAGACGCGGTCAGGTTCGCCGGCGCTGAGATCGTTAAGTTCGGTGCGGTCATCGATCATATTATAAAGCTCCCAATCGCCGGGGTGTTTGCTCACCAGCTTCCAGTCGCCGAGGCGGACGGCGCGGTTGCCTTCATGCTCCCAGTAGAGCGGATTTTGGCGGCGCCAGCCTCCGTCGGTCAAGGCGGGCAGGAAGCTCTCGCCTTCCACCGGCTGAATCGCATTTCCGTTGAACTCGCTGGGATAGTCAGCGCCCGCCAGCGCGGCGAAAGTGGGCATGATGTCGATGAATTGTATTGGGCTGTGGATGACGGTTGGGTCCGTGATCAGCGCTGGGTAATTCACGATGCAGGGCGAGGAGATGCCGCCTTCGTGCACCCAGTGCTTGTAGAGGCGGAAGGGCGAATTGGAGGCGTTGGCCCAGGGCAGGTCGTAGCTCATGTAGGTATCGGCTGGTCCCGGGCGCAGGCCGACGCGATTGCCGATGAATACGGGCCGCCCATCGGGCAGGTTCGGCACGTAGGAATTGATCCAGCCGTCTTCCGCCAGGTACTCGGCGCAGCCGCCATTATCGGAAAGGAAGACGATCATGGTGTCGTCGGCGATGCCCAGCGACTGCAAGCGGGCCAGTATGCGCCCGATACCCTGGTCCATGCGGTCGATCATGGCGGCATAGGCAGCCATGCGCAGGTCTTCCCAGTCGGTATGCGCTTCCGCTTCCCAGGGATGCGAGTCATCATCGCGCGGGGAGATGCGCCAGGCGGGATCGAGGATGCCCAGGCTATTCAGTTCTTCGTGGCGCTGCTGGCGCAAGACATCCCAGCCGCCGCGGTATGCGCCTTCGTATTTGGCGATATCCTCGGGCCAGGCGTGCAGGGGCCAATGCGGCGCAGTATAGGCGACATGCAGAAAAAAGGGCGAGCCCGAGTCATGCGCGTCGCTGATCATGTCGATGGCTTTGTCGCTGATGGCATCGGTGTAGTAGAAGTCGTCGGGATAGTCGGTGATGAATTCGCCGTCTTCCATCAGGGCGTGGGGATGGAAAAAGCTACCGGCGCCGGCCAAGGTGCCGAAGAAGCGATCGAAGCCGCGCTGCGTGGGGATGGGATAACCGGGGGCGCCGGGCGTCCAGGTTTCGGCGTGACGGGCGACATATTCGCCGCCGGTATGCCATTTGCCGGACATCATTGTTTGGTAGCCAGCGCCCTTGAGCAGCTCGGCAATGGTGACGGCGTCAGCGCGCAGGTAGCCCTGATAGGCGCGGCTGCCGCGGTTGGTCATCATGTGGCCGACGCCAGCCTGGTGGGGATGCAAGCCAGTGAGCAAGGCGGCGCGCGACGGGCAGCAGCGGGCGAAGCTGTACATCTGGGAGAAGCGGGCGCCGGAAGCGGCGAGGCGGTCGAGGTTGGGCGTGGCGATCTCCGCGCCGTAGCAGCCGAGATCGGAGTAACCCATATCATCGGCGAGAATCAGGATGAGGTTTGGTTGGGGCATCAGGAAGTCCTTTTCTGTTTTTTTCAAGCACCGAGACACAAATGTAGAATCAGGAAAGTGATGAGAATGTGGAGGCGCCGTTTTCTACCCCTCACCCCCGGCCCCCTTTCTCGCCATCTCTAGCGCGCGTAGACACTGCGCTACTGGCGAGCATC
>WTGB01000137.1 GCA_011523735.1 Chloroflexota bacterium
GAATGTAGTCATAGAGCACCTTCAGCAAGGTCGATTTGCCGCAGCCCGATTCGCCAGCGATGCCAAGCACCTCATTAGGCCGTATTTCAAACGAGACGCCATCCACTGCTTGCACGACGCCGCGCGGCGTATCGTAATAGCACTTTAATTCTCGCAGTCTAAGCATCGCCGTGCCCCCGTCGTTCCGCCGACAAGCTGGATATGCCCGTCGAAATCAAGAACAAAGCGATAAACAGCAGGATGATGGCGACAACGGGCGAGCCGATCCACCACCAGCGTCGACCAAGTAAGGCTTGGTGCTGGAGCGCCCAATAGATTGTGGTGCCAAGCGTGGCTTCTTCCAGGCTCGACAATCCGATAACCGCCAAGCCCGACTCGATGGCGATGGCCACCAAAACCGTGTTGACAAAATTCGCCATCGCCCAACTGAAGATATGGGGCACGATCTCTTCCGCCAAAATGTGTATCGTGCTCGAGCCAGAGAAGCGTGCCGTATTGACGAACTGGCGTTCACGCATGCTCAGCGCGATCGAGCGCATCTGGCGAGCGGGCCAGGGCCAGTTGAAGAGTATCAGGATGATGCTGATCAGAACCAGCGATGCGCGCCCCTGCAACAGCGACGACATCAAAATAAGAATCGGTAAAGACGGCACGACGATGAAAACGTCCGCCAAAAGGGTGATTACGCGATCCGGGATGCCACCGATAAAACCGGCCGCCAGCCCGGCGAAGACGCCGATGAGCGTAGCGAAGAAAGCCACGAACAATCCGATGAAGAGCGAGTTCTGCGTCGCGTAGGACAGCAGCCAGAAGGTGTCCTGCCCCAGATTGGTCGTGCCCAGCAGATGCTCGGCGCTGGGCGGCAAGTTGCGCGGGTGCCGGATCCAGTCGCGCGGGTCCTCCGGCGAAAAGAAGGGCAAGATGCCGCCAAGCACGATGAATGCGGCAAATATGGCGATGCCAATTGTCAACCTGGGATTTGATCGGCGCATCCTTACCTCTGCCTGATCCGCGGATCAAAGAAGGGATACAACAGGTCGATAATCAAAGTGGACGTGGCGACAGCGATGATAGATATCGTTATCGTGCCCATGAGCAGGTTATAGTCGGCTTGCAATACCGCGCTATAGGTAATCGTGCCCAAACCGGGAAAAGTAAAGAGAATCTCCGTGATTAACGCGCCGTTGAAGATGGCGCCCAGTTGCAGCGCCAGCACGGTGACCTGCGGCAGGATGGCGTTGCGGAGCACGTAGGCGGTCATGATCCGGCCTTCGCCCGCGCCTTTCAACTTGGCGAAATAGACGAAGTCTTCTTCCGAGATGCTTGACGCGAGCGCCTTCATGCTAAGCACCCACCAGCCGAAGCCGACGATTACAATCGAGGCGGCCGGCAGAATCGAGTTGTATATCACGCTGGAAATAAATTCGAGCGAGGGCGGGTCGCCGCGGATGGAGAAGAAGAGCGGAAAAATCGGATTGATGTGGATGAACAGGATGATCAAGATGAGCGCGGTGATGTAATAGGGGATGGGGTAGACGAATATGGCGATGACTTCCAGGGCGCGCGAAGAGAGCCAGCGACTCCGGTAACCGGCGAGCAAGCCAATGGCGTTGCCGACGATCCAAGCAATGACGGTTGACGACAACAGCAAGCCCAGAGTCCAGGGGAGCGCGCGCCCGATCAATTCATTCACCGGCGTGGGAAACATGGAAAGCGAGGGACCGAAATCACGCGTGAGAAAGGTGCGATGAAAGAAGCCGAAATACTGCTCTGCTAACGTCCCTTCCAAGCCGAAAGCCTGCGTCAGGGTGGCGCGCATCGCCTCTACCTGTTCCGCTTCCATATAGGCGCCTTGGCTCATGATGCGGCCCAGCATGGACTCGACCGGATCTGACGGCATAAACCGTGGCACGAAGAAAACGACCGAGATGCCGATCCATATCACCAAGATATAGGCGATGATCCGCGTGACAACGAATTTCGCAAATTGCATACAAGAGTCTCTTGCAATGTGGATTAGGTCCGCCCATCAGAGCAGACCCAATCCAATTTCGCTATCACTATAGCCTAGCTGTCAGACTTTGGCTGGATGAAGGGCATGTGATACTTGAATAGCGACCACCACCACCAAGGTCCTTCGTAGAAGTTATCGGCGGTAGGCATGCCGTCCCAATAGGTCGTGACGACCGGCACGAATTTCGAGGTGCCGAACATCGGCAGCCAGGGCCGCTCAACGATAAACTGCTTCTCGAATTCGGTCAACAGCGGGATAGTGTCCGGGTGATCACTCGGCAGCGGCGCAATCTGATCGAGAATGCCGCTTAGCGCGTCGCTCTCATAGCGCTGGTTGTTGCCGGGCGCTGGCTCGCCAATAGGCACGATATGGCGTTTGTGCCAGAAGACATCCAGCAGATCCCAGCTATCGGGCAAGGCGCCGCAGCCGGGCCAATAGGAGCCAGCGTCAAAAGTGCCGTTGCTGTAATTGCTCCAGAAGGTGCCGCCGTCCATTTGCTGCACGGTAGCGTCAATGCCGAAGTCGCGCCAGTTGTCGGCGACAGCGAAAGCCAGACGCTGCGATTGCACCTCGAAGTTGGAGGGTGAGTTAATGGTGATCTGCCAGGGGCTGCCGTCCGGTTTGTGCCAAGCGCCATTTTCCAGCGTAAAGCCCTCGGCTTGCAGCATCTCGGTCGCTTTGTCCGGATCGTGCTTCCACCAGCCGACGCCGAAGAGATCAACCAGCGCCTCTTCGCTTTCGGGCAAACCCTCGACGCCTTGTTCGGAGAGGATGGCGGCGATATCGACAGCGTAGTCGGGGTCAAATGGCTGATAGCCGTCTTCGAAAGCGAACTCCGTCATCCATTCGCGCATGGGCTTGTGGAAGGCATCGTGAATCACCTGCACCGGCGGCACCGCCAGCGGCGAAACGCGCAGGATGCCGGCAAACGTGGCTAAGCCGACGCTCTTGATATCAGTCGCCAGCGCCATCGCCCAGCGGACATTCTGGTTGTCCCATGGAGGCTGCGTGTTGGAGAAGACGATGCCGCGCTCGCAGGGGTCATCGAAGTTGGCATAGGGGAAGTTGGCATGCCAGGCGCGCGCGTTCGGGTTTCCTTCGCGCAGGATGTCCCAAGCCTCGGGCGAGATATCGGTGAAGATATCGAGTTGGTTTTGGATACCGGCGATAATGCGGCGCTCTTCCGTGCCATAAAAGCGGAAGAGGACGTATTCCGGACCGGGCTCGCCATAGATTTGGCCGACATCGGTATGCTGCCAGTCTTCGCGCTTGGTATAGAGGAACCAATTGCCGTTGGGGTCGGAATCCGTCAAGGTGTATGGTCCACTGCCGACCGGCGGATAATTCTGGAAGGTGGCCGGGTCTTCGTTTTCCCAAATGTGTTTGGGCACCATACGGAAGTTATCTCCCCAGATGTGTACGCCGAGGGTGTAAGCCAGGCGCGGCTCCGAACGCTTCAAGTTGAGAATAATCGTCAAGTCGTCAACCACTTCGTAGTTGTCGATAACTTGTGACAGGAAACCGCTGTAGGGGAACTCCGGCGTATTCAAAACCATGTCGATGTTGAATGCCATATCAGCGGTCGTGATCGGTTCGCCATCGCTCCAGCGCAAATTGTCGCGCAGCGTGACGCGGAAGCTGGTGTAATCGTCGTTGAGAGCCTCGGGCATTTCAGCCGCCAAAGCCGGGAATTGTTCGCCAGTGGCGGTGTTGATCTCCCACAATGTCGAGTAAATCAACTGGTGCAAGCCCGCGCTCATGTGCGTGCCTGCCTGATATGGGTTGGTCTGCGTCGGGTTATTGATCCGACCGCCAAGTTGATCGACAATCAGCGTCGTGGCTCGGGGCGTACCGACTTCGGTCTGCTCCTGCGCCGAGACCAGCGCGGTGGCGAAGAAAACGACAGCCGCCAAGACCACGATTGAGAAAAGCGCCCTGCGATATGTCTTGTACATCAGAAATCTCCTTAGACTTATTTTGGAATGATAATCATTGAAAGAAG
>WTGB01000152.1 GCA_011523735.1 Chloroflexota bacterium
GCGCAGTGTCTACGCGCGCTAGAGATGGCGAGAAAGGGGGCCGGGGGTGAGGGGTGTAGTGTAGTGATCCCGAAAATGTACCTGACAAGATCGGGTTCATTATTTTGTGAGCCAAGTTGTGACTTGCGCAGGACTGCGACTTAATCAACCTGTAAAGAACTCGCCAAATGAAAAAAGCAGCAAGCCGATTGCCTGCTGCATTTCCGTTTGAACTGTCGCGCCTTCGAGGTTCTGAAAGACGCTATGACCGTGGGCTTCGCAAAGTCGCTATTTTAGTTCGACGACAGCGCCAGCTTCTTCGAGCTTGGTCTTTCCGTCTGCAGCGATGTCTTTGCTCACTTCTTCCAGCACGGTTGCCGGCGCCGATTCGACCAATTCCTTGGCTTCCTTCAAACCCAACGGAGTGATGCCGCGGATCGCCTTGATTACATTGATCTTCTTCGGTCCGATTTCTTTGAGGATGACATCAAACTCCGTCTGCTCTTCCTCCGGTTCCGCCTCTGCGCCATTGGCCGCCGCTCCTGGCGCCATCACCATCATGCCGCCGCCAACAGCCGCCTCAACACCCCAGGCCTCTTCCAGCTTCTTCTTCAAGTCAGCCGCTTCCAATATCGTCAAAGCGCTGAGTTCTTCTACCAGCTTGTCCAGATCTGCCATTTTTCTCCCTCGTTTCAGGTCTCAATCGTAAATTGCTGACTTCGGATAAACGTTCAACTTCGCCGGATGAGCCGGCAATGGCTGTTATTCGCTGACGCCGACGCCTTCTTCATGCTTGTCAAGATAAGCTTGCAGGACGTTGACCACCCCGGCCGTCGCTTGATTTAGCGCGTTGACCACCCCCTGCGCCGGCGCAACCACTGTGCCAGCCAATTGGGCGCGAAGTTCATCGAGCGTCGGCAGCTTGGAAACAGCTTCGACTTGTCCCGCGTCCAGGACATCGCCGCTCATAATGCCGCCCGTCACCGTCATCTTCTCTTCAAAAGACTCGTCCTCAATGTGTTTGAGCAATGCCTTGGAAACGCCGGGCATATTGTCACGCCCGAAGATGATCGCCACCGGACCTGCGAGCAGATTCTCGGGTACGATCCATTTGGCTTCTTCAAGCGCTTTGCGTATCAGCGTGTTTTTGGCGACGAGATACAAGCCGTTCTGTTCGCGCAGGGCATTGCGCAACCCTTGAATTTGGGAAACGCCCAGCCCCTGCGTCTGCACAACGACGAAGCCATCACTCTCATTGAGAATATCAACGTAGCTTGCGACGAGCTCTTCCTTACGTGTTCTGGAAATGGGCAAGTATCGCTCCTTTCATTGTCAGGCGGCTGACCCGCGTCTTGCAAAGCCTGGCTCGACCAATACAGAAAAGCGCCCCATAATCTGAGGGCGCGACAAGATCCAATGTTTCTTGGCTGCAAGAAGGCTGTCTGCGCGTCCCTCGGCAGGTGATTAAGGGCAGTAGTTCCCCCCTGCTGTCTGCGGTTGGCGTCGCTATTTGCTTGTTAACCAGTCACGCATTATAACGCTGCTGGACTACAGGTCAAGTCTTATTTCGGAGTGGTGAAAATTGAGGACATGGCAACAAATAATCCTGACTCAGGAAACAATAAATGTAGGGGCGACCCTTGGTTCACCCGCATCAGATTCTCCGGACGGGCGGGATTATATCCTCGTAATTCACCACTCCCTCTTATTTTCGCAAGTTGACTCCGCTAAGCCGCTGCGCTACAACTTGGCGGATAAGGATAATAGCTGAGGATCTTGAAAATGGAATTGGACCGTGACGCGCTGCAAAAGAAAGTGCACGCGCTCTATGCCCGAGAACACGCTGAATTGGGCGAGGCGGGTACCTTGGAGCATCTGGAACGTGGACGACAGTGGAAACTCGCTGATACCTTGAATGCGGGGGGTGTTTTGGTCTTTCCGCATGCAGGCGTGCATGACTGCGGTTATCAGATTGCCGCCTGCGTCCATGCTGCCCTGGACAGCGGCGCGGACAAGATAGTTGTCCTCAGTGTATTGCACGCTTTCACGCCGGCGATGGAAGCGGCGCGTGTGGCGGTCGCCGCTGGTGAAGACCCGGCGAAATTCGAATTTTGGGGCATACAAGGTCCCGGCATCAACGGGCGGCGCGAATGGACCGGGGATCATGCTTTGATCAGCTGGCGGCATTTTTGGCGAGCGGAACTGAATCGGCGTGGGATCCCAGAAAACAAGGCGCCTAACGTGTATGAGCGCTATCCCTATCTCGCTGCCGGGCGCCCGGGGGCTCTGCCGGGCATTGATGACTTGGCGCGCCTGATGGAGGATGCGGTCGCAGTCAGTACAGCTGACCCCTTCCACCACGGCATCGGCTATGGAGACGCCCCGGAAGCTACATACGAACATGATGAAGCGGGCTTGGCCCATGCCAAGTCGACGATTGAAGCGGGGATCCGCATTCTTGAGCGCGGCGACTACTGGGCATATAACCAGCACTGTGTCGAGTCGAAGAGCGATGCTCGCGATACCGGTCAGGTCTACCGTTATCTGCGTGGTCCCATGAAAGGCGAAGTGCTGGATCTCAGCTTTACCGACTCATCCGATCTTTATGATCAGCCGAAACCGACCTGGGTGGCCGGCGCCTTGATCGAGTGGACGCTGACGGACTAAGCGGGCAGGGCAGGGCGCGTCAATCATCGTTGTCCAGGCTCAGTTTTCCTTCGAGATCCTTCAGCGCGTCCTGCAATTGCTGCTGCCGGAGGCTCTGTGTCAGGTCGCCGCGGGTCCGCTCCAGCACGCCGCGTACCACATCGGTCTGCCGGCGCAATCCGTGCGTCAGCGCATCCGGGAAATCGAAGGTCACGAGTTGATCGTAAATCTCATCCATCGCGCCCAGCAAACGCTCGGCTTCATCGCTGTGGCTGTCTTGCCGCCGCAGGATGTCTAGTATGAATCGGCGTAACTCGGTGGCGGCTTCGCCCAAGCCTTTGAGGTATGTCGCGCTTTCGATGCCTAACTCGACGGACGAAGGCAGCGCTTCCCCGCGGATGATCGCGCGAGTGATGAAAGCCTCGGCCACTTCTTTCATGGCATCTTGCGTATAGCCGGTATGATAAAGATCGGGAAAGCCACTCACGATCGCTTTCAACTCTTCGGCGCCGGCATGTACTTGCTTCAACTTCTCATCGGCCCTGGCCCAATCGCGCCGGTGGATCGCGCGAATGCCCTCAGAACAGTGACGTATGAGCTGTCGCGAGCGCGCGATGGCTGTGTCGCGCGCGGCATTGCGTTCCTCAAGGTCGGCGCGGATTTCGTCGCAGATTTCCTCGAGCTTATTCATCATCTTCCTCCGCCGGCTTCACCGAGCCAAAGAGTTGATCCGCCAGCGTTTGACGAGGGGGCGTACTCAAAGTGCCATGGCTCGTTTCATATTTCGTCATATTCTCCTGCAGCGCATTCAAAAAGAGCTTGCTATGCGTTGGCGTCATGATGACCCGCTTTTGCAAACGCGCCCGGTCGTCATTTGGCAGCACCTGGATGAAGTCGAAAATCACTTCATTGACGTTGTGCGTAATCATGACCATATTGGAGTAAATCGCGCTGGGGTCCCGCGGCAGTTCCAGTTTGACCTGACGTTTTTTCGCATTAGTATCCGCCATCTGATCCTCGCATAGATTTCTTAGACGCCGCCATTATAACGAATCGAAACCGCCGCTTATAAGTGCCGCGAAACAAACAATTGACCTCTCCTTGTGTGAGCGGAAGCAGTTCCAAGTAAGCTATGAGAAAATTTGGCAAAGCAATGAGACGGACTAAAAAATCGAACGTATTGTAAGGCTAGCCCGCTACTCCAATTCATACGCAGAGATAACTGAAATAATACTGACACAATACAAAATAAGAGAGGCTATCCTTGCGAGCGTCAACATGTTACTAGCAAATCCGCCAAATGTAGCTCTCCCTCTCGAAGTGCTGTGTCGGCGGTCTGTGTCTACGCGACCTACGCGACCTACG
>WTGB01000063.1 GCA_011523735.1 Chloroflexota bacterium
CCGCTTTTACAGTATCGCTTGTTGTCAAAGGTCCCGGTGTAAATAGCAATTTATCCTGAGATGCCAATGCCCGACTCCAGATATGAAATCAAATGAACTATGTACAAATTCTTAGCCAATACGACTGAATAGTCAATATGTCCATTAGTCTTGGGCGCCTCCGTCATACGACCACCCTATCAGCCGAATAATCGTAATCAAAGTGCCTCTGTCCTTCCACCGCCGACTCAGCAGGATTACTGCAAACAAAGTATCCTCTACTTACTATCTTATTGATCTTTATCCAAGGCAGATCTGCTGCTGCCGCAATTGCATCATGTAGCCTACGGCAACGCGACGCGGCAGGCCGACGGGTATCGTCTACATTGCCAAGCTACATTGACTTTTATCTCTGTCGCGTTTCAGTTGGAGGCAAAACATCAAATACCACATGACGCCAATGCCTATGACCGGTTCGGCATCAGCCCACGATTGAATAAAAGCAAACGATGCGTATCGGTCTCTAAAGCATTCTGCGTTGCACGGGAATGCTTTTCGGCAAGTCCTCATGCCGTATGCCGCGCGTAGCCAGCCGTTTCAGCCAAATGCTTTTAGGCCTGGCATGCTTGCCGCTGTTGCATGGCTGGCAAGCCACTGTCAGATTTGCGGGGTTGTTGCCAAGCGCGGCGTCAATATGCTCCAGCGTTCCGGTCCTGTCGTCAAGCGGCGCGCCACAATAGTAGCAACTGACGCATTTGGCGAAGGCGGCGGCTACATCGGCGGCCCTCAGTTTTGGACTGCCGTAGCGCCTGTTGGCATAGTAAGCGCGGTCCCGATGCCGCGACATGATATTTTCACGCCGATAGTGGCGGTCATAGGCGCGCTTTGCGCGCAAACGCTTGCGGTGCATAGCGGTCATTCTACCAGAACGCTGTCGTCAAAGCGCTTCTGCTCGCGCCTGGAGCGAATGTGGCATTTCCAGCACCGGAAAAGGCTCGCAGTTTGCATATATACGGTGTCGTGTGTAAATCAGTGTTTATCTGTTATCGTCCCGGATTTGCGCCTCCTCTGCAGCTCGCCCGGGCCGGTCATGCATATATCCTGACACTCAGGCATCAGCTTCTTCGGGCGACAAATTGTACTTGGTCCGAAGTTCGTCGAGGTGGTCCAGCCCCAGCCGCACGATTGCTTCGCGGAAGTCCACCCGGTCGATGCGGATACCGTCACCAAGCAGTGCATACCAAGCATCATCCAGCTCAGCGATCATGGCTTTGTCAATATAGAATGAGGTCGTCTTGCGGTCCGGCTCCGAATTCTTCTTTTTCTTCTCCACGTCTTCCGGCGCTTGAGCCCGCTCATCCAGAAAAATCTCCTTCATGTTTTTCTGCAAACTCATGATCGCCTTGCGATAACCCAATTTCGAAGTCACCCATTCCGGCCGCTCCGCCTGCAGCGCCTCCAGATTAGCCACTTCATCCGGTGTGACGCGGTAGGCGACCGGCACAAACCCGAGCATATCCACGTTCACCTCGAAGATGCGACCAAGCGAGCGCAACTGCTTCATGACCCCGCTGACGGACGGCATAGAGGCCTCGTGCATCTCGGCCGGCGCCAGGACGCGCCGGCATGCGAGCAAGGCATTGTCACTGACCGCGCCCGTCCCAGGCGGGCAATCCACCAGGATGAAGTCATAGGGCTTGCGAATCGCATTCACGACCCGGGCCAACCGCCATTCGCGATTGCGCTCGGGACTGAGCTTGCCCTCGGCCTGGCTCATTTTCAGATGCCCGGGCAGGACATCAAACTCGTCATGCGGCGCGCAGGATCAGCGCGTTCGGATCGCCTTCCATGTCCACCAGCATGTTGAAGATGCTGTCGCCGGCTTTGGCATGAATGTCCGCCCCGATGCCCAGGGCGGCCGTCAGCGATGACTCCTGCCCATTCAAGTCCACGACCAGCACTTCTTTGCCAAGTTCGGCCAAGCCGGCGGCCAGGTTCACCGCCACGGTCGTTTTGCCCGTGCCACCCTTCTGGTTAAATGTGGCAATGCGGACATTTATTCATATTCTCCTGCAATATGGCTGCCATGCTCTAATGCTGCATGACTGCCACTCTATCATTCATTATCTCAGCATGCATTCCCATAATCCATGCGCCGCATACCCGCATTTTATGTGAGCGTATTTTTGCATGCGGGCATGAGACCATTCGTCAGGGAGCCCGCGACTTGACCGACAACAGCAGGGAGATATCGCCACGCCATTTTATATGCCGGCTTTTGCGGTCTATCGATCTGTCAAAGCGCGGATCAATAGTAGCTGTCGAAATCCAACTGCGCCGGAGAGCAGACTGCGCTGTCGCCATCTGTGCGCAATGGCTCAATCACCTCGCCCAGGGGCTCCTAAGCGTGTGAGGTTGCCTTAGAGGAAAGCGGGCATGCGGCTTCGCGCGCCCAAGTTAGACGCTTGTTAGATTGCACGAATCGCGATTCCGTCGCAGCATTCAGGCACATAATAGCAAAAAGCCTCGCTAGTCAGGCTACAGGCTTTATCGCTAAATCGCATATGACACGCGTTGTGACGCCAACCGCGCCACACTATTATATTGTAAAGGATACCAGCGTGCTACCCCATTCTTCGATTTGTGCCAAGCCCAAAAGACAACAAATCGCCTATTCTCCCGAATTTCTCCCCGGAGACTAGCAAAACACCCATGTATTCGTCAGCCATATTCACGCCCTTCCGCGGAAGCGGACCGGCAAGAGCAGCTTCACCTATGCCAACCCGCACAGCCGTCCACCAGAGATCGAGCAGGGCAAGCGCAGGCCACTGACATAGGCAATCGCCAAGACTCGCTGCAAAAGCTATCCCCGACCACAAGACAGGGGACGAGTTGCGCCATTATCAACTCTAGATGTAATGATATGAGCGGCGCGTTAGAAACAGCGCCCGGTTCAGCAACTGGAGCTGCCAGACTGGACGGGGACCACGCCCGAACTCCTGGCTCATCGACGACTTGTCAACGCTATCAGGAGCCTCACGTTGACCCCATTTCCCGCGTTGCAATCCGCAACCATGTCTCAAACGCAAACAGCCGCCTCAGCCAGACGGTCGTTTGTGCTCGACACCCAACCACACAACCAATTTATGCCAGTTAGGTAAAGGGTGATTTTACATGAACGCCTCAACACCGCAACCAGATTCTGCGCCAGACTACACTGTTTTCATCTCGTACCCGGCTGGAGATCATCAACTCACTGGCCTCTTGGCAGCACTTGCCCGTGATGGCAACGCTGGTCACCTGCGCCTGGTAGCAAACCCAGACACTCTGCCGACGTATAGACGGAACAACGGGAAACGACAGCGTCAGAGTCTTCCGGGTGCGCCAGCACCGGAACCTCAGCATCAGCAACTTGACGATAACCAGTGGCGACGCGGATAGCGGCGGCGCAATCATGGTCGATAGCGGCGGCGTACTTTCCCTGAGCAGCAGCACGATTCAAAACAGCGCGGCGACTGCCACGTCGAATAGGGACGGCAGCGGCATTGGCATCCAGTCAGCGCTGGACATGGGCTACCTAGACGCGATAGACGTCTGGGGCTGGGCCAGCCAAGGCGTCGAAGTGTGCTTCCCGCGCAAAGGCGATCTTGTTTTCGTTGACGCCTCCACCTCCTCTCGAACAGTTCGCTCACTCGAATTCACCTATCTCGGTGGCTTTTCCTGCGCGAGCATTTCGATGGCCGGCACAGTCGTGCTGGTTGAGGCAGGTCCGGTGGAAGCCTCATTGAGCGATGAGCCCGTAGCCTCGTCAGGCTGCACGACTACAACCACAGACATGGTGAACATGAGGAACGCGCCCGGCGGCGATACGGTGCTGATGGGCTTCTTGCCGGGCACGGTGTTCGCTGCTTTGCAACGAGCCACCGACTGGTTCCAGGTGCAATTACGAGGGACTCCGGGTTGGATCAGCGCCGATTTTGTGACAACGCAAGGCAACTGCGACTGAGCCGCGGTATTTCATGTCTTACTCACGTCAAACGAGGACAGAAACCACGCATGATAATTGCTCTCAAGAACGCCATCCGCGCATTTGCATTGATTCTCGTCGGCCCGTTGAGTAGGTTGACATTTTCCCAAGATACGTACACGCTGGCAACGGACCGGGCGGCCCTAGTGGCGCTCCACAACACCACCGATGGCGAAAACTGGAACAGAAAAGCCAACTGGCTGTCTTATCTAATCGCTGGACATGTAGCCAGGCGTGAGTACCAACAGCGACGGCCGCGTCGACGGATTGAGCATCAGCAGCCACAACATGAGTGGCTCGCTACCCTCCGATTTGGGCAACCTGAGTGAAAAGGATGTGCTGACAATCGCGTCCAGTTCGCTCAGTGGGTCGATCCCGCAGACCAAGGGCGATTTGAGCAGGCTGAAGGTGTTGATCCTGAGCGGCAACAACCTAAGCGGGTCGATTCCTCCAACTTTAGGGAATCTCGACGGGCTGCTGTATCTGTTGCTCAGCGACAACAGTCTCTGCGGCTGCGTCCCGGCAGCCTTGTCTGGCGTCACAATGGACGCGCATGGTCTGCCGTTTTACGCCGCCGCGACGGCGACAGACATCTCTAGGCCAACTGCAACACCGTCACCAGTGCCGCCGGCCAACACAGCTATGCGGACCGAAACACCGGCTCCGACGAACACGCCATATGCAAGCAGCAAAGTTGGCGCAGAGATAAACACGGGCATTTCATCGCAGAGTTCATGCATTGCAAGCTTGTGCATGGATTGATTTCCGAGTGAGGAGTGTCACCGTCAGCACTATGCGTAAGAAACCAATTACTCAGATGCGCAGCGAACAGATCCCATTCGCATGTTCTGCTCGATCCTGCGAATCGCTCGCGTGCCTGACACCGAACGGCTAGAGTTTACAGTTGTTGAAGCGAACGGTCGACGATGAGAAGCGCGGAAACGATTCAATCCCAAGAATCGATGCCAAGCCGCGTGCATTTCTTGCCTACCCTCTTTCTTAAAGGTATAATGGTCATACCAGCAGATTGGCGGACTGACGGGACTATGGGAAGAAAACACGAGTGAACGTATGAGTAACATGACAGCAGCTGCAGATATGTTTCTTCCGATTGAGTCCGACCGACTGTCGGATAAAGCAGTTGGGCAGATCAAAGCGCTGATCGAAGAAGGCCGGCTTAAGCCTGGCGACAAATTGCCGGCAGAGCGCGAGTTCATCAAACTGCTGTCCGTGAGCCGAGCCTCGTTGCGTGAGGCGTTGCGGGTCTTAGAGGTTCTTGGTTTGATTGAAGTGAGGACTGGAATTGGCGCATTTGTTAAGCAGACTGATGCGGGCGCGCTGCCGGCTGAATGGCGCGCGCTGCTCATTAAGACTCAGCAAGAAGTGATTGATTTGTTGGAGGTGCGCGAGGCGCTGGAAGCACGGGCGGTGGAATTGGCGGCTCAGAACGCGAGCGCAGAAGAACTTGAAAGTTGCTCGCTGACACTAGGCAAGATGAAACAGAGCGCCAATACCAATGATGTTGACGCTGCGATTCAGTCAGATATTGAGTTTCACCAGCTTATCAGCAGGATGTCACAGAACAAATTTTTGATCGAATTGAGCGATAGCATCAGCCACGTATTGCTTGACGCGCGCTATGCGTTTTTTCGACAGCCGAACCGCATTTGGGTATCCTGGCAACAGCACTGTCGCGTGGTTGAAGCGCTAGTGGAACGCGACTCGCAAGCGGCAGCCGAAGCCATGCTGCAGCACCTTCAAGATTCCAAGGAGGTAGTGAAGCGCCTGGGCTAAGAGATTGCCAACTGAATAAAAAATGCAGGAGCTTTAAGGAGGTGGGCTGAGGATTTCCAAAGATTCGTACGGTGAGATTCGAATAGAGCTAAAAGGAGTTGTTGAGATGAAAGAGCAAAGAAAAGTGATAGGATTCGAATCGGGGGACAAGAGTGTAAATCCGGGCGAGTTGCGTATGCTCACGCGGCGAGATTTCCTCAAGTTCACCGGTATTTTGGGCGCGGGGGCGGCGGCAGGCTCGTCAATGTTCATGCCCGCGTCCCGTCTGCTCGCTCAGGATGAAATGAGCGATGCGGTAGTGGTATACGGCGCTACGCACGAAATGGAGTCCGTCGATCCTGCTGTGGGGTATACACTGTGGTCGCGGTACGTCACTGATAACGTATATGACTCCCTGTTTCGCTTTGAAGGCATCCCGCCGCAGGTCGTCAATCATTTGGCCAAGAGCTATGAGGTATCGGATGACGGTCTGGATTGGACCTTCCACCTGGAAGAAGACGTTACCTTCCATGATGGAACGCCCTTGACGGCTTCCGATGTCAAATACACATTCGAGCGCATGCTGGCGATGGGGGACTCGCCGTCGTTCTTGTGGGCGGACACCGTTGATCCGGATAATATCGAGGTGATCGATGATCATACGCTCAAGCTCACTTTGAAGAAGCAGTTTGGTCCCTTCCTGTTCACGCTGCCCTGGCTCTACATTGTCAACGAGGATCTTGTACGAGCCAATGAGGTTGATGGTGATTGGGGCAGAGCCTGGATGCGCGACAATGACGCCGGATCGGGTCCATTTTACATCGACGAATTTGATCCGGCAGTGCGCATCGTTCACAGTTGGTTCGAGGATTACTGGAAAGGCTGGCCCGAAGACCATTTGACCGGATGGGTTTGGGAGATTCATCGTGAACCTGCCACGCTCCGGCAGCTTCTGGAAAATGGACAGGTGCACATGACTGACCGGCTATCTCAGATTGACTATGAACTGGTAGCGGCATTGCCGCAAATCGACGTCATCGAGCAGGTTACCCTGTCGCCTGGGATGGTGAAGATGAACAATCAGAAGGAGCCGACGAGCAATGTCGACTTCCGGCGGGCGATGAGCTATGCCTTTGACTATGAGGCGGCGATAGCGGGCGTGCTAAATGGAAATGGCACGCGCTTGACCAGCCCTGTGCCCCAGGGCTTTCCCGGTCAAATTGATATAAGCCCCTATGACACGAACATTGATCTGGCGCGGGAGCATCTGGAGAAGTCGGGCTACAACCCAGCCGACCTCGAGCTGGTGTATAACTACGTTGGCGGGGCGCCAATTCAACAAGATTTCGGCTTGGTGCTGCAGAATAGCTTGCAGAAGCTGGGCATCAATGTGGTTGTTGAAGGACTCACGGCGGGCGAGTATATCGGCCGATTGAACGCGCCCGAGACAGCGGCTCACTTCAACTGGATATGGGCCGCCTCCGATTACCCGGACGCGGAGATCATATTCTTCCCGCAGTATCACTCCAGCAATTGGGGGGCATGGTACAGTTGCACCTTCTACAAGAACGAGCGGGCTGACGAATTGATCGAGTTGGCTCGCGTGACTGTTGACGAAGCGGCGCGCATAGAAATGTATCAGGAGTTGCAGCAGATACTGATTGATGACGCCGCGGATATTTGGGTATATGCTCGTCATTTCTTGATGGCCATGAATACGAACGTTCAGGGCTTCACCTATCAGCCTGCGGGGATGGACTCTTCATACTTCTATCCCATGGCGCTGTTGCAATAGCCCTTGACAGGCATCGCTGGCATTTGCTGCCGAGTGCGGCAAGCCGCTCGGCGGCAGCGAAAAGAACCACGGCGCTCCGTCAAAACTGCCGACTTCCTGCCGGCGCGAGCGCAGTGAAATAGCAAGGAGAGACAGAATAAGACGCCGAAACTCGCAGAGGCATAACGAGCGGCGCGACCCGTTTCGGCGTCTTAAACACACTCCTATCATGCCGTTTTTACCAAGCGCAACGCTTCGAATGGCCTTTCAATAGTCGTGACAAGCATATAAATGAGAGCAGCTATGACCGATAAGAAATCTAAACGGCTTGGAATTGATGTAGGTGGGACGTATACCGATTTGGTGTTCTTTGACGAAGCCAGTAAAGACATGCGGATGGCGAAAACCCCATCCACACCGGGGAACCTAGTCGAGGGTGTGATCAATGGCATCATGGCTCTGGGCTTAGATCTGTCCACGGTACAACTCGTCGTTCATGGAACAACCATGGGGGTCAATACCGTCATTCAACAGAATGGCGCCAAGACTGGCTTACTCACCACCGCCGGCTTCGAGGATGTCTTGGAAATCGGAACGATGAGCAAGCCGGAAATGTACAACTTGTTTTATCGCAAACCGCGCCCGCTGGTTTCGAGAGATCACCGCCTCGGCATTTCGGAACGGATGACGTACGAGGGCGAGGTGCTGGTCGCCGTGGATGCGGAAGATGTGCGAACGCAGGCGCGGAGCTTGGTTGACGATGGCGTTACTGCCGTAGCGGTCGCCACACTCCACTCCTATGCCAATCCGGAAAACGAAATTGAAATCGCGCGCATTCTCAAAGAAGAATTTCCCGACCTCAATGTATCCGTCTCGCATGAAATCAGCAATTTGAGGAGAGAGTTCGAACGGACCAGCACAGCGGTCTTGAACGCTTATATTGCGCCGCCCGCCAGAGCATACTTTGAGCACTTGCGCAGCGAGCTATATGCGCGCGGGTTTGACGGCGCCATTTTTATCATGAAGTCCAATGGCGGCGTGATGGAAGTCTTGACAGCCTCTAGGACGCCGGCGCATACGCTTCTTTCCGGGCCGGTCGCTGGAAGCATCGCGGGCAAGACGCTCAGCGCGGTCACAGCGAAACCCAATGTCATTACCTTTGATATGGGGGGAACCAGTTGCGATATCTCCGTCATCCTGGAGGGTGAGCCGGAAGCGGCCTTCGAATCCCAAGTAGAGGGCTATCCCATTATGACGCCGATGGTAAGGATCACTTACCTCGGCGCAGGCGGGGGGTCCATTGCCAAGATTATCGGTGAACGCTCCTTGCGCGTCGGCCCCGAAAGCGCAGGGGCTGATCCAGGCCCGGCATGCTACAACCAGGGCGGCGAACTGCCCACGGTGACCGACGCCAACCTGATCCTGGGGCGTCTCGATCCACAAAGCGCGCTCGCTGGCGGTATCGCCCTGGATCGTGATCTGGCGGCAGCCGCGATCAAAACGCATGTCGCGGACCGCTTGGGAATGAGCGTAAAGGACGCGGCTCTGGGCATTGTGGAGATCGGCTGTGTCAAAATGGCTTACGCCATTCGCGAGGTGACCATTGAACAAGGTTTGGATCCGCGAGACTTCACCTTGATTTCCTTTGGCGGGGCCGGACCGATGCACACGCCTTTCATCGCCTCAATGGTTGGGATTCGTCAGGTCATCGTCCCTTGGTCGCCAGGAACATTGTGCGGTTGGGGAATGTTAAA
Organism: Chloroflexota bacterium; assembly: GCA_011523735.1. Taxonomy (GTDB): domain Bacteria; phylum Chloroflexota; class Anaerolineae; order Aggregatilineales; family Phototrophicaceae; genus UBA6055. The sequence continues at coordinate 9,308 of WTGB01000063.1, forward strand.
CACCGACCTGCGCCATGATGTCGTACAAGTGGTTGATTACGGCGGGCGTCAACTCAACCAATCGGAATTGGCCGACCTCTTTGCCCGTCTGGAAGCTCAAGGCCGCGCCGCCTTGATCGATCAAGGCGTCGACGCGACTCGATTGTTCACCAACCGCTCTATCGACATGCGCTACAAGGGACAAGAGCATACCTTGACCATCCCGCTTGCCGGCGGGCCTATTGACGCTGAAATGCTGTCAAACCTCCAGCTCATGTACAACCAAACTCATGAGCGCAAATACGCGCATGCCAGCCCGGACGAGCCTGTCGAATTTGTAAACATCCGGGCCGAGGCTGTGGGCGAGCTTGACAAGCCGGGCCTGTACATGCCCAAGGCCGCGTCGGCAAATGGCGCCAAGGCCGCGATTGAAACGCGACTGGTCACATTCAAAGAAGGAGACCTGCCAACCGACGTTTATGGGCGCGAGCAGCTTGAACCGGGAATGAAGATTGACGGACCTGCCATTGTCACAGAAGTTGGAGCGACGACCCTTGTGCCGCCAGCATTCGCATTATCCGTTGACGATTATGGCAACCTGATCATTGATGTGCCGGAGGCGGGTTGAACATGAATAGACCTAATGCGTTGGATCCGGTTTCCATCGAGATCGTTCGCAACGCGCTGATTTCAGCCGCGGTAGAGATGAGCATTGTTCTCAAAAGAACGGCGTACAACTACATCATCAATGAGGGGCAAGATTTCAGCGTTGGTCTGTTCAATGAACTTGGGGAAACACTGGCACAGGCGCCCGGGCTGCCGGAATTTGTCTGTGATATTCCCAGCGCTATCCACTCGATCATTGACGACATTGGCGGCATTGGGAGTTTTGACGAAGGTGACATTTACCTGACCAACGATCCCTACGCCAATACATTCCATGTTCATGACGTCAATCTCATTAAGCCTGTGTTCCTGGCCGGAGACTTGATCGGTTTTTCCTGCGCCCGCGCTCATTGGCACGACCTCGGCGGAGCTTCAGGCGCTGGCAGTATGCAGGCGACCGAGGTTTTCCAGGAGGGAGTCATTCTACGGTCCGTCCGGCTCTACCGAGCGGGCCAGCTAAACGAGGATATTCTGCGCATTATTCGTGAAAACACACGGCTACCGGACGGTGTGCTTGGCGACATCCGCGCTCAGGTCGGCGCCTGCAAAATTGGCGAGCAGCGTTATCTGGAGATAGTTGAGCGCTTTGGCGTATCGCGATTCCAGTCCGCCAGCCAGCAAATACTGGAGAATGGGGAGCGGCAGGCCAGGGAGGCATTGGCTCGTATTCCCAATGGGATATTTGAGGCGGAAACCTGTCTCGACAACGACGGGATTGATCTCGAACGCCCCTTGCCCGTCAAAGTGGTTGTCACGGTGGATGACGACAGCATCAATATCGACGTGGGCGGTTCCGCGGCGTGGTGCGCCGGGCCGATGCATGCGAACAAAAACACCACCACATCAATCTGCCGTATGGTCTTCAAGATGCTGACAACCCCGACCGAGCCGGCCAATGAGGGACATTTTCGCATGGTCTCGGTCACGATACCTGACGAGTGCATTTTCAACGCCAAACGACCGCAAGGCACTTGGCCCGGGTTCTTTGCTTTGGAAGCGCTAATTGATGTGATCAAGCGCGCCCTGGCAGAGGCCATTCCCGACCGCGTCAATGCTGACGACTATGGCAAATGCACGCCGGCGCACATCAAGGGCAGCTATCCAGACGGGTCAATATTCTTCCTGGCGGACACGGAAGGCGGCGGCTGGGGCGGCAAACCCTTCGAAGACGGTGAGAACGCGATGCTTTTTGGCGACGTGCGGATCACGCCTGTAGAGTTGCTCGAAAGCAAATATCCCGTCCGTCTGACTCAGTATCGCTTACGGCCGGACTCGGGCGGGCCCGGACGTTGGCGTGGCGGCTTAGGCGTCATCAAGGACTATCTTTGCCTCGCCCCGGGCGTGAACTTCAACGCCGGTCTTGATCGCCAGGTTTGCCCGCCACAAGGTGTGCTTGGCGGCGGCAGCGCTCCCGGGAACCGAATTGTCATCAAGGATGCTGATGGAACGGAGACGGTCCTCCCGTCCAAAGTTACGGATTATCCGGTGGACCCGGGGCAGACAATCAGCTTTCAGACCGCTGGCGGCGGCGGTTACGCCAGCCCTACCGAGCGCGATCCTGACCTGGTCGCTCATGATGTGCGGCTGGGATTAGTCTCGTCTCGCCAAGCCAGATCGGTATATGGCGTGGCAATCAACGAAGCAAACAATTCAGTCATATTGAACGAGACCAAGAGACTCCGCCAATCTCTGAACGCAAACCAGAGAACCGACTCGCTTCCACAAACGGCGGTCTGTAGTTAAGAGGAGCATTTGTTTTGACTAAACCAGACCCGATTACAGTAGAGATCGTACGCAATGCGATTCTGTCCTGCGCCAATGAAATGAAGATCGATTTGCGGCGCACATCCTACAATCCGATCATCAACGAAATGAATGACTTCAGCGTAGGCATTTTCAATGAACGGGCGGAAACGCTGGCCCAGGCGCCTGGCTTGCCCGAATTCGTATGTGATATTCCCAGCGCGATTCATTCTGTTGTCGGCGACATTGGCGGCTTCGACAAGTTTCGCGATGGGGACATCTATTTGACCAACGATCCCTATGCGAATACCTTTCATGTCCATGACGTCAACGCGATCAAACCGATATTCTTTGCTGGAGAACTGGTGGGGTTTAGCTGCGCCCGCGCTCACTGGCATGACATTGGCGGGGCCTCCGCCGCCGGCAGCCTGACCGCCACCGAGGTCTTCCAAGAGGGGATCATACTGCGTTCCGTTGGGCTTTATCGGGAAGGCGTGTTGAACGAGGACGTCATGCGCGTCATCCGCGAAAATACGCGCTTGCCCGACGCCGTAGTCGGCGACCTGCGCGCCCAGGTAGGCTGCTGCAATGTTGGCGCGCTTCGCCTGGTTACCGTCATCGAGCGTTTTGGCCCGGAAGTTTATCGCGCCTGCGCCGAGCAAATTCTGGCCGATGGCGAGCTGCAAGCGCTTGATGCCTTAAACGCCGTCCCCGACGGCGCATACTCGGCTGAAAGCTGTGTCGATAACGACGGCATCGATCTCGATACGCCGCTCGCAATCAAAGCGCGCGTGATCAAGACCGCCGACCAATTGATCATCGATTTGACCGGCTCGGCCGAAGAATGCACCGGACCAATCTACAGCAATACGAATACTACAAGGTCGATGTGTCGCCTGATCTTCAAGATGATGACAACCCCGACCGAACCGGCGAACGAGGGTCATTTCCGAATGGTCGACGTGATCATTCCCGAGAAATCGATATTCAATGCCAAAAAGCCAAAGGCGACCCTGCCCGGCTTCTTCGCTCTGGAAACGCTGGAAGACGTCGTCAAGCGCGCGCTTTCATCGGCCATGCCGGAGCGCGTCAACGCCGATGACTATGGACGATGCACCCCGGCGCACATCAAGTTCATCGCTCCGGACGGGCAATACCTTATTCTGGCCGACACCGAAGGCGGCGGGTGGGGCGCCAACCACGCCGATGACGGAGAGCATGCTATGCTCTTCGGCGAAGTGCGGGTGATCCCCATCGAAATAATGGAGATGCGTTATCCCGTACGCTTAAGGCAATATACGCTGCGGCAAGACTCCGGCGGCGTCGGACGCTTTCAGGGCGGGCTAGGAGTCATAAAGGATTATGAATGTCTCATTGATGCCCAACTTAACGGCGGGTTTGATCGTCAGGTTTGTCCGCCCCAGGGCATACTAGGCGGCGGCGAGGCGCTCAGCAATCGAATGGTCATCAAAAAGACCGATGGCAGCGAACTGCTCCTGCCTTCCAAAGTGACTGACTACCCGGTGTCGGCCGGTGAAGTCATTAGCTTCCAGACCGGTGGCGGTGGCGGTTATGGGGATCCTCTTGAGCGCGACGCCAGACACGTCCGGCGCGACCTCAGACAGGGATTGATTTCCCGCGAGCGGGCGAATTCGGACTACGATCTCTCTGTTTCCGAAGCATAGAAAGATGCCGCTTGTGGCCGCGCTTCCACCGACAGCTCGCCTAACGCGCCGGAGTTGGGGACATAGCGAAGCCGCCGACGCGTGAAGAGACCGCCCAGGACAACCGGCGAAATCTGGGAGATTGACGTTTGAGAATCTTGCGCTTTCTGATCAAGCGACTCCTCTACCTGATTCCCATCATGATCGGCTTGATCACAATCACGTTCTTCCTGATGAACGTGATTCCAGGCAACCCAGTGCGCTTGGCAATAGGACCTCAGGCCTCAATGGAAACTGAAGAACGTGTCCGGCGCGAATTCGGTCTCGATAGACCAATTTGGCAGCAATACATTCTTTACTTTGAGCGCATGCTTCGCGGAGATCTCGGGAACTCTTTGGTCACTCGCCGACCGGTTGTGGACGATCTACAAAGGCGTATTCCAGCCTCGGTGGAATTGGCGATCGCCGGCATGTTCATAGGCGTCGCCGGTGGCCTTGTGCTTGGGGTGCTGTCCGCAGTCCATCGAGACAAACTGATAGATCATGCCTCGCGGATCGCCGCCATCTCGGGTGTGTCCGTCCCGGCTTTTTTTCTGAGCCTTCTCGCCCAATTGATTCTGGGCAGCGCCTTGTCGTTGTTTCCGATTACCGGACGAATAAGCTTCGAAATCGATTCACCGACTGCGATTACCGGTCTCTATCTGTTCGACAGCCTGATCACGGGAAATCTGGCAGCATTGCGGAGTTCAGCGCACCATCTGATCTTGCCCGCTTTTACGCTATCGATCCCGATCTTGGCCTTGACTGCCCGGCTGACGCGGTCCGGGATGCTGGATGTTTTAAGTCAGGACTACGTCATGAATGCGCGCGCCGCTGCCGGCTTGCCGGAACGCATTGCGATCTACAAGTACGCGCTTAAGAACGCGTTGATAGCCACCGTTTCACAAATTGGTCTGGGTTTCGGCGCGATCTTAAGCGGTTCCGTGCTCGTCGAAACGGTATTCGATTGGCCCGGGCTTGGTTTATATACGGTTACGGCAGCGATCAACCAGGATATCCAACCAATCGTGGGGACAACAATCGTCGCCGGTCTGATGTTTGTGATCATCAACATTCTCACTGATTTGACGTATCGCGTACTTGACCCTCGTATTGAGGTCTAATCAGACAATGGATGGACAGAGCCAAAACATCAAAACCTTAGCGAATGGCGAATCTCAATCGGCCGGCACAGGTTTTCTTTCCAGTGATCAGCGCGATATTCTCCGTATCTTCCTGCGCAATCGTCTATCCGTATTGGGTCTGGGCATCGTCATCTTTTGGCTGGTAGTTGCGATTATTGGGCCTGCGTTGGCGCCATTGCCGCCACAAGAGATGGACATCATGAACCGGCGCAGCCCGCCCAACGCCGCCCACCCGCTGGGAACCGATTGGCTTGGTCGCGATGTGTTCAGCCGCGTCCTGCATGGCACGCCGATTACGCTACTCATAGGCATAGTTCCCATCGCGCTCGCCATCCTTATCGGCGTGCCAACCGGCGCAATTGCCGGTTATTCCGGCGGCCGGGTGGAAAGTTTAATCATGCGGACGGCCGATATATTTCTCTCCGTGCCAGCGCTGGTCTTGGCGATCGCCGTTACTGCTGCGTTGGGACCATCGCTCCTTAACGCGATGATAGCTGTATCGGTGGTGTGGTGGCCCTGGTATACACGCTTGATCCATAGCCAGACTTTATCGCTGTCTAAGCGTGTCTTTGTCGAAGCTGCCATTGGATTGGGGGCCAGTCACCGCTCGATAATTGTCCGCCACCTGCTGCCGAATATGGCTTCCTCTATATTTGTCAGAGGTTCTTTAGACTTGGGGTTTGCGGTTCTGACGATGGCCGGTTTGGGATTCATCGGCATGGGCGCGCAGGCGCCGAGCCCCGAGTGGGGTTTGGCAGTCAGTCTCGGTCGACGGTTTATGCCCGAGTTTTGGTGGATATCTGTCTTTCCGGGCTTGGCCATCTTCAGCGTAGTTCTTGGGTTCAATCTGTTGGGGGATGGGATCCGCGATGCATTGGATCCGGAAATAAGGGGGCGATGAATTCATGACCCGATCGTCGCCGTTGCTGGAAGTGAAGAATCTCCATGTGCGCTTTGAAACGCTTCGAGGTGTCCTGCAAGCCGTCAATGGAGTCGATCTGACGATCTTCCCCGGCCAGATTGTCGGTTTGATTGGGGAAAGCGGATCCGGTAAATCTGTGACGGCCAAGTCCATATTAAACGTTCTCTCGACTCCGCCTGGCATCACAGATGGCGAGATCTGGTATCGTGGCCGCAACCTGTTGGAGCTCTCTGCGAAGGAAATGTCGAGACTGCGAGGTCAGAGTATCGCAATGGTGTCGCAGGACCCTATGTCTTCATTGAATCCGGTCTTCACGGTGGGGGAGCAGCTGCGAGATGCTTTGTTATGGGCGGATATTGTACAAAATACCACTGGGGAACCTTCGGCCTTCAATCTGATTAATCGCTTCACTTCGGCCGGCCGCCGGCGTTTCCGCCAAGCCGCCGCCCAGGTAGTGGAAGACTTACGGCAGGTGGAGTTGCCAGCCCCCCATCAGCAGGTGAAGAATTACCCTCAGCAATTGAGCGGCGGAATGAGACAACGCGTGCTTACCGCCATGGCCTGCGCCGGCGAGCCCGATCTGATTATCGCCGACGAACCAACAACAGCCCTGGACGTTACGATTCAGGCGCAAATCCTGATGCTTCTGCGAGAACTTGCGCAAACGCGAGGAGTAAGCATTCTCTATATTTCGCACGATCTGGGTGTCGTCGCTCAACTTTGCGACCGGGTCGCGGTGATGTACGCCGGGGAAATCGTCGAGGAAGCTGATGTTCGTGACATTTTTGAAAACCCGCAACACCCCTATACCGAGGCGCTAATCCGGGCAACGACGATGGCATCCGAAGATGATCTCGTTGAGATACCCGGCGAAGTGCCCAACATGCTGGCCCCGCCAAAAGGCTGCCACTTCTGGCCACGCTGTCCGAAAATGGTCGAGCAATGCGCAAACGAAAAGCCCCGTCTCGCGCCGGTCGGGCAAGATCATGAGTCCAAATGTGGGAGAGTCCACGGAGAGTGGATCTGACATGATTAGTCAGCCATTGCTCAGCGTCCGCAACCTGACGCGCTCATTCCCGGTTCAGGGCGGTTTCTTCAATCGGACAGTGAATCATGTGCGCGCTGTGGACAGTATCTCCTTCGAGATAAGGCGAGCCAAAACCTTGGGGCTGATCGGGGAATCCGGTTGCGGCAAGACCACAGTGGCAAAATTGATCCTCAGATTGATCGAACCCGACAGGGGCGAGGTTCAATTCAACGGGGAGCAAGTACTCGATTTTGATGCTGCGCGGTTGCGCGCGTTTCGCGGTCGGATTCAGATGATTTACCAGGATCCTTATTCATCGCTAAACCCGCGAATGAAGGTAAAAGATATTATCGCTGAACCGCTCGAAATACATTACAGGCACAAGTATAGCGCGGTGGAAATCCAGGACCGTGTAGCCGATTTGATAAAGCGCGTAGGTTTGCACCAGAATGACCTGAGCAAATATCCACACATGTTCTCAGGCGGTCAACGTCAGCGCATCGGTATCGCCCGCGCGCTGATTCTTCAGCCGCAATTGCTTCTTTTGGATGAACCCACGTCCGCTTTGGATGTCTCTATCCAGGCCAAGCTGCTCAAACTTCTCCTGCAATTGCAGCGAGTTATGCAACTGACCTTCCTTTTTATCTCGCATGACATGCGGGTTATCCAATTGATGGCCGACGAAGTGGCTGTAATGTACCTCGGCAGAATCGTCGAGTATGGCTCGGTAGAAGAGGTCTTTACCAATCCCCGACATCCTTATACACAGGCCCTTCTGGCGGCGATGCCATCTCCCGATCCAGGAAAACGCCTGGACAGGCTGGTCCAACTTAAAGGGGAAATTGGCGATCCCTCCAATATCCCTAGCGGTTGTCCGTTCTGGCCGCGTTGCCCCCAGAAAATCGGGGATGTATGCGAGAGCGCGCCTCCGCAGCTCTTGCCCGTCAACGAGACGACTACGGTCTCTTGTCACCTCTATCACGATCCAACCAGCGGCGAAAAATCATATCTGGGAGCCTCCGATGACTCGCTCGCCCAGCATTGAAAGTGGCGGCCATGAGCGCGGTCCCCTCCTGGCTTTGCTGGTCGCCAATATGCTGGAGGCTTTCACCAGCATTTTAGTGATCCTCAGCACACCAACGATCCTGCATCGTTTCGACGAGCCGTTGGCCAGTGGCGGCTTGTTGTTGACCGCGTATTTCTTGCCATACGTTGCGCTTATGCCCTTGTGGGCGCGGTTGGGCGATGCTTTTGGGCGCAGGCGCGTCTTCTTGATCAGTTTGATACTGTACGTTTTGGGATCGGTTGTCGCCTTGGCTGCTCTCTCATTTTGGTGGCTGATCATCGGCCGGATCATCCAAGGCTTGGGCAATTCCGCCAATGAGCCGCTGGCAGTTGCGATCATCGGCGATCTGGTTGCGGTGGAACGCCAAGGGCGAGCGCTCGGGGTCTGGGGGACAGCGGGCAGCATTGCAGCCAGCGTATCGCTTGTGGGAGGTCCGCTCGTTGATGCGATAGGCTGGCGATCAGTATTCCTGCTTTGCGTCATATTCGGCCTCTTCACTTTCTTCCTCGTTCAGCGCCATTTGCCCAGCTTCCCGCGGACGGGCGATTTGGGAACAGTCGATTGGCGGGGAGCTGCCACGCTTACAGCCGGTCTAGTGCTGGTCGTCACCGCTATCTCCAAGGGAAACGACTGGGGCTGGGATTCGGCCAGTTTCCTAACGCTGTTCTTCGCCGGCGTACTTGCTGTGTTTGCGGCTCGTCTGATAAAGCGCGAGGGCAAAGAACCTTTCTTGGACTACAGCGTTTTCTCCTACCGGATATTGTGGTTTAGTTCGCTGGCCGCCGCCGCCGCAGTTTTCACGCTAACAGGCGCAACAATAACGCTTCCGCTCTACTTGAATGCCGTGGAACAGCTCAACACATCCGAGACGGGATTCATCCTGTTCATAAATGGGACCGGTCTCTTTCTTGGCGCGCTCGCTGGAGGGGTCGCGACTGATCGCTGGCGGTCGCGCTGGCCCAGCGTTTTCGGCTTAAGCGCGCTTGGCCTCTCAATGTTCATAATGGGCGCATTTACAAGCGACGGCGTTCCACTGATAGTCGTTGCATTCACATTGGTAGGCTTTGCTACTGGCATGTGCTTCGCACCGCTTTCGGCGGTCATAACCAAAGCGTTTGCCGCGCAAGATCTGAGTGCCGCTTCCGGTGCGTTCAACCTGATCAGGCGGACTGGAACCATTATGGGCGCCGTGGCGGCTACAAGCATCCTCGATCAGCGCATCGGGATCCTTTCTTCTGTCTACGAGCGCTCCTTGGCATTAGCGCAGTCGTATCGCGACACGTTCTGGATCTTGGGCATCGTTGCGATCGCGGCTGTCTTCTTTGCTTTCCGGGTCTGCGCGGAGACGCCGCTTCAAGCTTCTAAAGTGAGGCAGGGCCACGGAGGATCGAACATGGCAAAACGGTGATTTGAATTTAGATGAATTGGTGATATTGCACAACGCAATATACTACGAGCAATCGAGGAGATAACATGGACATCGATCTAACGACATTAGCCAAGAGTATCGAGACTTTGTGTACAGTCGAAATGCGGGAACCGGGACCAAGCTACAACGTCATCCGTCGGCTGTACGAAAGCGGTCTCAAAGCGCAGGCTGGTTTCCCCACCGAACTCGCGATCAGGGCTTTAACCAGCCGGGTGAGCGAAGGCGATATCGTCCTTATCACGACCGGCGCATTTGTGCCGCATTTCCTGCCTAAAGGCGAGACAGACGGCCCGACTGGGGCGGCGTCACTGGCTTTTGCGCTAAAAGTTGGGCTGGGAGCTACCCCTGTCATATTAAGTGGGGAAACCTGCGCAGAACCGATTGTAGCTTCGTGTCAGGCGATCGGGCTCGGCGTGCGTCCGCTTGAGATCGCCCGGAAGATTCCCTATGCAGCCTCCGTTGAATCATTTCCAATTGACGATTCGGCCCCCGATCGGGCGGATGAGATACTATCCACGCTGGAACCCAAGGCGATAATTTCTGTGGAGGCCTTGGGCGTGAACAGCGAGGGCGTCGCTCATAGTTCGACTGGACTGCCGGCAATGGAGGGACGAGCGCGCTTCGAACATTTGATATCGGCCGCTCGGCAAGCGGATATCCTCACGATTGGGATTGGCGACAATGGCAACGAGATCGGCTTCGGGCTAATCGCCGAGGAAGTCCGCGAGATCAAGCCATTTGGCCGTGAATGCCGTTGCCCCTGCGGTGGTGGCATTGCGACCGTCAACGCCTGTGACATTCTGATCACTGCCGCCGTGTCGAATTGGGGGGCTTACGGGCTTTCGGCCGGTCTGGGAGCTGCCGTTGCGATGCCGCATCTGATCCACGATGGCGAGACTGAAATCCGAATGATTGACGCCTGTGTGCGTGGAGGCGCCGCCGACGGCGCTACCGGATTGTACACGGTATCGGTCGACGGGATCCCCGGTGCAGTCCATAGCCACCTGGTTGACATGCTGGGACTGATTGTCAAGAAGAATACGGCCACAGGCTGGCGCCGGGACTTTTAGTTGATCTTTCCCAAGAAAGCCGAAGCTATTGCCAGACGCGCAACACAAAGGAGTGGGAGTGAAGTATGTCAATCATATTAAAGCATGGGAATCTCATAAATGGAGCGGGGGTGGTCGTGCCGGACGCGACGGTGGTGATTGATGGCGCGCTGATCAGCGCCGTGGGTGAGGCGGGTCAAGTGGAAACTCCGCCCGGCGATCACAAGACTATTGATGTAACGGGCATGACCATTATGCCCGGCATGATGGACCTGCACGACCACCTTCATGGCGATGCGAGCGGCACTCTGGATGGCGCCGCGCGGGACCGTTTCGGCGAGATGATTTATTTGATCGAAGACCGCGATGCCTACCAGGCCGTTCTGCACGCGGAGAACGCTCGCAAGGCGCTAGCGGCGGGCTTCACCACCATCCGCGACACTGGCTCGCCGCGCGATATCACCATCGATATTGCCAGAGCCGAAAGAGATGGCATCCTCACTGCTCCTCGCATTATCTACTGCGCCACACTCGATATGACCCATCCGCCTGGCAAGAAGCAGGTTCACGGCGTGGCAGGTGGAAACATTACCGGACCAATCGAAGCTGTGCGAGCGGTTCGAGAGAAAGTCGGCTTGGGCGCGGACTGGATCCACCTGCGCGCGACGGGCGCGGCTGCCGGGCAATTTGACGCAAACACCGAACTGATGTCGCTTGAGGAAATGGAGGCCGCCGCGAAGACCGCCCACAATTTCGGCTTACGTGTCACCTGCAACGCTTGCGGCGCCAATGGCATGAAGAACGCCATCCTAGCCGGAGTAGACTGCATCGAACACGGCACCCACATCGGCCAGGACGACGAGGTCATTCAGATGATGGTCGATCGCGCGATCGGCTGGGTGCCCACCCTTTGGGTAAGCCTGGCCAAGAAAGAGGACGCCGAAGCCAAACAAGCTTTGGGGCTTAAGTCCACCGTGCCGGACTACTGGTTGCAGCGAGAACTGGAACTGATTGACCTGTGGCGAGACGGCTTCGAAAAGGCGCTGCAAGCCGGCGTCTTGATAGCCATCGGCACCGATTCGGGCGCGCCATTTGTAGAGCACGGCCAGAATGCAAAAGAGTTGGAGATATTCGTGCGCTATGGGATGAGCGAGATGGATGCCATCGAGGCGGCAACACGGGTAGCCGCGCAGGTGCTGGGGATGGAAGACCGACTGGGTACAATAGAAACTGGCAAGGAGGCCGACATCATCGTTGTCAACGCCGACCCCTTGGCCGACATTCGAGTGTTGCAAGACAATGACAAGATTGCCCTCGTACTCAAAGCCGGAAATATTGTTGTTGACCGCTTGGACGGCCCAAGAGGTCTGCTGCATTGATGATCTACGCGTGAGGCAGCCAAAGGAGAATTGCGAGGTGGAGTACGATGTGTATTGTGTTGTGTAACGGAACGTTGATTGACGGGACCGGCAATGTGCAGTCGGACGCCATGGTAGTGATTGACGGCGCGACCATCAGCGCCGTAGGTGAGACGGCTCAGGTGGAAATTCCGCCCGGAAAGCACGAGATTATTGACGTCGCGGGAATGACCATCATGCCAGGCATGATGGACCTGCATGATCACCTGCATGGCGATGCCAGCGGCATACCCGACGGGACAGCTCATGACCGTTTTGGCGAGATGATTCACCTGATTGAAGACCGAGACGCCTACCAGGCCGTGCTCCATGCGGAAAACGCTCGCAAGGCGCTGGCGGCGGGCTTCACCACAATCCGCGACACCGGTTCGCCGAGGGACATCACCATCGATATTGCCAGAGCGGAACGAGACGGCATCCTGGTTGCTCCCCGTATCTTCTATTGCGCAACCATCGACATGACCTATCCTGCCGGCAAAAAGCAGGTCCACGGAGTGGTCGGGGGTAACATCACCGGACCGGTAGAAGCTGTGCGAGCCGTTCGCGAAAAAGTCGGCCTGGGCGCGGACTGGATCCACATGAATGCCACGGGCGCCGGCGCCGGACTGTATGGGCCCGAAGTCGAGCTTCTGACGCTGGAGGAAATGGAAGCGGCCGCGAAGACAGCGCACAATTTCGGCTTGCGCGTCACATGCAATGCTTGTGGCGCCGAGGGTATGAAAAACGCCATCCTTGCGGGTGTCGACTGCATTGAACACGGTACGCACATCGCCCAAAGCGACGAGGTCATCCAGATGATGGTCGATCGCGAGGTTGGCTGGGTGCCGACGCTCTGGGTAAGCCTGGCCAAAAAGTGGGACGCCGAAGCCAAACAAGCCCAAGGATTAAAGTCCACTGTGCCTGACTATTGGTTGCAGCGCGAGCTGGAATTGATAGACCTGTGGCGCCGCGGTTTCGAGAAGGCTCTGAAAGCCGGTGTATTGACGGCGATCGGCACCGATTGCGGAGCGCCCTTCGTCGTGCACGGAAAGAATGCTACGGAGCTCGAGGTATTTGTGCGCTACGGTATGACAGAGATGCAGGCGATCGAGGCGGCCACGCGTGTAGCCGCCCAGGTCATGGGAATGGAAGACCGACTGGGAACTATAGAAACTGGCAAGGAAGCTGACGTCATCGTGGTAAATGCCGACCCTTTGAAGGACATTCGGGTACTGCAGGACAATGACAATATCGCGCTTGTTCTCAAGGCGGGACAAATCATGAGGCAGACAAGGGATTTCTCGCAGAATGGCGGTTTGATTTAGCGACTGCGCTCGGCGGCATTTCCTGGTTCAGACGATGCCTATTTCGATTTCTTTGCATGACGCGCCAAATCGGCCAAGGTCACCTACTATTCGTCTGCTGTATAGCGCTCAATCATGTCTTTCAAGACATCGACTATGTCGGTATCTTTTCGCTCGGCGGCGGGGTTCTGCCAGGTTTCAGCCTGTCGTTGCGGAGCTTGATTCAACCGAAGCACGAACTGTCGGCCTGGTCATTAACCCTGTTTACGCTCAGCAGCTGTTCGCAGAAACGTCAAGAGAAGCTTTTGTACAAGCTGGCACTGGCCCGCATCGATCGGAAAATCTGCTTCATCGTGATTGGGAGCAGTCCGTGCTTTTTGCCGAGGCCTTGCCGAACAATGTACCCATCACTCCGAGATTCCGAAGCCGTTCAGTTTCCTTTGTCAGCCTCCGGCCAGACATCATTGACAAGCGTAGTCAACTCAGTACCTCCTGCATACTTCTTGATTCCAGCCTACTAGATCACCACCTTTAATTTTGCTCTATAATCGAAATTGAATATGTAGGCATCATTACACATTCTTTGCAGAAACGCTGTCTAGCTACTCCAGACCTTCCTGCTGTCAAAATATAGGGGAACGCTTCCATAAACAAAGTGCCTATTGGTAGCGAATTTGGACTATTTCGCTATCATTATCCCTATCTGTTTGCTTCAGGAAAGGTTGCCAGGTGCTTGAATACCCTGGAGATAGTCTTTAAGAATCGTGAAGTTGCTACCGGCAAATGGAAATCGTAGGCATTCGCTCGGAGGCAGTCACACACAGAACTCGAGTCCATGTGGTTCGGTTCTAAGCACTCCCTGACAACTAGCACTGAAGAAAACCACCGCCTGGGCGGGAGCATTGGGTCAAAACATTCGCGGATCCAAGTCCTTTCAGATACGTCCAGATACTTTTTTCTCACTTTGCGGTAGGATAGAGAGTGAGAAACGGATGGAGCAAATGTGGATGAATGAGACGGACAAGGATCCGCGGATCATATCTTCGCTGCAACGTGCGCTGGATATTCTGTCCTTGTTCGGGCCACAAACGCCGGAATTGGGCATCACAGACATCGCCAAAGCACTGAACCTGCACAAGAGCACGGCCTCCGGCCTGGTATATACGTTGGAGCGTAACGGGTATATCGCGCAGAATCCGGAAAATCGTCGTTATCACCTGGGCCTGCAATTGGTAGAGCGCGCCGGCGTCCTGCTCGATCAAATCGAAATCCGCAAGATCGCCATGCCAGAACTCGAGTACCTGCGCGATTGGTCTTCCGAAAGTGTAAACCTAGCGATCCTGGAAGAGAATCAGATCATTTACATCGAGCGGCTGCTGACGGATAAGAGCCTCGGTTTCCGCAACCACATCGGCAAGCGTGCCTGGCCTCACTCTACCGCTTTGGGCAAAGCCATCCTTTCACACCTACCTTCGCAGCAGGCCATGTCGGTCTTACAGTCGTACCCGCTTGAATCCATGACGCCTAATACAATCACCGACATCAATCAATTGATGAGGCAGTTTGAAGAGTTTCGCCATCAAGGATATTCCATCGAGCGCGAAGAAAATGAGATCGGCGGTCTCTGTATCTCTGCCCCGATCCACAATTACGCCGCTCAACCGGTGGCAGCGGTCAGTGTATCGTTTCCCTTGTCCCGCCTTGATGAATCGATGATTTCGACATACGGCACCAAGATCCAGGATGTTGCGCAACGAATCTCGGAGAAGCTGGGTTACTATCTGGAAGCCAGGTCGTTGCCGATGGCGGCCGAAGCGCAAGGTTGAGCACCGTCGTACGCTTCAGGGAAATTGCCGGTCATCGCGCCCGCCGCGTTATCCCATAACCGATTGCCACAGATTAGCCCTTGCCCCTCCACCAGCACCTTGATGCCGCCAGCTTCGTTTTCGTAGATAATGTTGCCATAGACCAGGTTATCAACGCCGTATTGGACGCCGTCGACCAGATGGCCGCCCAGGCGAATGCCCGCGCCGACGTTGCCGTGAATCTCATTGTAGCGGATGATATTGGCTTTACCGCGCGAGACTATGCCACCGGAGTTAGGGTCCTTTTGTCCCGTGCAGAGATTATATTCGATGATGTTGTGCTCGGTGCCCTCTTTGGCTTCGATGCATTCGTTCCCCTGTGTATCAATGACATTGTGATGCACCCAGTTGTGGGCCGTTACGTCGGGCTCAATCGTCAGATTGATATCCCACTGCTTGCTTGACGTACCGAGGTATATCGCCTCGCCGACGACGCCGTGGGCGTCGAATACGAAGTCCCAGATGCCGCAATCGTGAAAAGTCGAATAAGCAATCTCGTTGTAGCGTGCGAAGTATTTGATGCGTAGGCATTCTTCACCCGCGTTGCGAAATGTCATATTAAGAACGCGCATGTGATGTACGCCATCGCGGACGTCGTAGCCGATGACGTAAAGCAGCTTTTCGCGGAAAGCCCCCATGCGGTTCGGCTCGGCATTACGCCGCAGCCCATCGATGGTGAAGCCAATAAGGTGGATGTAATCGTGATGCACCTGGAAAATCCGGTTGCTGGTCAAGCCGTGCACGACTGCGTTCGAGGTACCGGTGATGGTGATCGGCTTGCCCGGTTCGCCATCGCGCACGGTAAAGACATCCTGATAATAATGGCCCGGTCCCAGGTGAATGGTATCGCCCGGCCCCGCCAACTGTAGCGCATGCTGAATCGAGCGGAAGGGACTTGACGGACTCATGCCGCTTGCGTCGTTATCGCCTTGCGGGTCGACAAAGTAATGAACGCCATCCGACTGCGCGAAGCCGGTGAGGCAGAGCAGAGGAATGATGAGAATAAGGGAGACGAGCTTAATCATAAGACCTTGAATGAATGAGTGGGCATACAGCGAACATATGCCCACTCGTGAAAACTTGCATTTACTCGTAGTCTGCGATGTTCTCTAGGATGTATGCGACTTCGTCGGCGATGCGTCCCATCGCCTCTTCGACACTCGCAGCCCCGATCCAGACTTCGCCTAATTCCTGTTTCCACAGGGAATCGAAGGCGGAGTACATGGGATGAATCGGGTCATACATCGAGAAGTAGTTGCCCGCGCCAGCCAAGAAGGCGGCCTTATTGGAGCCGGGCAAAAGCTCGGGATCCAGGAAGCGCGGATCGCTTTTGAATTCCGTCAGGGCCGGGGTCATGACTTGCAGGTCAAGCAGCATATTGACGCCGAGAGAACCGGGACCGGCCAGGAACTTAACTAGTTCCCAGGCTTCTTCCGGATGCTCGGTATCGGCGGAGATAGCGAAGCAACTGCCATCAGCGCGATTGACGGCTTCGCCGCTTTCACCCAGGGGCAGGGCGGCCATATCGAAGTCGAAGCCGGAACCGAGATAACGCTGCATGCGCCAGTGACCCACAACCTGCATGCCGGATTTGCCAGCGGCGAAGAGGTCGCTGATATCGGCGCGTTGCTCGTCAGAAGGCATGACGTTATGTTCCAGGATCAGGTCAGCCACAAACTGAACCGAGTCGATCACGCCCTGATCCATGCCGTAGAATTCGGTCGGATGGCGGATATCGTCGAAGAGACCGCGGTCAGTATTGCTCCAGACGACCATGGGCCAATAGTTGCGGAAGGTATCGACGCCGAACTGGTCGGTGACGCCATCGCCGTCGGTATCCAGGGTGAGGGCCTCGGCGGTGGCGAGGAAGTCATCCCAGGTCCAGCCGTCCACCGGATAATCGACGCCAGCCGCGTCAAAGATTCCCTTGTTGTAGTAAACAACCAGGGCGGCATGATCGATGGGCAAGCAATGCAACTCGCCATCGATCTGGTAATTTGCCAAGATCGTGGGGTCATAGACCGAGAGATCAATGCCATCGCGCTCGACGAATTCATTGATGGTAAGCAGAGCGCCCTTGCTGGCATAGGCGTTGGCGACATGGGTAGCGGGATAAAAGACATCGGGCGGCGTGCCACCGGCGACGGTGGTTTGCAGCTTGGTGTAATAGTCGCTGCCGCTGCCGATGTTTTCAAACTCAACTCCGATGCCGGTGGCGTCGGTGAAGGCTTCGGCTACGGGCATGGCGACATTTTCGACGCGATTCTGGTCCCAGCGCATGAACCACTTGATGGTGACATCTTGCGCGGATGCGCTCATGCTGAATGCAAGGAGAATAGCCAGGACAAGCATGGCGCTTATGGACTTACGATTTCGCAACATTGTTTTGCTCCTCTTGAATGTGATTCGATTCCGTCAGATTGGACTTGCTCGTTGGTCGGTGGCTACACCTCCTTCTGCGTGTATTTGCTTAGCCTTTTGATCCACCAGATCCGGTCAGGGCGACGCCGCTGATGAAGTATTTCTGCGCGAGGAAGAAGACGACCAAAGGGGCCAGCAGAGCGACGGCGGCGGCGGCCATATATAGATGCCAGGCGGTGAAGTAATCGTTGCGGAAGGCGGCCAATCCGATTGAGATTGTGTAATTGCGATCCGAGCTCAGGTAGATCAGCGGACCGAAGAAATCGTTCCAGGTCGACATGAATTCGAAGACGGCAACCGCGCCCAGCGCGGGCCGCGCCAAGGGCAGGATAATGCGCAAGAAGATCTGGAAGGAACTGGCGCCGTCCATCTTGGCCGCTTCGTCCAAATCCAGCGGAATCGTCAGGAAGTATTGCCGCAGCAAAAAGATCGAGAAGGCGCCGCCGAAGAAATTCGGCACGATCAGCGGCAAGAAGGTATCCAGCCAGCCCAGATATTTGAACAGGATGAAGCGCGGAATGATCAAGATATGGAAGGGAATCATCAGCGTGCTCAACACGATCAGGAACAAGACGCCGCGCCCGGGAAAACGAAAACGCGCGAAACCGTAAGCCACCACCGCCGA
>WTGB01000037.1 GCA_011523735.1 Chloroflexota bacterium
CCCCGACGCCCCGCCCCAGCGACCTGGCGACCCGGGCGACAGAGCTCTTCCTCGCCGGCAACCTGGCCGGGGCCGAAGCGCTGCTGGCGCAGGCGGTGGCGGAAAGGCCCCGGAACAGCGCTTATCTCTACGAGCATGGTCGGCTCCTGATCGAGCTGGGACGGTATGAAATGGCTGAGGCGCATGGGGGGACCATCACCGAGCTTGACGCACGGGATGAGCGCGGCTTCGCGCTGAAGGCGGCGGCTTTGACTTGGGGGGGACAGTCGGCTGTTGCCATCCCGATCGCCTTGTCGGGCTTGGAGTTGAATCCGCGCTTCGCGCCGCTGTACGCCACGCTGGCGCGAGCCTACGTCGATTCGGAGCGCTGGGCGGATGGCTTGGAGGCGGGGGAACGGGGCTTGTCCATCGCGGCGGATGATGTGGATGTGATCCGGGCTTATGCCTACGCTTTGCAGTCAGTCGGGTCGTATGACGATGCGGTGAATTATTTGCAACGGGCGATTGAGCTGCGCCCGACCTACATGCCGATTCATTTCGAGCTTGCGGGCTTATATCTTGCTCGCGATGAAGATCAGAGCGCCATCGACATTTACAATCGCATCCTGTCGCTGGATCCGCGCAATGCCCGGGCGATGCTGCGGCTCTGCCTGGCTTATCGCAAGGTGGGCGAGTTTTCGCGCGCTCTTGGCTTCTGTGAAGATTCGGTGGCCAACGATCCGGCGGACGCGGAAGCCCATTTTCAGTTGGGGCACCTGTATTATCGCGAGCGTCTATTTGAGAAATCGCGCGATGCCTTTGAGAGTTGTCTGCAATATGATGAGGGTTTCTATGATCTTTCCTGCCGTTATCGCCTGGGCTTGTCGCATTATTACACGGGGGAGTGCACACGCGGCTGGGCACTGCTGCGCGATTCGCTGGACCTGGCGCAAGTCGCGGGCGATAGCGTGACCATCGGCAACATTTTGAAGGGCTTGGAGGCCATCGAAAGCGACCCGCAGTGCATCGAGGACGCGGCGGCGCCGGTGTCGCTTGAGGATTGACCCGCGCCGAGCCTCGTCGTAGCCTATTCGCGTCCACGCAAGCCAGCAGGTGAGAATGCGCGTACTTGACACCAGCCTGTGGCTCTACCGCAAGACGGTGAAACGCATCCGGCCGGCGCACAGCGCCATGCACCGCCTGATGGATCGGCTGCTGCTGCCGGCATTGGAGCGGGCGCAGGGATTCCAGACGATCGCGGAGGATCCTTTCTGGTTTCGCCTGGAGCTCTTGACGCGGCAGCATGAGCGGGAGACGCGGCAGTTGCTGGAGCGGCTGGTGCAGCCGGGCATGGCAGCGCTGGATGTGGGGGCGCATGTTGGTTATTACAGTCGGCTGCTGGCTGAGCGGACGGGGGCGGCGGGACGGGTTATCGCTTTCGAGCCGCATCCGCGCACGCATGCCGTTTTGCGGCGGAACGTAAGCCATTTGCCGAATGTGACCGCGCTGCAAGTGGCGGCGGCGGAGCGCGAAGGCCGCGCGGAGTTGTACGACTACTTGATGATGTCGGCGAGCGGCTCGCTGCATTATGACGAAGGTTTGGCGGATCAGCAGCGGGCGCGGATGGGCGCGGGCGATGTGGCGCCGCGGCGGGAGGCCGGCTTCGAGATGCAGCGGTACGGGGTGCGGACGGTCGCGATCGATGATTGCCTGGAGCAGCTTGGCGTGGAGCGGGTTGATCTGGTGAAGATGGATATCGAGGGGGCGGAGCTGGCGGCGCTGCGAGGGATGCGGCGGACGATCGCGAGGTCGGCGGGCTTGGCGCTGGTGATGGAGTACAATCCGGGGGCACTGGCGGCTTTTGGTCATGAGCCGGTTGCGGCGCTGCAGGAGGTCTTGGATCTGGGTTTTCGGTGGGTTCGGGCGATTGAGGCGGGCGGTCGTCTGCGAGATTGGGGTGAGCCGGGTTTGGTGGCGCGGGAGACGGCGCGTCTGCAGGCGGGGATGGCGGTGGTGAATCTGCTTTTTGAGCGTTGAGGGCTTCCTCAAGCTGATTTTCCAGATACTTGATGCGAGCCCGGTAGCGGAGGTCAACATCGTCCCAGGGCATCAAGTCAAAGACCATGCCGTTGTGAACAGATTCAAAGCGTATGACTTGCTCATTGTTGAGGTCGGGCAGCATCTGATCCAGTTGATGGACGCGGTTAAGAATGCGGGAAAGGGCGAGGCTGCGGCGGTTGATATCGGGATCGTCGGGCTGCAAGTGTTCGGCAAGTTGCTGGGCGTGCTTCATTAAGATATTGCGGACTTTTTTGAAGTCTTCGAAGTCGTTTGAATCTTGGTCTTCGTCTTCTTCCAGCGGGTAGGGATAGATTTTGCCGGGGATGCCGTTTCCGGTCGTTTCGAGGCTGGCGCCGGTTTTGCGATTGCGTTCGGAGATTTCGTCCAGTCTTATCTGATGCGCCCGGTCGAGGTAGTTGAGAGTAGTTTCGCCGGGGAGCGGGGTGGCTTGGTAGCGTTCGATGTAGAAGGGATCGACTGCATGCGCTGGAGTGGCGACCTGATCGAGTTCTGAAGTTGCTTTGTGTTCAATACTGGGTGAATTATCCCGTTGTCGGAGATTTCCCGTAGATGGAATATTTTTTTCTACGACAAGCTCCGGATTATCCTTAAGATGCTGTCTGCGCCAGTCGTAGAGCGTAGATTCGGGAATGCCGATTAGTCGATGCACGGTGGGGACGTTGAAGTCATGGAGGTCGAGGAGGTCGAGGGCTTCCTGCTTTTGGGCGGGGGAGTAGCGTTTTGGCATGGGTGGTCCTTGCTGCTGGTGTTGGCGGTGAAATTATAGCATGTATGTTCTATTTGTGTCAAGCATGGCCGGGGAGCATTGAGCGGAAACGGGCGACTCACAGAGTCGCCCCTACACCTGGATATTCAAGAGTGCTAGAAAACCAAGCCTTTGGCGACGCGGCTGTGTTCGGCGGACCAGGCTTGGCCGATGCGCTTGAAGCCGTCGTCGATGAGGGCGGGTTTGTGGATGCCGAAGTTGAGGCGCAGGGCGTGGCTGCCCGCGTCACTGGTATAGAACAAGCTGCCGATGGCGAAGGCGACATCGCGTTGGATGGCGGCGATGAAGGTCTCGGCGGCGCTGGGACCGTCGGGCGGCAGTTCCACCCAGAGGTAGAGCCCGCCCTGGGGGGAGATCCAGTTGGCGCCGGGCGGGAAGTAGCGCTGGGCGGCTGTGAGGGCGGCGACGCGGCGACGTCTGAGTTCGATCCGGTTGCGCTCCAGTTGCTGGGCCAGGATGCCGCGCTCCAGCAGCAGGTGGATGGTGCGCTGGTTGAGGCCCGAGGTGGAGATGTCGGCGGCTTGCTTGACGCGGACGAGGCGCTCGTAGTAGGGACCGCCGGCGATGAGATAGCCGATGCGGATGCCGGGCAGCAGGACTTTGGTGAAGGCATTGGTGTGGATGACGACATTGTCTTCGTCGAATGCCTTGAGGGGCGGCAGTTCCTCGCCATCGAAGCGGAATTCGCGGTAGACCTCATCTTCGAGGATGGGGATGCGATGCTGGGCGGCGAGGCGGACGAGTTGGCGGCGGCGGTGCACCGGCATCACGCAGCCTGTCGGATTTTGGTAGCTGGGCATGACATAGATCAGGCGGGGGCGCAGGTCTTCGAGAGCCTTTTCCAGGGCGTCGATGCGGATGCCGTCTTGATCGATAGGAATGCCGTGGATGTGGACGCGGCGGGCTTGGGCGATATCGATGATGCCGAGGTAGGTGGGGTCGGCGGTGAGGAGGGTTTCGCCGGGGCTCATCAGGGATTGGAGGACGAGGTCGATGGCTTGCTGGGCGCCGCCGGTGATGAGTACATCTTCGAGGCGGCAGTGGATGCCGATGGCGCGGACATAATCGCGGACGGCGCTGCGCAGCGGCAGGTAGCCCTCGGCGACCTCGTAGGAGAGGGCATCGGCGCC
>WTGB01000104.1 GCA_011523735.1 Chloroflexota bacterium
GCGCAGCACCGTCTTCAACGGTCAGAACGAACCGCATATCATCGTCAACAATTATATCCGCGTCTGGCAGGAACAGGGCAACGACTGGTATGTGCCGCTCAATGATCACATTGAAGCGCCGAATCCCTATATCCCCGAAGGCAGTCCGGGCGCCGAGCGCTGGGCGGACAGCATCCCCGAGGTCGTCTGGAACACCACCTACCATACCGGCAGCGGCAACCAATATGTGGTGACGGTCAACGCGGTCGCGGTCGGTTTCTATTACAACATCGATATGCTGGAAGCGGCCGGCATCGATACCGAATTTGATCTCGACTATTCGCTCTGGGCGGATTGGGAGACCATGATCGCCGAGATGGGCGCAGTGGCAGAGGCGGGTTATGAGCCCTTGGCGATGAGCATGTCCACCGCCTCGCCCTACACCTACAACTGGTTCGATGGCACCAGCTTGACCAGCATGTACATCGATCATATCGAGAGTTGGTGGGAGCCGGGCGCCAGTTGGCACGCGCTGAACCAACGCGAATTCGCCTGCGCGATCCAGAACGGCTTAATCAGCGCCCATGACGATGCCTTTGCCGATTGGCTGGGGCTGCTGGCGGATTTCGAGCCGATGTGGGTGGATGGCTATGCCACCATGACCTGGGACGAAGCCTATCGCCTCTTCATCACGGGCAAGGTGCCCTTCCTGTTGGGCAACGCGGCCAGCCAAACACTTAACGTGACCCGCGATGCTGACTTCAACTGGGGCATTAGTTACTTCCCGCCCGTGACCGAAACGACCAGTCCGCATGCCGCCAACAACAAGAGCGCTTACCTGGTCGGTGGTTTCACCGCCGGTTTCACCGTGACCGACCGCGCCCGCCGCGAAGGCATTGAAGAGCAAGTAGTCGACTTCCTGATGTTCATGACCGCCCAGCCGCAATGGGGTCGCGTCGTCACCGATTCGCCGCGCAGCATTCCGACGCAGTTTGGTCTGGATGTGCCCGATGCGCTGAAGCCGACGGTCGCCTTCCTCGAGTTGCCGATTCGCGCGCTGAAAGATCCCGATCCGCGCCTCAGCCGCCGTTATGGCGAAGATCATCGCCGCCTGATGCAGGAATACTTCACCGGGCAGATTGATCTGGAAACGCTGATCGCGGAAGAAGACCGCCTGATGACGCGGGAAGCGCGCGTCGTCATCGCCGAAAACGACTGGTCCTGCGACTTCCAGATGGAGTGAGTCTGGCCGAATACTGAATTACGCAGTGGGCGAGTCACCGACTCGCCCCTACACGCGTTCTTTTCATAGACAGATGTAGGGGCGGCTGACGGTCAGTGTCGAAGGGCGATGTCTACGTGCCCTACGCGCCCCTCAGGTCGCCCGCAATTGAACTCCAATCTCCGGTTATGCTCAGACGTCTCGCCACAAGTCCTTCGGGCGGCAAAATAAAACGCGAAAGCCAAAGTCCGCTCCCTATTCGTATGTGGCGGGCAAAGTGGCTCTATCTGGCGCTGCTGATCCCGGTCGCGATGCTGCTCATATTCGAATGGCTGCCCGCCTTCAGCGCGCTCTACAACTCGCTCTACATCTGGAATGGTGGCAAAGTCCATTTCTATGTCGGGCTCGAGCATTACGAGCGCATGCTCAGCGACCGCACCTTCCGCGTCGCTATCACCAATCTGGTCGGCTTTGTATTCTTCCGCGTCATCATGCAAACGGTCCTGCCCTTCTTCGCCGCCGAAATGATCGTCAATCTGCGCAGCGCCCGCTGGTCTTATTGGTGGAAGATCATCTTCGTCTTCCCCATGGTTGTGCCGACCATCCTCAACTATCTAATCTGGCGCTTCATCTATAATCCGCAGGTCGGCTTGCTCAACGAGGGCTTGAAGCTGATCGGCCTGGAGGAATACACCCACGCCTGGCTGGGCGATCCCAATACAGTGATGTGGGCGTTGGCCTTCGTGCGTTTTCCCTGGCTGCCGACTTTGCAGTTCCTCATCATCCTCGGCGGTTTGCAGACGATCCCGCAAGAAGTGCACGAGAGCGCAGCCATCGATGGCGCCGGTTTCTGGCGGCGGCTCTTCTATATCGACATTCCCATGACGCGGCGGCAGATCACGCTGGCGATGATCCTGACGATGCTCTTTATGACCCAGCGCTTCGATCTCTTCCTGGTTATGACCGATGGCGGACCCGGTTACAGCAGCATGGTGCCGGCGCTGCAGCTCTACCAGTCAGCTTTCCACTTCCTGGAATTCGGCTATGCTTCCGCTATTGGCGTCGTGCTATTCGTCGCCATGCTCGCCTTGACAATCATCAACCTGCGCGTCTCCGCCGGCGCATCGAATCAGTAACGTAGGGGCGACTTGGCGGGTCGCCAAAAACGAATACTGTAGGGGCGACTCTGTGAGTCGCCCGTCGAGTGATTGGAAACTGCTGTTGCTAATTCGAAAACGCCTCCGCTTCGGCAACCGCGATTTGCCTTTTCAGTTAGTGCTGATCGCTTTCGGCATCGTGACATTCTTCCCGCTGGTGCTGGTTGTCATCACCTCATTCAAGAGCAACACGCAGTTCTACCACAACTTCTGGCTGCCCGAATTGCCTCTGCACACAGGCAATTATTCATCCGCCTTCCGGATAATCTGGCGCTATATCGTCAACAGCGTGATTTACTCGGGCTCGACCATCTGCCTCATTGCCGCTATCGCATCGGTAGCCGGTTATGTCTTCGCTCGTTTTCGTTTCCCCTTCAAGACGGCTCTCTTCCTCGGTTTCATCACCCTGATCATGGTGCCGGGCGTGTTGACGCTGGCGCCGCGCTTCGTGCTTGTCCGCGATCTGGGAATGGTCAACACGCCCTTCGCGCTGATTTCGGTCTGGGTCAGCGGGGGCTTGGTGCTGTCGACCTGGTTGATGCGCAGTTATTTTGAGTCCCTGCCGCAAGAACTCTTCGACGCCGCCTATGTCGATGGCGCGGCCGAGTGGCAGGTCTTCATCTACGTGTCGGTGCCCCTTGCCCGCCCGATGATCGCCACCGTCGCCATGACCACGCTGATCGGCACCTGGAATGACCTGATCTGGCCCCTGGTTACGATCACGGACAAGGACAAGATGCCTCTGGCGATGGGTTTAATGCAATTCTCCTCGGACTTCGAGACGGACTGGGGCACACTTTTCGCCGGCTACGTCATCTCGTCCATACCGCTGCTCTGCGTCTTCGCCGTGGCGATGCGCCAGTTCATCAGCGGCTTGACCAGCGGATCAATCAAAGCATAGGCGGCTAAGACTCGAAATGATGCTCCATATAATGCAGGTCGTAATAGCGTCCGGCGGCCTTTAATTCCCGCCGCGCCGCGCCGACGATCTCAAAGCCCAGTTTCTCATATAGCCGAACCGCCGCAATTGACTCGCTGTTGACGGTCAAGCTCACTTTCTCGATCTGCCTCAGTGTCCGAAGTTCTTCGAGCAGTCGGCGCAAGAGCGCTGATGCGATGCCGCGGCCGCGCATCTCGGGCGACACGTAAACGCCATACACCTCCGCAACATGCCGCAGCTTGGCTTTCGAGGACCAGTGCGCCCCGGCCATGCCGACCAGCACGCCGCCCACTTCCGCGAAGAAGGTCATGTTGCCGTCCCACTCGTACGCCGATGTCAAGCGCCCGATCCAGACCTCATCCGGAAAGGCCAGTTCGTCTTCATAGCTTGAGGCGAAGGCGCTCGGCTCGGCGAGCAGAGCTTCGAGACGCAGCTGCTTGGCTTCGCGCCAGCGCTCTGGCGGCAGTGTGATGATCGTGAGTTCAGGCATTTTGCCCCAATCTTTGACTTTTTTCGTGGTCATCGTTAAGCTTGCT
>WTGB01000136.1 GCA_011523735.1 Chloroflexota bacterium
CATTTCATAGACGCCGTCGGTGTTTAGGCTTTGGATGATGTTGACGTTGGGTTGTTTGCCGCTGATGCCGGTGTAGTCGATGACGGTTTGGCCGCGGGTGTGGGCGCCGGTCAGTTCGATGGTGACGAAGAATTTGCCGCTTTGCTGGATGAGTTCGGGTTGCAGGGTGATGGCCATGGCAAGGGGATCGGGCAGCAGGTAGGCGGGCCGGCGGTAGGTGTTTTGCAGGCGCTGGGCGGTTTCTTGGGAGATCCGTGTGAAGAAGCGTCCGTTGACGGTGTCGATGGCGCAGAGCGCGTTGAACTGGTCCCAGGGGAAGCCGTGGGCGAGGGTGGTCTCCCAGCTGAGCATGGTGGAATCGGGGAAGGCGGCGAGGGTGATGTAAGCGGCTTCGGGATCGGTGTAGATATTGTATTCGGCGGTGACGATGGGCGTATTGCCTTGCGCGGCGATGGTGCCGCCCATGAAGACGAATTGTTTGATGCGGGCGGGAAAGTCGGGGTCAAGGCGGATGGCGGCGGCGATATTGGTCAGGGGACCGAGGGCGATGAGGGTCAGATCGCCTGCGTATTGGCGGGAGAGGCGGAGCAGGGCGAGGACGGCGTGTTCGTCTTCGAGCTGGCGGGTGAGGGCGGGGCGGTCACGGAAGTTGCCGAGGCCGTCGCCCCCGTGGAATTCGGCGGCGTCTTCCCAGGGCTGGATGAGGGGGCGGTCGCAGCCGGCGTAGACGGGGATGTTGCGGTTCATGATTTCAAGGATGGTGAGGACGTTGGGGTTGACTTGGCGGATGTGCACGTTGCCGGTGAGGGTGGTGATGGCGAGGACATCGACAGCGGGGGCGCATAGGGCGAGCATGATGGCTTGGGCGTCGTCGACGCCGGCGTCTGTATCGATGATGAGTTTCATGGCGAGGGACTTTCGTTTGAGGTGAGCGTTGCGGGTAGTTTAACCGCAAAGATGCGAAGGGTACAAAGCGGATTAATACCACCGAGTACATCAGAATCGCTTTCCGCGCGTTGTCGGTGGAGCAATTTTATCTGGAAATCGGTTTCGCTTTAGGATTCGCGTTACAATTATTTCTGTCGACAATCAGAAAGAACTCTAACGTTTTTCGCAGTCTCTTGATGTATAGTAGTGTAGCAGTAAGGTTGTCAGATTGGTTAAACTGCTCTACAAGCAGAAGCATGGCTACAATGTCGCGGTTTTCCAGACGATCATGAACCGCCTCATGTCCATGTGACGAAAGACAGAATGCATATTAGAGTATTCTTGGATCCAATTGAATTCGACGAAAACTACGGATTTACCATAGGAGACTTGAGGCGGATAAAGAAATTAGTCGTGGAGCACCAAGATATGCTCCTCGAAAAGTGGGGCGAATATCATGGTATCCCCGGACAGTGAGGGATACGGAGATGGGAGGGATGGACAATGGATGATCTGATGCCGCTGGTGAATCCAGTGCGATGCGCAGCGAAGAAAGTCAAGTTCACAAAGAAACATGCTCAGGTTTCCTTGGCGGACGGACGAGTGATCAGCATTCCGTTGAAGTTCTATCCTCGCTTGCAGAATGCGACGGATTCTCAGAGGAAGAACTACGAATTGTTTGGACTTAACATTTATTGGGATGAATTGGATGAAGGCATCGACTTGACCGCGATGCTCACAGGCATGTACCGGCGGCGAGAAAACCTGGAAGCGGCAACCTGACAGCCTCCGTGACCTTAGCAAATCCCGACCGGTATTCACGCTACAGAAGCCACAATTGAATCTGACACGCGCTTACGACCGCCTGCCGCTGGGCTGGGTTTTGCCGGCTGTGTTCATGCTGGCGGGCTTGGTCTATCTTTATGCCGCGCCGAACTTCGAAGCATCGGACACGGTGCAGCATGTGGGCATGATCAAGTGGATCGCCGAGCGCGGGGAGTTGCCGCTGCAATCGGCTGGGCACGAGAATTTGTACGGGCAGGAAGCGAGTCAGCCGCCGCTCTATTATCTCTTGATGGCGGCGGTCTGGAATGCTTTCGACACAGCGGATTTTGAGGCGCGCTACCTGCCCAGCCCGTTCACCGTGGTGGGGGATCCGCTGCGGCTGGGCAACAAGAATCTGGTCATTTACAAGCAGGTGTATCCGCCGGATCTGCGCGGCTCGTCGCTGGCGCTGTATGTGATTCGCCTGCTGGGCTTGGGCATGGGCGCTGTCACTGCCGGCGCGGTGGTTCAGTCGGCGCGGACGGTTTTGCCGGGCAGGCGCGGCTTTGCGCTGCTGGCGGGGGCTTTGACGGCTTTCAATCCGCAGTTTCTTTTCATCAGCGCCTCAGTGAGCAATGACAGTCTCATCAATATGCTGGGAGCGCTGATCGCCTGGGGCATGCTGCTTATGCTGCGGGATGGTTTTCGGAGGCGGCGGAGTCTGCTATTGGCGCTGCTGATTGGGCTGGCGGCGTTGACAAAACTGAGTGGTCTGGCGGTCGGGGCGGTGGTAGGGCTGGCGGCAGTCTGGGTGCTCCGCCGCGGGCGCGATTGGCGCGGCTTTGCGATTTTCTGCGGCGCGACAGTGGCTTTCACGCTGGTCATCGCTGGCTGGTGGTACGCGCGCAACTTGGCGCTCTATGGCGAGTTGCTTGGCACGGCGACGATGCTGGATTATTTCGGGCGGCGGTCGATTTCGCCTTGGCAGCTATTTCTGAGTGAATTCGAGGGTTTGCGGGTGAGTTACTGGGCGGTCTTCGGGGCCTTTAACATCGTTGTGCATGATGTCTTTTATCGGGTGATGGATGGGCTGACCTTGGTGGGCGCGGGCGGATTGGTGGTCTTCGTGACGAAGAAAGTAATAAGAATCGGGAATTGCCGTTTTCTACCCCTCACCCCCCGGCCCCCTTTCTCGCCATCTCTATGGCGAGCATCACAAGGGGAGAGGGGTAGTTTTCTTCGCGAGATTGTTTTTCGCATGTCTAACCTGATTTTACTGAGAGACAGAGGGGAGTCATCACAGAGGTATAGAGAGCACAGAGGAGATTTATTACAGCCGCTCGGTTTTCTCGTTATTATGCTGGCGTTGGGGGCGGGGATGCTGATGTGGTGGAGCACGCAGACCTGGGCGAGCACGGGGCGTTTGCTCTTCCCGTATATCACTTCGGCGAGCCTGCTGCTGGCGCTGGGTTTGAGGGCGCTGCGGATTCCCGCCTGGCTCGTGGCGCTGCTGCTGCTTGCCTTCAGCTTTGCCGCGCCGTTTGCGTATATCGTGCCCAATTATGATCATCCGCCGGTCGTAGAGCGGCTGCCGGAGACGGCGACGTTTGCGGATGTGCAGTGGGAGGATATTCGGCTGACGGGTTATGAGCTTCCGCGGCGGCGTGAATGGGTTGCTGGCGAGCGGATCCCGGTCAGTTTGTATTGGCGCTCGCGGGATCATTCGCCGCTGGCTTATGCGCTTGTGTTGAGCTTGTTGGATGCGGAGGGGAACGTGATTAACAGTTTCGAGACTTGGCCCGGCTGGGGCACGATGCCGCATCCCTGGATGGAGTTGGACCGGGATTATCGGGATGATTACATCATGGAGATTCCGGAGGGGGTGGCGGGCACGGCGGACTTGCAGTTGGAGATTCGCTGGTATGTCTTTCCTGAGGGACCGGAGCTGCCGGCGGTGTTGGAGACGGGAGAGGAGATGGCGGGGTTGAGGCTGGGGTTGGGGAGTTTGGTTGGGGTTTAAGCATGAAGGGGCGAGGTGGATTTTTTCGGGCGACTTGGTGGGGCGCGTAGACACAGCCCGCCGGTCGCCCCTACATATTTT
>WTGB01000039.1 GCA_011523735.1 Chloroflexota bacterium
GCGCGAAGACGGTATTGAGCATCTCGGTATTGTCGGCGCCGGTCCAGCCGTGCATAAGCGTGATCGGGGTCGAGTCTTGCGCCAAGGCCGCGCCCGGAAGCAAGAGCAGGGCCACAAGGGCAACTACTAGAATCCTAAAATGCGAACGCTTAGTCATTTCTCTCTCCTTATGACTAGAAATTGCTTTTCGCAAATCGAACAGGTGTAGGCGGTCAGCAGAGCATGCCCCCAATGGGTACAGCGCAGGTCTGACCTGTCGTTCTGTGAATGCGTCCGATAGTAACCCCTTTCGCCTCAATTTCCCACTTTTGCGGTGAACTGCGCCGCTTCGACTTGACGATACATGGCAGCGCCCAGGTGATTCGGGTCGCGCGTCAAGACCTCGTCAAATTTGCGTACAGCCGCTTCAATGTCACCCAAGCCGAGGCGCCCCAGCGCGATCAGATAGTGGCAATGAATATGATTGCGCTGCGTCAAGTCGTCTTCAAAGACGAGGAAATTCGGCAAGGAGACGGCAAAATAATCCATCGTGACTTCATCGCGCAGGTGCCTTTCTCCATACTCAATCAGGCGCTCAAATATGGAGCGCGCCAGGTCATGCTGCCCCAGCTTCTCATGCGCCAAACCTTGGTAATAGATGCTTTCGGGCGGCTGGTCGTTGTAATACTTCGGCGATGCTGGCTCGAAGGCGCCGCGTGACGCCCCCTCGTAATGCAGCCGCGCCGACTCCGCATCGCCGCGCAGTTCATAAGCCAGCCCCAGATAATAGAAGACTTCGTTCTCCGGCACAGTCAGTAGCTTGCCCTCGCCAAGATTGTGCGGGTAGCTGCGCGCGCGTGTCAGGCAGGCGACGGCGCGGTCGTATTCGCCGCGGCCGATATGCCTCCGCGCCAACTGAATCAGGCTGGCGATGTATTGTCCGGTGACCTTTCCTTCGCCGCCTTCCCAAGGGTGGAAGACGCGGCTCATGATGATGTCCAGCGCTTGATGCGGTCGCCCCAAAAGATTGTGAAGCATCGCCGCTTCAATGGTCAAGTCATCGCGCCGGTCGACGCCGGCTTGATGCTTCTGCAGGAATGCCAGCCGCTCAGCCGGGTTCCTGCCGAGTTTGATATAAAGCTGATCCAGTTCAAAGAGGATGCGGGCGTCTGATTGATCCAGGGCGAAGGCGCGTTCGTAATGATGTAAAGCGCGCTCGCTGTCGCCGCGCTTGTTCATCAGCGCCAGCCCCAGGTTGCGATGGGCGGTCGGGTTGCCCGCGTCCAGCTCCAGCGCCCTTTCCCAGCAATCGATGGCATCCTCATATTGGCGATGGGCATACCAGAAGTTGCCGAGATAATAGGGCGCAAGCGCGTCGTCCGGGGTCAGTCGCTGCGCGGTTTCCAGCGCCGCGATGCATTCGATGCGATTGGGGAAACAATAATCAGGTGATATGCGGGCTGCTTCTTCAAACGATTTCCGAGCCTGATTTTCGTCGCCTTTCTGATCGTAGCACCAACCCAGGTAGGTCATCGCCATGGCGTCATCCGCTGGCGCTTCCGCCAGCAAATCGATCGCTTCTTCGAAAAGCCCGGCATGGGCATAATCTAAGGCGAGTTCGATGAAATTGTGCCCTCGTCCGCCCATCAACTCGCGGTATTCGATGTCTTCTGTCAACAGATAAAGCTCATATGCCGCGCCAAAGTCCAGCCGGTCCAAGGACAAGAGGGTGCTGGCATGCGCCAGCGCGTCATCTTCCGCGTCGTCCCGGCGCAGCAGCGCAACTTTCAAATGCCGCGCCCGATGGTGGCGCCGGTTATAATCCAGCGCCAGCTCCGCAAGATCGAGGGCGTCGGCGTAGCGCTCCTGGCGGCAATCCAACCGAGCCAATTCGAAATACGCCGCGCTCGCCCAAGCCGCATTCCAAGTCGCTTTGTAAAAAGCGTCGTTTGCCTCCTGAAACTTGCCTTGGAACTTCAGCGCAAGTCCCAGATTGTAGAAGGCTTCGCCGTCGTAGGGATTGGGATTGCGTCGGGTCAGGCTGGCGGCGGCCGCCCGGAAAAAAGTCTCCGCCTCGACGAATTTGCCGCGCCGCAAGAGCAGCCGTCCCATGGCATTGTTGCAGCGGCTATCCTGCGGATCTCGCCGCAGCGCCTCGAGATAGTAGGGCTCGGGCGGGTAGGTTGCGTGACGATATTGCTCCAGGTGGGTACCGTTCAGATAGAGTTCTTCGTTGGAGGCGATTTCGGCTGGTGGCAGCGCTTCGGACGCTGGTTGCGGCGCAGACAGCTCTTTGTCTCCCCCGGGCTCGTAGCTGACCAATATCCGCTGATCTTCCCAGACGCTCAGCTTCAGTCGGCGAGGATCTGTATCGGGTGGCAGCGGGATCGTTTCAAGCAGCGGCTTCTCCGGTGACAATTCCATCTCTTCCGAATACAGCGCGGTCTTCCCATCGTGCAAGGTGACCAATACTTCACGGCGCGAAGTCAGGTAAACGCCGAAAGCCGCGTTATCCCCTTCAACTTCAAGATTGATGACCGCGTCTACACTGGCGTTCTTGGCGGGACCGATATCCTTGTAGGGCATGAATATCTGCGTGAAGCGCTTTTCCTCGCCCGGCATCAGCCAACTGAAATCGGGCTGATTATCGGTAAAGGCGCCGCACATCAGTTCAATGTATGGTCCGTCCTCGTCCGTGAGCTGGCGATCCCAAGCTCGGCCAAAATCGCCATTGCCCCAGGTCCATTGCTTCTTGCCCGGCACAAGGTGGTGGTTGGCCACATGCAGCATGCCCGCGCGCTGACCGTGATCGTAACTGCCGAGGAAGTCATAATCGGAGTGGTAGGCCATATACGACGTCGGCACGGGGATGTTCTTGTAGCGAGAGATATCGGTCCCCGGCGAATAGTCGTGCTTGTAATAGACGCCGGTGGCGATGGGAAAGTCCGACATATCGCGT
The DNA here is from genome assembly GCA_011523735.1 of Chloroflexota bacterium. Taxonomy (GTDB): domain Bacteria; phylum Chloroflexota; class Anaerolineae; order Aggregatilineales; family Phototrophicaceae; genus UBA6055. The sequence goes on from WTGB01000039.1 coordinate 2,939, forward strand.
TTGCCGTGGTCCATCACCGCATGCACGTCGGGCGGGAAGACAGACTGGTAGTCGTCATTGACATGCACCGCCGGATTCGCCCACCAGTGGAAAGTCTGCGGCAAAGGCGTCCGATTGTAAAGCTGAACGTTAAGCTCAAGATAAGCGCGCTCTGGATAGAGCGTGAAGCCGACCATGCCTTTGGTGCGGAACATGCGCTCGATCTCGCTGAACCAGACGGTCTTGCTGCCGTCAGCGTTTTCGTCGATACGGAAGTCGACTGGCTGAAATGTGCTTGGACGATGATGCTGCGGCCAGTTGAATTCGATGCCGCCGGAGATCCAGGGACCCGTCAAGCCGACAAGCGCCGGTTTGATGACGCGATTGTAATAGACGAAGTGGAAGTCATTTGTCTTGTCGCGCGCCATCTGCACCCGGCCGCCGAGCTCGGGCAGCAGCATAATCTCGAGATACTCGTTCTCAAGGAAGATCGCCTGGTAGCTGACGGCGGTCTTTTCGTCGGCTACGCGCTCTATGATGGGATGGGGATAGATGACGCCGCTGCTACCTTGATATACTCGGTTTTCCAAGAACATGGGATTCTTGCCGGGTTCACCGGCGGCATACGTCGGAATGACCGTATCCTCGACACGGACGGTGACGCCAGCACTATCGGGTAACAAGTTCGGGCTCCAAAGAATTATGAATATTTTCTAGAGCATAACACGCGCGTTTATCGCGCCACAATAGATTATAGACGCTGATGATGGACAATATGCTCATAGTGCTATGCTTATAACGTCCGTCATTGGCATTCAGACGCGAAAGGGCAGCCTATGCCATCGCTACGATTGAAGGATGGTTTCCCGGGCGAAATCATGTATGTGGTGCCACGCCCTATGCTGGAAAAGGCGCGTTCGCATCCACTTGTGAGTCCCTTGACCCCAACGGATATCGGCTGGTTTCCATCGGCCCGCTTTCACTATCGCGAACGGCCGTCAGGCGCGCCTGAACATATTCTGATTTACTGCACGGATGGCAAGGGATGGTTCGAGATAGACGGTGTACGACATGGACTGGCTTCCAATCAGGGGCTGATCATTCCGCGACAGCAACCGCACGTTTATGGGGCGGTCCTAGACGATCCCTGGTCGATACACTGGGTGCACTTCGTCGGCGCATCTGGCGACTACTTTGTCAATCTGCTCAAGGAAGGTGCCTACACGCTGTCCATCGATACCGAAATGAAAGCGCCGTTGGAGGCGCTTTTTGCCGCTTGTCGGGATTCATTCATCGCCAACTTTCTCTTGCAGCGAATGATCTACGCCTCGCAGACATTGCATCATTTATTGGGTTACTTGTTTTTCAATAATCGCGCGTTCTCGCCCTTGCTGCGGAGCAGCCGCTTTCGAAGCATCGACAGTACAATTTCGTTCTTGCATAACAATATGGGTAGTCAACTTACTCTGGATGATATGGTCAAACACTCGCAATTGTCAAAATCGCATCTTATCCGTCTATTCAAAGACCAGACGGGCCATTCACCAATGGATTATTTTATCCGACTCAAGATGCAGCATGCCTGCATGCTGCTTGCCTTTCAAGAGCTTACAATTGGCCAAATCGGCATGGACTTGGGCTACAAGGATCCGTATTACTTTTCACGGGCTTTTCGAAAAATCATTGGTATGTCCCCCACAGAGTACCGCCACTCCGCCTACGGTTGATTCATGGTAGCTGATTCGAAGCCATGTGAGACGACCTATCTCTGGCTCGTCATCTCAATATGTGTCGGCTCTGTCGCAGCCAGATAATCCGCTAGAACATTAGCTATAAAGTAATCGCGACGACGCGGCAACTGACGACGGCCTGGCAAGGCTTGCGGCGGACAAGATGAACCATTGCGAATTCTTCTGTTTCTGTACGCTGTCGTGGTCACAGCTTCATTAATTCAAGCACCTGACGAGCAGCGCGGTCATCAGTGACCAGGGAATCAATGTAGCCGCCATTCAGCGCACCGAGAATTGCGCTGGCTTTGTCGGTTGTCCCGGCAACGGCGATCACATTATCAATCTGGCGCAGCGCTTCCAAGCCAATACTGATCGACCGGTGATTGATCCCGATATCGAGAATCTTTCCCTCGACATCAAAGAACTGCGCGCACATGTGTCCGACGACGCCGATATTGTGCAGCCAGTCACGCTCCTTGCGGGTGATGTATCCAGTCCAGATGATGCCCGAAGATTCCGCCTGCAAAGATCCGATGCCGATCAGCACGATGTTGGCTTTGGCTGCAATCTGCAAAACATCGTTCACCGTCGGTTCTTGCAGGAAAAGATCTCGTGTACGCCTATCTTCCACTAGCAACGGTGCATGAAGATAGCGATACCTGGCGCCGAGCTTAGTAGCCAGCTGCCTAGTGAGATCGATTCCCTCGATGAGTGGATTGTCCGAACCCAGAGCGCCTATGACCGGAACCACCGTAAGACCCTCGCTCAGTCGCGGCCGAACCTGCTCTACGGTGTTGGCCAGCGACCGACCATAGGACACACCCAGCGTGCTGTTATCGTTTAAGGACGCTTCAAGCAGGTCGGCGCCAAGTTTGCCCAATCCGTCGCGGATCGAGTCAGATGATCGCCTTTTGCTGCTCAGCACTCGCGCCTCGCGCAGCGCAAATGCGGACTCCAATACGTCTTCCAAAGCATGATCGCGCACCACATCGTAATTGACTGTTATTGTGACGATGCCGGCATCGCGGGCGCGCTGCAACATGCGCGAAACGGTCGAGCGCGAGAGGCTTAACTTGCGTCCAATCTCGGTTTGGGTCAGGTTCTGTTCGTAATAGAGACGGGCAACCTCGACGAGTGTTTGGCGATGGCTGTCTTCGGCATAATAATCCATGTCTTCGATCCACCTTGCAAAATTGTGCGAGTACAAGATATATTCCCGTATATTACAAAGAAATACCAGCAAATTTTACCATTGTCCGATAAATTATGCACATTTTCTCACATTTGTAGCAGTCTGTTCGTCGCATGGTAATCTTTAAGCAGGTTGTCTCCCGCAAATACAGCTTGGAAATCATTTCAGCCGAAAAGGTTCTGCGACAAGGGCTTGCATGCAAATAGACGAGATTAGTCGAGAATCATGGATTTTGAGCAGCTTCCCGGAGTGGGGCACCTGGCTCAATGAAGAGATTGAACAGGAAGTTGTCGCGGCGGGTAGTTTCGCGATGTGGTGGCTCGGCTGTTGCGGCATCTGGCTCAAGTCGGCAGGCAACACTAATCTGTGCATCGACTTGTGGGTAGAGTCCGGCAAGCGGACCCAAGCCGAGAAATGGATGCGAGAGCGACACCAGCATCAACGCGCAAGTGGTGTGCGAATGGTGCAGCCAAACTTGAGAAACGCCGTCGTTCCGCTGGACCCCTTTGCCATCCGCGAAGTTGATGCTGTTCTGGCCACACACGACCATAGCGATCATATTGATGTCAACGTAGCCGCCGCCATCGTCCAGAACTGCGACCCGTCGATTCCCTTCATTGGTCCCCAGACTTGCATCGACAAATGGGTTGGCTGGGGTGTGCCGCAGGAACGCTGCATAGTGATGAGACCTGGCGACGCCGTCACTGTCGGCGACATCGATATCGTGGCGCTCGACTCCTTTGACCGTACCGAACTGGTAACCGCTCCGCCCGATGTAACGCTCAAGGGCAAAATGCCGCAAGATATGGATGAAAGAGCCGTCAACTACCTCTTCAAAACCAGCGGCGGCAACCTGTATCACGCGGCTGATTCGCACTATTCGAACTGGTTTGCTCAGCACGGAAACCAACACGAAATTCATGTGGCCCTGGGAAACTTTGGCGATAACCCGCGCGGCATCACCGACAAAATGGGCTCGCTGGATTTGCTGCGCATGGCCGAGTGCCTCAACTGCGAAGTCGTCATTCCCGTGCATCACGACATTTGGACGAATTTCCAGGCGGATCCGAATGAAATCCTTGTGCTTTGGCGCATGCGCAAAGATCGCCTGGGATACAAGTTCAAGCCCTTCATCTGGCAGGTCGGCGGGAAATATGTCTACCCGGATGACAAAGACAAGCTCGTGTTCAACCATCGCCGCGGTTTCGAAGATGTCTTCGCTATTGAGCCGGACTTGCCCTTCAAGTCCATGCTGTGAATCAACAGAACTATAGCCAGGTTCAATGTGCGCACATCATGCATTGTCGAAAAATCTGTTTCAAAGCGAGTGAAAGGAAAAGCGAGGAGACACAAGCAGCAATCTGACCAGTCATTCGATCGATGTAAAACTATAGGAGCAATATCATGTACAGACGAATAATCTTAGTTGCGCTTGTCGCCATGTTGCTTGTGCCGATGACCGCAAGCGTCCTGGCGCAAGACTCGTTTGATCCCTACGCGCCTTACCGCGGCGATACGATTGTAGTGAGCTGGCCCTCACTCTACCACTTTAACCAAGCGGCTACTTTGATCCCGCAATTTGAGGAAGAGACCGGGATCAACGTTGAAGTCGACTTTTTGCAATATCAGGCGATGAAGCCGGCGCAAGAAGTCGAATTGCAGAAGCCGCGCACTGGCGAATACGATGTAGTCGCCTGGGTGGTCTTCACCAAGTCTGAGTATGTCATCAACGGCTACCTCGAACCGCTCGCCAATTTCTTCGTCAATCCCGCCTTGGCCGATCCCAGCTACAATCCTGATGATCTTGTGCCCGCTTGGACGGAGACCGGCGGTGTCGTAGGCGGCACGAACGCCTATCTGCCCGGTCCTACGCAAGCGCTGTACGGCCTCCCCTTCGGCGCCGAGACAAGCATCATGGCATATCGTGCGGACATTTTTGAGGAACACGGTTTAGCGGTTCCGACTACCTACGACGAAATGCTAGAGACCGCGGCCTACATCACGGAAAACGTTGAGGGCGTATACGGTATGACCAGCCGTGGCGCTGCCGGGCACCAAATTGTGCACGGCTGGCTACTGCATCTGAGTCCCTACGGCGGCACCATATTCGACGAGAATTGGGAACCGGCGGTTACGTCGCCGGAAGCGATCGCGTCGCTTCACGCTTTGAAGACCATCATGGAAAATTCACCGCCCGGCGTCGAGGCGAACGGTTTTGGCGATCAGGCTAATGCCTTCTTGCAAGGCGACTCGGCGATTTATGTCGATTCGCACAAGATCGCCGCCATGACGCGCGATCCCAATCAGTCTTTGATCGATGGCAAGGTTGGATACGCATTGCATCCCAAGGTGGGCGACGCCGAGTGCGGTCTCTCGGAGACCGGCGGATTCGCCATGGGAATCCCTTCCAATTCCGCCAACAAGGAAGCGGCCTTCCTCTTCATGCAATGGATGACCAGCCCGCGCATCGACCGTGAGTTGGCGCTGATTGGCGCCGACCCAGGCCGGATTTCGACGCTGAACGATCCGGAACTGCAAGAACAATTCCCAGAATACGCGGTTGTAGTCGAGCAGCTAGAATGCGCCAACCCCAACTGGCGTCCGCTTATCCCCGAGTGGGGCGCGTTGAATGCGCCGATTCTGGGTGTCTACGTCTCAGAATTCGCCACCGGTAACATGACGGCGGAAGAAGCGATGGCGCAGGCTGCTGAAGAGATCCGTGCCGAGATGGAACGCGCCGGCTACTATGGCTGGTCCAGCATGGATATGTAGGCAGGTAACTCCCTATCGTTAGGCACATGCGGGGAGCCGCAGTCGGGTTCCCCGCATAGGTAAGAAAACTGGATTGTTTCATGCGTTCTTCTTTCAAAATACGGCAAATACGAATCGCATATCTATTTCTACTGCCCGCAATCATCATATTCTTGCTCGGTCTGGTCGTCCCACTCATCAACACCTTTGAACTTAGCTTCAACCGCCTGTCCATGGGTTCCCGCTGGTCAGACCGCGAAGCCGTCGGCGTGGAGAACTACGAGCGCATGGTCGAGGACGACCACGTACGCTCTTCGGTCGGGGTGACCTTGCGTTTCGCGGCGATCGTACTCGTCGCTGAGCTGGTGATCGGCATGGGCTTGGCTCTCTTGCTGGAGAAACCAATCAAGGGCGCCGCAGTTTTCCGCACGATATTCATCTTGCCGCTGATGGTGTCGCCGGTCGCCGTCGGCTTGATCTGGCGCTATCTCCTCGATGGGCGCATTGGACTGGTGAATCATTACCTGGGGCTGATCGGCATACCGGCTCAAACCTGGCTCGGCAACCCGGATTTGGCGTTTTTCTCCATTGTCATTACCGATATCTGGCAATGGACGCCGTTCATCTTCATCATTCTGCTTGCCGGCTTGCAGGCGCTGCCATCAGAAGTTTTGGAGGCCTCGCGCATTGACGGTGCAAATTGGTGGCAGATGACCTTCCTGATCAAAGTGCCGATGCTGCGCTCAATCCTGCTTGTAACCGTCCTGATGCGCCTCATCGATGTATTCCGCGCTCTGGAAGTGATATTCATCATGACCTTCGGCGGACCCGGCCGCAGCACGCAGGTCATGTCGCTACACATTTACAAGACGGCCTTCACCTCGCAGACACTGGGTTACGCCTCAACGATCGCTGTCGTGCTGATGTTCATCATGCTGGTACTGAGTCTGTTTCTGCTGCTGTTTTCCAATCCCTTGAAAGAAAGAGCGGATTTCTAAGTTGAGTGAAATGGCTTTCGCTCTATGAACTCGATCAAAGCTATTAACCGGTCGACTGTGCTGCAGTACGCGGTCTTGATCGTCCTTGCGCTGATCGCTCTGGGACCGATCATCGTTATGTTCATTACCTCGTTCAAAACGCAGGTGGACATCATGTCCAGCGAGTCGATGTGGGTCTTCCAGCCGACTCTTGACAACTACACGCACGTCTTTGAAAACAAGTTTGATCTATTCCTGCGTAATTCCATCATCGTGTCGTTAGCCTCGACTGTGCTTTCGCTGCTGGTCGCCGGCATGGCCGCTTATGCACTGTCACGCCTGGAGTTCCCTGGCCGGTCGCCCATCGCCTACTTCACGCTTATCATTCGCATGGTGCCGCCGGCTGTCCTCGCCATTCCGATCTTCATACTCTGGTTAAACTGGGAATTGTTTCTTTTTGATCTCATAGATGCCACGCCCTTCCTTTACGAGATGGAGAATCCCGATCCCTACCTCTTTGCCGAGGGCCTCGTCGACGGCCGCATCGGTCTGACGCTGTTTTACACAGCGCTAAATCTGCCCTTCGCGATCTGGCTCCTGATCGGATTCCTGCGACAGATTCCCACTGAAATCGAAGAAGCCGCTATCGTCGATGGCTGCTCACAATGGCAGGTCTTCACTCGGATTATCTTTCCCTTGATGCGGCCCGGTCTGGCAGTGGCGGCGATCTTTACCTTCCGCATCTCCTGGAATGAGTTCCTGCTGGCGCTCGTATTGACCGACCGCAATACCCGCACCCTACCGGTGGGCATTACGCTGTTTTTGACCGAACAGGGTGTGCAATGGGGCCGCATCATGGCGATGGGCACCCTGATCGTCATACCGCCTCTCGTGTTGACTTTCGTGGCCGCTCGTCAAATTATCGCCGGTATGACCGCTGGCGCAGTAAAGGGATAACTCTATGCGGAAACCGCTCCTGCAACTCGCCCTGGATACCCATGATTTGCCTTCCGCGCTTGCTCCCCTGCAGCAGGCGGCACCCCATATCGATATCATTGAGGTGGGCACGATCCTGTGCTTATCCGAGGGCATGGACGCGGTTCGGATCATCCGAAGCCTCTTTCCGGACAAGACCATTCTAGCCGATGTCCGCATTGCCGAAGCGGGCGGCATCATCGCCAAAATGGCATTCGAAGCTGGCTCAGACTGGGTGAGCGTGGTGAGCGGCGCGGCGTCATCAACGGCGGAAGTCGTCTACGATGTGGCACAGCAGCACGGCGGCGATGTTCAGATCGAACTGAGCGAAGGCTGGACCTGGAATCAAGCAGCGCGCTGGCGAGAGATCGGCATTGACCAAGCGATTATCCATCGGAGCCGTGATGCCGAGGCGCAAGGAGAGCTCGCTTGGGCTAGCGCCGATATGGACAACATTCGCCGCCTGTCAGAGATGGGATACCGCGTTACGGTGGCGGGCAGCGTCCGCGTCGACGACATCCCCGCCTTCGCCAGCATTCCCGTTTATATCTTCATCGCCGGGCGCTCGATTCGCAACGCGCCCGATCCGGCCGCCGCCGCCGCCGACTTCCAAGAGGCGATCCAACGTACCTACTCCGTCGAACGGCGAGAAGCATAACCCTGCGATGCCCGTGCATCTTCCGCTTGGTATCTATGAGAAAGCCCTGCCGATCGAAGTCGATTGGTACGAGCGGCTTGATCTAGCGCGGAATGTCGGCTTTGACTTCGTCGAGCTCTCATGCGACGAAAGCCCGGAGCGGCAAGCGCGCATGAATTGGACGGCGGCGCAGCGTCGCGATTTGCGTGGCGCAATAGACAGAAGCGGCGTCCCCCTGCTAACAATGTGCTTGAGCGCGCATCGGGCGCTGGCCTTGGGCAGCGCGGACGCAGGCACGAGGCGCAAAGGTCTGGAGCTTCTGCAAAAGGCGATTGATTTCAGCTTGGATCTGGGCGTCCGCATTATACAGATCGCCGGCTATTATGATTACTATGGCACGGTCGACGACGGTACCGAGGAACGTTATCTTGATGCTTTGGCTGAGGGGATCGCCTGGGCGAGCGAAGCAGGCTTGATGTTGGGTGTGGAAACCATGGAGGGCGCCAATGTTGTTGATTCGATTAGGCTCGCAATGCGTCATGTTGCAGCGCTGAATTCGCCCTGGTTTCAGATTTATCCGGATATCGGCAACTTGGCCGCGCATGGATTCGATGTGGGAGAAGAGTTGGAAATCGGGCATGGCCACATCGTCGGCATACATGTCAAGGACTCTCGACCGGGCGAGCCGCGTCGTGTGCCTTTCGGTGAAGGCGTCGTCCCCTTTGTCAAAGCGTTCCAAAAGCTGGCGGACCTCGGTTTTCGCGGTCCGGTGCTTATCGAGATGTGGAATGACAATCGACCCGACTCGATGGACTTGATCGGTGCCGCAAGGCAGTGGGTAGTTGGCAAGATGCTGGAAGGCGGGTTGATTGACGATGGTGCGCTTTGATGTGACCACAATCGGCGAAGGCCAGCTGCGTTACAGCGTGCCGCTGGGCAGCCATCTGGAACGCGCATCCCAGTTGGATGTGAATGTCACCGGTACCGAAGCTAACGTCACGAGCTTGTTGTCGCGCCTGGGCTGGCGCTGCGGCTGGGTAAGCGCGCTGCCCAGAAATCCTTTGGGACGGCATGTTGCCCTCGAATTTGCTCAGTCCGGGCTCGATCTGTCGGCCGTAGTCTGGTCTGATGAAGGTCGCGTGGCGATCTATTATGTTGAATTCGGGTTGCCACCCAAGGGCACGCAGGTCTACTATGATCGCAAGTACACCTGCTTCGTCAACATGACGCAGGATGACATCGACTGGGATTATCTGCTGGATACGCGGCTGCTGCATATCTCGGGCCTGAGCGTGCCTTTGTCACCATCAATAAACGCCATATTGACCGAAGCGGTTGCAAGGGCGAATGCTGCCGGTATTCCCATCAGCTTTGATATGAATTACCGCAGTCGTATCTGGACGACGGACGAGGCAGCAGAAGCGATCGCGCCGTTCCTGCAGGCAGTTGATGTGCTATTCTTCGCCCGCGGCGATGCGGAGCGCATGTATGGGTTTACGGGCATGCCCGATGACATCGTCCGGCAACTCGGTGAGCTGACACCCGCCAGCGCCATTGTGACCTCGCTGGGCAGTGAAGGCATCATTGCTTGGGATCGCAGATCCTTTCATATTGAGCCGGCTAAAAATATCCAGGTTATCGACCGAATCGGAGCGGGCGACGCGATGGTCGCTGGCGTCTTGCACGGCTGGCTGCAGGGCGACCTATTCAAGGGCTTGCGATACGGCGTTCTAACTGCCGCGCTTTGCCTCACGCATTATGGCGACGCCGTGTACATCGCGCGTAGTGAATTGGAAGACCTGCTGGATCGGCCAGGCGCGGACATCGTGCGCTGACCTTTTGACCAGCCCGCCTTGACATTGTCCTCAGCACGATGAGTAACGTGTGTGCAGGATCTCACATTACGCCGGTTGCCAGCAAAGCGTGAAAACAGCGTATGCATGTGGAGACGGTCTTGTCCATGCTGAAAACAGTCTGTGGCTTGAAGCGCCTGTCGCAACGGGTTTGGGATTATTTCGAGATGCGATTGGATTATACGATAGCCATGTTTAATATTCTGGTGCAGTGGGATGGTTTAGTACCTGATGAAAAGGATTTTGTCCATTTGTCAATCGCTAGATTCAGCCTCTGAACCCACACCATTGGTTAATAGATCGCCCCTACATTGCCGCATTTGGCGATACAGGTGATATTTTGCCCAAACGACTAGGCGATGAGGACTCGCAGAACCTGGCTATGCAAGGGACCGTTGCTGGCGATGATGCCGTTGCCGCTGAGGGGCGGACCGCCATTCCAGGAGGTGATCTTGCCACCGGCGCCTTCAATGACCGGGATGAGGGCGACGATATCCCAGAGGTGCATGATGGGATCGAGCATGATATCAGCATAGCCGGTGGCCACGAGGAAATAGCCGTGGCAATCGCCCCAGGTGCGATTGTAACTGGTCATGCCCATAAGCTGCTGGAAGGCGATGCCGTTCTGGTATTGACCCACGTGAATAAAATCAGAGTAACACATCACGGCGTCGCGCAGTTCCCGTGTCTTACTGACCCGCACCGCTTCGCCATTGAGGCGGGTCTCAGCGCCGTCGCCGATCAGCAAGTGCGAGGTGACCGGATGATTGATCGCTCCGACAATGGGCTGGTCCCCTTTCATCAAGCCAATCAGCGTGCCAAACAGGAAGGTGCCGCTGATGAAGGACTTGGTGCCATCGATGGGATCAAGCACCCACTGATACTCAGCGCCTTCGTTGTGAACCCCAAATTCCTCGCCGATGATGCCGTGATCTGGGTATTCCTTCATGATCATCTCGCGCATGGTTTCTTCGGCTTGGCGGTCGGCGATGGTGACAGGGGATTCGTCGGCTTTGGTTTCCACGGCGACGCCGCTGCGGAAGTAGCGCATGATGATCTCGCCGCTGGCGCGGGCGAGCTCCCCGCTGAAATCGACAAAGTCTCGCATTGCTTCTTACTCCGTCAGAGTGCCTTTGGTGCTGGGCACGCCGGCCCGGTCCGGGTCGAGAGCGACAGCTTGCGCCAGGGCGCGCCCAAAAGCTTTGAAGAGCGCTTCGGCTTTGTGATGGTCGTTGCGCCCGTAGAGGACTTCGGCGTGCAAGTTCATCTTACCATGCGCCGCGATTGTCTCCAGCGCGTGCCGGACGAGGTCGGTGGGCATCTGCCCCATGAGCGGCGTATCGAAGTCAGCTTTGATGACGGCGTAGGCGCGGCCGCTGAGGTCGATAACGACCCGTGCCAAAGCTTCGTCCATGGGCACATATGCCGCGCCCATGCGCTGGATGCCGACGCGGGAAGCGAGGGCTTCATCAATCGCCCGCCCCAGGCAGATGGCGATGTCTTCGATGGTGTGGTGGGCGTCGATATGCAGGTCTCCCTTGGCTTGCAGGCGCAGATCGAATTTGCCGTGCAGCGCGATATGCCCCAGCATGTGGTCGTAGAAGCCGATGCCGCTGCTGATATCGGCAATGCCCGCGCCATCAAGATTGAGCCCCAGTTCAATCTCGGTCTCTTTGGTGTCCCGCTTGATTTCGGCTCGTCGCTCAGGCATGGCATCCCTCTTCGCCCAGGAATGTAACACAGAATGATGTTGAAAACAGGGTATCTAGGCTTCACGGGTTGGCTAAGGCGCGCAGAACTTCCAGTAGCCGATCGACCTGATCCAGCCTGCCAGCGCTGATGCGGATATGGTCGTACAGGCGCGGCTTGTTGTAATAACGCACGATGATGCCAGCCCGCGCCAGCCGATCGCGGAAGTCCTCCGCCGTCATGCCAAATACGCGATTCAAAACGAAATTGGCTTGGCTGGGGTAGGGACAAAGAAAGGGCAATTCGGCGAAGGCCGCTTCCAGCCGCTTCCGCTGCTCGACAAGTTCATCTACACGCCCCAGCAGGAACTCGACATCGTCCAGCGATGCTTGCGCGGCCACATCGGCCGCCACGTTGATATTGTAGGGCTGCTTGATCTTCCAAAGCTGCGGCATCAGGGCAGGCGGGAAGATGCCATAACCGACGCGCAGACCGGCCAGCCCGGCCCACTTGCTCATGGTGCGCAGGACGATAAGATTGGGGACATCGGCGACTTGCGTTGCCAGGCTCTCCGCCTCGGCAAATTCGATATAAGCTTCATCCACGACGATGGTCGTCGGCAGTTCGAGCAGGCGTTTGATTTCCGCCGGCGGGGTGAGATTGCCGCTGGGATTATTGGGCGAGCAGAGGAAGACCAGTTTGGCATTGTGCCGCAGGACCGCCTCTTCGATGCCCGCGACATCGAGCGAGAAATCGTCATGGCGGTAAACATCAATGACCTCCCCGTGATAGAGCGGCGCGTCAAAACCATACATGGCAAAGGTTGGCGGACTGTTGACGATGGCATCGCCGGGCTCGATGAAGAGCTGCAAGGTCAACTCGATCAGCTCATCAGCGCCGGCCCCGCAAAGGATCTGCTCGGCGGGGACATCCAGATAATCCGCCAGCTTTTCCCGCAGTTTGCCCGATTCCGGATCAGGATAGACCTGCATATTCGGCAGCTTCGCCAGCGCTTCGCTGACCAGCGGCGAGGGACCGAAGGGATTCTCGTTGGCGTCAAGCTTGATGAGTTCTTCGACAGGCAAGCCCAAGCGCCGGGCGAAGACATCGAGCGATGCCGTCGGCGTATAGGCGCTCATCGAGGCGATATCGCGGCGGATGCGGACTTTCTCTTTCATGGCTCGCCTCGGCTTTTGGCGGTGGCCGCATGAGCGTCCAGCGATTCGGCTTTCGCGATGATCTGCGCGGGCTCGCTGAGGGCGCGGGCGGCCTCTTTGTCCAGCCCGATCAGGCTGGTGATCTTGACGAAATTGAGCAGGTTCAGCGGCGAGGCGAAACGGGCGGTCCCACCGGTCGGCATGACGTGGCTGGGACCAGCGACATAATCGCCCAGCACTTCGTAGGAGTCTTCGCCTAAAAATACCCCGCCGGCGTTGCGTACCTGCCCGATCCAGGACCAGGGATCGGCGACCAGCAGGCAGAGGTGCTCGGCGGCGTAGTCATTCGCCAGTTCAAAGGCTTGCGCCAGGTCTTCTGTAATCACAGTGCCGCTGCGGTTGAGCATGGCGCCTTGCACGATGTCGCGCCGCTCCAACGATGCGAGCTGCTCAGTGATTTCCGCTTGCACCGCCTGCGCCAATTCCAGGCTGGGCGTGAGCAGGATGGCAGAGGCCAGCACATCGTGTTCCGCTTGCGCCAGCAGATCAGCGGCGGCCAAACGCGGATCGGCGCTTTCATCAGCGATGACGAGGGTCTCGGTCGGTCCCAGCAAGCCATCAATGCCGACATCGCCGTAGACTTGCTGCTTCGCCAGGGTGACGAAGAGGTTGCCCGCGCCGACGATGCTGGCCACCCGCGGTATCGTCTCACTGCCATAAGCCATCGCCGCGATGGCTTGCGCGCCGCCGATTCGATAGACCTTGTCAATACCGGCGATTGCCGCCGCCGCCAGGATAGCTGGATGAATGTCGCGCTCTCCGCTGCCAGGGGGCGTACAAACGATGATTTCCGGCACGCCCGCCACCTGCGCCGGGATGACGCTCATCAACAGGGAAGAGGGCAGAGGCGCCGTCCCGCCGGGGACATAAACGCCGACCGAATCGACCGGACGGATAAGCTGCCCGAGCGAGCCGTCTTCGTTCGCATCAATCCAACTGTGCAGAGGCTGTTTCTGATGGAAAGCGCGGATTCGCCGGCCCGCCAGTTCCAGCGCCGCGCGCAACTCTCGCGGGATAGCTTCCAGCGCCGCTCTTAATTCCTCCGGCGCGACTTGCAGCGCAGCGATGTCCATCCGGTCGATCTTCTGATTCCACTCGCGTAATGCCCGGTCGCCGCCTTCCCGGACGCTGCCGATGATGCGCCGCACGGCCTCTTCCGGCATGATGCGTTCGCCGAAAAACTCGACCGAGCGCTCGATGAACTGTTCCGGCACATCGTAGTCCCGCAGGGAATGGCGCTTGAGGATGCTTTCCCGCGCCGCCCCTACATCGCTGAAGATGCGCCAGTTGATATCGCGGTCCATATCCGCCCCTTCACGACAGGCAAGTGCGAGGCGTCATTGTAGCAGTCTGGGCGCGATTTTCAACTCGCCTGCCAAAACCACCAAGGCTACCGCTTCAAAATGATGGTGACTGAAATGGCGCAAATTCAAGCGGTAGATTTAGAGGAAGAGTCGCCAAAAACTCCCTAAACTCGGTAGTTCCAACTAAGTTGTGAGATAACAGAAATCAAGTCGACTATAACGCTTGTCCGCTACTGCAAATCATACTCAGAGATAACCGAAATAATTGGGGGTGAGGGGCGAATTGTGAGAGTGCCCAGTACCGGACAGCCTTGTAGGGGTGACCTACCAGGTCGCCCGTCTAAACGTAAAAAATGCAAAAGCGACGGCGGTCTGTGTCGGCGGTCTGTGTCTACGCGACCTACGCGCGCTAGAGATGAAGAGGAGGGGGCGAGGGAAAACCAGTATGAAATAAATGAACATTTGTTCTTCCCTCCTGCTCAAAATGATGATACACTTTGCCTATGGATAAACTGTCTCATGTGCTAATTCCCGGCTCTCAGCGGATTCCCTCCTCGAATTCCCGCCTTCGCCGCCCGACTGAGGGGGTCCCCCCCCCGCATCTATACTGTGTCTATACACTTGCCGATTTACCGGGTCAGCTTGGGTATTTTCAGGACTCTACGGCGCCGGCTCGCATGCAAACCAGAATCATACTAACGGCGCCCGGCCTATTGGCCGTTTCGGCCAGAAAACTATGCCTATTGTCCGAAAAATAGTTTTCCTTGGCCGAAAACGGACAATGTCGGACAATACACAAACGAAAAACTAACAATCGTTCCGCCAATTGCTGCTCGCTCGCGAATCGCCATAGTGCGGGGATACAGCGGAAAATGATCAGGACGAATTGCGGGCGCGGGCTAGAATTGAACGCCAGGCTGCCAGTATCGGACAAGGCTCGCTTTTTCGCATGGCTTACTTGATTTTGCTGAGGAAGATTTTCGATATGCCGCATTGAGTTCTGAAGTCAGCATGAGTTTCACTGAAAACGACTATGTGAGGCAGACGCCCATTGTCAACAGCTATACTCGGTGTACTCTTTACCCTCGGCGACCTCGGTGGCAAGTATGTGTAGAGCCAGTCCAGCATCAATATCCGGAAGCGCGAAATACTCAGAGCAGCGCCGCACAAGCGCTACTCGCTGTTCTTTTCAGGACAACCAATAGCAATGAGAATGCAAGACGCCTACGCTGACTTAAACGTCTATTACGGCGATATCCACAACCACTGCGGTCTAAGCTATGGCAAGGGCAGCCTCGACGAAGCGCTGCACAACGCCCGCCTGCAACTGGACTTCGTCAGCGTCACCTTGCACGGTCATTGGGACGATATGCCCCAGGATGATCCAAGTCTCGGCTATCTGGTGGATTATCATCGGCAAGGCTTCGAGCGGGCTCGCGCCGCCTGGAAGGGCTATCTCGCGGCGACCGAGGCGGCGAATGAAGACGGGCGCTTCGTCGCCTTCCCCAGCTTCGAATGGCATTCGATGCGCTATGGCGATCACTGCATCTATTTCCGCGATAAAGCCACGCCGGATATATTTCATGTCGCGCATATCGAGGACTTGCGCGAGCGTTTGCGGCGTCATCCGCATCCGAGCTTTCTGATTCCGCATCACATCGGCTACCGGCAGGGTTTCCGCGGCATCAATTGGGCGCAATTCACAGCGGAGTTTTCGCCTGTCGTCGAGATCATGTCCTTCCATGGCGCCTCCGAACACAGCGACGCGGCCCCCGAATACCTGCATGCGATGGGACCGCGGGACTATCGCAGCACGGCGCAATACGCCCTCGAGCAAGGTCATGTCTTCGGTTTCATCGGCTCGACCGATCACCACAGCGCGCATCCCGGCAGTTACGGTTATGGGCAAATTGCCGTCTGGGCGGAGGCGCTCACGCGAGATGCCCTTTGGGATGCCATCACGAAGCGGCGAACTTACGCCATCACCGGCGACCGCATTGCTCTGCGATTTGCTCTCAACGACAGTCCGATGGGCAGCGTCATGCCCTACGTCCGCGAGCGCCAAATCGAGATAGCGGTCGAAGGCTCCGCGGCGATCGATTATATCGAGCTCTTGCATTGCAATCGCGTGATTCATCGCGAATCCCGGCATCGGCAGCCGCTGGATTACAATCGTCCGTTCAAGCTGCGTCTGGAGATGGGCTGGGGTGAACTGGGGACGCTTTTCGACTGGGATGTCGACTTGCGCGTTGAGAACGGAGAATTGCTGGGCATCGAGCCGCACCTGCGCGGGCATGACATCGGCATTCCGATCATCGATGATGTGACGCCTTGTGTGCTCAGCCATCTGGATTACAGCGGTGGGAATCGCGTTAAACTGCGGACGCAAAGCCCGCGCAACGCCAGCGTCACCAGTTCAGCGACCCAGGCGCTCACCCTGCATCTCAGCGGGGATGCGGACACCATGATCCGCGGCGCGGTGAACGGGGTGGATGTATGCTTGCCGGTCCGAGAACTATCGGCTGGCGCGCGCAGTTTTTATACTGGCGGTTTCGTCTCGCCGAGCTTCGTCTTCCATCGCGCTGTGCCCGAAGCGGAGTATCGACATGGGTTTTCGCTGGCGCAGGAATCGGCGGGCGAGGAGCGCGAATGGTACTATGCGCGCGTCCGCCTGCGTAACGGGCAATGGGCTTGGAGTTCGCCGATATGGGTCGAGGCGGAGCGCTAGGGTATGCTGTCGATGTTCCGAACTAAGCGACCGAGCCTAGCATGTCTCGCAGGGCGCTCAAGGGCGCGAGGGTCTTGGTAGTGCCGGCGAATTGGCATATCAAGCTGCCGGCGGCCGCCCCCCAACGAACCGCTTCCCGCAGCGGCAAGCCGCGCCAAAGACCGTAAAGCAAGCCGGATTTGAATATATCACCAGCCCCGGTGGTATCGACGGCTTGGATAGCGGGTGGCGCTATCCTGTGCTGGCTTCCTTCGCGCGATATCAGCGTAAGGGCCGCGCTGGCGTCGGTGATGATCACATGGCAATTGCCGGCGCGATGCAATTCCTGCGCCAGTTCGAGAGGCTCCGTCCCCGGCTTTCGACTGCGGGCGACCGCCCCGGACATCACCAGCACATCAACCAGGGGCAGCAGTGGGTGATCGGCGCTGTAGACATCGTTGATGAGCACGGGGATGCCGCCTTCCTTTGCCATTTCCGCCGCTTGCAGACGCCGGGGCAGAGGACCGGACATATCGAGATTGAGCCAGGCGACGCCTTCCAGCATTTCGGCTGTTGGTGCTGTCATGCGGACCTCATTGGGCCAATGCGTGATGAAGCTGCGTTCGCCGTCCGGCGTCACCAGGCATTGGCAGCGCGGACTGCGATAGCCTTTGTGGCAAGCGATGTAGCGCGTATCCAGTTGCGGATGCGCATCAAAGACCTCGCGTACCGCATCGCCGGCGCGGTCATCGCCGAGGTCGTGACCAGCGAGACGCGTGGGAACCCCCCAGTTCGCCAGCCAGAGCGCGCTGTTGGCCGCTGCGCCGCCGACATTTTCGAAGTCCTCGCTGCACCAGGCCGAGCGCTCCATAGTCGGCAGCCGATCAAGCGCTACATAAATATCAAGATCGATTTCGCCGTAGCAAAGGATGGTCATGATGTCCTAAAGCGGGCGCACCGCGACATCCTCGCAGGCGATGCGGCCCTCCTCGCTGATCAGGGCGATGCCGCCGCCGGCGTAACGCGCGTCGGGGTCTTCGGCTTTGACCACGAGCTTGCCATCGACATAACCCGCCAGCGCATTGCCTTCGATCTTCAGCGCCAGTTCGGTCTCTCGTCCGAGTGTCCAACCGCCGATTGACTGAGCCAGGATCGTGTCTTCGCCTTCAAATGCGGCGACCAGGCGGACACTGTCTTCGTCGCAGAGCAAGGCGTAATAGCGTTTCATGCCTTGCACGCGGACGCCAAGGCCGCCAGCTTTGCACATGTGCGGCCTAAGTTTCGCGCTGACTTGATAATCGGTCCAATCGCGGCAGCCGTGAATCATCAGCCCGCGACCGTCGTTCTGGATCAGCCGGTAGGTTTCCGGATAAAAGTCGAGAAATACCATGCGACCCTTTGCGGCATCGAGACCGTTAACCCAGGCACGCTTCCACATCATGCCGCTCATCTTGCGGTTCCAGCGCGCGAAGTCAAGCTTGTACGGGCGTTTCAGACGCACGTTCGGCGCGCCGTCCCAAGTCAGCCAATCGAGGTAAACGCGGCCGCTCGCGCTGCCCGTCCCGCTGATTTGAATGCCGACCTTGGCGATGGGATAACCTTCCAGGTCGGGCACCTGCCATTCCAGCTCGGCGGAGTCGCCGGCGGCCAGGGACTGCCCCGCGCCCTCGAGTACGTCAAGCCCGTCTTCGCGGTTGTAATGCTGGACATACACGCTGACATCGACGGCGCTGTCATTGCCGCTGTCAGCGAGGGCGCGGGCGCGGATGGTCTGCCCCGGCGAAAGTCTTGGGCAGGACATAAGCGCATAGCCGCCTTTTTCAAAATGCGCGTTGACCTCGGCTGATGGCACGAACGTAGCTGTCTCGACGCGGCCCACGCGTCCAGGCGCCAAGCCCGCGTAATCCAGCGCCAGCAAGCGTTCGCCTTTAGCGCTCAGATCGGGCGCATGCACATTGCTAATGGCAACGACATCGCGCGCTTCGATGGAGTCTTCGTTCATGAAGCCCTGCGCGGCGCCGGGCAGATCGAAATGATAGCGAGCGCCGTCCTTGGGCGCGATCGGTCCCATGCCCTGCATGGCGCGGGCGGTATTCACCAGCCGGACGGTTTGCGTGACGGCATCGGTGATGGCATTGCCGCCATCGGCCGTTGGGATGTACATGCGGTCGGCGACCGGCCCGCGGTAATCGGGTCCGGTAGACAAGCCCGCCAGCCCGTCTTTGATGCCCATTAGGCAGCCGATATTGCCGGAATTGCAGTCGGTATCCCAGCCGCAGGTGTTGACGATCATCAGCGTGCGTTGGAAATCGTCATCGCCGTAAAGCAGCGAGAAGATCATCAAGCCGTGATTCGGCACCATGTGGCAATTGCCGCCATAGATGTGATAGCCATAGCGCTCCGCCAGCAATTCGCGCCCCGCCCGCCAATCCGGCTCTTTCGCGTGCCAGTCGCGGATGTCGTTGATCATGGTATAGATAACTGAGTCCTTCGGAATTACGGACAGACCGGTATCGATGAGCTTGTTGATATCGGATTCTACGAAGGCTTGCGCTTCCATGGCCGCCAGGCATTGCGCGCCATAGACCGCTTCGCCGCCGTGGCTGACGCTGCCCGCCCGTCCCGCTAGATCGGCCGCGTATTCCGGATCGCCCGGGGCGACCATCGCCCAGCCGTCGATGAAGATCTGCGCGCCGATCTGCTCGGCGACCACCTTGCCGTTCAATTCGACCGAGCCGCTCAAAGGTGGTTCATAACCCTGCTTGAGGCGGAGGTAGGCGGTGTGCTCAGTGGAATTGCCCATGCCGCCCCACCAGAGCACGGTCTGCTCTTCAATGAGGTAGTTGAGCCAGGTTTGGCCGATCTGCGCTGGCGTGAGGTCACGGTCGTAGCCATAATCTTCCAGCGCGCGCACGAAGGTGAAAGTGCCGGAGATATCGTCATCGGTGACGATCAGCGGCACGCCGAGGCGATCATGCACATAATAGTTGATCTCGCCGAGATGTTGGCTGATGGCTTCGTAGGTCCAGCCTTCAAAAGGGCGACCAAGATAAACGCCGATGAGTTTGCCCAAGACGCCGGCGTAGACGCGTTCGAGATAGTCCTTTGGTAGTGCCATTATGTGTCTCCTATGTCCTTGAATCATATAAAGAAGCCAGCCCTAGGCTGGCTCCCTGAATTGTTTGTCGCAGGAAGTTGCGCTTTCCTTCATCATCTAATTCGCCAGCTAAGTTTTGATGCCGCCTTCAGCCAAGCCCTCGATGAATTGACGCTGTAAAGCCAGGAAGAGCACCATCACCGGGAAAATGATGATGATAGCGCCGGCGCTGGTTAATGCCCAATCTCGGTCGAAACGGTCGACGAATTTGTAGAAGCTGGTGGTGACCGGGAATTGGTTCGGGTCATGTATAAACAGCAGCGCCAGGAAAAACTCGTTCCAAACCCCCAAGCCAACCACCAAGCCAACGGTCAGGAAACCCGGCTTGGTCAAGGGAATGACGATGCGCGTCAGCACCTGGAATTCGTTGGCGCCATCGACGCGAGCGGCATCCTCCAATTCGGTGGGCAGGTCGATCATATAGGAGCGCAGCAGGAAAATGCTCAGGGGAGCGTTGCCAGCCACATAGACTATGACCAGTAGGATGCGGGCATCCACGCCCGCCCGCTTCAACACATTGATTTGGGTGAAGAGCGGGACGACATAGGTCCATAGCGGGATAGTCGAGGCGACGAGGAAGTAGAGCATGAGCGCGTCAGAGCCGGGCGGTTTTTTGCGCGCCAGGGCATAAGCCGCCAAGCCCCCGAGCACCAGTTCCGCCGCGATGGTGGCGACGACATACATGATGCTATTGCCCATGGTGATGCGGAAATTGCCTCTTTCCCAGGCATTCGGGAAGTTCTCAGTGACGATATTGACGGGGGGACCCAAGGGGTTTTGCCCGATTTCGAGATTCGTCTTAACCGAGTTGAAAGACAGCACTAGCAGTGGAATAACGGCGAAGGCAGTCAATAGCAGAAGCACCGTATGGTTGAAGACCAGTAGCCGGCTGCGCTCTTTGCTCCGCCCTCGCTGAAGTACTGTGTCCCGAAGCGAAACTTTCCCGATGGCGGTCATATATCCCATCCTCTCCGCCGCAGCGTGACGAATATCAAGATGATGAAACCAGCGAATATGCTGATGACGACGCCCTGCGCCGCGCCGTAGCCGGCTTGATAGCGCAAGAAGGCGTTCTTGTAAAGCTGGGTGGCGAGCACCTCGGAAGCGCCGCCCGGTCCGCCTTGCGTAGTTAGAAAAATGTAATCAAAAGCCAGGAATGACCAGATCGCTACCATCATGTACATGAAGAGCAAGGTCGGCCGGATGCCGGGCAAGGTGACATGGCGGAATTCTTGCCAGCGGTTGGCGCCATCGATTTTGGCGGCGTCATACAGCACCGGCGGTATGGCTTGCATAGCCGCCAAGAAGAGGACCATCAAAATGCCCCAGAAATGCCAGTTGTCGATGAAAGCGATGGACATCAGCGCGCTCTCCGTGCGACCGAGATAAGCGACGCCGAAGACGTCCTCCAGCCCAAGGAGATTATCAATGGCGGCGCCAATGCCCCTCTGCGGGTTCAAAAGATTTTTCCAAATGGTCGCAGTGACGACGCTGGCCAGGACATAAGGGATAAAGAGGATACTGCGATAGATCATGCCGCCACGCTTGACCTGCGCCAGCATGGTGGCGCAGAAGAGCGCCAGGATAAAGGGCACGGTGAGGAAGAAGGCCATCCAGGCAATATTGTTGCCCAGCGCTTTGCCGAAAGTCTCGTCTTCGAAAAACAGTTCGCGATAATTTTCCAAGCCGATGAATTGCGCGTCTTGGCCGACGCCTTTCCAATCGGTTAAGGACATGTAGACGCCTTGCACGGCTGGGATGGCGACGACGAAGATGTGGATGAGCAGCAGCGGCGCGATGAAGATCCAGGGGATGAGGACATTGCGCAAAAATTTCCGGCGCCAGGTTTCGTCATTGAACTTCTCGAAAACGGTCGTCGGCTTCTTCTGGGTGAGAACCGCCATGGCTATTGCCTTTCCCGGGTGACGAGCGGTGGAGAAGGCGCTGACCGCCAAACCTACAGCCAGCGCCAGAATACTAAAATTTAGCGGGATGGTACCGGTGGAATGTCGCCGGCTTCGAGCTCTTCGGCAAAGAGCTCCTGCAAGCCTTCCGAATATTCCATTGCGGTGATTTCACCGGTCCAGACGCGCTCCACTTCTTCGTAGATGTAGACATCGCTCTTGGGCGGCCAGAAGGTCCAGGTCGTGTACCCATAGCGGTCATTTGCGGATGCTTCCGACAGCTCGGCGTATAGCCTGGCGATACGCGGGTCAAGCGCGCTCATGACGTCTTCCGATATGCTGACCGGGGCCGGTCCCTTGAGGCAGTTAGTCAGCATCTTGCCCTGCGTTTCCGGCGAGAAGTACCAAGTCAGGAATTGCGCCGCCGCTTCCGGATGCGGGCTGTTGGCGTTGATCGAGCTGGTGTTGCCCATACCAATGGTGTAGTAATCGGTGCCGTCGTGGCTGGGCACGGGCACCCAATCCCATGTCATGCCCGACTCGGCGAAGTAATCTACCGTGCCGCGAATGGCCCAGCTGCCTTCGATGTTCATCGCCGCGGAGCCTTCAGCCAGCGATGTCCGCCGGTACACGCCGTCGTTGGTGAAGTAGAGGTCAACACCGCCGCCGTACCAGCCGGCCTGCATGTGCGCGTCCAGGAGTTCGATGGCTCCTACCAGGCTCTCGTCCGTCCACGGTATCTGCCCGGTCAGCGCTTGGTAGACCTTGTGGGGTCCGGCGACCTGAGTCCAGTATTCACCGACGAAATGTTCGTTGGTGGGGCGCCAACTGGCGTTGCCATGCGAGAATACGGTCAAACCGGCTGCCTCGACCTCTTCGGCCAGGGCGTTCAGTTCGTCCATCGTATCCGGCGGTGTCCAACCGTTCGCCTCAAAAACCTCCACGTTGTAGTACATCACCAGCGTTTCCAACTCATCGGAAAGGCTGTAGAGCTGACCATCGACCAAGCCCAAGTCAAGCGCCCAATCGAAGAAGAAGTCGCCCCAGCCCATTTCATCGGCGAAGGCGTCCATGGGCAGGATCAAGCCGGCCTGCGCCATTTCGTAGACGAAAGAGGGACCCGGCGTACGGACAATGTCGGGTCCGCCGCCGCCAGCGACAGCGGTGCGGGTGACATTCCAGGTATCAGCCTGCGGCACGATCTCCAACTGGACTGACGGGTCGA
>WTGB01000166.1 GCA_011523735.1 Chloroflexota bacterium
GGCGGCTGGACACCTTGTCACGCATCCTGATCGACATGGTGCTGGTGATACCCACTCTGCCTCTGCTGCTGATGCTGGCGGCTTATATCGAACGCTGGGACTTATACAAGCTATCGCTGATACTGGGATTGTTCGGCTGGTCATTTGTGGCGCGGGTCATCAGGCCGCAGGTTCAGAGCCTGCGCGAACGCAGTTATGTCGATCTGGCGGTGCTATCGGGCGAAAACTCGCTTGAGATCGTCTTTCTCGAACTGCTGCCGCCGCTGCTGCCGTATATCGGTTACGTCTTCTCCTTGAGCATCGTCGGATCGATGCTGGCGGAAGCCGGCTTGCAGATTATCGGCTTGGGCGCGGGGGGCTTGCCCACGCTCGGTTTCATGATCGCCAAAGGCTTCCGCGAGAGCGTCATCGCCGTGGGCTTGTTGGGACAGATGATTCTACCTGCCGGCGCGCTGATCTATGTCTTCCTGGCGCTGAACTTGATCAACACCGGCTTGGACGAGGTTTTCAACCCACGCTTGAAGACGACAGTCGAGGGCGCTTAGGCGATGGCGGCGCTTCTGGAGATTCGCGGGCTGTCGGCCGGCTTGCAGGGACGTCGCTCGGTCACAGAGGTAGTCAGCAATGTCGACCTGGATGTCCAGTCCGGCGAGATTCTGGGGGTGGTGGGCGAGTCTGGCTGCGGCAAGAGCACGCTGGCGACCGCCATCATGCGTCTGCTAGTGCCGCCGCAAGTGCTGCAATCGGGCACGTTGACGATGAATCTCAAAGATGGCAGCAGGTATGAATTACTGAATCTGTCCCCAAGAGCGCTGCGCGAACTGCGCTGGCGCCACTTGTCCTACATTCCGCAGGGTTCGATGAACTCCTTGAATCCGGTTCTGCGCGTCGGGCGCCAAATGACCGATACGTTGATACAGCACGGGCTTTCCCAGGCAGAAGCGCATGAACGCTCAGTCGCGGCGCTGCAATTGGTCAATCTGGAACCGAGGCTTCTGGACAGCTACCCCCATGAGCTGAGCGGCGGCATGCGCCAGCGTGTCATCATCGCGGCGGCGGTGAGCATGCGCCCGGCTTTGATCGTTGCCGATGAGTTGACCACGGCGCTTGACGTCGTCACGCAGCGGCAAATTTTGCAGGAATTGACCAACATCCGCGACGAACTTGGCGCGACGATCATTCTCATCACGCATGATATGGGCGTGGTCGCGCAGATCGCCGATCGGGTCGCCGTCATGTATGCCGGCAAGATCGCCGAATTGGGGGCTGTGAATGGCATATTCGAGGCGCCCCTCCATCCTTATTCGCAAGGACTTATCGGGTCGATTCCGCGGGAAAGCGGTCAGCGCATTGCTGGCTTGCCGGGCGAGGCGCCGAGCCCCTGGAATTACCCGGCGGGCTGCCGTTTTCATCCGCGCTGCTCAAAGGTGTTTGAACCTTGCAGCGAGTATGAACCGGGATTGCGGACACAGGGATCGGGACGCTGGGCGGCTTGCCACTTATATGATGCCGAGGTTGTTTCCGATGCCTGATCTTTTGCTTGTGGAAAACCTGCGGCAGATATTCGGCGGGCGCAACCAGACCGTTGCCGTGGATGATGTGTCCTTTCGCATACCGGCGGAACCGACAATCGTCAACCTGGTCGGCGAAAGCGGCAGCGGCAAATCAACCATCGCCCGCATCATTTTGGGCTTGCTGCATCCGACCGCCGGTCGCGTACTGTATGAAGGCGCAGATATCTTCACGCGCGACCGCAAATGGCAGCGCAAATTCCGGGGAGAGGTCCAGGCGGTCTTCCAGGATCCTTACAGCGTATACAACCCGGTTTACAAGGCGGAACGCGTCCTGAGGTTAGTCATCCGCAAATTCGGGCTGGCCAAAAGCAGTGCGGAGGCGCAAACGCTGATGGAGGAGGCCTTGCGGGCGGTGGATCTGCGGCCGGAAGAAGTGCTGGACAGGCATCCTCACCAATTGAGCGGCGGGCAGCGACAGCGCTTGATGCTGGCGCGAGTCTACTTGATGCGTCCGCGCTTGATCATCGCGGATGAGCCGGTGTCGATGATCGATGCCGGCATGCGGGCGTCTTTTCTGAACATCCTGCTGGATTTCCGCGATTCGCACGGCATCTCTACCTTGTTCATTACTCACGACCTCTCAACGGCGATGTACCTGGGAGGCGAGATCATCGTGCTCTATCAGGGTCGGATCATGGAACAGGGGGAGACGCGGGGCGTGATGCAAGCGCCGCAGCATCCTTATGCCCAGTTGTTGATCAGCTCGATCCCGACGCCTGATCCACGCCGCCGCTGGGAAGAGGACTTGTCGACGGGTCCCCTGGCGGAGATCGAGTTGTCCGCGGCGCTGGAACGCGACCGCTGCCTCTTTGCCGATCGCTGTCCGCAGGTGATGAAGCGTTGCTGGACTGCGCGCCCGAAACTCGGTCCGATTGAAGGAGAAGGCGATGATTCCCGCGAGGTTGCTTGTTATCTCTATTGAAGCTCTGGTTGCCAAAGCAGATAAGGAACTGACCGATGGGCGAATTCCCGGCTGAGACGATTTCGTTCAGTGGCATGAATTGGTTCATTCATGAAGGCATAGATGCCGCCGATGGGCTTGAGCTGGCGGACATCCCAGGGTCCGGCTGGATTCCAGCGGCCGTGCCGGGGAACATCCAGGCCGACCTCGAAGCGGCGCGCCAACTCCTGCCGCTCTGGTACGGCGCTGGCGACCCCCGCTTGGCGGAAGCGGCGCAGAAGGACTGGTGGTATCGTCTGGACTTCACCGTGCCCGATAGCTTCGCGGACAAGCGACTGAAGCTGCTATTCGACGGCGTCGATCATGCTTGTGACGTCTGGCTGAATGGCCAGCATTTGGGAAGGCACGAGGGCATGTTCCGGCGCTTTGGTTTTGAAGTTGCCGATATCATTCAGCCCGGAGAAACCAATTGCCTGGCACTCAAGATCGACCGGATCCCCGCTGAATTGGTACACATTCTTGCAGCTTCCGACGGCGCTATGAGCGGCGGCGGTCCGGACTACCCGCGCGAATGGGGTCCCGATTTCTTCGTCCATGGCATCAACCAGACCCGGCAGCTCTTGCGCGACCTCAAAAGCCCGACCAACTTCGGCTGGGATTGGGGCGTCAATATCTACACGCTGGGCATCTGGCAGGATGCGCGCCTTGAGGCCACCGGCGACGCCCGAATCGAATACATGCAGGTCGTCACGGAACTTCATGATGACAAGCGCCGGGCACATGTCCGGCTGGAGTTGGAAGTCGATAGCTTGATGGCATTGAATGCCGCCGTCGTTTGCAACATATCCGGACCTGGTCAAGCTGCCGCGGCTGAAGTCGAAGCTGCGCTGATTCCTGGCGAGAACAAGATTGCAACTTATATTTGGCTGGAGGAGCCGGCTCTGTGGTGGCCGAACGGGCAGGGCGATCAGCCCTTGCATTCGCTGGAAGTCGAGCTGCTGGATTCGCCGACCGGCGCTGTCCTCGACCGGCGTGATACGCGCTTTGGCATTCGCGATATCCGCTGGGAACAAGTTGAGGGCGCTCCGCCCGATTTCATCAATCCCTTCCAATTGGTCATCAATGGCCGCCCGATTCGCATGTTGGGCTCGAATATTCTGCCGCCGGATCTGCTCTTTGGTCGCATGAATGAGCGTGGCGTCCGGCTCATTGAGTTGGCGGCGGAAGCCGGGATGAACACGCTGCGCGTCTGGGGGGGCGGCGTATTCCCAACCGAGGCGATGTTTGCCCGGGCGGATGAGTTGGGCATCATGCTGTCGCAAGAATTCCCGCTGTCCAGCTGCGTGCCGGAAGACGATCCTGTATTGCTGAGCAATCTTGAAAAGACGGCCCGCCAGTTGGTCAAGCGCTCGCGGAATCACGCCTGCATTATCGAATGGACCGGCGGTAACGAGATGTGGTGGTCGCAGGGCGATGACTACCCGGCTTTGCGCTTGTTCGAGCGCGTCATCGCCGAAACCGACTACCGCCTGTTCCGCGCGACCTGTCCGATTCAGGGCTCGCGGCACAGCCCCTGGCATTACGATCCGGAAACGCATTACAGTCATTTCAACGACGAAGACATGCGCGATACCGGCATGACTCGCGGTCAATACAAGATGATGCGTTATGGCGAATTCGGCTGTCATACGCTGGCGCACCTGGAAGTCTGGCAGCGCGAGCTCCCGTTGGCGGATCAACTGCCGCCGTACGATGAGGATAACCCGGTGCTCATCCGCAAGAATATCGCTCAGGCGGTATTCACCAAACAGCACTGGCTGCTGGAACCGATTCTGGATGCGCTCTTTGGTCCGCTGGATTCGCTGCCGGCGATGTTGGAAGCCGGCCAGTACCTGGGCGCGCATGGTTTGCGCTATGCCGTTGATGCCCTGCGCCGCCGCGGGAGGCGGCTCGGGGGCCTGATGACCTGGGTTTTGAACGAACCTTGGCCCAACGGTGGCGGACCGTATCATGTAGATTACGATGGCCGGCCGCTGATGATATACGACTTCCTGAAACAAGCCTTGGCTCCCGTCTCCCTCAGTTTGTGTTGCGCCTCAAACTTGTACGATCCCGATACTGGCTTGGATGCCGACCTGTGGCTGGTCAGCGATGCTCCCGAGCCCGCGGCCGACCTGCGCTGGCGCTGGCTGGTTCGTGATAGTTCCGGCTGTGTTCTGGCGGAAGCTGAGGGGGGCGCGTCAATAGAGCCCATCGAGGCGATCCGGCTGGGCGCAATCAAAACTGATCCTGTCGACGGAGACGCGCGCAATTCACCACTACTGGTTGAGCTGACGCTGAGCGATGGGTACGGCGCTGTCCTCCAAGAGCGCTTGCATATCTTTGGTTCCTCCGCTTCACAAGCGCCCCTTGCCGCTCTGTTGCCGGGTGGAGCTTCAGGCGCCCAGAGCGTCGCTCAGACGAGCTTGGAGGCGGATGTATTGTCGCATAGGCTGGATGGCGAGGGCGAGAGCCTGGAGATTGCACTCAGCAACAGCGGCGCGATGACGGCGTTCTTCTGCGAGCCACATCCCTTGCTGGCGTATCGCACTGACTTCAGCATCGAGAACAATCACATCTGCATCCCGCCGGGCGAGTCCCACGCGATAGTCATTCAGGCGCCACTCGATTCCCAAACGGAGTTGACGCTGGCGCAGACGGGCTGGCGTCTTTCTTGTTGGAACGCCGCGGACATTGTGATCCCGCCGAGCGATGATGTGATTTTCTCAATCGGCCGGCGAGACGCGATGACGCGCGAGTTTATGGGCGAAGCCGATTTATCTCGAACTGATGACAAGCGTGAGGTCGTCATTCGGGGCAACCGCCCCGATCCGGCTAAGCTGCCCTGGCTGATGGCGGACGGGCATACAGTCACCTTCGAATTTGATGTCGCAAGCCAGGCCGGGCAGGCCGCGCGATTGTGTTTGCACACGGGCGATCAAGACAGCGTTCAAGCGCCGCAAGTGAATGTCGCTGTTAACGGTCACCAGTTTGACGGGGCGCTCTCCCGCGGCTATGGGTTACAGCGGGAGGATCCAGACCATCTGGCGTCGCCGCAGACGCTTGTGCTTGATCTGCCCCTTGGGACGCTGGCGCCGGGTCGAAACAGGATAGAGCTGCGCCTTAACAATGCCAGTTGGTTCACCTGGGATGCGATAGATCTGGTTCGACGGGGGTAAGCGGTCGGCAGCCGGTCACAAGGCGACGGGCGCAACCCCTTCAGGTCCTCGAATCGGAAGTCAGACCATGCGTTTCGCTTTAGCTGATAAAGGAATCGCCGAAACTATGTGGTGGCTTTGATGGCGTTTTGCACATCGGAAGAAAACAAGATACACTTTCGCCAAGCGGAATTTCAGGTTTTGCCCTGGTCAATATGTGTCTTTCGGCGAAGTTGCTGGAAGGTTCACCAAGGGCAAGATAATATTCCGCTGATAGCAAGTTCGCTTCATTTGCGCTGAGTGATTCTTGATAAAGAAGTGGAGGAATACATGCAAATTTCAATGACTGTGAACGGGGTCGGCCATGAAGCTGATGTCGACCCCCGTACTTTGTTGGTTCATTTTTTGCGCGAGGCTCTTGATCTGACCGGCACCAAGATCGGTTGTGACACGAGCCAATGCGGGGCCTGCACGGTGCACTTGAATGGCAAGGTGCTAAAGTCATGTACATTGTTGGCGGTACAGGCTGACGGCTGCGAAGTCACGACCATTGAGGGCTTGGCGGAGGGTGGGGAACACCATCCGATGCAGACGGCCTTCTGGGAGAACCACGGCTTGCAATGCGGCTACTGTACGCCCGGCATGATCATGGCTAGCGCCGCCTTCGTGCGGGACAATCCCGGCGCCTCGGAAGCCGAGATCCGCCATTACCTCGAAGGAAATATCTGCCGCTGCACCGGCTATCACAACATCGTCAAGGCGGTCAAACAGGTGGCGGATGCCGCCGCCGGCGCCTAGGGGGTGAGCCATGACAACTCGAATTTTTGGTTCGGGAATCAAGCGGCGGGAAGACCCGCGGCTGATCACCGGCGAAGCGCGTTATACCGATGACATCAAGCTGCCCGGCGTTTTGCACATGGCGGTGGTGCGCAGTCCCTACGCGCATGCCAATATCGTCAGCATCGACAGTTCGGCGGCTGAGGCGATGGACGGTGTCGTTGCCGTGTACACCGGCGACGATATAGAAGGTCTCGCGGGTTTGCCGACCGCTTGGCTGATACCCGACAGCGACCTGAAAACGCCGGAACATCCGGCGCTGGCCAAGGGCAAGGTCCGTTACGTCGGCGATGGCGTGGCGATCGTGCTGGCGGATGACCGCTACCGGGCGCAGGACGCGGCCGACGCGGTGGTCGTCGATTATGAGGAGCTGCCGGCGGTCATCGACCCGGAAGAGGCGGCGGGCGAAGGCGCGCCACTCATCCATGATGACGTCGAAGGCAACATCGCCTTCCGCTGGGTGATGGGCGATCGCGATGCCAGCGATGCCGTGTTTAACGGAGCTGATGTGGTCGTATCGGAGCGGATCTTGCAGCAGCGGCTTTTGCCGACGGCGATGGAGCCGCGCGCGGCGATGGCGCAATACAACGGGGCGACGCAGGAACTGACGCTTTGGTGCACATCGCAGAATCCGCATATTCACCGCTTTATCATCAGCGCTGTGACCGGCTTGAACGAAAATAAGGTGCGGGTGATCGCGCCGGAAGTCGGTGGCGGCTTCGGCAGCAAGATCCCCTGCTATCCGGACGAGGCGCTGGTCAGCTGGGCGGCGATGAAGCTGGGCGTGCCGGTGAAATGGACCGAGACGCGCTCCGAGAATTATTTGATCACGATCCACGGGCGCGACCACGTGCAGCATGTCGAGATGGCGGCCAGCAATGATGGCAAGCTGCTTGGCGTGCGGGCAACTGTTTACGCCGGCATGGGCGGTTATCTGTCGACAGCGGCGCCGGGCATTCCGACGATTTTGCACGGCTTGCTCTATGTCGGTCCTTATACCATGGACAGCGTCTTCTGCGAGTCGATAGGTGTGATGACCAACGGAACGCCGACCGATGCCTATCGCGGCGCGGGACGCCCGGAAGCGACTTTCCTGCTTGAGCGGATGGTCGATAATGTGGCGCGCGCGATCGATATGGACCCGGCCGAATTGCGGCGCAAGAACCTCATCCCCGCTTTCGAGGACGGCTATGAAGTCGCCACCACGCTGATTTATGACAGCGGCGACTACCCGACGGCTTTTGAGAAAGCGCTGGGCATGGCTGGCTACGATGACTTCCGTCAAGCGCAGGCGGATGCCCTCGCTGAAGGACGCTACCTGGGCATCGGCGTGACTGCTTACACCGAGATGTGCGGTTTGGGTCCCAGTCAAGTCGCGGGGGCGGTTGGCTTCCAGGGCGGCTTGTGGGAGAGCGCCACAGTTCGTGTGACGCCGACGGGCAAGGTGCAGGCGCTGATTGGCGCTTCGCCGCATGGTCAAGGCTCGGAGACGACGCTGGCGCAGATCATCTCGGAGGAGCTCGGCTTCCCGGTCGAGGATATTGAAGTGGTGCATGGCGACACGACCGAGACGCCGATGGGTTGGGGCACTTATGGCAGCCGCACGACGCCGGTCACTGGCGCGGCGCTGGCGCATGCCTCGCGCAAGCTGAAGGAGAAGGCGCGCGTCTTGGCGGCGCATCTCATGGAAGCGAATGTCGATGACATCGAATACGCCGATGGCAGCTTCTCGGTGAAGGGTTCGCCCGATCAAGCGCAGAGCATCCAGGATGTGGCTTTGATGGCGCACCTGGCTTGGAATATGCCGGAGGGTATGGACCCGGGCTTTGAGGAATCGCAGTTCTACGATCCGCCGAACTTCGTCTATCCTTTCGGTACGCACATCGCCATTGTCGAAGTTGATGCGGACACTGGCGAGATAGAGTTGCAGCGCTATATCGCGGTGGATGACTGCGGACCGCAGATCAACCCGGAGATTGTCGCCGGGCAGATCCACGGCGGCGTGGTGCAAGGCGCGGCGCAGGCGCTCTGCGAGGGCGCGATTTATAGCGATGATGGGCAGTTGCTGACCGGCAGCATGATGGACTACTGCATGCCCAAGGCGGATATGTTCCCCAATTTCGAACTGGGCGAGACGGTGACGCCCTCGCCGCATCATCCGGTGGGTGTCAAGGGTGTTGGCGAGACTGGCACCATCGCCAGTACGCCGACGGTCTACAATGCGGTGTTGGATGCGCTGGCGCCGCTGGGTGTGAAACAGATTGACATGCCGCTGACATCGGCGAAGGTGTGGGGGGCGATTCAGTCTGCCCGCTCATAATCGAAACCATGTAGGGGCGACTCTGTGAGTCGCCCGCCTCGACGGGAGAAAACAGGAGGAAACAAAGAATGTGGCCCAACAAATTTGATTACGCGCGGGCGGGCTCGGTTGATGAAGCGCTGGGGTTGATCGGCGATGAGGGCAAGTTCCTGGCCGGCGGGCACAGCCTGCTGCCGGTGATGAAACTCCGCTTGGCCGCGCCCGAGCAACTGGTGGATATCGGCGGGATTGACAGCTTGAGAGGCATCTCGGCCAACGGCGGACTCACGATTGGCGCGACGACCACCCATGCCGAAATCGCGGATTCAAGCGATGTGCAGGCGATCTGCAGCGCGCTGGCGAGCGCCTGCGGGCAAGTTGGCGATCAGGCGGTGCGGAACTTCGGCACAATTGGCGGCAATATCGCCCATGCCGATCCCGCTTCCGACCCGCCGACGGTGCTGGTGGCTTGCGGCGCCACGGTTAATATCCAGGGCGCGGATGGCGCGCGCAGTGTTGGCGCGGAAGATTTTTTCGCTGATCTCTTTGAGACGGCGTTGGACGATGGCGAATTGATAACCAGCGTCAGCTTGCCGGATTTGAGCGATCATCAGATGGCCTACGCCAAGTTCCCGCATCCGGCGTCGCGGTATGCGATTGTTGGCGTTTGCGTCGCCTTGAAGATGGACGGCGGCACCTGCGAGCATGCGCATGTGGCTGTTGGCGGGGCGACGGTCAAGGCGGTCAAGTGCCGGGGCGCGGAGGCGGCGCTGGCCGGCTCGACGCTGGATGATGCGGCTGTAGGCGCTGCGGCCGAAGCGGTCAAAGCCGACATTGCCGACTGGCTGGCGGGCGACATCGCCTATCCGGAAACGTATCGGCAGCAGATGGCGGGCGTCTTCCTCAAGCGCGCGATTGCTGCGGCGACTGGGTAACGGCGGAACCCAATCCAATCAACATGTTTGTAGAGGGCGATCTGTTGGGTCGCCCTTGTTCTTGTCTGGTGGCAGGCGGCCTGCTAGGTCGCCCCTACAGTACCCGGTTGAAATTCAAAATACGATCAGGCCCCGCGCAAGTTCGCCTTTGACCAGGTCGGCGTACGCCTCGTTGATTTGCTCGAGACGATAAGTCCGCGTGATCAATTCGCGCAGCTTGAGCTTGCCAGCGGCATAGAGGTTGAGCAGGCGCGGAATATCCCGCCGCGGACTGCATGAGCCATAGAAGCTGCCGCGGATGGTTAACTCGGATCGGGTGATCTTGGCGGCGGGCAAGCCGGTGACGCTGTCATCAGGGGCGGTGCCAACCAGCGTCAACTGTCCGCCGGGGCGCAGGGCGCGGAAAGCGACTTCCTGCAGCGCGGGTATGCCGGCCGCTTCGAAAACATAATCTGCGCCGCGGTTGTCGGTTAGCGTCTGGATGCGGCGCACTATGGCATCGTCGTAATGCAGCGTATGCGTCGCGCCGAAATCGAGCGCCGGCGACAGTTTCTTCTCGTTGGCATCGACGGCGATGATGGGATGAGCGCCGCAGAGTCGGGCGCCCTGTATGATGTTGAGGCCGACGCCGCCAGCGCCAAAGACCGCGACGCTCGCGCCGGGCTTAACCGCCGCGGTGTACATAGCGGCACCGACACCGGTGGCGACAGCGCAGCCCGCCAAGGCAGCCAACTCCAGCGGGATATCTCGGCGGATGGGCAGGCAACTCTCCTCCCGTATAATGGCATATTCGGCGAAGGCACCCAAGCCAGCGAGAATATGAACCGGCTCGCCCTTCCAGCGGATTCGCGATTTTCCATCGGCTTGCAGGCCCGTCGCCAGCAGCGGCGTAAAAGTTCCGCAGAGGTTGGGCTTTCCGCCATTGCAGTAGAAGCAATCGCCGCAGGCCGGCGCCCAGATGAAGGCGACGTGATCGCCCGGGGCGACGCGCTGGACGCCGGGTCCGATCGCTTGGACGATGCCGGCGCCTTCGTGCCCGGCGATCATGGGCATGGGTTTGGGGGCAGTGCCGATGGCCACGCGCCAATCGCTGCGACAGACGCCGCTGGCCGCGATCTTGACCAGCACTTCATTGTCAGCTGGCGGATCAAGCGCGACCGTGTCGATCTGGAAGCGTCCGTTTGGCGCGCTGAGGATGGCGGCTCGGATTTGCATGGCTTTCGCTCTGGTTAGAATCCCCGCCGATTGAAGCGCTCCTCTTTGAAAGCGTCACCCTCGTTGTGATAGGCGCTTGGTCCCCCCTCGGTCCCCCGCTCAACGCTGGGGACAGAACAGTTTTTCAGCGAGCAGAATGTTGTCGTATATCTTGTACTCTCTTGGGCTTTTTCGGGCGGTCTGATAGGTCCCCCCTACATAATTTTCCGCTCTGGCGGGCGACTCACCGAGTCGCCCCTACAACTTTCCCCAAATATGATGCTTGTGATTGCTGTCCGGCCGTTCTCATATACGACCAAATCAAACTTGTCCTGTCCTCAGCCGCTCAACGGGGGGGGAGCGGAAATCCCATAACCCGGCTTTGTCCACCGGCGCACTCTATACGAACCCGCGCCGGTTGAAGCGCTCCTCTTTGAAGGGGTCGCCCTCGTTGTGATAGGCGCCTGCCTCCCAGAATCCGGGTTTGTCAACGGGGCTGAACTCCAGGGCGCGCAGGAATTTGGCGCTCTTCCAGAAGTAGCGCTTGGGCACGACGGTGCGCAGGGGACCGCCGTGCTCGATCAACTCGGGCTCATGCAGCCATTTTCCTTCGTATTTGGTGGCGAGCATGACATCGTCATCGTCCATGGCTTCCAGCGTTAAATTGGTCGTGTAGCCGTAGTCGCAGTGGGCGATGACGAAGCGCGCCTCGTCAGTCAACTCGAGTTCGCGCAGGAAATCGCGGAACATCACGCCCTCCCAGGTCGTATCGAACTTGCTCCAGCGCGTGACGCAATGGATATCGACTGTCATCTGCTGCGTGGGCAATTGCAGGAATTTGTCCCAGGTCCAGCGCCGTTTGCGTTTGACCGCGCCGAAGACCCGCAGGTCCCAGGTGGCGGGATTGAATTTGGGCGTCGGTCCGTAGGTGAGTATGGGGAACTTCTCCGTCAGAGATTGGCCTCTGGGCAGGCGGCCCGCTTCCCGCATCTGTCTTTCTTTTTCGCGGCGCGTGAACTGGGACATACAATCTACCTGGCAGTTATCTGATATATCGGGCGACACAAGCGTCGCCCTTACATTAGTCCGCGGCGAGCAATAGCTGGCTGGCTTAGACAGTCAACTGCAAAATCGTCCGCAGCAAAACATTGGCGCCGATCTCTACATGTCGCCAATCGGTGAATTCTCTTGGATTATGGCTTATCCCGTCCACGGAGGGCAAGAAGATCATGCCGGCTGGCACCATTTGATTCATGATCTGCGCATTGTGCCCGCTGTAGCTGGCGATCGGCGTGCAGCGGATGCCTTCGGCGCGGCAGGCATTTTCGATTTGACGGGCGAGATATCCCGACATGCGCTCGGCCCCGCGGTGCATGACGCGTTCTGTCGCGACGCGGAGGCGATAAGTCCCCGCGCAGTCTTGAGCCAACTGGATCAGGCGCGCTTCCATATCCTTGAGACTGTCGGTATCGGGATGGCGGAATTCGATGCGCAGCGAAGCTTCGGCGGGGACGACATTGAATGAATCGGGAGTGACACTGACATGCCCGCAATTGGTCACGCCTTCGGGGAATTCCTCGGCGACGCGTTTGTGGGCGGCGATGATGAAGGCGGCCGCCCCTTGCAGCGCATCGTGACGTTCGTCGGCTGTGGTGGTGCCGGCATGAGCGGCTTCACCATAGAAGACAACATTGTAGGTGGTGCGCCCGACGATCCTGTCGACGATGCCGATGTCGAATTGCTGCTCGTGCAAAGTTTTGCCCTGTTCAATATGCAACTCCAGAAAGCCTAGGATGGAGGCGGGATCGCGCCTGGCGTTTTGCAGTTCCGGCAGCATAATGCCCGCCCGGTATAGAGCGGCGCGAAATGCCATATTGTCGTGCAAGTTATCGCTGATATCGTTGGCGGAGATTTTGCCGACGATGCCGCTGCTGCCGAAGAGCGACTTCCAGGTGCCCTCTTCGTCGGTGAAGTCGATCGCCTCGAGATGATAGCGCGGCTTGATGCCGGTTTCTTTGATCCGGCGCAGGCATTCCAGCGCCGCCAGGACCCCGATGGCGCCATCGTAACGACCGCCATTCGGCACGGTATCCAGGTGCGAGCCGATCATCAGAGTTTTGGCGTCTGGGTCATCGGCGGAGAGCAAGCCGCTCAAGTTGCCGACTTCGTCATCTTTGACCCGAAGGTTCGCTTCTTCGATGCGGTCGGCGAACCAGGAGCGCGCTTCGAGATCTTCATTGGAAAGCGCCAGGCGGGAGACGCCGCCGCCAACGGTCGCGCCGATTTCGGAAAGGGCATCAAAGTCTGCGCGCAGGCGCTCACTATTAACGTGGAGATTGCTGCAATCTGTCGCCAAGCTTACTTCCAATCACCATGTCAGTAATTGAGAGTAGATTATAGTTGCAAAATGTAATCTCACAACTTTGCAGGCGGGGATTTGTTGTCCGGCTGCGCAGGCTGATTCGGGCGGGAAAGCCGATCTGCGCCTGAGCCTCAACCTTGCCATCGCCTTGCTTTGCGTTACCATGGGCGGATTGCGAGGAAGCGGGGCTCGCTTCATGTGGAAACTAGCGCCACCCACGGACCCAAGCGAACGTCAGAATTCCCCTTACCGATGGGTGATATTGGCTATGGTCACGCTCTCCGGCTTTCTTGTTATGGGTTTCCCGACCACATCGCTTTCAGCTCTTTTCAGCGAAGTCGCCGATTCGCTTGATCTCAATCTGATTGAGATCGGCGTGATATGGGGCGTCGGTTCGGGCATGGCCATCTTCACGGCGCTGGTCGGCGGCGCTTTCATTGATGTATTCGGGACGCGCCGAATGCTGGTGGCGCTCTGCCTGGCGACCGGTTGCTTCGGCGCCTTGCGCGGCGTCGCCGTTGATTTTTGGTCGCTCTTCCTATTTTCAATGTTGTTCGGCATGGTGCAGCCCATCTTGCCGATGAACTTCGTCAAACTGAATCGCGAATGGTTCGCCTCGCGCCAGCTGGGTTTCGCTTCCGGCGTGATGTCGGCCGGCTTCGCCACCGGCTTGATGCTGGGCTCCCGCTTGGGCGCCACCGTGCTTTCGCCGATGCTGGGCGGCTGGCGGTCGGTGCTCATCTTGACCGGCGTTTGCGCAATCATGCTGGCGGTTGCCTGGGCAATTGTCCATCCGCCGACCGAGCGGCGCGCTTCGGTACGTATCGACATCGGGCAGATCATGCGCAACCTGCGCTACGTGATGCGCTTCCGAGAATTGTGGGTGATCGCGCTAGCGGTCTTTGGCGTGCTGGGTTTGATGCGGGGCCTGGTCGGTTATGTGCCGACTTATTTGCGCGAGATCGGCTGGGGCGTTGTCGAGGCGGACAGCGCCATCACCATCTTCTTCTTCTGCAGTCTGATCGGCGTTGTGCCGATATCGCATTTGTCGGATCGTCTGGGCAATCGGCGCATCGTCATGGCTTTCGGCACATCGATGATGACGATCGGCACGGTGTTGATGTTTCTGGTCGGCGATAATTTTTGGGGCGTCATGTTGGCGATGGCGCTGGCCGGCTTCACATTTGACAGCTTCATGGCGCTGAAGGGCGCTTATACGACCGAGGTCGACGGTCTGGAGATCGCCTTCGTCGGCAGCGCGCTGGGTTTTGTCGGCGTGTTGCAGAATATCGGCTCGACATTTACGCCGCCGCTGGGCAATGCCTTGACGACAGTCGGGTTAAATACGCCTTTTCTTTTATGGGCGGCCTCGGGCTTGTTCGCCACCGTCATGCTGGTCAGCTACCGCAAGCGCAAGGTTAAATGAGGGCTGCGCGCCCTGACTGCTAGATACAATCGGTGAAAGAAGAAAGGACGGCTTCAAGAGCCGCCCCGTTGTTTTGTCCGTGGCTGGATGGCGGACTAGTCGCGACCGCCGCCGAAGATACGCAGCATGAAGATGAACAGGTTGATGAAGTCGAGGTAGAGCGTCAGCGCCGCCATGATGCTGAACTTGAGCGTATCATCCGAATCAACTTTCATCTTGCGGGTGGCCGCCATCGCCGCGATGCGCTGCGTGTCCCAGGCGGTCAAGCCGGTGAAGATCAGCACGCCAGCGATGCTGACCAGGAAGTCGATCATCGAACTGCCGAGGAAGATGTTGACGATGCTGGCGATGATCAGCCCGAACAAGCCCATCATCAGGTAGCTGCCCATCTTGGTCAAGTCGGTCTTGGTCGTCAGCCCGTAGACTGTCATCGCGCCGAATACGCCGGCCGTGCTGAGGAAGGCCGCTGCAATGGAGCCGATATCAAAGACCAGGAAGAAAATGGAGAAGGTGAAGCCGGTGACGGCGGCATAGATGAAGAAGAGCATACCGGCCATCGTTGCCGAGATGCGATTGATCGCCCAACTCAAGCCGATGACGATGCCCAACTGCGCGAAGATCGCCAGAAACATAATGCCCTGCGAGGGAAAGAAACCCATGTTGCTGACAGCCAGAGCCATGGCGGCAGTGACAAGCAGACCCATCGTCATCCAGCCGTAGACGTTGCGCATAACGGCGTTCAGTTGTATGCCTTCGAGCGGCTTGCCCGGCGTGTCAATGATGAAGCCGTCGTTTCTCATGTTCATTTCAATACCTCCAACAAGCGCCTAGATGATGGCACATGATTTTCTTGACTGATTACACACATTATAACGAATTCTGCATGGATTGGATGTGGCGGTTTTTGGGATTTTACGCGGTTCTTACTTTTTTGCGCTCTCTATCTACCGGCTGCGCGCCTGCTATAATGCGCTGCGTTGTTGCTAGAACGTGATGATAACACATGCGCTTGATACTCGCCTCGTCTTCGCCGCGCCGCCAGGAATTGTTGTCGCAGCTCGGTCTTAAGTTTGAGGTCATCAAACCCGAAATCGACGAGTCCCGCCGCGAAGGTGAAGACTTGCTAGGTTATGTCAGGCGGCTCAGCCGGGAAAAGGCGGAGGCGGTTGTGCTTGTGCTTAACAATTCACCGGCGCTGATTATCTCGGCGGATACGATTGTGATACTGGCTGCCGATACGATCGGCGTGGATGAAGGCGGGGACCTGTTGGGCAAACCGGCTGACGCGGCTGATGCGCGGCGCATGTTGCGGCGGCTGCGCGGTCGCGCGCACAAGGTGATCACGGCTTTCACGCTCTACCACTGCGGGGAGCGTCCGCAGGTTATTACGCGACATGCACGGACGGTCGTGCACATGCGCGACTTCAGCGATGCTGAAATTGACGCCTATATCGCAACGGGCGATCCGCTGGACAAAGCCGGCGCCTACGCTATCCAGAACGAAGGATTCCACCCGGTCGCGCGGATTGAAGGCAGTTACAGCAATGTGGTCGGCTTGCCTGTCGACGAAGTCAAGACAGCCCTCGGCGAGATCGGCTTTGTCTCCTCGTTTTAATTGATTTGTGATACAGTAAGTTGTTGATTGTATTGGAATCGGATCATTTACAGGCTCCGAGGTCCTTGCTTGTAATTTACAGAAAACAGGAGAAGATTCATGTATCAGTCGAGGCTATCTATCATGAAGAAGTTCCCACTCATCCTTCTGCTGCTGGGGATGCTCTTTCCTCCCGCGATCGTGATGGGGGACGATGAAGCGCCTACGCTGGCGTTTCTGCGTTTTGGACAGTTGCCGTCGTTCGCCTTAACCGATATGGCAGTGCTGGACATGCTTGAAGTCTATGGCTTCATCAACAGGGATGAGCGCGCGATGCTGGACGCCGGGAATGACCTGCGCGGCGAAAACATCAACATTCTCTATCGCGATGCCGGCTTTGATTTCGCCACGGCAAATCTCATGGTGGAGGACGCGCTGGATGAAGGCGCCGATGTGGTACTCACCGTCTCGACCCAGGTGGGCATGATTGCTGTGGGGGCAATGAGCGACATGGAAGATCCGCCGGCACTTATCTTTGCGATTGTGACTGATGTACATGACTCTGGTCTCGCGACAGCGACTTGCATCAAGCCGCCGAACGTGACCGGCAGCCTGATGCATATTGACTACGACGAATATCTCAACATCGCCTACCTGCAAGATCCGGATTTCCAGAGTATCGGCTTCATCGCCGATGCCAATGACCCGGCAACACCCGGTTACAAGCAGACGGCTCAAGAAGTTGGCGAAGCGCTGGGCTTCACCGTTGAATTCGAGGCCGTAGTCACCGCGGCCGATTATGCCATCGCAACCGCGTCCTTGTTGGACAAAAACGTCGACGCCGTCGGTCTGACGCCCCATACCGGTTCTGAAGCTGGCATCCCGTCCGTGGTTAATGCGGCGGTCGGCGTGCCGGTCTTTTCTCCGCTGGTATCCGATGTCATTCACGGCGTGACGATCGCAGCCGGGTTTGAAGGCTGGTATCGCGAGGGCGTGCAAGCGGCGCGAATGGTGATCGCTTATCTTGAAGGCAGCCTGAATATCGCGACCACCGGCATCGCCTCGACGCCAAGCTTCGCCGTCGCCGTGAATCTCGATTCTGCCGAGTTGCAAGGCGTGGTGATCGCGGAAGGCCTTCTGGAAGTGGCGGATTATATCGTTCAAGGTGGAGTAGTCGCAGGCGCAACGATTGAGATCCCGGGCGAAGTCGGCTTGGCGGAAATGACATTGGAGGAACGCAGAGCCGAGGATGCCGCCTTCCTGGAGAACTTGCATTGCAGTCCCGATATGATCGCTGAGCAGTTAAGCACGCTGGCTGAAGCCGAAAACTAAGCCGACGACATCGTGTCAGCGGGTTTGGAAGCGGGCAGTCGCGGAAGGCCGCCCGCTTTTGCTGCCTCAGAAGCACCTTGCCAATGCAAGAGGCGGCTGCCAGAATACCGACTGGCGCGGCGAAGACACCAAGAGGAGATCGAGACGACCATGAGCTTGAATGAAACTGCGAATCAATTGGTAGCGCCCGGCAAAGGAATCATGGCGGCCGACCGCCCCTCGCCGGCGTTCAGGGAATTGCTTACCGCGGAAGGCATTCCGGACGATGAGCACAGTTATCGCAATTGGTCGGAATTGCTCTTCACGACGCTGAATCTTAACGACTATGTCAGCGGCATCATCATGACCGATGAGCAGGTGCGCATGGCCGACAGCCATGGCGAGGCGCTGCTCCCACAAGTTATCGAGCGCGGCATGATCCCCGGGATTTCACCTTTCAAGGGCATGGTGGTCTTGGCGGGCAGCGATGGCGAGACGGTGGGCAGCGGCTTGGATGGCTTGCGCGAGCGGCTGGCGGAATATGCGGCGATGGGGGTGGGCTTCAGCAAGTGGCGCGCCGCCTTCCAAATCGGACCCGGTACGCCCAGTTACTACGCCATCGAAGCTAATGCCTATGTGATGGCGCAGGTGGCCGCGCTGTCGCAAGAGGCCGGCATCGTGCCCATCGTCGAGCCGGAAGTCATGCTATGGGGCGATCACACAATTGAGCGCTGTTTCGCCGTCACCGAGTGGGTGCTAAGCCGTACTTTCGAGGCGCTCTATGTTCATCGCGTCGATCTTGAAGGCACACTGGTCAAAGCGAGCATGGTGCTTTCCGGGAACGAATGCCCGGATCAAGCCGGTGTCGAAACGGTGGCTGAGCAGACGGTCAGGGTCTTTCGGCGGCAGATTCCGGCGGCCATCCCCGGCATCGTCTTCCTCTCTGGCGGGCAGAGCGACTATCATTCGACCGCGCATCTCAATCGGATGAACGCCAATTACGAATTGCCCTGGAAGTTGAGCTTCTCCTACGCTCGCGCCTTGCAGCGCGAACCGATGGAAGTCTGGCGGAATCGCCCTGAGAACGTGCCGGCCGCGCAAGCCGCCCTGTATCATCGCGCCAAGATGAACGGGTTGGCATCGCTGGGCTTGTGGACGGAGGAGTTGGAGGGCGAGGCGGCGCCGTCGTAGCTGCCGCGATCAACGGCGCACGGTGCTGACGCTGTGGCATCAGCTCGATCTGCGTTCGCTGCCGGAGAAGATTCAGACGCAGACGATATCCGAAGATTGGGATGCTGCGACGCGCGCCAAAGTGGCGGCCATAATGCCTACATATGAAGGCAGCGCCTTGGAGCATGGAAGGCAGTTGTAAGGCGGGCAGCGC
Organism: Chloroflexota bacterium; assembly: GCA_011523735.1. GTDB lineage: Bacteria > Chloroflexota > Anaerolineae > Aggregatilineales > Phototrophicaceae > UBA6055. The sequence goes on from WTGB01000166.1 coordinate 19,015, forward strand.
GAGAGCAGCCCTTTTGGGAAAGGAGACAGGAGTTGAACCAGAAAGCCGTTTTTGACATCCTGCCCGACCACGTCGATGGCAGTCGCGACTTGATGATTTTCGGCCATTTCCTCGAGCATTTTCACCGGCAGATTTACGGCGGCGTGTTTGACCCGGGTAGTCATCTTGCCGATGAGAATGGCTTCCGCCGCGATGTGATCGAAGCGCTGAGAAAGATCAAGACGCCGATCATTCGCTGGCCCGGCGGCTGCTTCGTCTCGGCTTATCCCTGGAAGAAGGGCGTCGGACAGCGGGTCCCCTATTACGACAAAGCCTGGCGCGTGGAGGAGCCTAACACCTTCGGCACCGACGAATTCGTGGCTTTCTGCCGCGAGGTAGGCGCCGAGCCCTTCATCTGCACCAATGCCGGCACTGGCAGTCCGGAAGATATGTCCGACTGGGTCGAGTACTGCAATCTCGAAATCGGCGAATGGGCGGCACAGCGGCGGTCGAATGGGCAGGCCGAGCCCTTTGGCGTACGCTACTGGAGCATCGGCAACGAGAATTACGGCGGCTGGGAGATGGGCGCGAAGACGGCCGACGAATGGGCGCGGCTGGTGCTGGAATCGGCCAAGATGATGAAACGCGTCGATCACAGGATCGAGCTCGCCATCGCTTCAATCCCCGATCTGGATTGGAACGTCAAGGCGCTGCGCGAAGCTGGCGATCTGTTGGACTGGGTTTCGATACACGGCTATTGGTCGCGCGCCAGCGATGAAGGCGTATTCGAGAAGGGCTACGAAAACCTCATCGCGCGCGCCTTCCAGCCGGAAGAGCGGATCGTGGCAGTCAAGCATATCCTCGGTTCGCTGGGCTATCTCGGCAAGTTACGCATCGCCTTCGATGAATGGAATCTGCGCGGTTGGTGTCATCCCCATTTCATGATGTTTGGCCCTACCGACCACGCGCTGATGGACGCCAACGATATCAACAGCAACTACAACATGGCCGACGCAATCTTCACTGCCTGCTTCCTCAACAGCTGCCTGCGCCACTGCGATGTGGTCGGCATGGCCAATTTCTCGCCCGCCGTCAACACGGTCGGCGCCATCTACACGCACGCGGACGGCATCGTGCTGCGCCCGACCTATCACGTCTTCGATCTCTTCGCCAACCATACCTTCGACGAGATCTTGCATTCGGCGCTGGCGTCGCCGTCCTTCGATGTAGCGTCTGAGGAAGGGACCGCGACTTCGGTGCCGCGCCTTGACGCCGTTGCCACTCGCGATTCCACGACCGGTCAAGTCGGTATCACGCTGGTCAACTTACACGGTGAAGACGCCATTAGCTGTCGCGTTCGAGGGCTGGATGCCGATAGGTACAGCGGCGCTACGCTGCGAACGGTCAACGGGAACGCGGTCGACGCCTACAACGATGTCGATCAGCCGGATGCGGTGTCAATTGCGGAAGGTCAACTACAGATAGCCGACGTCAGCGACTTCGAAATTGAATGCCCAGCGCATTCTGTCTCGGTACTCAGCGTGAGCTAAAGCCGCGCGCGGAGAATCAGGCCTCGGCTGCTGCCAGCATTTCTTCAAACGAGCGCCGCCATTCAGGGGAGAGCGCTTCGATCTGCGACGCGCGTTGGACGGCCTCGCGGTCGCCTTTGTCCAAATAACGCGCGGCGTTGACCTCGGCCACGGTCATGCCGACAGGATCTTTTTCCAACCGCTGGATCGGGTCGCCCGCTTCCAAAACGCCTTCCTCCAGCACGCGGGCATAGAAGCCGCAACGGTTCGCATGCAGAAAGGTCTTCTCAAAGCCGGGGACGCCGAGCTTATCCGCGAGCTTGTAACAGGGTACGCGCGGCTGAGACACCTGGATGACGGCGTCGCCGATGCGGAAAACATCGCCGATGCAAACGGTCGTTTCCAGCAAGCCGAGCAGTGTCAGGTTTTCGCCGAATGCGCCGTAGTGAAAGTCCGTCCGCGCAAGTTGCGAAGCCCAATAGCCATAGTGCTCCTGCGGATAGCAGTAGACTGCCTGATGCGGTCCGCCGTGATTTTTGCGATCGGCTTGTCCATCGCCGTCCAAGCCAAGGCGGCTCAGCAAGACGCGCCCCATGCGGTGCTTCTTGTAAATGCCCGTCTGGTAGCTTCTGCCGTTGATGGCGACCGCTTTCGGCTGGGAGACGTTGATCGACAGCAGCTTCATGGTTTGTCATCTCCTTGCAGGCGGCGCTGGCGGGATTTAATCTGATCGAGGATTTCTTCAGCCGGGCTTGCTTTGTCCAGGAATTCACTCCGGGCGCGCTCGACGGCGCTGAGACGTCGCCGCGCTTCCGCTTCGCCGGCGTCAAGGTCCGCGCTCTGGTCTCGGTTCACGGCATCGCCGATGATTACGTCAGCCGAGGCACTTTCGGCGATCTCGTCTTCCATAGCTTCTGGTTCGCCTCGGCCTTCGAGCACGATCTTGTAGAAGGCGAAGGCTCCGCCGATAACGATGGCGAGCGGCACGATCATCTGGAACACAGTCGAGACCAGGCTGAGCAAACCCAGCGCGAGGATGACCAGCAGAAGCGCGATCACCAATTGTCGAATGCGCTTGTCGCTGAAAAGCTCTCCCATAAAACCCTTCCTTGTTTGCTAGCGCCATTATAGCAGAAGGCTTTTCAAGATGGCCGGGGATCGGGGCAATCGCTAGACTCTTGATTGTCACAGCATTGTTGTCGGTAGCCGAGCGAAATTAGATCTTTTGTGTGAGCAGGGGAGCCATTTTTGTTGCCGGCGAGCGGATGTGGTAGCATTGAGCCAAGCATAGCAGGAGGCAGGATATTGAAGAAGCTGTCTACGAAATATGTAGGATTAAAGTTGGTTAAACGGTGAGGATAACATGTTCAAGATAAGGAAAGCTGTCGGCGCCCTAATTGTTGTATTGCTGCTCTTAGGCACTGGCGCCATTGCATTGGGACAAGACCAGGTCACTTTGGGTTTTGTCTATGGCTCATTTGCGCCGCAAGAAAAATGGGAACTCTACTTTGAGGGTTTCCTTGAGGAAAACCCGGGCGTTACGATCAACTATATCCCGGTCCCGCTTGACAGTTGGGGCGACTATACCCAAAAGATCGTCACAACTATGCTCGGTGGCGAGCAGGTCGATGTTATCTGGAATGCCATTGAAGCTGTTCCCATGATGGCGGAACGCGGCGTCTTGATGTCGCTGGATTCCTTTATTGATGGCGATCCCGAGATCCAGGAATTCCTTGATGACGCGCATCCGAAACTGTTGGAAGGGTTGCGCTGGAAAGATCAGCAGTATCTCCTGCCATTCGCCTGGAATACAACCTTGATCTATTACAACAAAGCTGTCCTGGAAGCCGCAGGCTTGCCCGAACCTCCGCCCGATTGGAGTTGGGACGACTTCCTGGAATATGCCCAGACGATCACACAGGATACTGACGGAGACGGCAACAACGATGTTTGGGGCTTCCATTCCGCCTCCTGGCTCTGGCACCTGGGTCCCTGGGCGGTAGCCAATGGCTCTTTCTTCCTCAACGAGGATTTCACCGAGCCTTGGTACACCAAGCCGGAGACCATTGAGGCATTTCAGTTTGTCCGCGATATGATCTGGGAGCACGAGGTCATACCGGCCGGTTCTTTCAATTTCAGGGAAGCCTTTGTCGCGGGCACCCTGGGCATGATGATCGATTCGCCCGCTGGGCGCCAGCGCTTGATACCCGCCGGCATGAGCGCTGATGAGTATGATGTCAACTTCTTCCCGTCAAAGTCGGGCGAGACAGTCATGGGTTCGCAATGGGGGACGGACGGTTACGGGATTACCCAAGACACCGCGCACCCGGAACTGGCTTGGGAGATGGTCAAACATCTTATGAGCACAGACGTCATGTCGCATTTGCTATCGGGAGAATTCGCCTCCGCCAGCGCGCCGGCGCGTCGTTCTCTCGCAAGCGATCCTGTATTGGTAGCCGCAAGCCCGTCCAACTACTCGCGCTTCTATGACGTCCTTGAGGGCGGTCGTACTGTTATCAACGCGCCCTACTTTGCGGAATTGGCTGAGATTCACGATCGCTACATGTCGCTCGTCTGGTCAAATGAGATGAGCGTCGAAGAGGCTGCCGCCAACATTCAGTCGGAAATGGAAGCGGTAATAGCCGACGCCTAAATTCGTGAACATGGTGGCGGCATGGCTAACCATTCCGCCGTCTCCGCTTGAGGAAGGGCGCCGCTCGGCGCAAACTATGGCGCCAGCGAGGAGAGCAGGCTGCGTCCTTCCTCGGGCAAAGCGCCAATGAGACACCCTGCGTGAATCGCCGGGAGGCTAGCAGTCTAAACATGTCCGCTCTTCGGCTGCGTTTGGCCTCCCGGAATTGGAACTCCCTCGTCATCCGCGAGGCGATTGCGGGTTATTTCTTCATTCTGCCCACGCTATTGAGCTTCCTAGTTTTCTTCCTCATCCCCACTATTTCGGGCTTTGGCATGTCATTTTTCGAGTGGGATTTTTTCTCTGAGCCCGAATATGTGGGCGCGGAGAACTTCGTTGAGCTTTTCAGCGACAAGCTATTCTTGCGGACCTTACGCAACACGGCGATATTTGCCGTTTCGGCGACCAGCCTGAATGTGGGCTTGGGCATGTTTATCGCGATCGGCATCAACAGCATTAAGTGGCGCTGGCTCAAAGCCTTCCTGCGGACTTCTTATTTCATCCCCGTTGTCATATCGACAGTGGTCGTGGCGCTGCTTTTTGGATTTTTGTTGCAGGAGAGCACCGGCGTCGTCAATTACTACTTCTCGCGTTTGGGCATTGACCGGATCCCGTGGTTAACGTCTTCGACCTGGGCTTTTCGTTCCATCGTCTTGATTGACGTCTGGAAACATGTCGGATTTTTCACGTTGATCTTCCTGGCGGGATTGCAAGGCATCCCTTCCGAATTATACGAAGCGGCTGTCGTTGATGGCGCGGGCCGCCTCGTTCGTTTGACGCGCATTACGATCCCGCTGCTCACGCCGTCGCTGTTCTTTGCCTTGATCATCGCTTTGATCGGCGCGTTCCAAGTCTTTGAGTCCATGTACGTCTTGACGAACGGCGGTCCCGGCGATGCCACGCGCACGGTAGTCATGTTGCTTTACCGCGAGGCTTTCGGCAGCTTCAACATGGGCTACGCGGCCAGCATGGCGGTTGTCCTGTTTGTCATCATCCTTGCGCTCACCGTCTCGCAAATATGGATCGGCGATCGTTGGGTCTTTTATCGATAGTGGGTAGCGGTTATGTCTTTTGCCAGCTCGATACCGTCCAAGCCGAATCCGATCCTGCTCTGGTCCGCGGCCCTGCTAGCGAAACTGCGCGACAAATGGCAAACTTATCTGGTGAATGCGCTCATCGGAACACCGCTGATCGCTGGCGCGCTGATTATGTTTTTGCCCCTCGTATGGTCGGTGTCTTTCTCATTCGGTCAGCCGCATGAATTCTTCAAATTGCCGCCCCCTGTGATACCCAGCGCCATCCGTCTGGACAACTATGAGTCCGTCTTTCAGCGGGTCGATTTCGCGCGCTTCTTCTTGAATAGCGTGGCTGTCACCGCCTGTGTCACCATCGCGCAGTTGATCACTTGCAGCATGGCTGGTTACGCTTTTGCGCGCTTGCGTTTCCCCGGTAAACGGCTCATTTTCATCCTGTTTCTGGCATCCATGATGGTGCCGCAGCATGTTACGCTGATTCCGGTCTTTATCATCATTAGAGGCATGGGGCTGTATAACAATCTCGGCGCGTTGATCGTTCCGTATGCAACCAGCGTCTTTGGCACCTTTTTACTGAAACAATTCTTCGAAACCATCCCCAACGAACTGGAAGACGCAGCCAAAATCGACGGAGCCGGCTTCCTGCAAATCTATCGCCTGGTTATGCTTCCGCTCGCTGGTCCACCACTGGCAACGCTCGCGATTCTCACCTTCAACAGTTCCTGGAACAACTTCTTCTGGCCTCTGATTTTCATCAACTCGGCCGAGAAGATGACCCTGCCTTTAGGTATGATCTACCTACGCGGACAAGACGGCGTAACGAATACGGGCGTACTCATGGCGGCTATTGTCCTTAATCTCATTCCAGTGTTAGTATTCTTCATGATTTTTCAGCGCAAGCTAGTCGAAGGAGTCACCTTGACCGGCTTGAAAGGCGCCTGAACATTGTTCGCCAAATTAAGGTTGAGAAAAAGATATGGAATATCACAAAGACATTCGCAGTTTCGATGCTTCGGCGACAGCCTTGGCTTTTCCCTTGGGCGGCATCGGCACCGGCAATGTTTCCCTGGGCGCACGCGGCGAATTGCGCGATTGGGAGATCTTTAACTTGCCGGCCAAAGGCGCGACCTTGCCGCTCACATTCTTCGCCATTCGCTATCAGCAAGATGGGGAGCAGCCGGCGGTCCGCGTGCTTGAAGGACCGGTGCAGCCGCCATTCACGCTGTCACATGGCTATCACCCGATGAGCGCGGCCGGGCTGCCTCGCTTCAAAGGCAGCAGTTTCCGGGGCCAGTATCCCTTCGCCGCCATCAGATTCGAAGACGACAGCCTGCCGATTGCGGTTGACTTGGAGGCGTATACGCCCCTGCTGCCGCTGAATCCGGAAGACTCCGGGATTCCCTGCGCGATCCTGACGTATAACGTCACGAACCGGACGGAAGATGCGGTGGATATTACGCTTGTGGGCTCTTTGACCAATCCGGTCGGCGAGAATGATTATGATCAATTCGGGAACTGGGTGCGGAAAGACCTGGGGCGATCGGTGAACAGTTTCCGCGACGAGGGGGAGTTTCGCGGGCTCTATATGACCGACGACCAGTTGGAGGGGAAGGAACATCGCTTTGGCAGCCTCTCGCTGGTCACTGACCATGACGATGTGACTGCGAAGCGCATGTGGCTGCGCGGTGAATGGTGGGATTATCTGCATGAGTTCTGGGATGACCTTGTCGCTGACGGCTTATTAAACGATCCAGATGATGAGGGGCAAGGCGAACGACTGGCGACCGGTTCACTGGGATTGGTGGATCAGCTTGGGCCGGGCGAGAGCAAGCAGTTCCGTTTTATCTTGAGCTGGCATTTCCCCAACCGTCCCGCCACCTGGGACTTGCGACAGGTGCACATGCTGGGCGTCGATGAGGAAGCGGTGGGCAGCATCCGCAACCACTATGCCACGCGCTTTGATAACGCCTGGGATGTCGCAGCCTATGTCTGGCGGAATCTGGAACGGCTTGAGAGCGAGACCCGCCTCTTCCATGACGCCTTGTTCGGCAGCACCTTACCCGGCGCGGTCTTGGATGCCATCTCCGCCAATATCGTGCCCTTGCGCAGCACGACCTGCTTCTGGCTGGAAGACGGGCGCTTCTATGGTTGGGAAGGCTGCTTTGACGATGCTGGCTGCTGCGCGGGCAGTTGCACCCACGTTTGGAGCTACGCCTACACCATCGCCTATCTCTTCCCCTCGCTCGAGCGCGAGATGCGGCGCATCGAATTCAATGTGGAAACGGGAGACGATGGTTTTATGCGCTTTCGTTCTTTCGGCACCTTCCATGACGAGTTTGTCTGGCAGGGCCGGACGGACGCGGCGGTTGACGGCCAGATGGGCTCGATCCTGCGCGCCTATCGCGAATGGCAGCTCAGCGGCGATCGGGAGTTCCTGGCGGAGATCTGGCCCGGCATCAAGCGAGCGATCGGTTTCGCCAGCGCCTATTGGGACAGCGACAAAGATCATGTATTGGATGGCGTGCAGCACAACACCTATGACATCGAATTCCACGGTCCCAATCCGCTCTGCGGGATCTATTATCTGGCCGCCTTGCGCGCGGTCGGAGAAATGGCGGGGATTATGGATGAGCAGGACTTGAGACAGCGCTGCCGCCAGGCATACGAAACTGGCAGCGCCAATCTGGACGCGCTGCTATGGAATGGCGAGTATTATGTGCAGCAGCTTGATGACGTGAATGCCCACAAGTATCAGCACGGCGCGGGCTGCCTGTCCGACCAGTTGCTGGGGCAGTTGCATGCGCGGATTCTGGGACTGGGCGACCTGCTGCCCGCTGACCATGTTACCAGGGCGCTGAAGTCGATTTATGAGCACAATTTCAAGCGGGACTTCAGCGAGCACAGCAACTGCCAGCGGGTGTACGCGCTCAACGATGAAGCGGGTTTGCTGTTATGCACCTGGCCCAACGGCGGCCGACCCGATCTGCCTTTTCCCTACGCTGACGAGGTTTGGACCGGCATCGAATATCAGGTTGCGGCGCATCTGATCTATGAAGGCTGGGTCGATGAAGGATTGCGAATCGTCGAAGCGGTGCGCGCGCGGCATGATGGCGTCCGGCGCAATCCCTGGAACGAAGTGGAGTGCGGCAATCACTATGCGCGCAGCATGTCGAGCTGGGCGCTGCTGCTGGCTTTGAGCGGCGCGCAGGTTGACCCGGCGGATGGAAACATGAGCTTCCCGCCTGGCTGGACGCTCACCGACGAAGACCAGCCTTTCAAGTCCTTGTGGTCAAACGGCCGAGCTTGGGGCATATATGTGGTGGAATGGGACGAAGACACTCAGTCATGGTGGAGCCGGTTTGAAGTGCTCGGTGGCGACAGTAGCGTTTCAGGCGGCATTAGACGCGAAGAATCGGCGTCAAACTAGATTGGCTTGCACCCGTAACGGAGATAATGATGCCAGTCAAGTATTATGCGCACGGTCGGCGCGATCAAATGAAAGTGGCGCTGACTTTCGATGACGGACCGAATCCGCCGCGGACCGATCAGGTCATCGAGATACTAAACAGCTACGGCGCGCGCGGCACATTCTTCGTGCTGGGCAAGTGGGTGGAGCGCTTTCCGCAGGCTTTTGAGCGGATAATCGCGAGCGGGCATGCGGTGGGCAATCACAGCCATCTGCATCAGACGCACTTGGGCGATTTCGATCGGGCCGAAGCGGTGATTGGGAATTTGCTCGGCCGTCCCACCCGCTATTTGCGCGCCCACTATTTCAATTTTTTCACCTGCCTGTATTCGCCCGTGGCGATGGCGCCGGGCATGAAGATCGTCGATGCCGATGTGAATCCGGCCGATTATGCCAAGACCGATCCGCAAGCGATCGTTCAGGCGACGCTTAATCATCCGGCTTTGGCTGGCGGCTCTATCATTGACTTGCACGATGGTACGGAGTCTGACGATGATGCCCTGCGCCTCGCGCGGTCCCTGCCCATGATTCAGGCTTTGCCGGCGATAATCGATGGTCTGCGGGCGAAGGGCTTCGAGTTGGTCAGTCTTGATGAGATGGAGTTAATTGATCCGATCGAGTGGCAGTACGATGGTCGCGGGAACATCGCGTCGGCAGAAGTACGCGCGGCTATCGCTGGCTTGGACGGTTCATAACAAGGATTTCCAGCGAAGGCGATTGACCTCTCCGTCCGCGTTGGCTTTCATTTTGGCGCGCCAGACGATCCAGGTTTCGCGCAGGCTCAAGCCGACCACTGCGCCAAATGAAAGCGCGTAGATCAGCAGGTAGAGGCAAAGTTCCGGCTGCAGATCCCAAGCCAGCCAGGCCGCCCATAGCGCATACAGCATCAAAGCCAGTTCCAGGCAAACGGTCGCGTCTGCCGAAAGGGCGTAGCTGCTTCTCGTCCAGTCGCGTTTGAATTTCGGCGTGCGGCGGAAGCCTGGCTTGATGCCGAGCAGCGCCGTCAGCACGGCCAGGCTGTTGCTGAGCGACATGCCGGTCCCGACAAAGAGCAAGGCAGGGAAGGCGGTCAATCCGCGCAGCGCTCCACGATTGCTATGCAGGCGCATCTGCCCCGCGATGTACATCAGCAGCGGCGCCAAGCCCAGGATGCCCAGCGGCGCCAATGGCAGATCCGCTAGCGCGCCGGCCTGAAGCAGCGGCGGCGTCAGCAGCAGCATCAGCAACATCAGCAACTGCGGCAAGTATTGACAGAGATGCTGAATCGCCATGATCTTTTGCGACGCGCTGAGCCCCCCGGCGATGATTTGCGGCGCCAGTTTCAGCAAGCATTGTGTATTGCCGGTCGCCCAGCGCGCTTGCTGCAACTTGTAGGCGGCCAGCTGCGGCGGAATCTCGCCGGGCACTTCCACCTCCGGCAGAAACACCGAAGTCCAGCCTGCCATCTGCGCGCGATAGCTCAGGTCCAGGTCTTCTGTCAGCGTATCGGCCGACCAGCCGCCGGCCGCTTCAATACAACTGCGCCGCCAGACCCCGCCCGTGCCATTAAAAGGAATCAGCCAGCCAGTGCGGTTTCGCGCCGCCTGCTCGATGACGAAATGCGTGTCAATCGACAGCTTCTGGGCGCGGGTTAGGCTGTTTTCGTTCGCGTTGAGATGTCCCCAGCGGCTTTGTACGATTCCTATATCGGGCTGAGCGAAGAGGTGCGGCAAGGTCCGGCGCAGGAAATCGGGCGGTGGCGCGAAATCGGCATCAAAGATGGCGATGACATCGCTGTCGCACTGCCGAATGCCGGCTGCCAGCGCGCCCGCTTTGAAGCCGGCGCGGTCCTTTCGGCGAAGATGCTGAACATGAAAACCGCGTTCTTCCAACTGGGCGAGCTTGCGCGCGACCAATCGAACGGTCGAGTCGGTCGAGTCATCCAGCACCTGGATCAACAGTTTATCGCCTGGGTAGTCAAGCGCTGCTACAGCATTGATGAGTCGGCTGGCGACCTTGGCTTCGTTGTAGAGCGGAAGCTGAACCGTGACTGTCGGCAATTCGGCTAGGGGCGGGGCTGAAGGCGCTGCCTGGCGCGTAGTCCAATACCGCCAAAGCAGGACCGCTTGTCCGGCCGTATACAAGCCGAGCAATAAGGCGCAGAAGGCGTAGAGCGTTAGCAATATCGTCATCATCGGAGCGATTCTAGTGCGCCATCGTGGGACTGACAAGATGCGCTTGGATAGATGAAGCCGATGACCCCGTAGTGCAGGCGTAGGGCGGGCGGGCGGCTCAGCGTAGGGGCAATCGAGCGCTGAGCGTGTAGGCTATGATGAAACCAAGGACAAGCTGAAAAGCCCTATGCAGATCTATTTCGTTCGTTTTTTCTTACTTCTCTGCGCCAGTGCCTGTGTTTTATATCTGTTCTCATCTTAACGGGCGCCCCTGCTTTTCCGGGCTGAAGCGGCCCCGTCACCCCGCTTCGCGAATGAGCAGTTCTTGACCGGGAAAGATATATCGGCCGCGATTTCTGAGTTGGTCGAGTTGATTGAGCGCGATTATCTTATAGGGATGCACATCGTAGGCGATGCCTATTTGCCAGATGGTATCGCCCGGTTGGACGACATGCACGATGGAACCGTCCTCCTGCGCCGGTTGCGGGAAAACGGGAGCGGCAAATGGTATCGCTGTAGGCTGGGGCGCCGCCGCGGCAGCAGCTAGCAAGCCCGACAGACTGGCGCCTTGACATGGCGGTTCGTCCGCGTATGTACTGACGGTGCCCAGAACTTGTCCATTGAGCGCATTGTCTATCACGATATGATTCACCTTGCCCTCAATGTTTGGGCCCAGCGAAATCAAAATGTCCCGCGCCTTGCGCGGACTCACCGCCTGGTAAGCTCGACTATGCACAATTTGCTGGCGCACTGGCTCGGGCAGCCCAACGCGCACGGCAGCGCGCCCGTTGGAGGAACAGGCGACCAAGCCCTCAGCTACCGCTTCAATATCGTTCTGGCTCACTTTGAGGGCGAATTGCCCCTGGCTGTTGGGCAAGACCTCCCAGATCTCGATCACTGACGGGCACTTCTGTTTGTAAAAGATTATGCCGATGGCGCCCAGCGGCTTATTCGCGGGCAGATTTGTGTACTCAGGCACACACTCTACTGCGGCTGACGCGGGAAGCGGGTGGTTGTCGTTGCAGCCAAAAATGCCGCCGCCGTCCACCGCCATGAGAAACCGCGCTATAGACGTCGGGATATCGCCGTCAAAAATGTTGTCTCCGCACAAGTAAATCGCGGTACTACTCCCGGTCGTATACGCTTCAATCTTGTCCTCAGCCGGCTTGTTGTTGCGGAATATGTTGTCGCGGAAGAGCGCGCGTCCAATGTCAAACCATCCGTGCGCATAATAGACCTTGCCTCTTCCGTCGCCCCTGCCTAAATTGTTTTCGAAGACGCTGTTAATCAAATAAGTCCAGCCGTAATTGCGGATCCACCGGTAAGTTTGAGTGACCACCGAATCTATCAAAGAAAACGTGCCGCCATAATTGATCACTTGGATGCCGTCAATCACTGCATTGTTAATGGTCACCTGAGCATTGCCAATGCGAATCACCGGTGTCCCGCTCGAGCAGCCTTCAATGCGATTGCCATTGGCATTGATGGTGACGTTGGCGCCCGCCGCTATGTTCACGGTGTTCACGCAGACGCAGGGTTGGGTGAGCGTGTAGACAACCTCCCCCTCAATGGTGCCGCCGGAGGGCAAGCCGCAGGGCATCGTCGACGGGGTGTAGGCGACCACGGCTTGGCCCCCGTTGCCGATAGCGCCGGTGCAGGCGCCCGTGCTGCTATCGCTCCAGGTCCCCAATTCCCCAAAGATGCCACTGTGGTGAACCTTATGTGTCCATACGCGGATGAAACTGAGGCAACCGGTGGTGCTTAAGCTGCCGCCTTTCTCGATCGCGATGACCACGCGCGCGGTGTCGCGGAATACCGCATTTTGCAGCGTTGCGCTGCCCGTCTTTGTAACGTGAAGGGCGCCCTTGATGGTTGAGCCAGAACCGTAGTTTAACACCCAGCTATCCTCGAAGAGCACATTATTCAGCGTCGCCGTCCCCTCGGCCCGCAGCCAACTGCCATTGCCATCGGTGAAGGTGACGTTCTCCATCTCCAGCGTGCCTTCGGCTGATATCGCGGAGCCGATTCCCGTTTCACTCCATTGGATGTTTCCGTCTTCATTGCGTTTGATGTTTCCGTCTTCATCAAAGTTGTGGTATCGGTGGCTGGCAAAGGACCGTCCATTGCCATCAAAGGTGACGTTTTTGATAATGATCTTGACATTTGGGCTGGCGGTATCGTCATTGTTGAACGGAGTCCACACACCTTGATCGTCAGCGACGAGGAAGTTCATTCTCTCGTCGTTTCCAATGGAAATGGTCTTGTTGCTGCCGTTGATGGTCAGCGTGATGTTGTTTGTAGTCTCGGCGGTCTTGATTTCCAGCGTGCCCGTCTGCGTGCAGTTGGCGCTGAGCGTGTAGGTAACGGTCGCGACGATGGTGCCTTCGGCGGGCAAACCGCATGCCGCTACGGTCGGGTTGGAGGATTGAGTGTAAGCGGGCGCGGCGAACCAAGACAGGAATAGAATGAGAAGCAAGCGGCGCATGGGAAAACACCTGATTATGGCAGTCAAAGCCAAATTCTGGATCGCCTCGAGGCTGACAGAAAAACGATTTAATGCATACTTTCAGGATAATGTTTTTGCTCGACTTTCTCAAGTTTGAAAATGGACATAAAAAAGTTAATTCTGCAAATGAAGTAATATTATTACTAACATTGATACACTGAGCAAAAAACTGTTTCATTCCCTAAAGTTCTTTATGCCTCTTCCTTAATAAACCTGTCGGTCGAAATCTGTAGCGCGAAGGTCTGAGCCACGGAATTGACGGGCGAGCTATTAGCTCCTTCCCGCATGTGCAATGCTTTGTAGCGCTTATATGTGGCGGGTTCGTTATTTCTGTGAGGCTCGCTGGCGACTTGCGAGCAGCTGCGCCCAGGACTTTGACCGGCGGGAATACGATTGGCCCGGAACGATTGATCCGAGCGCAGGTCTGCCTATTCCTTGACATGAGTTAGAACTGAGCGCGCAGGGGGCGTTCATGTAGTTCATAGAAGTGAAACATGTATAGCTATATACTACTATTATTAAAATATAATCACATTACTGTATAATAAGATGCAAAAACTAAATATATATACTAAATCTTTTCGCTGACTTGGGATCGATATTGCCAGCCCTATGCAATATGAACCGAGGCACTAGACAGATTAAGTGTCCTCTAAACGGGTCAAGACCACCTTCTGCAAAGGCAGGGTGAAATATGAAGTCTCGTCTGTTTTCACGATGGCTGGCAAACCGATATAATGAGATGGACTGGCTTTCAGGGCGAGGATGGTCGAACGATGCCCGATCAGCGTGTGGCGGTATTTGAAATCAAAAACTATATGGTTATCTGGCGTCAGTTGGAGGAACGCGATTTTGCCGGCGTGCTGGCGAGGATTCGCGGGCTCGTCCGCTGCAACGGCGTCGGCGCGGATGACAGCGAGGATTACCGACTGGATGTCTACTTCTTGTCGCCGGACAGCGATGTGCCCGATCCACAAGTTGATATCGCCAATCGGCGCGGCGCGATCTTCATGATGATCAGCGACATCCACGCTTTCGTCGATATCCTGCGCAACGAGAAGCCCATCTTCGGGCACTTGCGCGGCGATTATCCGCAATGGACCAGCGTGACCACGACCAACGAACCAGTCGGCACCGGCGATGAAGACCACCGCGTCGGCGAATGAGAGCGCGCTAAGAGAGTCCATGCGCGAGCCAGTCCGCGTCTTGCATTTTGCCGATGTGCATATCGGCATGGCGAATTTCGGAAAGACCGACCCCGAAACGGGCGTGAGCAGTCGCGTCAGCGATTTCCTGGCGCGGATGGACGATATGATCGACTTCGCTCGCGATGGCGATGTCGACCTGGTCATCTTCGCCGGCGATGCCTTCCGCAGCCGCAGCCCCAATCAGACTTACCAGCGCGAATTTGCCGCGCGTATTCAGACGCTGTCGCAGTTGGCGCCGACGGTTTTGCTGGTCGGCAATCACGATCTGCCAGCCAACGCCGCCAAGGCGTCAACGATCGACATATATGACACCCTCGATGTGCCGAATGTCTGGGTGGCCCGGGATTATGCCCTGCGTCGAATCGCGACGAAACGGGGCGATGTCCTCGTCGGCTCGGCGCCTTATCCGCTGCGCACGCGCCTGCTAGCAGACGTCCCAACCCGCGGTCTGACCATCGCCGAGCAAGATGCCGAACTGCAGCGCCTGGTGCATGAGCGGCTTGAGGCGCTCGCCAAACAAGCCGATGCGCTGGCGGAGGCTGATACAGCGCGTCTGCTCTGTGGACATTTCAGCGTGAGTGGCGCTCTCTGGGGCAGTGAGCGGAGCGTCATGCTCGGTCGCGATGTCGTCGTCGATCTCGATTCACTCGCGGACTCGCGTTGGGATTATGTCGCGCTCGGGCATATCCACCGGCATCAGAACCTGACGGGAGACCGCGCCAATATGCCGCCGGTGGTTTACAGCGGCAGCCTGGAACGCGTCGACTTCGGCGAGGAAAAAGATGTCAAAGGCTTCTGCTGGGCCGAGTTGGCGCGGGGGGCGACAACCTGGCGCTTTGTCGAAGTGGCGGCGCGCAAGCTGCTGACCCTGACGATCGATTGCCGCGAAATCGACAATCCGACCGGCGCGGTCCTGGCGGGTTTGAAGAAGCGCGAACTAAAAGGAGCGGTGGTCAGGTTGGTAATTCAGTTGACGCCGGAAAGCGAGACCCGGCTGAATGACAAGCTCATCATCGACGAGTTGCACAAAGCGGGCGTCTTCCACATTGCCGGGCTGCGCATGGAAGTAGATCGGCGCGCGCGGACGCGGCTGGGCGCTAGCCCGGAGGGCTTGACCCCGTTGGAGTTGCTGGACAAGTATTTCGAGGCGCGGGCTGTGGATGAGAGTCGGCGGGAGGAGCTGATGGCGTTAGCGCGGGGGGTTATTGAGGGGGAGTAGCTGTGGGTCTGTTCAATGCCTCACACCGACTCCCGCGCCACAAGCGGGCAGGGCAGGGCAACTTGCAGCGGCTCCATCGTCCGCCCCCGATTCTCGATAAGATACTGCACCGCCCATTTGCCCATTTCATAATGCGGCAGTTGCATGGTCGTCAAGGTCGGCAGCAAGCCCTCGGCGATGTGGGCGATATTGTCATAGCCGATCACCGCGACATCCTGCGGCACCCGCAAGCCCAGCTCGGCCAGAGCGCTGTAACAGTTCATCGCGATTTTGTCGTTGCCGCAGAAGATCGCGGTCGGCGGCTGCGGCAGCGCCATCAACTCTTGTGTATGGCGGTAATTTGATTGCGGTGTCTGATTGGAGAAATGCGCGAGCGATCCATCATAAGGGATGTCGTGATCCTGCAGCGCCTGCCGATAACCGCGCAGACGCCCATATATGGCGGGGAAGGGCGGTGTTGCGGCTTTATTCTCTTCCCACAAGTTTATGAAACCGATGCGCTGATGACCGGCGTTGATGGCGGCCGTCGTTGCGTGATAGCCGCCATCGAACTCATCCGGCACCACCGATGGCGCCGACCGATCTTCCAGGAAGCAATTCGCCAATACTGTCGGAAGGCCGTCTAAGCCCGCGGGCAGCTGCACCGGTCGATGATACATCGCCGCGTAGACGATCCCTTCCACCGCGCGTTCGCGGAAGACATCCACCGCCGCCTCGGCAAAATGCGTATTGCCGCCGGAATCCGCCACCAAGAGCACCATGTGATGCGCCCAAGCGACATCCTGCGCGCCGCGGATGATATCAACCGCGTAGGGCGTGGTCGCCACATCATCGGTCAAGAAGCCCAGCAAACCGGATGAACCACCGCGAAGATGCCGCGCCGTCTGTGACGGACGGTAGTGAAGAGCCGCGATGGCCTCCTCGACTCGGCGCCGCTTGTCGTCGCTGACGTAAGGATGGTTGTTGAGTACGCGGGAAACTGTGGTCGTACCGACGCCGGCATGCCGGGCGATCTCTTTGATGGTGACTCTTGTTTCCATGTGGCAGCGTCCTTCCTGCGCGTCACTTCAGCTTTTTCAGTCAGCTGTGGACTTCTCCGTTTTCGGCATGGGAAGATGATAGGTGTTGTGGCTAAATTGCCCCTTGCATTCAATGTAAAAATACGATAATATGCGGGTTATGGTAACGATACCATATAAGTATTACTTACGTTAGCCACTTTGATGTAATCAAATTTTGGCGCGAATCTGGCAACGTTACCATAAATAGTCAATATTTGTTCGTCAATCAGATCTCGATTTTATGTCCACGACTCCCAAGACCACTTTCAGAGAAGACATTCATCGCCCTCGCTACCACTTTCTGCCCGCCGCCAATTGGATGAACGATCCCAACGGCGTGATCCACTGGAATGGGCGCTATCATCTGTTTTTCCAATACAATCCGGATGGCGCCTATCACGCCAACATGCACTGGGGTCATGCGGTCAGCGATGACCTGCTGCATTGGCAGGAGCTGCCGATCGCGATCGCGCCGACGCCAGATTCCCCGGATAGAGGCGGCATCTTCTCCGGCTGCCTGGTGAATGACGGCGGGACGCCCGTCGCTATCTATACCGGCGTGAATGAAACCTACGATGTGCAAGTCCAGTGCATAGCCACTGGCAGCCCCGACCTGTTGCATTGGGAAAAATATCCGGGCAATCCTGTTATCGGCGAAGTGCCGGCCGAATTGGGGCAGACGCGGGACTTCCGCGATCCTTTCGTCTGGCGGGATGGCGATAGCTGGTATATGACACTCTCGTCGCATATCGTGGGCGTTGGTGGCGCCGTCTTGCTGTACCACTCGGCGAACTTGGTGGATTGGGAATACCTGCATCCACTTTATGTTGGCGAAAAGGCGCGCAACGGAAGGAATTT
Source organism: Chloroflexota bacterium (assembly GCA_011523735.1). GTDB lineage: Bacteria > Chloroflexota > Anaerolineae > Aggregatilineales > Phototrophicaceae > UBA6055. The sequence goes on from WTGB01000166.1 coordinate 36,720, forward strand.
CGAATGCCCGAATTTCTTCCCGCTGGGCGACAAGTGGGTATTGATTGTTTCGTCACAATTGGACCACGCCCCGTCGACGACTTTGTATTTCGTCGGACGATTCGAGAATGAGCGCTTTATCCCTGAGCATGAAGGCGTGTATGACGCCGGTTACAGTTACGCCAGCCTGGTTCATCAGGACGAAGCGAGTCGCCGTCTGATCTACTCCTGGATCCGCGAGGGGCGTAGTGGAGCGCGCCAGAAACAAGCCGGCTGGACGGGCTTGCAAGCCATTCCTCGCGTCTTGAGCCTCGATGCGAAGAATCGTCTGATAAGCTGCCCCGTGTCGGAATTCGAGTCGTTGCGCGGTCGGCATCATCACTTCCGCGCGAGTGACCTGGACGATACTGGCCTGGCGATCGATGGCTTGTCCCTGGATATAGAAGCGGTCTTTGATGTGAGTGCGGCGGCGCAATGCGGCATTGAACTTGAATGCGGCGGAGACAAGCTGGCGGTCATTTATGACGAGAGCACACAGACGCTGCAAGTTCAAAGGCAGTATGAGCGGGATGATCCGGAAATCGACAGCGAAAGGCAAGGTATCGTCCATACGCTCGACAGCGGCGAATCGCTGCAACTGCGGATCCTGGTTGATGGCTCGGTGCTGGAGCTCATCGCTAACGGACGGACACGGATCACGAGCCGTTTCTATCCGTCCAGTCTGGATAAGGCTTGCCTGCAGGTCTTGTCGCCAGCGGCTGTGCTGCGGCTGGATACCTGGCAGTTGTCATCAACGGTGTAATTTGTTAGTTTGGGCGGACGCGACAGCGCGAAGGAGGTAAGAAGGGACAAGGTATTTCACACGTTTCACTTTCAGCATGTATCGTTAGTTGGTTCAATCGAACGAGGTTCAAAATGAAAAAAGCACTATCAATCGTACTTTTTGTAGTCTTGCTGCTCTCGCTGAGTGGCACCGCCTCCGCCCAAATCGAACTGAGCATGTGGTACCACGGTGGCGCCTGGGCGGCCGAGCATCAGGTGTTTATAGACCTTATCGAGGCCTTTAACACATCGCAATCGGAGTACACGGTGATCTTGGAGGCCTTCCCGCAGGAGTCTTACAACTCCTCCATCGTGGCTGCGGCTGCCGCCGGCGAACTGCCGGATATCATCGATGTTGATGGTCCTGTCATGCCGGGCTGGGCTTGGGCTGGCTGGATGGCGCCGCTGCAGTTGTCCGAAGGCGCGCTGGATAACTTCCTGCCAGGTCCCATCGGTGAATGGAATGGCGAACTCTACGCTGTTGGTTTGTGGGATGCTGCGGTATCAATCTATGCCCGCCGCTCGGTCTTGGATGCTTATGACATCCGCATTCCGACGCTTGAAGATCCTTGGACCGGCGACGAATTTGACGACATTCTGGAGCAACTGCAAGCCACCGGCGACTTCGAATATGCGCTCGATCTGGGCATGGCTTGGACCGGCGAATGGTATCCCTACGCCTTCTCGCCCTTCCTGCAGAGCTTTGGCGGCGACATGATCGACCGCGAAACGTACACGACCGCGGAAGGCGTCTTGAATGGTCCCGAAGCCGTCGCCTTTGGCGAATGGTGGCAGAGCCTGTTTGAGCGCGGCTTGGTACCCGGCACATCGCAGGATACCGGCGATCGCGAGACCGGCTTCATCGATGGCAGATACGCCCTGCAGTGGATGGGAAATTGGGCTGGCGTTTCTACGCTGGGGGAAGTTGGCGACGACCTGATCTTCCTGCCCGCGCCCGATTTCGGGCATGGCAACATCATCGGCGCCGCCTCCTGGCAGTTGGGCGCTTCCTCTACAACGGAGCATCCGGAAGGTGTGAGCAAGTTCATTGAATTCGCCATCCAGGACGAGTGGTTGACGGCCTTCAGCGATGCCACCGGTTTGGCGCCGGCGACCCCTAATGCCGCCGCGATGAGCGAGAACTATTCGGCTGGCGGTCCGCTGGAAGTTTTCTATGAGCTCAGCAACCAGCAGGCTTTGATCCGCCCGGTCACGCCCGGTTACGCCACCCTGGCGCTCATCTTCGAGAAAGCCTTGGCTGATATCGCCAATGGCGCTGATGTGCAGGATACGCTGGACGCCGCCGTTGACGAAATCGATGCCGACATCGAAGACAACATGGGCTACGGCTTCGACATGTAGTTGGCGCTTCGCCAATCGCATCGAGGTAAATGGTGGGGCGACTGACGGCCTAGTGGGTGTCTACGCGACCTACACGACCCTGTGAGTCGTCCATTGTCCTAACGATTGAGGGCGAGTCAACCGCTCGCCCTTACAAATTTTTGTTGATTTGAGATTATAATTAGAATCACTTAACCTCGAATTGGATTCTCTTGAGACAGCCTCATGATTAGCGCAGCGGAAATGAGGAAGAACGCGCCGCTCTGGGTGCGCTTGCTCGTGCCTAAGGACGCGCCCCTGTACCAGCGGAACGAGGCTATTGCCGGCTGGCTGCTGGCTTTTCCCGCCCTACTGGTTTTGACTCTATTTCTGGTCATCCCCTTCTTGATGGCTTTTGTCATGTCCTTCACCAATCAACGGCTGGTTTCCCCGAACCCGACTGAATGGGTCGGTATGCGCAACTTCGAGCGGCTGTTGAACGTCCGCGCATTTACACTGGAGCCGGAACGCGACGACAGTGGCGCGCTTGTCTACGACGATGAGGGCGGCATTGCTTATCCGCGTCTGCGCACGTTTACGCGCAAGAACCCGGATTATCCCGAATTGAATGGCTTGCGTGAGTTCGTCTCTTGGCAATCGGGGGAGAATCGCACGGTGATCTTGGCGGCGGATGTGGTCTTCCTGCGCGCCTTGATCAATACGCTGATATTCGCCGGGGTTATCGCGCCCCTGCAAGGTGGTTTGGCGCTTTTGCTTGCGCTGCTGTTAAATCAAGCGCTGCCATTCATAAATGTGTTCCGCGCCATCTATTTCGCGCCTGTGGTGGTGTCGATGGTGGTGGTATCGCTGCTTTGGCGCTTCATCTACGACGGGGAAAACGGCTTGCTCAACACATTGCTGGGCATAGCCACGCTAGGCAGTTTTCAGCCGGTGGATTGGCTGGGCAATCCCTATACCGCCATGCCGGCGATGATCGCCATGTCCGCCTGGCAAGCGGTTGGCTTCCATATGGTCATTTGGCTGGCCGGCTTGCAAACGATTCCCGTCAGCCTCTACGAAGCGGCGGGGCTGGATGGCGCCGGCGCCTGGCAGAAGTTCCGCTATGTTACTTGGCCCGGGCTGCGCAACACCGCTGTCCTTATCCTCATCGTTATCGTTATTCAGGCTATGGGTTTGTTCGTGCAGGTCGATGTCATGACCCGCGGCGGTCCGCTGGACGCGACGCAGAGTGTGGTCTATCAGGCGGTACAGCGCGGTTATGACAAGCAAGATATCGCTGAGGGTTCGGCTATATCGGTGGTGCTCTTCTTCGTGGTGCTCGCCATCACCATAGTTAATCGATACCTAACGCGCGATCGAGATTAGCTATGGCCGCCATGACCTACGAAACTCGACATAAACTGATCATCAGCCTGCGTTATACGCTGTTAATCCTGATTTCGGCCATCTTCATTTTTCCGATTGTTTTTATGGTCGTCTCGTCCTTGAAGCCTGATCTTCAGTTGCTGCGCGACTCCGGCTCGCTGATGGCTTTTGTGCCCTATGGCGATATTTCGCTCAACAATTACGCATTCGCAGTCGAGCGCGTGCCGGTCATACAGTTCGCCTTCAATTCGATTTTCACCACTGTCGTGGCGGTACTGGCCAGCATCCTGCTCAATTCGATGGCGGCTTTCTCCTTCGCCTTCCTGAGGTGGCGCGGGAAAAAGCTAATGCTGACGCTGATTATTGCCACCTTCATCGTGCCCTTCGAGGTGATCGCCATACCGTTGCTGCTGGTCGTCAACAACCTGCCCTGGATCGGTCCCGACGGTTTCAAGATCGGCTGGCTCAACTCCTACCACGTGCAGATTATTCCCTTCATCGCTGATTCGCTGGGCATCTTCCTCTTTTATCAGTATTTCCGCGATCTTCCCGACGAACTGGTTGAAGCGGCGCGGATTGATGGCGCCAGCATCTGGCAGCTTTTTACGCGAATCATCATGCCAATTTCCGGTCCCATCCTGGCGACTGTCGCCATCTTGAAATTCCTCCTTATGTGGAATGCCTACATTTGGCCGCTGATGGTCGTCCGCACGGAGGAGTTGCGCCCGATCATGGTCGGTCTGCAATATTTCTTCCAGCGGTATACATATTGGGGCGAGATAATGGCTTATCTGACCCTGGTGACGATCCCGGTCTTGATCTTCTATCTGGCGCTGCAGCGCGCCTTCATCGAGAGCATTGCCACTTCGGGCATCAAGGGCTAGACACGGCACACTCAGCCGAACAGCCCAGCGCGTAACTTCTCCATCTTGCCCGTCAAGTCCTCCAGGTGCCCGTACTCGTGAACACAGAGGCCCCGGGCCGCGTAATAGACGGATTCCCCCCGCTTCTTGCCTTCCGGCTGGGTGGTCCGTTCCCACTGCTGGGGCGTCAGTCCGTGCAGCACATTGAGCAGCGCCCGCCGATTGAACGTGAAATACGCGAACAAATCCGGCAGCGCGAATGACTCGTAGCGGAGCAGTTTACCCCATTGGCGCTCGGCGTGAATACGCGGCATGAGAGGCTCTTTGGCCGTAAGCGCATAATAGATCGGGATAGTACCCCGCTCGGCGCAATAAATGATATGAGTCAGATCGCGCTTGAAGCTGCGCTCGCCTTCGCCTAAGGGGCGCGTCAAAGCCTCATCAGAGAGGTTTTCGCTAAGGTCTCGCAACCTTGTTGGCGTGGCAGCCAGAACGCCAAGCAGAATCTCGATAAGTTCAGCGGACGCGGTGGTGGCCAGGCGCTTGTGCAGCGCCGCTTTGGACATCGGACTTACGGTCATCCGTTCATCCTCGGCAAATCGACCAAACGAACCATTTTTGTTTTGCCATTCTCGCCCGACATCGGCGTATAGAGTTCATTCTTATCTTGCAGGCGGTCGAGGAAGAGCACACCGTCCAAATGGTCAATCTCGTGATGAATGACGCGGGCGTCCATGCCGTCGACCCGCCGGATGATCCCCTCGCCATCTTCGCCCAGCGCGCGGAAGCGGATCCAGCTCGGCCGCGGTGTATCCCAGGTGTAAACATCGGGAATGCTCAAGCAGCCGTCAAAGCCGGTTTCCGGCGCGCCCGCCTCGATGATCTCGGGATTGATCAGCGTCAGCATCGGCTCTTCGTCCGCATCATCGTTCTGGCCGAATTTCACCACGGTGACGCGCTTGAGGGCACCTATTTGCGGGGCGGCGATGGCGGCGCCGGGCTGCGATTCGAGCGTATCCTTCAGGTCTTGAATCAGGCGCTTGAGCCGCTTGTTCTTTAGATTCGCCACAGGTTTGCTGACTTGCCGCAGTCGCGTTTCATCCCCCGGATAATACATCAATCGCTTCACTGCCATGGTCTCATTTGCCTGCGCGCTGCCGCCGAATCCCGCATAGACTTTAACATAGACGCTTGCTGATTTGCAGTTTTGCTCTGCCCTTAGCTAACGCGTGGTCGAGCCATCGTCAAATATGCCGGTTGGGTGACAGCCGCGCCCAGCTGCCGCCGCTTCGGCTTCAAGTCGTTTGAATTCCTCGTAGTGCATGTCATTCGGCGGATACAGCACCACTTCAGCGAACCCCTGCTCGACCAGGACGCGGTTGACCAGGACTTCATCGACATAGACATAGTGCAGCAGGCGATCAAAGGGGTCGACAAGTTCTTTGTCCGGCACGAGCCGCACTGTCTTACCTGAGACCAGGTCGGCGTTTGCCTGCGTCGATTCGGCGAAACAGGGGTCATCGCGCTCCGGCGTGTTCATCTGCAGGTAGCGGATGCGCGTGTTTTTCCCGTTGAGCAGCACGTCAATAGTATCGCCGTCAATGACCCGGGTGACGAGAGCCATTTCACTTTTGCCTTCCGCGCTTCCGCTCGTGACAGGCTGCGACTCGGGGGCAGTTATGCCCGCGATGGCTGTCCCCACTTGCACGGCGACTTCGGTGCTGATTTGTGGCGCCATCTCATCGCTTATTTCAGCGGCCAAAGCGCTGCAAGCCGCGACGCAAATTGCTGCTAGAAGGAAAATCGAAATTCGAAACCACATCTTGTCACCCACTCCCGTTAATGAACCATTGCATTATGTCTCTAACTATATCATAGTTAGCACAAATGTGCGAATCCTGCAAGCGCTAATTCCGCTGCTGCTATAATCTTCTCGGCATATAGTCAAGGAGTCTCCACTTGAGTTATCGCGCCAAAAAGTTCCTGTCGTTTTACCGTCCATACCTCGGCACATTGGCGCTTGACCTGCTTTGCGCCTTCATCATCTCGGCGATTACGTTGATCCTGCCGCTTTGCGTTCGCTATATCACGCAGAACCTGCTGGATGCCGGCGCGCCCAATCAGCTTAGAGACATTGCTCTGATGGCGGCGATTATGCTGGCATTGGTCCTGGCGCACACCCTTTGCAATCTCTTCGTCGATTACAAGGGCCACATGATGGGCGCGATGATGGAAAGCGACATGCGGTGCGAACTCTTCGCGCATCTGCAAAAGCTGTCCTTCAGCTTCTATGACGACCAAAAGACGGGCGCGTTGATGTCGCGCGTCACCAACGATCTATTTGCCATATCGGAGCTGGCGCATCACGGTCCGGAAGATCTGTTCCTGGGCATACTCAAGTTTGTCGGCGTCTTCCTGATTACGCTCATCATCAACCCGGCGCTAAGCCTGATCATCATCGTCTTCCTGCCGCTTATGTTCATTTACGCTTTGCATTTCAACCGCAAGATGAATCGCGCCATGCGTTTGAGCAAGGAACGTGTGGCGCAGGTCAATGCGCAGATTGAAGACTCGCTGGCGGGCATACGGGTCGTCCAGTCTTTTGCCAACGAGGCGCTGGAGCAGGCGAAGTTCGATGAGGCGAATGTCCGCTTCGTCGAGAGCCGTCGACTCGAATACAAAAGCGAGGGATTGTTTTACGGCGGCATGGATGCTTTCACGCAGCTGATGACGGTCGTGGTCGTCGTATTCGGCGCCGTCGCCATCGTCCATGCCTCGCTGGACTTGCCGGACCTGATCACCTTTCTGCTCTATGTCGGCATTCTGATCGAGCCGATCAGGCGGCTGGTGAATTTCGCTCGCTGGTATCAGGAAGGCATCACCGGCTTCCAGCGCTTCATGGACATGCTCGAGTTGCCGCCCGCGATCCAGGAGCCGCGCGATGCCTTGACCCCGAAACGGTTGCGCGGTGAACTCGAGCTACGGGACGTTACTTTTGGTTACCGCGACGAATATGGCACGGTCTTTCGCGATCTCTCGCTGCACATCGCGGTCGGCGAATACGTGGCGCTGGTCGGCGCGTCGGGCGTCGGCAAGACGACCTTGGGCACATTGATCCCGCGCTTCTATGATGTCACGAGCGGGCAGATCACCCTCGATGGCGTGGACATTCGCGAGTACAGCCTGGCCTCGTTGCGCCGGAACATCGGCACAGTCGATCAAGATGTCTATCTCTTCGGCGCGACGGTCGCCGAGAACATCCGCTACGGCAAGCCGGATGCGAGCCGAGACGAGATCATCGCGGCGGCGACGCAAGCGAACGCACACAAATTCATCATGGCGCTGCCCCTGGGCTATGACACCGAAATCGGGCAACGCGGCATCAAGCTCTCGGCCGGCCAGCGGCAACGCCTCAGCATCGCCCGCCTGTTTTTGAAAGATCCGCCGCTGATCATCCTCGATGAAGCCACCAGCGCGCTCGACAATGAGAGTGAGCGCGTCGTGCAGCAGTCCCTCGAACGTCTGATCGAGAATCGCACCACGCTCGTCATCGCCCACCGCCTGTCGACGATCCGCAAGGCCGACCGCATTCTGGTCTTGACTGAGGATGGCATCTGTGAGCAAGGGTCACATGAAGAGTTGCTGGAAACGGACGGGATTTACGCGCGCTTGCACAATCTGCAGTTGGCGCGGTAAACCCGATATGTTGCGTCATAGGTGCTTGCTGAAACGAGGACGCGTCCGCCGAATCGGGCGGCTTCGGTGTCAGCATTCCGCTGGATCACGAGTCAAATTGGAGAGTAGCGGGAGAGGGGCTCGAACCCTCACGCCCTTCCGGGCAGGCGCTTTTAAGGCGCCCGTGTCTGCCATTCCACCATCCCGCCTCAGGGAGGAGTATAAGCCCGGCAACTCGAATGTCAATACGGCTGCGCCACTCAAACCTGATGGATATCGTCATCGTTCTTGCGCTTGCCACTGACATTCGGACGATATTTGCCGCCGAAGAGCATGAAGAGACCGATGCCGATCAATATCAGGGGGAAGACTTGCCAGAACGCGCCAGCGATATCGCCGATCAGACCAGGGATGCCGAATATAACGCCGATGCCTATCAGCCATAATGCGCCATTCGCCGTCTGCCAGCGCTCGCCCGCCGCCATGGTCTGCGCGAGAATTGATGCCGCAATGACAAACATAATGCCTGGCCACCACCAGCCCGTGATGAACAAGAAGCCAAGACCAACGAAGAAAACACCAGTACCGATTTGTGAGGCTTTTTCCTGAATGTCCATTTCAATTAAACCTGATCTAAAGATGCGCTAACTCTGATACGCAGAATGCGCTTACAGGTTGCATCACGGCAGCTTGAATCCCTATCGAAGCTCTGGGATGGTGGAGCGAATTGACTGCTCCAGCGGGTCCCTCAGCGCTCGACGAAGGTCACGCGATAGGACTTTAGCCCGCGGCGATTCTCGCTATAGCAGTCACCAGTGCTTAAGCTCGTGCCCAGCGCATCATTGGCGCCAGCCATATCAATGGCGTAGTCAACACCCTCCTCCATCTGGAAATCGGCGTAAGCATCGCCTCGTTCGGCCTTCAGCCCGCTGAGGAAGACTTCTTCCCGATCGCCCCAGCGCACCCTAATCCGCTGACCCGGTATGCCGCGCCCCAGGTAATCGACCACATAAACTTCAATGAGAGCGGGGCGCCCCAAATCACAGAAGGAACGCACCGAGAGCAGTTCAAAGTTCCGCCTTGGCGGCGGGGCTGGATGATGACGCGGGGTAGGCGTCGCCAGCAAGACATCTTGCAGCGGGACTTTGGTGGGAAGGGGCGTCGATTGAAGTTCTACCGGTCTTTGCACCGTCCCCAATTCGGCTGATGCTTGCGTGGGTTGTGGCGGCAGCAGTTGCTCGGCGCAGCCGTCTCTTCCTTGCGCGGAATAGAGCTTGACGGCGCTGCGTACGGCCTTGATGCCGCCATCGCTGCCCAGGTAACCGCGGCTGCCAAGCGCGCAGGCGGCTTCAGCCAGTAACGCAAGCGGATCGCCATCTGGCCTCAAGGCGATCAATTTATCCAGCGCCTTTGCTGTGTCGCTGCTATACGCGAATTCAAGCGCGATGGCCATCATGTAATGATCCCGCTCCTCCGGGCGAAGCTGCCAGGGCTCGGCATTGCCGCGCTGCCACGGACCGTAAACTCTGGTGAAGCTGATGCTGAGCGCCAGCCCCAAAATCAGGCTCATCGCGAAGACCCAGTAAGACACATAGCTGGGCTCAGGCGTCGCTGTGGCTTTTACGGGCTGGGGCCGCAGGTCTTGTGGTCTCATGCCCGGTCCCGGTTCATGTCAAGGAAGGGTTGCATGCTCTCGGTTAGCTGCCCAAGCCCGGCCGCCAACTGAACCAGCAAGCCAATATCTTCGAGGCTGCGCGACGAGTTGAGGATGATCCTTTCCGTGGTTTCCCGAACATAACTCGGCACATCGTCGACGGCGAGGCGGCTCAGGCTTTCGATGGCGCTGCTCACGTCCCCGTCAGTGGCATAACTCGCCGCTGCCATGACGCTATATTCATCGCGATAACGCGGTGACAAGTCTCTCAGGCGGCTGTTGCGGGATTCGGCCGGGAACTGAACCCAGCCGAAATACAACCCGACAAGCGCGCCCAGCAGCAAGCCCAGAGTTAGCGAGCGGAGAAAGCGCGGCATGAGCCTAATTCTTTCTCCCTCGTTCCGTCATTTTCCATACCGGTTCCGTCATTTTCCGTACTGGTCCGTAATTTCCCGTACTTTTCCGTAACCTGCCATCTATCATATATGGATGCCGGATATTGCGATAGAAGCGCCGCCACCGGCAGATGCTTTCGCTCTCAATTCGGCTGGCTTGGCGCAAGGTCAGTAGGGGGCCAGCACCTCGCTTAAGTCGCCAATCACGCTGTCGTTCACGATGACGAAGCGGGTCGAATCAGCCGGCTCCAGCGTCCAGCTTACCTCGTGCCTTGTCCCGCCAGCGCTAACGTGATGCTCCTCCCAGATGATGAAGTAGTCTTGCCCCACATGACCGGTCTGTCTCTCGCTGATTCGGATGCGATCAAAGAGACTCGCCTTCAGGGCTGCCGTCGGGTGCTCGCGCGCATTGATGCGCAGCGAGTGGACCAGGCCGCGCGGATGCTTGCGCCGCGCCAATTCGTAGGCGGCGAAAGCCCGCGCCGTCGCAATATCGGAAAGGGCAGGCAGGTCAAGCGAGAGCTGCTTTATACCGTAGAGGTAAATGCTTTCGCCATCGGCTTCCACAATCTCTAAAGGATCACCGCGATACAGCGGTTTGCCATGCAGCCGCAACCGCGTCAAATATACACTCTGACGCCGACGATTTCTGATGCGCAGCACTGCCGATGATGCTTCCGTCCGCATGACTTCCGCTGAGACCTCTCGCGTGATTTCGTCTCCGCCGGCCTCCGTTGTCAACTGAAAACGCTTGATGAGCCTGTCCACCCTCAGCAAGCCGATTGGCTCACCGCGCTCATCAAGCAATCTCAGCGTCACTTCAAGTTCGGAGCGAGGTTCGATACGCAGAGCGGTCTGCAATTGCCAGAGCAGTGTATCTTTCGCGCCGATCTCGCGGGGCCGTATCAGCAGCGTGAGCCGGTTTAGCCGCTGATCTCCGTAGCTGTATTCCATGCCGCTCATATTGTTGTCGAATTCCGCCGTGACTTCTTCATGCACGAGCGTGTAATGCCGATTCAGGAATACCGCCTCGCCCTCGCGATCGATGTAAAATCGGCCTCGTTCGCTCGTTACGATGTCGCCGATCGCCGCGCGAATGGAAGTCGAATCTCCCCACCAGTCGCCGACATATGCGAAACGCGTTTTGCCGGGTTCCAGACGCTGTGGAGGGCGCAGCGCCGGGAATATGTTGACGCTGTCGATCAAGTTGTAGCCAGCGACATCGATCAGGCAGTAGCCGCCGATGACAGCCGGGCGCATGATCGTCCGCGCCAGCAGCGCTTCAATCACCTGATCGGCGGTCACATCGACTTGCGGCGGCAGGTTCGCTGAGACCGCTTCCAGCCAGACTTGAATATCTTGCAGGTGGATAAGCGCCAGCTTGCGGCTCCACTCGCCCTCGTCCGGCTCGATGTGGCTAACTATGCCAGTGAAATGCGTTTGCCTAAGCCCCGCGTGGATGCTTTGAATACGTATGCGCGTTCCGCAGGCAAGCGGATTGCGCTCGGGGGAAAAGGCGCCGGTTAGGTTGTTTACCGTGATGCGCGCCCAACTCTTCTCCGCCATGCTGTCGTAGGCGCCCCGCATGCCAAGCCGCCACCGCATCTCAATAACCTGCCCGCTGATCTCGTTCTCGGCTGTACCGTCGTGATCGCCGTCAATGGCGATGCTGTAGCGAATCGTCATGGAACTTCCTCCTGCGCTTCCAGCAGCCAGCCATGTCGAAACGCGCAGCCATAAAACTCGCGATCGCCATAAGCGTAATTGCCCGGCTCGACGCTCACCCGCGCCGGCGCCAATAGCGCGTCGCCCAGCGTGACATCGGCGGCGATGGCGGCGGTGTAGTTGTCGATCAACTCAATCAGCCGCGGCAGGTGACTGCGGATGCCCAAGCCCGCCTCGGTAGGCGCGACCAATAGAAGATGCGTCAGCCTGTAATTGACGGTCTTGGCGGCGCCGCTGAATGTCGCGGTTTGCAGACTGTCTTCGCGTTGCTGGAAGAGCCGCTCCCGTTCCAGCTCGATCGGCAGCACTACCAGCGCCGGTAGTTGCGCGCGCTGCAGCGAATAGGGCAATTCATCGAGATCGTAATTGTTGCGGACTCCGGGCACACGCAACATTGCTAACTGTGACAGAGCCATGCGAAAACTCGCCATCGGCTTCTCCTTTCTGATTTGTATAGATGTTGAATTTATGCTGGCGACCCAGCCGGACAAGCGCTTTGCTTGCCACCTGCGATATGTAGGGGCGACCTATCAGGTCGCTCGCCGAAACGCAAAAATCTAGGGGTGTCCCTTAGGTCGCCCGTCAAATCAAACTTACGATTGTGGATGAGTCAAACATCTACAGCGACAGATTGTTCCGGCGCTGTTCCATTTCTTCGTCTTCCGCCAGCATCCGCTCCAGTTCGGCGGTCTCCAGATCATCCACATAAGCCTCGATGACCTGCTCAAGATAGACGGGCAAGTCCTGATGAATATTCTGGAAGTTGGCGATGAAATCGGGATGGGAATTGTAGAGTTGCCCCAAGCCGCGCAGGTGGTCGATAGTCGGCTCGTAAAAATGGTTCAGGTGATCACGCCAGCGCTCGAGAATCGCCACCACCTTTTGATCGCCCGCCGTTGCGCCGGCTGCCATCGCCTCCGCCAGCTCGGTGTAGATCTGATTGCCTTCGGCGATGATCGCATCCTGCCGTTCTTTGTTGTAGCTGTTCCAGCGCTGAATAGAATCGTTGACCGCCGCCGGTCCCCATTGCAGGCGAGCCTCGCGTTCGTATTGTTTCTGCTGTTCATCGCTGTGCGGTTCTAAGCCGCGCTTCTTCTTCGCCATTTCCGCATCTCTACATTCTACGATGTTCGTTTCCGTTTCAGGTCATCGGCATTGTTGTAGCGCCTGATGGAAGGATAACGCCAAGCCACCCAGGCGGTCAACAGCACGGTCGCTAAGCCGCCGCTGAAAATCGCAAATGGAGCGCCGAAAACCGCAGCGACCAAACCCGCCTCCAGTTCGCCCAATTGCGGTCCTCCCATGAAGAACATCATGTTGACCGAGACCATCCGCCCGCGCAATTCATCCGGCGTCATTAACTGTCGGATCGTGCCGCGGATCACCATCGAGACCGTATCGCCGGCGCCGGTCAGAGCGAACATGAAGTAGGACAGCGCTAAACTGGTCGAGACCCCGAAGATCGCAGTGGCCAAGCCGTAGACTGCCACCGCCATGAGCAGGATGACACCCTGCCGTTTCATCTCGGCCCGCAGCGACATGACGAGGCCAACGAGCAGGGCGCCGATCGGTTGCGCCGTCGCCAGCAGCCCATAACCAACTGCGCCTATACCCAAGATATCGCCTGCTACAATCGGCAGCATCGTCCGCGCGGACGAGAAGAGCGTGGCGAAGAAATCCAGCAGCATCGTACCCATGATGATGCGCGTGCCGAAAGTGAAGCGGATGCCATCGATCAGCGCTTGCAGACCTATGCCCGCGCCGTAAGTCATCTTGCCCCGATGGCGGATCAGCCAAATCGCCACGATCGCGACGAAAAACGTCACGGTATTGATGCCGTACACCAGGCCGATATTAAACTGCGCCACCAGCAGGCCCGCGACAGCTGGACCACAGATTGTTGCGATCTGAAAGATGAGCGTGTTGAGGCTGATGGCATTGCTCAGATGGCGCGGCTTGACCAAGTTCGCCACAATTGATTGCCGCGCCGGGCTATCGAGGGCGGTCGCCGCTGCCCCCAGCGCCGTCAATAGATAGATTGTTTTGACATCTATTTGGCTCGACAAAGTGAGCAAGGTCAGAACTGCCGCGATCGCTGCCGATGCTACCCGCGTCCAGAGCATCACCCGCCTGCGATCCAGCGCATCCGCCAGGATGCCCCCAACCAGAGCGAACATGACGATGGGGATTACTCGTACCAAGCCGAGCATGCCCAAACCGAAGGCTTCCGACCCCATCTCGACCAGATTGCCCAGAATGTTAACGGTGAAGGTCTGCCCGCGCAGCAGCTCAAAGACATGCCAGTTGATGGCGAAAAGCTGCATCTGCGAGCCGGTGGTCGATACCATTTCGCCAAGCCAAAGAAAGCGAAAATCGCGGTAGCGCAGAGCGACCATGCGCGTGAGTTGACGTGCCATCGCGGTCCTCAGCCGGGCGGGCTTTACAGGCGGCAACCTTAGCGCAAAGCCAAGCATGTAGCCAGATTCAATCGGCTCAAGCGGTCAAGCGCCGCATCCGCTCCAACAAGGACGAGGGCGCATCCGCCAGCAAACTGTTCGACTTTATCATCAGTTCTGCGTAGCGCACTGTCAGATCGCGGATGGGCAAGGATGCGGTGTAGGTCTCGATCGTCGCCCCGCGCTGATGCGCGACCGCCGCGCTGCCCTGCGCCCCGCGCAGCACGGTCAAGCGCTGGTTCTGCCGATCAATCGCCGTCAAACGCAGATACTCATCTCCGATGCGCAGCAGTTGACCAACCTGGAAGCGGGGACTGAAACCGTCCTTATCGCTGCCCGCCACATCATACACGCTGATGGTCCCGGTGTCCGCGCTTAGCGCACTGTCGCGGACCGTGTCGCCGCTATCGCGCCAGGCTTGCATCCAGCGGTCATGCCAGCCCCAGATGCCATTGATTTCGACGGCGCGTGGCCCGCTCGCATCCAGTCGGAAGGTTACGCCCCTGGCTAAGTGCAGGATGCTGGCCGGCGTATCGGGATCCTCTGGCAGCCGCAGAAACCGATTGAGGTCCATTTCGCCGCCGGCATCGTTGATCGCGCGCAGTTCGAGCAGGTCGTCCGGCAGGATGAGCAGGCGCGGTGCAGTCCGATCAAGCGGCACGGTTCGGGATTGGAAGCGTGGACAGTATCGGCGCTGCGTCAGGGACTCGATGAGATGGCTGGCTTCCTGCAAGCTGTGCAGCAGATCTTGATCGGAATCGGTGTCCGTCGCCGACAAGCCCAGATGCCGGCGCAGATCCTCCAATGTTGCAATGGTGTACATGGTTTTCTTTTCTCCTGTGACTTTGAATTTGGGTGGCCAAACGGCGCTGACGGCTGTCCTCAGACGCCCCCCTGTGTTAAGTTAGGTGAGGCAAAGTGAAAGGCGCAGGCTATGAAGATCGTCGCCATCGCCCCGGCCGAATTTGACGCGACGCTGCATCGATTGCCAGTGGCTGGCGAATTGTTGCTGCCCGGCGTGCAAGTCTTCGTCGAGGCTGACGGCAGAGCCTTCGCCTTAAAACAGGCGCTGATGCCCGCTGCCGCTTGCGGTACGGTGGTCGAGTTATGCCGTCAGGGCGAGGGCGTGGAGGTTGCGATCAGGGCGGAGCAGCAAGAGGACGGCGGCTTTTTCTTCGAGGCGTTGTGGGTGCTGGTGGGGTGAGGGGCTTGTGATTCATTTTTATAAGTAATTGGGGCTAACTTTTCCAGTCCATCTTCTTTTATTACAGGCAGAAAATACAGAGGGCGGAGGCGCCACAGCCCCCGCCCAGTCACAGCTACACCGTGATATTGTACAGGCAGCTCGCCACATCGTTATCGAAGCGCACGAAAGCCAGCCGCACTGTCGCCGTCAACTGGTAGCTGTCGTAATACGACAGATAATCCACGCTGACCGCGATCTTCCGCCGGTAGCCCACATACCAGCCGGGCCGATATACGCAGACCGCCTGACCCTTGCGGTTCTGCCCGCCGCCTACCTTGCCGTCCGCCTCAGTCAGCGGCATCTCGGCGCTGACAAATACCGGTATGCCATCGACGAAGCCGATCTGCCCGGTCTGCGCCGTCGCCAGCGGGCCAGCCTTGTCCACCGTCAGAAACTCGCTCAAGCCCAGCAGTGCCGAGTATGTGCCGCTATCCACCAGCCAGGCCAAGTCTGACGGACGGGCGGCATATTTGCCCGGCATCTTGAAACGCGCCTCGCGCAGCTTGGCCAGGCTGGGCGCGCCGTTGAGATTCACAGCGTTGGCTGTCTTGTCCACCAGAGGCAGGTGCCGCAAGCCATCCAGCGCTAGGTACTTGGATGTAGCGGCTGGCGCCGCATGGTCGCTGTTGATGTTGCCGCTTCCCGCTGTCGTCCTGTCGCCATTGAGCAGTACATTGTCGATGGCATCGGCGATGGCGCGGGCCGCCTGCTCCCGATAGATATTCAGTACCGGGATGACCGCGTCTTCCACCAGTTCGCTGCTGAAGCCGACCCGCAGCGCCAGTTTCCTGGCATTCAGCGTCGCCTTGCCCGAGCCAACCTTGCTATCCGGGATCGGATTGCCAGCGCCCAACGTCAGATGCGCCTCATCCTGGGTTTCCGGCACGTAGTACACGGTCGGGTCCGCCCCTTCAATCGGCAACTCAAAGGGATTGCTCGGCATCTCAATGCTCTGGAAAAGCGGCAAAATCGTGTTGTCTTGCCGCGCCTTGTGCCAGATCTGCTGGCTCCACAAATCCGGCACCCATTCATCGCCGAAGCCGGTCTGCGTGCTATAAGCCAGTTCATCCGCTTTTGTCGCTTTGAGCTTCGCCCGATTGACCTTGTCCGCCAGCGCGTTTGAATAGCGCTCGCTGACGCCGTGAAAACTCTTCGCCGAGCGCAGCAGCATGTATCCATGCAGCATGTCCATCGCATCCAGCGCGTCATACTCGCTGCCGACGGCGACCCGCGTAGATTTTAGAGCCTCTCTTTCGTCCGCCAATGGCAGCCGCTTCAAAGCTCGTCCTGTTTCTTCAGTCATGTCTTGTCCATTCTCCTTGCCAGATTCTTTCTTGGTGGCATCCTTACCGCTCAACCCCAGCCGCGATATGTCCAAACCCAGCGACTTGTAGGCGCTCTTAAGGGTTCGCACATCTGTCAGTCTTGGCTCTGCCGGGGTGGGCGTCAGGCTGCCTTCGACGATGGGCCAGCTTTTGATCTGACCCTCGGCGCTGACCTCGACCAGATGCGGCAAACTGCCCGAGGACCAGCTCAAAACCCCTTGATCCACCAGCCGCTGCACCGCTCTCACATAGCGCTTGTTCAGGTCCAGTTGCGCCTCTGCCCACAGTCCTGTCTCGTCCGGGCGCAGCGTTTCGATGACGCCTATCACCGCCGCCTTCAGCGCGCCGTCCAAGCCGTGATGGTAGAGCACCGGCCGCCGCTCGTACCAATCCAAGCCGACATCGGTCTGTGGCGTGAAATACTCGCCTTGCAAATCCCTCTGTCCTGGTTCGCCCCAGGTGATGAGGTAGCCACCGATGCGCCCGGCCGGCGCGTCAATCATCTTAACCTTCATATCTTGCATCATCGTCCCTCCAGCGACATCGCGCAGTTTTTCTTTTTCCTTGCTGCTGCCTCAGTCCATCCACACGCGACTATCGGGTGGTGCAGGGGCGGGCAGCCATGCAACGCGACGCCTGTGATTGCTACCACCCGAAAGTGAAACCGCAACTGCGGATGTCGCGTCTTGTTAAGCGTCCGAGGGCAGAAGCGCTCAAACCATCTCAACAGCAGGCTAGCACAAATATTCTAGTCAAACGTGAACAAATGGTCGCGTATTAGAATTTTCTAACTAACTGGCTTGCTGAAGCTGTTCCAAGAAAGTATTGAGAAATCACGGCAAAGTATATTGATGTGCAAAATATCGAAATCATTGTAGGGACGACTCGGTGAGTCGCCCGCTTGCGCCGCCTGGCGTTCTGGTCGATTGACCATACAATAATAAGACAAGCCAAACGCTGGATCGCGGAATGCCAGAAGAAATCGCTGGCGCCATTGAGCGCATCACTTATTACAACGATGAGAACGGCTACAGCGTCGTCAAGATCATGCCGGAGAAGCGCTATCCCCGCGCCCAAGCCCGGGATGGCACGGTCACTGTGGTCGGCACCATGCCCCTGCTCAACGAAGGTGAAGACGCGCAGTTCATCGGCGAATGGGTTAATGACTCGCGCTATGGCAGGCAATTCCGCGCCGAGCAAGCGATCCCGATCGCTCCGCAAACAACAAAGGGCATCATCAGTTATCTGAGCAGCGGCATTGTCAAAGGCATCGGACCGCGCACAGCCGAAAAGATCGTAAATCACCTCGGCGAGAAAACCATCGCCATCCTCGATTCCCAACCCGAGCGCATTCACGATGTGCCCGGGCTCAAGCCCAAGCTGGCGGAAAATCTGATCGAGGCTTGGGCGAAGAATCGCGTCATGCGCAACATCTTTATTTACTTGCAAGGACTCGGCATTAGCGCCAAGATCGCCCAGCGCATCTGGGACGAATATCGCGAAAACACGCAGCGCATCATCGAGAATAATCCCTACCAATTAGCGCAGGATGTTTTCCTGATCGGCTTCCGCAAAGCGGATCAGATCGCCAAGAATATGGGTTTGCGATCCGACGATATGCATCGTCTGAGGGCTGGCCTGCATTACGCGCTCGAAGAATTGTCACGCGAGGGCCACACCTACGCGCCCAGAGAGCAACTGCTCGAGACAGCCGCTAACTTGCTAGGCATCGACGACCTCTCGACACTCAATGTCGCCCTTAAGGGACAGCTCTCCGCGGGGAAACTGGTGGAAGATGATCTGTATGACCCAAGGCAGCCGGAGCCGACGCCGGCGATCTATTTGCCGCGCTTCCACCGCGCTGAAACAGGAGCAGCACAGCTTCTGCGGGGCATCGCTGGCAGTAGCAGCCTGATCATGCGCGATCATCGCAACAGCAATTGGACGGGCTATCTTGGCGGGCTGAGCGCGCGCAACAATGTTTCGCTGTCGCTGCAGCAGCAGAGCGCCGTCCGCGCCGCCCTAACCAGCAAGCTCAGCGTCTTGACTGGCGGTCCCGGCACCGGCAAGACCACCACCTTGCAGATGCTCATAAACGCATTGCGCGAGGGCGACTACCAATTCCGCCTTGCCTCGCCCACCGGCCGCGCGGCCAAACGCCTTGGCGAAGCTACTGGCGTGGAAGCCAGCACTATCCACCGCCTGCTTGGTTTCGCGCCGGGCGAAGGCGGCTTCGAACACGATGAAGACAATCCGCTGCCAGTCGATATGGTGGTGGTCGACGAAGCTTCCATGCTCGACCTATGGCTTTTCCACAATCTGCTGAAAGCGCTGCAGCCGACTACCCATCTGCTGCTAGTCGGCGATGTAGACCAGTTGCCGTCGGTCGGCGCTGGCAATGTGCTGCGCGATGTCATCGAAAGCGATATCGCCTCAGTGACACGGCTGAACCAGATTTTCCGCCAAGACGATGCCAGCCACATCGTCAGCAACGCCCACCGCATCAACCAAGGTGAGAAGCCCAATACTGACAATAAAAGCAGCGACTTCTTTTTCTTTGAAGTCAGCAATCCTGAAGCTGTCGCTGACCACATCGTCGAAATCGTCAAGACAAAAGTTCCGAGTAGATGGGGCGTCGATCCTGTTCAAGATATTCAAGTGATCGCGCCGATGTATCGCGGCGCTGCCGGCGTCAACAACCTGAATGAAAGGCTCCAAGCCGAACTCAACGGCGATGCCCGCCAAGCGCAGATCAAGCTGAGAAATCGCGTTTTCCGCGTCGGCGATAAGGTGATGCAAACGCGCAACAACTACGACAAAGAAGTCTTCAATGGCGATATCGGCTTCATCGACAGCATTGATGACTTCGATAACGAACTTGAAATTGTCATGGACGGCGGTTATGTCGGCTACGATTTCAGCGAAATGGACGATCTCATGCTCGCCTACTGCATCAGCACCCACCGCTCGCAAGGCTCGGAATACCCGGTCGTCGTCATGCCGATTCTGACGCAGCACTACATGATGCTGCAGCGCAACCTGCTCTACACCGCCATCACGCGGGCAAAGCGGCTTGTCGTCCTCGTCGGCACCCGGCAAGCGCTGTACATCGCGGTGAACAATAACAAAGTCGCCGAGCGCCACAGCGGCTTGCTGCACCGGCTGCGCGTTTAGACCAACTCAATCCGCACGCCCTCAGCCTCCTCTGGACCGAACCGCCTCGCCTCGCCCGCTGTCCTGAAGCTCACCGAAAACGGCGCCGCTCGCTTGCCCGCCAGATGCGCCGCCAGCGGACTATCCTCTCGATCCGGCGCCAGATAATCCAGACGATGCCCGCCCACATCAAAGCGAATCCCGCTCGCGCCAGCCGCGTCATCTGTGATTGCCTGTCCTTCTACGCCCAATACCGCCGACATGACACCGGCAAGGCGCGCCGCATCGTCTGTCGCCAGGCTGAGACTGTGGATGCCAGTCACGCCATTCGCATGAGCCGTCTCCCGCGGCAGACGCTCTTCCCGCGGCGTCACATCCTCAATGATGAAGGGGATCAAACCCTGCCAGACACCGCCGACTTTGTTGTTAATCCAGCGTACCTCGTAGCCATCGGGACGCGCCCGCCCGCCCCCGGTTAGGTCGCCGCAATCGACGCCCAGCGCCCGAAAAGCCGCTAAATCGCTACGGATGTCGTCGGTCGCCATGCAGAAGTCGATCAAGCCGCCGCCGCGCTCATGCAGCAGCGCCCACCAGGGATGGGCCGGACTCTCTTCATAGAAGCTGAGCAGCTCGATATAGCTTCCATCGGCGAATCCGATCAGCGCGTTGTAGGAGCCGTAGGGATGTTTGCCGCCGTCGACAACGGAGAAACCCAGCCCGCGATATACGTCAACCGCCCGCGAAAGCGAATGAACCGCGATGACGATATGGTCAATGCCTGTGATCATTTTCTGCTCCTCTCAAGCCAGCGGCGCTCAAACATAACCTCCATCCACCTTCGTAAGCAAAACCGGCTCAGCGCCATTGATGATGACGGTATGCTCGTATTGCGCTGATACGCTGCCGTCAACCGTGCGCAGCGTCCAGCCATCATCGGCGGTTTTGATGCGCCCGCGCCCGGTGTTGAGGAAGGGCTCCAGTGTCACCACCATGCCATCAGCCAGCACATCTTTATTGCGCTTGTTGTAATAATTGGGGATGGACGGCTTCTCGTGGATGTGCCGCCCGACGCCGTGCCCACCTAACTCCCGCAAGGTGCGGTAGCCTTGTTTTTTGGCGTATTTCTCCACCGCCCGTCCGATGGCATTGGCTCGCTGTCCCTGTCGCGCCATGCCAATAGCGAGGTCCAGCGCGCGCCGGGTCGCCTCGCAGAGTTTGATTTGCGCGGGCTGCGCCGGCGGGATGATGATTGTCGCCCCCGTATCGCCCCAATAATCTTCCAATACCGCTGATACATCGACATTGAGCAGATCGCCCGCTTGAATAAAGCGATCCTTGCGCGGAATGCCATGCGCCGCTTCATCATTCAAGCTGATGCAGGTATAGCCCGGGAAGCCATAAGCGCGGATCGGCGCCGAGACAGCGCCCATTTTGGTCATGAAGTCGCGACCGATATCATCCAGGTCCCGCGTGCTCATGCCCGCTTCGACGCTGTCCAGCATGAGCTTCAGCGTCAGCCCGCAGATCTCGCCGATGCGCTTCATGCCGCGCAGGTCTTTGTCGCTTTCGATTCGCATGTTTCTCGTACAAAGGACTATGCTGAACGACGAGAATAGTCCAGCTTGACATGGATTTCAACAGCGCTCTATCCAGCGCGATAAATCAGGGTGACCCGCCAGTCCTCCCGCCAAAATGCAGAAAATGTAGGGGGCGACCTACTAGGTCGCCCGCCGACGGGCAAAAAAATGTAGGGGCGCCCTTGTGTCGCCCGAAATCTGTAACCTTGGCTCAAGCCGCTGGCTCGCCCAGCCGCCGCTCTGTTCCCGCCAGCAGCCGCTGCACATTGCCCCAATGCCGCAACGGTATCATCACCGTGAGCGCCGCCGCATAGAGCAGCAATATCGGCTTCTGGAACTCAGCGCCGACCAGCAGGATCAACCATACATTTGCCACGGCAAAGCCAATCAACACGCCGAGAGAGACATAACGCGTGCGAGCGATCACCGCGATCGCGATGACAGCCGCCACCAGTATTTGCAGAGGCTGAATCATCAGCATCGCCCCGAAGGCGGTTGCCGCGCCTTTGCCCCCGCGCACAATCAACCGGAGCTTGCCCTCTTTGATCGACGCCGTCAGCACGGTGGCGAAAAGCGACCAGTTATGCCCGACCACCACGCAAGTCGCCGATACCGATGTCGCCACGCCAATCTGCTCCGGCAACATCACATCCCGCGCCAGCCAGACCGCGAAGATGCCCTTCAACACATCGACCAATCCGGTGAAGATCGCCCAGCCTTTGCCCACAGCGCGGGCGACATTCGTCCCGCCCATATTGCCGCTGCCGACCTCGAAGATATTGACATTCCGCGCTTTGCCGACGAAATAGGCGGTCGGGAAGGAGCCGATCAGGTAGCTGCTGACGATGATCAGAATTACTTGCGCGGCATTGTCGGCATTGAGCATCGTTACACCTGCTCATGGCTGCCTAGAAGGGCAGCGGACACTACAATCTGTAGCAAAATCTTACCTTAAATTGGGCAATTCAGCAACGACTCGCCCACAGGACAGGGCGGTCTGACCGTAGCAAGGCGACCGTCATTGATTTACGATGTTTCACTCTCAGGCAGAAAGGCGCAGGTATGAGACCAAAACCAATCATCGCCATCGCCATGGGCGACCCGGCCGGCATCGGTCCCGAAATCATCGCCAAGGTCCTGACAGACGGCCGTCTGTACCATCGCTGCCGGCCCTTCATCATCGGCGACTTGGGGGTCATGCGGGATACTGCCGCCTCGCTCGGTCTCTCGCTGCCATTCCACCATTTAGACGATCTTTCCGCCGCTCAATTCGAGCCGAGCGCTATCGAAGTCTTGAACCCGCCTGGCTTCACCTTGGGCGCAGTACCACCGCCCGCCGTCCACCCCAAACTGGGCGAAGCGGCCGGCCGCTACCTCGAACAAGCTTATCAACTCGGCATGCAAGGCGTCGTCGGTGGCGTGGTCATGGCGCCGATGAACAAGGAGTCCTTCCGCGCGGCCGGTTACGATTATTATGACGAATTGCAATTCCTCGGCGAGCTTACCGGCTGCCCCGAACCATTCATTCTCGGTGCCGCTGGCCCCGTCTGGGCAGTCTCTGTGACCGAGCACATTCCCTTCAAAGACATCGTCAGTTTCATCACGCACGCTCGTGTTCATCGCTACATCCAGCATTTGCATGATGTTCTCGACAAGCTCGGATATATCGAACCGAGCATCGCCGTTGCCGCGCTCAATCCACACGGCGGCGAGGGCGGGCTCTTCGGCAGAGAGGAAATCGATGTCATTGCCCCCGCGATACAAGATGCCGTCCGCGATGATATCCGCGTCGCCGGTCCCGTGCCGGCCGATATCGTCTTCAAGCGGGCGCTGGCTGGCGATTTTGATGGCGTCGTCTGCCTCTATCACGATCAGATGAATATCGCGCGCAAGTTACAGGGACGCGGCGACATCGCCACGCTGTGGATGGGCTTGCCCGTCATCGGCGCCACCACCGCGCACGGCACTGCCTTTGACATCGCGGGGCAGGGCATCGCCGATCCCGGCAGCCTGCGCGCCGCTCTGCACTATGCGATCAAGCTGGCTCAGCCTCAGGGATTGTAAGTTTGAATGTTGCCGGTGTTTTCGCGTCGGCGCAGGCGTTCCATCCGCGGGCTGATGTTCGCCATGATTTCGTCTTTATCCAGCGTCAGATGTTCCCGCTCGCGCATGATTATCTGTCCGTCGCAGATGACCGTCCGCACATCGCCGGCGCGCGCGTTATATACCAGGCTGGCGGTGACGCTGTTGAGCGGAAAATGATGCGTCCCGCTCAAATCGACCAGGATGATATCCGCCAGCTTGCCAGGGGCGATATCGCCCAGGTCTTCCGCCTGCCCGTAGACACGAGCGCTCTCCTGCGTGGCGATCGTCAGCGCCTGTGCTATGGTCAAGTTCTCAGCATCGCCGGTCACTTGCTTCTGCCCCAGCGCCGTTAACCGCATCGCCTCCCACAAGTCGAGCGTGTTGTTGCTGACTGCGCCGTCCGTACCCAAACCGACGGCTATTCCCAATGCCCGCAACTCGACTAAATTATTGAAGCCCATAGCCAGCTTGGCGTATGTCTTGGGGCAGTGCGCGATTCCCACCGGCGCTTGTGCGTCCGCCAGGATTTCGTGGTCGCTAGGTGTGGCGCCCAAGGCATGCGCTAGGATTGTCGGCACTTCAAAGATGCCGCAGACATTTAAGACTTCAATCGGCGTCTGACCTCGTCGGCTTAAGCTCGCCCTCGTCTGTTCCCGCGTCTCCGCCACATGGATATGGATGCCGCTGCCAATCTCATCGGCTTTTTTCGCGCTGGCTCTCAGAAACTCGTCGTCACAGGTGTAAGGCGCGTGCGGTCCCAATATCGTGCGGATCCGGCCGCCGGCAGCGCCATCCCAACGCTGGGCAAAGCCCGCCGTCTCGTCGATCTGCCCCAAGCCATTCGCGCCGAACATCGCTTGGGATAGCAAAGCCCGCGTCCCCGCCTTTTCCACGCCCCGCGCGGCGTAATCCATGTGCCAGTAATGATCGCTTACCGCGGTGATGCCCGCTTCGATCATCTCGAGCAGACCGAGCTGCATACCCCAATAAACATCTTCCGGCTCCAGATTGGCTTCCAGCTGCCAGATATAATCGTTGAACCAAGTTTCCAGGTTGACATCCTCGCCCATGCCGCGCCACAGCACCATCGCCACGTGAGCATGACTGTTGATGAAACCGGGCAAGGCCGCTTGACCATCCGCGTCAATGACCTTTTTTGCCCCGGAGGGATCGATTGTCCCGGTCGGTTCAATGGCGTTGATGCGATTTCCGCTAATTCCGATGTCATGATCGGCGAGGATGCTGGCGCGCTCGTCACGAAGCTGCAAGACATTGACGCGGCGTATCAGCAGGTCAGTCATAGGACGGTCTCATTCGGCGCGCGGCTCCAGCGAAGTGAAATACTCCCGCACCACATCGCGCAAGCCCAACGGCACATAATCGCTTTCCAGCGCGCGGTTCGCCGCATTCTGATAATCACTGAAGACCGTGTCATAACTCACCCGCGACTCGCCTATGGGATTGTCATCAAAGTCCCCCTCGGCGATCACGGTGTCGTCCGCATCCGTCTCCAGTCGGATCTCATTTTGCCCACCACCGGCGATGCCGCTTGGGCTGTACAACGCTTCGTATTCAATTTCGCGGTTTCCCGTCGGATTGTTGTTAGTATCGGCGCCTTGGTCTTCGCCCGCGCTGCCCGGCAGGCTCACGTTGCTTGGCGCCGCGTCGCCAGCCCCAGCACCGGCCGCCCGGCTGTCTTGATTGCCTTGCTCATTCTCACCTGAGCCCGGTCGATTGCGTTGCGGTTCTTGATTACCTTGGTTCGCGCCCGGTCCCGCTTCGGCTGCCTGTTGATCGCCCTGCTGACCCGCTCGCCGCTGCCCCGACTCAGACGGGTTCGCCGGCCCCTGCTGCCCCTCCTGTGATTGTTGCTGAGCGATGGATTCAGCGGCTTCTTCCGCTTGTTCGCTTTGCTCTTGCAGAAGCATCTGCGCATTCTCGTTTTGTTGCTGTTGCCCCTGCTCTTGCGCCAAGGTTTCCTGCGCCGCATCAAGCTGCTCTTGCAACTCGCCGGTATTGCCCTCTTGCAGCGCCTCCGCCATCGCAGCCATCTGCTCAGACAATTCACTGTTCATTTGAGCAAGCTCTTCGGCCGCCATGTTCAGCGCTTCAGCCGCTTGGCTTAGTTCTTCAGCGCTCATGTCCGCCGCATCCTCCGCGATTTGTTCCAATCCCTGCGAAAGATCCTCCAGGTTGCCTGGCGGCTGAGCTTCGCCAGCGGCATCCGGATTCTCGCCTTCTGTTTCGGACGGCGGGATGAAATTCTCCAAGGCTTCCAGCGCCGCTTCCAATGCTGACTGATCCAACTCGATCGTATCCTCGAGGCGATTCTCCAACTCCTCCAGTTGCGACTGCAATTGGCTCATCGCAGCGAAAGCCTCTTCCTCGCTGATCTCTTCTTCTTGCAGGCGCTCCAAAGCCACTTCCAGCGCATCGAGCAAGTCTTGCCGATCGACATCGTCCAAGTTCGTATCTTTGGCGATGGTTTCGATCATCTCGCGCAAATCTTCCTGCGCCGCCTCTACCGCGGCCGAAGGCGCCTCAGCGATGAAAACGTCGCCGACAATCGCTGGCAGCAAGACCAAACCAACCATTGCGATCGCTAGGACGAGCAACGCCGCCAATTCCCGCGGACGAAAGTCCATAGCGATTTGCGCCTTCGGGTCAACGGCCCGCGCCTGTCCCAGCGCATCCTCAATCTGCCGCGCTTCAATTTCAGGATGTGTCTTTATCCGCCCGTGCATCAACTCAAAGGCGGTGGAGACCCGCTCTTTTAAGCCGAATTCGAGATCAAAGTATCGCGCGCGTTCTGCCAAAGACCGCGGGAAAAGCAGGGTATAGAGCAAGTTCAATATGCCACCGAGCGCGCAAAGACCGGCGGCGATCAAAGCGAGTTGTTCTGCGGCAAGCCTGAAACGGAAGTAGCCAACCACCCCCATGACCAGACCAATTATCAGCGCCACAATCAGGGAGCGCGGAATAGTCTTGGATAGCAGCCGCCATTCATGCCGCCGCTCCCAGCTGTCGACGATCAGTTCAAGTTCGGTCGCTTTGGGTTTGTGCTCTGAATTGCTCTGCATCAATATCGTCTCAGGTAAACAGCTATCTCAGTTAAGCCGGCATTTGGCAGTGTACGGCGGTAATCAGGCACCTCTAGGATAGCGCTTCTCGTCAATCGACCGGCAACACGAATTCGACATGGTTCCTCAACTGATCAGAAGTGCATGTGGAATGAACGAATCGCAGGAACTTCACCCAATCGCCAATGCTATGCCCTTCATATCCTTTGATGATGCCGGCATGTTCTCCCTCAGTACTGTGCAGACGATTGAAATCCGCGTCTCGAGTACAGACGACTCGCCCTTGGTCCCTGGCCCGCTGCAAGTGACCGATGTCGCTATCTTTAAGTGGCCCTCGAATTACGTCAATGCCGTTTCGTGCCAGTTGCTTGGCAATTTCTGGCGATAGATTTTCGTCTAGATAGAATCGAATCGGGTCGGGTTCCATATTGTGCTTCCGCCAACTGCTCATGGTTCACAACGGCTAGCTCGAGATCGGTATCAATGTAGTCGGTATGCGCTGAGTAATAAGCCAACGCATCCTCCACCATGAATAGCTCGATTGCATAGTGATCCGCGATTTCATCTGGTCCCAGTTCATGGTACTTCTGCGTCGCAACGATGTCAGTCACTTTGATACCAGTACCTTCAATGCAGGGTCGACCGCCGCGAATCAGCGGATGCGTTGTGATGCCTTTTGCCAGCGTCCTAAATTTGACGCCATCGTAGTCATCGCTGATATTCGGTTTTTGCCGTTCTATCGTCTTGTCTTTGCTCGTTGGGTCCATGATATTGCTCTCCAACTACTGCAACGCCTGTCGCAATGTTCAATGATTATAACCCAAAGTGGTGCTGCAAAGCAGCGGCCAACCGCCTCTGACCGCGCTTGCATAATCGCTGTCATGGCGCTAAGGTGACGGTGCAACCAGCGCGAGGAAATCCATGCCGCAAACCTACATTGTAACCGGCGCCGCCGGCTTCATCGGATCGCATATCGCCGAGCGCCTGCTGCGCGATGGACAGCGCGTCAAAGTCATCGATAACTTGCTGACCGGCAAACGCGAAAACCTCGACGTCTTGCGCTCGCTTAACGGTGACCTTTCGATAACCATCGGCTCCTTAACCGACCTCGAAACGTTACAATCGCTCTTTTGCGGCGCCGACTACGTCCTGCATCAAGCGGCCCTGCCATCGGTCCCGCGCAGCATCGCCGACCCGCTCGAAACCCACCGCCATTGCGTCACCGGCACGCTTAACGTGCTGATCGCCGCCCGCGACAACGATGTCAAGCGCGTGGTCTATGCCGCCTCGAGCTCAGCGTACGGCAACCGAATCAACGGCGCAAAGACAGAATCGCAGACACCCGCTCCCATCTCACCCTACGGCGCAGCCAAACTTGCGGGTGAATATTACAGTGCCGCTTTTACACACTCTTTCGGTCTGGAAACAGTCGCGCTGCGTTACTTCAATGTCTTCGGTCCGCGCCAGGATCCGCATTCAACATACGCTGCCGTCATCCCCAAGTTCATCAACCAGATGCTCCGCGGCCAGCGCCCCGCTATTTACGGGGACGGCCAGCATAGCCGCGACTTCACCTATGTCGACAATGTCGTGGCTGGTAACCTGCTGGCTTGCACGGCGCCAAAAGCCGCTGCCCAGACCATCAATCTGGCCGCCGGTGGACGTATCACTATCGATGAACTTGTGGCGCAGTTGAATACCATCCTCGGCAGCCAGCTCCCGCCCATATACTCAGCTGAGCGCCCGGGCGACATCCGCCATTCACAAGCCGATGTGACCAAGGCCCGTGAACTGCTTGGTTTCGAGCGGGTCGTCGGCTTTGCCGAGGGGCTCCGCCGCACAGTGGCTTGGTATCGGAATCTGCCGCCTCCCCGCCAAATGTAGGGCGACCAACTTGGTCGCCCGCAATTTCCCAATCTTCCAGTGTTTGGACATCTCACTTAGCTTGGCTATAATGCCCACAGTGGCAGAGCTACCCAAGGTCCAGCCATGTACACTGACATTAGCACAGAAGAGTTTCGCCAACAGTTCGCCAGTGGGCAGGCCGGCGCATACCAACTCATTGACGTGCGCGAAGAAGAAGAACATGCCGAAGCGCACATCCCCGGCACGCTAAACATCCCGCTCAGTGAATTCATGGCGCGGGTTGACGAAATCAGCGAAGATATGCCCGTGCTGCTCGTCTGCAACACGGGCGTCCGTTCGTCGCAGGCCGCGCTCTTCCTGGCGAGCATGGGCTACGACGACATCTATAATCTCGAAGACGGCACCAAAGGCTGGCTACAGCAGGGCTATGCGGTCGAAAGCGTAGACGAGTCCTAATCTGCTAGCCGGCGAAGTGCTCTAGAGTAGGAAATGAAGAATTGTTGAAACATTACGAAATGGCGCAAAGATTGGTAGTTGTAGGCGCGACTGACGGCCTAGTGGGTGTCTACGCGATCCTGTGAGCCGCCCGCCTACGTGCTTAGAAGTTCAATCAAAATAAGGAGTTGATGGCAATGGTTTTACGCTCGCTGGTAGGCGCAAGTGTCAAGCGCAAAGAAGACCCAAGCCTGATCACCGGCGCCGGCAAATATGTCGGCGATCTCAAGCTGCCCGGCATGCGCCACATCGCCTTCGTCCGCAGCCCTTACGCCCATGCGAAAATCCTCAGCATTGATATCGCGACGGCAGCGGCTCGCGATGGCGTGCTCGCTGTGATCACCGGCAAAGACATGCGCGAGCAATGGGAAGCGGTGCCGGTCGCCGGTGGCGACATCGCCCAAGAAAACTACAGCCATCTCGCGCTGTCGGTGGACCGCGTTCGCCATGTCGGCGAGGTCGTCGCCGCTATCATCGCCACATCGCCGGAAATAGCTGAAGACGCCATCGACGATGTCGACATTGAGTGGGAGGAATTGCCCGCCGCCGCCGACTTGCTCAGCGCCTATGGCAGCGATGCGCCGCCGGTATTCGACGGCTTGGACAGCAATATCATTGATACAGGCGAGAAGAAAACTGACGATGTCGACGAAGTCTTCGCCAAAGCGCCGCACAGGCTGAGCCAGCGCATGCTCAGTCAACGCGTCGCTGGCGTGCCGATGGAAGTCCGCACCGTGGCTGCCGCTCCCGATGTCGTCACCGGCGGCATCACGCTTTGGTCCAGTACCCAGATTCCACATGGCCTGCGCTCGGCTCTTGCAGGGGTTCTGCGCCTGCCAGAGAACATGCTGCGCGTGATTGCGCCCAACGTCGGCGGTGGCTTCGGCGTCAAGAACCAACTCTACCCGGAAGAAATCGCGGTCGCCAAGTTGGCTCAACACTTTAACATGCCGCTGAAATGGGCGGGGACGCGTGTCGAGCACTTCGTCTCCACTACCCACGGTCGCTCGCAAATTGCCGATGTTGAAGTTGCTTTCGCTGCTGATGGCGCGATACTCGGTTTGCGCCTGCACGTCATCGGCGAATTGGGTGCCTATCCGCCTTTCTACGACATCGCTCACCTCACCGGCCTGATGGCCACTGGCAACTACCATATCCCCGCCGTACACTTCAAAGCCAGCAATGTCTTCACTAATACAGTTGCAGTGGCGGCCTACCGCGGCGCTGGGCGTCCAGAAGCCATCTATTATATCGAACGTGCCATCGACATGATCGCCGCCGAACTTGACATGGATCCCGCCGCCGTCCGCCGCCGCAATTACGTCAAACCCGAACAATTCCCCTACAAAACCCCAACCGGTTCAACCTACGACACCGGCGATTATGAAACGAACCTGGACACAGCCCTGCAAACAGCCAACTACGCCGCCCTGCGCGCTGAACAAGCTACGCGTCGCGCGAGCAATTCCGATTCCTTGCTTGGGATCGGCTTGGCGACCTATGTGGAAATGTGTGGCTTCGGGCCTTATGAGAGCGGCGTCGTGCGCGTCGAGCCCAGTGGCGTCGTCACCGTTTACACCGGTACATCGCCTCACGGCCAAGGCTTGCA
The DNA here is from genome assembly GCA_011523735.1 of Chloroflexota bacterium. Classification (GTDB taxonomy): domain Bacteria; phylum Chloroflexota; class Anaerolineae; order Aggregatilineales; family Phototrophicaceae; genus UBA6055. The sequence continues at coordinate 67,431 of WTGB01000166.1, forward strand.
GACCACCTTTGCTCAGATCGTCGCTGACGAGATCGGCGCGGATTATGACAACGTCATCGTCAAGCACGGCGATACCGGCGCGCAGCCCGTCGGCGTCGGCACCTTCGGCAGCCGCAGTTTGGCCATCGGCGGATCAGCCATCATCCGCTCCGCGATTAAAGTCCGAGAAAAAGCCATATCCATCGCGGCACACATGCTGGAAGCCTCGCCCGGCGACATTGAGTTTGCCGATGGTGAATATCGCGTCAAGGGCGTCCCCAGCCGCAGCTTGACCCTCAAGGACATCGCCTCCCGCGCCTATAGCGACCGCCTGCCTGATGATATCGACACCGGCTTGGAAGCGACCGATTTCTTCCGTCCGCCCGACTTTATCTATCCCTTTGGCACGCACATCGCCGTCGTCGAGATCGAGCGCGACACCGGCTGCGTCAGCTTACGCGAATACTATTCCGTCGACGACTGCGGTCCCCGCATCAGCCCCCTGCTCGTCGAAGGGCAAATCCACGGCGGCTTGGCGCAAGGCATCGGTCAAGCGCTGCTCGAAGAGGTGATCTTTGACGGTCAGGGCCAGCTTCTCACCGGTTCGATGATGGATTACGCCATGCCCCGCGCCGATAACTTTCCCGCCTTCACCATCGACAAGACCGTCACCGAAACCACCCTCAATCCCCTCGGCGCCAAAGGCATCGGCGAAGCCGCCACCATCGGCTCTACGCCGGCCGTGGTCAACGCCGTCATTGACGCGCTCCAACCTCTTGGTCCCCGCCATCTCGATATGCCTTTGACGCCGCGCCGGGTCTGGGAAGCGATCAACCAGTCCTAGTTAGCTTATCGAATGCCATGTCACGCGAATACTCCCTCGAGCGCGATCTGACCGAACTCGAGCAGATGGCGGAACGGCTGCAAGACTATGTCCTCGGCGACAGGCTTTATCTGCCGCTCGCCGCTGGCTATTCACGCAGTTCCACCCTGCCACAACTGAGCGCGGGCACCCTGCTGCTACGCCGGCGCCGGCTGATGCGCTTGCGCTCCTCTCTGAGTAAATCCCAGCATTCGCGCCTCTCAGCAGCGCTTCAGCAGCACGACGCTGTCCAACGCGAGTGGACCCTACACTACGAACGCAAACTCAAAGGGGAAGTGCCAGCGCGCTTGAAGCAGATGTACGCCTTCTTCCGCGATTGCCAAGAAAATCCGGGGGGCTGTGCCTCCGCTTATCCGCCGGAAGCGCTCCGCCGCACCATCGTGCAAGAAATCCTGTTCGCGATGGACGAGTTTGGCTACTACAAGCGTGAACTCATGTCGAGCGTAGAACGGATGGATATTGCCCTGCGTCGTCTCCTGCATGCCGATAGATTCATCTGGTCAGCGCGCCTGGAATCCCTGTATCCGCGCCAGGATTTTTGGTGGTTGTATGGCAATCCCGCCTAATCGCGCATTCGCATTGTCATCTATTGCGGAGAATATCCATATTAGATTTGTGGAAACAAGATGTTGAAAACCAGATTTCTACTGGCTTTGACCGTGACATTGGTTCTCTCCAACGCGATCGCGGCACAGGGAGGATAGCCGCCGGCTGCAAGGCAGGTCCGGTTGCCCTTGCGCCGAACGGACAAGAACTGAGCCTCTTCGCCATCTTTATCTTCGAGGCAGTCCTTCTCGGCGCCGGGCGGCGCGTTGAGTTCCCATAACGATCGTGTATAATCTGAGTTGATGCGATAGTCGCAGGAGTTCAGCAATGAAGACCTTTATCGTTGAAGAAGCGAAGCAGAATCTCGACGACGTGCTTGAGCATGCGAAGAATGGTGGAACTGTCGTTATAATTGGCGAAGACGATCAGGCATTTAAACTCGTCGCCACAATAATGCCTAAGCCGGGGCCTCGCAAAGCCGGTCGCTTAAAGGGCAAGATTAAAATCACCGACGAGTTCTACGAGCCATTGTCTGAATTTGAACCCTACACGTAGTGAGGTACCTGCTCGATACATCTACCTACCTATGGTTCGTAACTGCCGACGAGCGGTTGAACGATATGGCAAGAACGCTCTTGGAAGATTCGGAACATGAAGCCTTCCTGAGCCTGGTGGGTATATGGGAAATGGCGATTAAGTCGTCTTTAGGGCGTGGACTTGAATTGCCCAGTCCTTTTGACCAGTTAGTTGAAAACGAGATTGAATCAGACCGTTTTCAACTTCTCGACATCACAGTGCCTTATCTCAAGCGCGTGGCGGCGCTCCCGTACCATCACCGCGACCCCTTCGACAGGCTGCTTATCGCCCAGTCTCTCGCGGAGAATCTGCCCATCATCACCAATGACGTCGCCTTCGACCATTATCCCATCCAGCGCGTCTGGTAGCCTCTCACCTTCACAATGAGCCTCTTCGTCGTCTTCATCTTCGGGGCAGTCCTGCTCGGCGCCGGCGCCATGCTCTCCCCGGCCTGGCGCACCGCCCAACCCCGCATCGCCCTCTCGGCGACGCTCTGCCTGGCTCTGGTCACCGGTGGCGCTGTCTTCTACACCGAAGCCTTCGGTTGGGACACCCTGGTGGTCGACTACCTGCTCTTCGCGCTGCTGTCAGGCGTCGTGCTTGGCGGGACGCTCTCCACTGCCCAGGCGCGCGCCGAGGCTCGCGGCGAACGACTGGCCGATCAGGACCAAGGCTGGCCCGGCCCGGAAGATCTGGCTTTCTTCGCCCTGGTAGCCCTTATCGTCATCATGCCGCTCTTTCACCTGGCTGCGCCCCTGGGCGCACAAGGACAAATCACCGCCTTCCATAGCTTGACCACCCGCGAAGGCGAATCCTTCAACTTGCTCGCGCCATTCGCGCCGCAATCCAGCGTCGTCACTGCGCCCGGCTTCCACGCCCTGTCCGCCTATCTCAGTCTGCAGCTCGATCACACCATCCCGCTCATTCAACTTAGCATCTCCGCTGTCGTCGTCTTTCTGCTCGTCTGGCTGGCATACGACTTCGGCGCCGAGCTACATGACAAGCGCTTGGGCCGCAGCATGGCCATCGCGCTCCTGCTTTGCTTCGGCATACACCGCAGCTTCCTCGACGGACACTTCAGCGAGTTGCTGGCGCTGCTCTTCCTGGCTGCGTTTCTGCTATACGCGCTGCGCCTGCTGCGCCAATTCAATCTGACCGATCTGATCGCCGGCGGTCTGATGATGGGCGCCGTCATCATCACCAACCTCAGCCTAAGCCTCGTCGCGTTCTTTGGCTTTCTGTCCATGCTCGGCGTCGCCTGGCTCGATCGCCATAACGCCATGACGATGAAATCGCGCCTTGGCTTGACATTTGGTCTGCCTCTGGTGGCGCTGCTGGGCATTGCGCCCTGGCTAATCAAGAACTTGCCCCTGATGCTACCCATCAGCCCTTCCCCTTTCACGGCTGATATCAACAACCTCATCCACATGACCAGAGACCAAGGCTACTTCATTCTCCCGCTGGTATTCTACGGCATGTGGAGCAGCTTGCGCGTTAACGGTCCGCTCCGCCTGGTATCGCTGCTGATGCTCACCTGGCTATTGCTCATCGTCGAAGCCTCATTCACCGGTGCGCTGGGCTCGTTGATCCCACCCCTGGGGGCTCTGACAAACGCGCCAAATCTTGCCCGCCACGGACCGATCCTGCCCTACACGTGGTTCGCTGGTCTCGCTCTGGTAAAACTATGGGACGCGCATGTTCCAACTGCGCTTAAACCAGGACTGCGCCGCTCAGCTTATCGTTTTATGGCGCTGACAGCCCTTCTCATTCTGCTTCTTGGCAGCGCCTTTCAGCCCTTGCTCAACGCGATCCGCCCTGTTCTCGACTTGCCGCCCGCAAAGATAACTGCCGACGAACTCGCGGCGATGACCTGGCTGCGGGAAAACACGCCGACCGACGCCCTGCTCTTGGCTGCCGATGGCAATGCCTGGCTGCCCATCTTCGCTGAACGCCCCGCCCATGACTTTCGCGCTGTTCGCTATTTCGAATGGGACGTCGTACAACGAACGAACAAAGAACTCGCGGATGTCGACTATGTGTACGCTCCGCTTGGCATGGATCCGCCAGCGGATTTCGACTTGCGTCTCGTTTATGAACGGGCTGGCGCGCGAGTGTATGGCGTTGCAAGCGGGCAAGATCCTCCGTAGACCACAATGCGGCGACATTGTTTCTTAGCTCTGTTGTATACTCTACTCACCTGATTCACCGAAGGAGAACCCCACATGCCCAAACGCAAAATCGTCCTCACCGGCGCCAGCGGCACCATCGCCGGCGTTCTGCTCCCCGCCCTGCGCGAGCGCTACAATCTGACCCTCCTCGATACCCGGACGACCGACAAGCACGGGAACGAAGTCGAAGGCATCCAGATTGCCGACTTGCTGGATCGGAACCGCGACAAGTACCGGGACCATTTCACCGGCGCCGACGCCGTGGTCCACTGCGCCTACTACCGCATCCCAGATCAAGGCGATGACATCTATTTCTCTTCCGAACTGGAAAACTTGCAACTGGCTTACAATGTCTACCAGGTCGCCTGGGAAGAGCGGGTCCGCCGCCTCATCGCCGCCAGCACCAATCATGCTGCTGACTTCTACGAGAATTACGCTCTTGACGGCGCCGTGCCGATGGTCACCCCGGACATGAACGCCTCCGACAATTGGTATGGCTGGGCGAAAATCGCCTTCGAGCAAATTGGGCAGGTCTTCGCCAGCGGCGTCACGCACGGCGACCGCCCCCTGGAAAATGTGCAGATTCGCATCGGCGGTCCCCGCGAGACAGATGTCGCCAATGCCCCTCTAGGCGATTTGCGCCGGATGCGCCGCGCCCTCGCCGTCTATATCAGCCAGCGCGATATGGCCCAGCTTTTCATCAAAAGCATCGAAACCGAGGACATCCGCGACGAACTCGGTGTGCCCTTCCAGATCTTCTATGGCATCAGCGCCAACCCCCACGCCATCTGGAGCATCGCCAATGCCCGCCGCGTCATCGGCTACGCGCCGCAAGACAACTCGGAAGAGCACTTCTTCGATCTCATCCAGGCGCACATGCAAGCCGCCGGCCTGAACTGACCCAGCAACGACTTCCCGCTGCTCTACTCCACCTCTTCCCGTTTATAGCAAGGGCGATTGTGTGAGCCGCCCGCTCGTCTTACTCCCACATTCCTAGGGGACCCTTGGGCCGCCCATCGCTGCTTGCGATACCCCCTCTTCACTCACAAGCATCCCCTGTGTGCCCTCGGTGTATTCGGTGCTAAACTCAATCCCGCAACAGACGCGGCGCTGCCTCGCGCATGTAGGGCTTCAACTGCCCCAGCGCGCCCTCAACAGCCGCCAGCGCCAGATCAATCTCTTGTTCTCGCATCGGCGTCGATACGCAGAACATGCCGCGATTGCTAGTATAAACGCCCCGGTTCAGCAACTCCAACTGCAGCAGTTCGCGCAACTTGCCCGTATCCTCACCGGCGCGGCGCGCATCCGCCAGCGTTACCAGCGGCTCATCGGTCCAGTGAATCTGCTGCAAGGAGCCGTAACCCAGGCACAGCGCTCGGATTCCCAGCGTCTTGAATATCGCGTTGATCCTGTCTTGCAGTTTTTCGCCCAAGCCGTTGATGCGCTCTATCGTCGCCTCATCCAGCCGGCGCATCGCTTCAAGCCCGGCCGTCATCGTCATGTTATTGCCATTGAAAGTGCCGCTATGAAACAGAGACTCGGATTCGACCATGGGATTAAAGAGTTGCATGATCTCTTTCCGCCCGCCAAAAGCGCCGACCGGGAAGCCGCCGCCGATGATCTTGGCGACCGCCGTCATATCAGGCTGGACATCTTCGATCGCCTGGAAGCCCCCGCTGCTCAAGCGAAGCGTCACGATTTCATCGAAGAGCAGCAGCACGCCATAGGCGTTTGCCAAGTTCCGCAAGCCGCGCAGGTATCCTGGCGCTGGCAGGACCATGCCTCCGGAATTCGGCATCGGCTCGATGATGATGCCCGCTATGCGCTCGTGATGCTGTTTCAACAGCGCCTCCATCGCCGCCAAATCGTTGAACGGCGCGATCATGACGGCGTTCAACACCGCTTCCGGCACACCTCGCCCCTCCAGACGCGCCGCTGGCTGACTGCTCGCTTCCAGATCCGCCCTGACGCTCACCTCAACAAAGTCATGCGAGCCATGGTAACCGCCGTCCATCTTGACAATGATGTCGCGCTCCGTGTATGCCCGCGCCGCCCGCATCATCATCATCGTCGCTTCCGTACCAGAATTGGTGAAGCGCAGCATTTCGATGCTCGGCACACGTTCTATCAGCAATTTTGCCAGCGCCACCTGCGGCTCGGCCGCCGTCCCAAAGACCGTCCCCCGCGTCAATTGATCGGCCGCGAACTCAACAATATCGGGCTGCGCATGTCCATGTACCAGCGATGTGAAATTATTCAACAGATCGAGATAGCGGTTGCCATCGCAGTCTCTGAGCCAGGCGCCATCCCCCGCCGCCATGTAGGTTGGGTATGGCTCAAAAAAGGTGGCGGCGCGGGTATCCCCAGCGGGCAGATATTCCTGCGCCTCCTCATGCAGCGCTTTCGAACCGACCGTGCGCGCGCGATACCGAGTGAGAATTTCCTTTTCGACTGTTGAAGCATCGCCTGTCATCGCCATATCGCCAACTCCGATTTTGTACAAGTCCCGTGAAACGGACCAATCGACCCTCACTGCACACAGGTGAATTGTAAACCGCAGACGGAAAGACTTACAACATGCGACGCTGCCACGACGGCCTGTTTATCTCCCACTTTCCAACGATCAAACAACTGCGCGCTTTCTCCGATAGTCACCGCGCGCCGCCTGTTCTATAATCGAGACGATATTTAGCTGCGTATCGGAGTAAAAATGCGACGTCTATACATCCTCTTGGCCATCATTCTCGGATTCGCCGGAGCCCTCAGCGCGCAATCTGACGAGCTCATGCTGGTATGGGATCCCGTTTACAATACCGTCAGCGGCACACTTGAACTCAGGGGCAGCGCTAACATCCCCGATCAGCAATGGTTCTACGTGGAAGCCGCGCCCTACGACCCCGCCGCGCCAGCCACAAACTGGACGCCCATCGTCAGCCCGCAATTCGCGCCAGTGACAGATGGCAGCCTCGGCAGTTGGAACACCCGCATTCTCACCGATGGCTTTTACCAGCTTCGGCTGCACGCGGTAAACAGCGCCCAGGAGAGTTTCCATTACGTACTAGCGCCGATCGCCGTCAACAACGACGGCGGCCTCGTCAACACCGAGCCCGTCGAAGTCATCGAATCCCTAGCTGCACCCATTTCATTCATCGAGAATCGCCTGCCCCTACCCGTCGGCGGGCATATAATGAACTTCGACGAAGCCACCCAAGCGGCTTTGAATTCAGCCGGAATGACCTGGGTCAAGAAACAGGTGCACTTCGGCATCTCGGATGGCAAAGATCTCATCGACCAAGCCCATGCCCAAGGCTTAAAGGTGCTGCTGGGCGCGAAAGGGGACAAAAACCGGCTGGCGGCCGACTTCGATAACTATGTGGCGGAATTCGCGGAATATGTGGCTTACCTGGCTGAGCTTGGCGCGGACGCCATTGAAGTCTGGAATGAGCCCAATATCGACCGCGAGTGGCCCCGGGGCCGTATCAATGGCGCCCAATACGCGCGTATGCTCGAGGCTGCTTACAGGGCGATCAAAGCGGCCAATCCGGATACCATAGTCATCAGCGGCGCGCCGGCGCCGACTGGCTTTTTTGGCGACAGTTGCGGCTACGGCGGCTGCGATGACAACGTCTATATGCTGCAGATGGCCAACGCTGGCGTCGCCAACTACGCGGATTGCATCGGCGTCCATTATAACGAGGGCATCCTGCCGCCATCCGCCCAAGGGGGCGACCCGCGCAGCGAACATCCGACGCGTTATCTCATACCTATGCTGCGGCGCGTCGCCTGGCCCTTCCGCAATGCCGATATCCCGATGTGCATGACCGAGGTCGGGTATCTCTCCCCCGAAGGCTACGGACCCTTGCCGCAGGGCTTCGCCTGGGCATCGACGACCTCGGTCTCCGAGCAAGCCGCCTGGCTCTCGCAGGCGCTCTTGATCATGTCCAACTTCGAGGATATGCCAGTCGAACTGGCAATCGTCTGGAATATCGATTTCGATACCTACGGCGCCGACCCGCAAGCCGGCTACGCCATTATCCGCCGCGATGGCAGTTGCCCGGCTTGTGAGACCATCGCGCAACTGCAGCGCTAGGCGTCAATCGAGCTAACTCGTCGGGGTGACCCACTCAGTCGCCCCGTTTTGCTCTCCGTGCTTGCTGGCAGCCTTGCCTTGCGCGCGCAAATACTCGAGGTGAGCCAAGGTCTCCGCCAGGGCGAAACGCCATTCATGCGACGTCAGTCGCTCCATATCAAAGAGCCGCGCAGCCACTTCAAGAACAGTCCGCGCGCCATCAGCCAGCGCTTCCTGTGTCCGCTCCAATCGAACGTGATGATGCGCGATCAACTCTTCAATCCGTCCGCGCCAATCCGTGATCAGCCACTTGTGCCCCGGCAGCGCCAGCCGCACATCCATCCCCGCTAGCGCATTCAGCGAATCCAGAAATCGCCCCAGGGGATTGGGCTCGCTATGCGGCCAGACGCCGATATTGGGTGTGATTCGCATCAACACATGATCGCCGCAGATCATCAAGCGTTCGGCCGTGTCATAGAAAATCATCTGGCCATCGCTGTGACCCGGCGCGTGAATCGCTCGAAATTCGCGCGCGCCCAATCTAACGGTCATTTCCGGCGGCAAGAAGTCCTGCTCTAGCGGATGGGGCTGGGTCAAGTCTCGCGTGCTGTACAGCGCGCCCTCCAGGTTCTCCACCGACGCTTCATCCATGCCGCAATCGAGCAGCCACTGATGATACAGCGGCGTATTCCGGCGCTCATAGAAAACCCGCATTTGACGCTGCTCGCGCTCCGGAATGATGAGCGGGATCGGCGACTCCGTCAGCCGCTGCCACCAGCCCGCCATGCCGTAGTGATCGGGATGCATATGCGTCAGCACAATCTTCTTGATATCGGCTGGCTCGATGCCCAAGCTCGCCAGCGCACTTTTCCATTGCGAGCGCGCTGCTGCTGTGTTCAAACCGGTATCAACCAGCGTCCAGCCCTCAGTCCCGCGCAACAGATAGCAATTGACGATGTTCAGGACGTAGGGCAGGGGGATCTGCACCTGTACGATGTCATCTGCGATTTTTGTGATGCCGTTGCCGCTCAACTTGAGGTCCTCGCTTGAGCGCGCCAATCTCTACAGCGCGCTGCGACGCGGCCGATGAAAGGTTAGGGCTTCGCGTCGGAGATATCGCCGGTGAACAGATAAAACAGGATGCCGTAGGGCGTCATCAACTTCTGATAGGTCAGGTCGGCCGGCAGGTCGCCACTCTCGAAAGGCTGCAAGTCAAAGCCCTCGGCCAGCAGTTGCGCATTGACCTCTTTCATATCCGGCGCGAAATGGCAAATGGCGAAAGGTTCGTCGACATCGTCCTGATGCAAGCCGATCAAGAACAACTGGTCGCACCAGATGCCCCAGGGACTCGGCATGCTGTATTTGCCCAACACATCATAACCGGCCGCCTCCCAAAAGGCGCATTCCACCTCCAGGTCCGGGATGAAAGCTGAAAGCTCGCCGAACTTGCCCAGGCGCGTGATGTCCTGCGCCCGCGCCACATTGTCATGCGGCAATTCACGCGGCGGCGGATCTTCGCTCAACAGGATCTGTATCCCAGCCGGGCTGGTCAGCGTCCCATCGACAATGTCAAGTCCGCTCCCCCGCAGCGCGTCAAGATCGCAGCCAAAATAGCGCAGGCTCGGGTTGGCTCCTCTGCCCGGCAGGAGATGCAGGTGATAACGCCCATCGGTATATACATCGCCCCCAAGCGCCGCCAAACCCAGCTTCTCGTAGTAAGCGCCCGCAGCCGCGGTATCATCGACATAATTCAGAATCTCGACGTAGTTGCCTAATTTCATCAGTTCTTCTCCATTCGCCGCCGCCTAAACCAGCGGTTCATCTCAGGACGATTTGACGCATGCAGTATCAGCAGTGTAATGAACCACAAGCCGATGCCGATGTAAAGTGCGGCGCGCCAAAGTTCTGGCGCAAAGACGAAGCTGACGGTGCTTTCCCCAGCGGGCACGCGGACAGCGCGAAAGACCAAGTTCGCTCGCCAGATCGGCGCCGGCTCGTCATTCACCATCGCCCGCCAGCCCGGATGCCAGGCATCGGCGAGCACGAGCATCGAGTCAGTTGGGGCAGTCACGGCCAGCCTAACGCGGCTGTCATCGTGTTCAATGATCTCGACCCTCTCGTTCCCGTCCAATGTCGCGTCCAGCGGCTCAATGTCTCCATGAATCACCACTGATACGCCCTCGCGCAGCAATTGCAGCGCCTCTTCATCGCCCGCTTCATCGTCCGGAACCGCTTGCGCATCCCCGGTGAGGAAGGCGCGCTGCCCAGTCGGCGGCAGACGGAAAATCTTGGTTGCGCTGGAATATACCCGCTCGAAAGGCGGCGGCTGAAGTTCCTGAAACATCGAGGGCTGCTGGCTGTTCACGGCCGTCAGCGCGAGAATGCCTTCGCTAGCAAGCGGGATCGTCTCCAATTCGGAAGGGGCGATAATCGTGAGCAGCAGGTCATGCTCCAGGCCCAGCGCTGGCAAGTTCATATTGAGCGGGACGCGGTGCAATATGCGAATTTCGTCGGCGAAGTCCGGCAGCTCCGGCGAGCTCCCGGCTTCAGCCCAATAACGCGAGAGCGCCGTATCGTAAGCGACATCGTCGTGCCAGATGTCATAGACTTTGTCCGTGATGACGTAGCGCGTGTCGGTCGCTTCCAGCCAGCGCCGCTCGGGCAGGCAGGCGCCCCAGCATTCCGGTACTGACATGCGCTCCCCCAACCGGCCATCTACCGGCAGCGCCTCCTCCGCTGGAAGCAGCAGCGAGGCGTACGACGAATAGGCGTGGCTTGGCGTGATGCCGCCGCCAAAACCGTCAGTCGAAGGAATGCCCCAGGTCAACGCCAAGTTCGGGTACAAAGTCTCCTGCATTTTCACGGCGTCCAGCGCGTGGAACTGCGCTCTATAGTCCATGCCCAAGTTGTCATAATGGCGTCGCAAGTCTGCGATATCGACCGGGTCAAAATAGATCTGACTGGCGGAAAGCGTCCGGCCCCGTGCTGCTTCGTCCTCGTGAAGCGCGCGCAACTGGCTGATCGTGGGGCGCTCATCCAGGTAAACATCGGCTGGTGCCAAATCGTTGTATGGCAGGTGCTGCCCAGCCAAAAACAGTTCGCCAGCCACAAATACCGCTGCCGTAAGTTGCATCAGAGGTTGACGATTTAGGAGGATCCCAATGAATAAAAACCAGGCGCAGATCCAAAGCGCCAGCGAGCGGTCACTGATCGTCTCGCCATCGAAGATCAGCGCCGGATCCCCAGGGAGCAGGAAACGCGTGACGCCAATCAACAGCGCAATAACAGTTGCGATTGTTATTATGTGGCGCCGGGATCGTATCGGCTGCGAAAGCGCTTGGATCCCCATGCCAGCCAAGAGCGCCATCGCCAAGCTGAATAGCGCCAGGAAACGCGCCGGCACCCGGAACAGATTAAATCCTGGCAGCTCCGCAAGCAGCAAATAAAGCGGATTGTATCGGCCGAGCGCCAGCGCAAAGCCGATCACTGCCAGCGCCAGCCAGACGCGACGCTGCCGCTCATTGTCCCGGAAGACCACTATGCCCCAAAGCGCAAGCCCGAGACCAACGATGCCAAGCGTAGCGACATATTCACCAAAGAGTTGACCATCGTAGCTCGGCAGCAGCGCCCGCCCCAGCAGATTCGGCAGCAGCGAAAAAGCGGTCGCCTCCTGCACGCTGAAGCCGCCGCTTCGGTTGGACAGTTGCATCAACTCCAGGCTCGGCAGTAGTTGCGGCAAAGCCAGCAGCAGCGCCAGACAGAAGCATAGCGCTAATGGCAATAGCGACCGCAGCAGCCGCTGAAATGAAATCCGTTCCCCGCCGCCGAATGACTTGAAGCTCAGGCCGTAAACCGCCAAACCGACTCCACTTATGAAGACTGTTTGACTGTGCCCGCTGAAGATTTGCAGCGCCCACGCTATCGCAAGCAGAAGCCCGCCCCGCCGCGTTCGTTCCTGGACCAGCACACGATGATACAGCGCGAAAAGGATCGGCATCCAAGCCAATCCCTGCAGCTGATTAATCTGCTCGACATGGGAACTGACCGTACCGCCAAATGCGTAAGCGATCCCCGCGACGAACGCCGGTATCCACTGCTTGCTGACTACTTGACGATACATATACACCGTGCCCGCCGCCGCCAGCGCCACATGCAGCACGATGCTGATCGCGATGGCTGTCGGGGCGCGAAACGGCGCCGTCAACCAGTTCAGCGGGTAATACGCGCCGACCTGCGGATTCGCCAATAGCGGCGCGCCCATGAATAGATCCGGTGTCCACAAGGGCAAGGCGCCGGCGCGAAAAGCCTCGTTCCGCGCATCCCAATATGGATAGAAGTATTGGAACGTATCGCCCCGCGCCAGGATCTTGCCGCTGAATACCAACTGATGAAAGAACAGCAAGGTCAGTATCAGCGCGCAGCCGATGGGCAGGAGACGCCGCCATGACGTATCGTTCATGGCAAGTCGCGACCCCGCTGCGCCATCGCCCATTCCTCGCTGTATATCCAGCCCCGCGCCGCCATTGCCAGCCGCAAACGGCGCAGATTAGCAGGCTGACCACGTTCCCGCCGATAGCGCCGCCAGCGCCCCTCCGCCTCAAGTCCCCAAAGGAAATCCGCGGCATCGGCCGGCAGGACCATGCCTCCCCGATTGCCCCAGTTTTCCCAGGCTTCCCGCAGCGCGTGCGGATTTGCCGGACGCAATTGCTTCCAGTCGCCCCGTCGCATGAAAATGATATCAACTTCGACCTCTTCAATTTCGCCGCCGGTATTGCTCAGGTTGCCGCCGTGTATCATGAATTCGCCCCCGTTCGCTCGCCCCGGCTGAAAGCGCGCGCTCGAATGGACGCGGCTGGCCCATTCCATATCGCCAGCCACGCGAAACCGCTCGTCAAAGCGCCCGGCGCGGTCGAATAGCGATCTGCTCGCCATAAAGAAGGGTCCCAAGCCATTTCGTCGGGTGAATCGTTCTCGATCGTACAGGCAGGGTACAGCCGTCCGACGCGCCCGCGGCCAGAGGCTCAATCGCCTGTACAGCATCACCCGAGTGAAGCCAAAATCCACCAATTCCGCGCCGGCTTGCAAAGCCTGATATCCTTCAATGAAAGCATCAGCCGAGCGGATGTCATCGGCATTCCAGGGCGCGAAATATGGCGCCTGCGTCAAAGCGATGCCGCGATTCCACGAGGCGTACAAGGTCTCCCGCGGCACATAATGCGGCATCATACGACCATAGTAGCGGCTGTTGATCTCCCGCGCCAGCCGGTCAATTTGCGCGACTTCGTCCCGCGTGGCGTCGTTGACTATCGGCAAGTAGTGGACGGCGATGCCGCTTTCGCTGACGCGCTTGGCAAAGCCGAAGACCGCAGCCGCAAATGCCGGCAAATGCTTCTCACAGCGGTACAAAGAAGAGATAATCGCAACGGACATGGGAGGCGCTCGCTCAAACTTATAAACGCGCTATCACAACACTAGCATATCTCAGTTTCAGCTCTCCGCTCGGAAACGGAATTGGCTCAAGTTGCGCCCCTGATACGTCGACGCTATCTCGCCAATCTTCTCCGCCCCCATCTTGTGATAGAAGTCATCGGCCTGCGGATCGGAGGTGAAAGTAAATTCGGTCGTGCACTCAGCAACTCGCCGAAACAGTCGCTTGCCAATGCCCACCCCGATAAAGGTCGGCAGCACCCAGAGATGCTCCAGCACCGCGCCCCTGCCCTGCTGCTCAAGCGCGGCAAAGGCGATGGCTTCCCCGGCCGTGTCAACCGCCACCCACACCGTATGCCGCCTGATATAGTCGGCTGTTACTGTGAGGAACTCCGTCCGCCAGTAATCGATCTGCGCTGCGCTGTAGCCCCAATGCGCTTTGGACAGGCAGGCGATCTCGGTAAGTCGCTCCGCCTCCTCCGGCGCGGCAAGTCGGATTGATACGTCCAATGTCTAATCCGTCCCAAGCGCTTGATCGCTGGTCAGCACCGTGGCGAATTCACCATACAAGTTCGCCAGCGCCAGCCTATGCACCGTCTCAGCCGAATAATGCTGTCCATCGTAACTGTGATGCTCGTGCGCGGCGGTCGCATCGGCGATCACGACGGCTTTGAAGCCGAGATCGCCGGCCATGCGAACCGAGCTCGATACGCAGTGGTCGGTGGTCAACCCGACGATCACAAGCGATTCGATGCCCGCCTGTCGCAAACGCTGCTCCAGATCTGTGCCGATGAAGGCGCTGTTGACGCGCTTCTGAATGACCGGCTCATTGCCCGCAGGCGCTACGATGCTCTTGATCGCGTTGCCGGGGAGTTCGGGCCGCAGCGGCGAATGCGGCTCGGTGGACATATGCTGCACATGAAAGATCGGCCGTCCCAGCCTGCGCCAGCGCTCCAGCAGCCGCGCCATGTTCCGCTCAGCCATCGGGTTGTTGCGCTGTCCCAAGCGCGGATCGTCCAAGCCCTCTTGCACATCAATGATGATTAGCGCCGTGTTGTCGCCGATCGTCACCACATTCCTCGTCCTTTCTTTACCTTCGCGTGTCATGATACGCCTAGGCAGCTGTCTTGTAGAGGGCGGCTCTATGGAGAGAAGCGCGCGCTAAACAGTTCATTAAGAACCTTTCACGCTCTAGGATTGCTTTATCCCTATGATATAATGCGGCGAATCTTCGAGGACCGGGACATTTCTATGCTCCAGGTGGTGAGTTTCAATATCGGCGGCGCCCGCGGGATGCGTCCTGCGCCGCACGATCATGAGAAACTGGCGGTCGATGCCTATAGCACCCTGCAGCAGGTGATCAACCCGCGTCAGCCAACCGTCATCGCCCTGCAGGAATCCGGCGTCGCCATCCACAATGACAGCCACAGAAATGTCGGCCGCAAGATGGCGAACCTCCTAGGCTCGGATTTCATCGACGCATTCGCGCCCGAAGTCACCATGTGTGATCATCCGCATCCAAACTTGTGGGATCGTCCCGCTTACCGCAATATGACCGGCGCCGCCGAAGGCAATGCCATCATCACCAACCTGCCCGTGGAAGCTTGGTCTTGGGGCAGCTACCCGGATTACGACAACTGCCACATGAGCGGCGGATGGTCCCGGCATACCACTATCAGCCGCGCCACCTTATACAGCAGCGGCAACCGCGATACGCAGCCGCGAAACTTGATGGTCGCGTCCCTGAATTACCGCGGAATCCCCCTGTATTTCCTCAACACCCATCTAGGCGTGCTTATCGGCGAAGACCGGACCGATATGGATTATGAACGTTCACGAACAGCCTCGCAGATGCGGCAGGTGCAGGTCAGCGAGATTCTCTGCGTGGTCGACGAATTGAAGCGAGCGGACCGCGACAATGAAAGTCCGCAGCGCCCCATCCTCCTTGCCGGCGACTTCAATGCCCAGCCAGCCGCGCCGGAGATGGAAATTCTGCAGCGGCACTTCCGCCTGCTAAAGCCCGAGAATAAACGCGGCGAATTGTGGACCCATCAGCAACATCGCGTTCTAATCGACCATATCCTGCTGCATGACCCCGCCGAGGAGTTTGAGGTCATCTCCTGCCATATCCAAAGTGCCATACCCTTTGATGATCTCACCGACCACCGCCCAACCGTCGGCATCTTCGCCCGCGCCTAGTACGTCTAGGAAATGTTCAAACCTATCTACTCGCATGGTCGTTTCCTAGCGCGTTTTGCAGGGACGAGCCATTGGGTTGCCTGCCTTGCGAAATCCAGACTATCATGTGGATTTCTCCAGCCGCTTCTTCGCCCGCTCCACCCGCAGCCGCTTGTTCCGCCGGCCCAGATGCTCATGCATCTCCAGCAAATAAGCGAGCGTCCGTTCCGCTTCATCCCTCGTAGCTCGCAGCAGCTCAGGGCAACGCGCCCGCCGCTGAGCGGTGACTTCGTAGATCGCAAGCGCCGCCGATACAGAGACGTTCATGCTCTGCGCGATGCCTACCATCGGGATCGTCACTAACTGGTCCGCCAATGAAATCGCCTTCGGGGAAAGCCCGGTCTTCTCGTTGCCGAAAAGCAGGGCGATCTTCGGCTGACACATATCTGCTGTATAAATCGGTGGGGTCCCCGGGTCAAGAACCGTCGCGACCAACCGCCAGCCTTCGCCCTTGAGCGTACGCAGCGCTGTCTCGGTATCATGGTGGATACGGTAATTGAGCCATTTATTGGTGGCGGTGGAGCTGTTCTTGCCTACTTCCTTGGGGTTAAATGCCGGCTGCTTCTCGAAGATGACATTGATCTCCTGAATGCCGAAAGCATCGCAACTGCGAGCGATGGCGCCCAGGTTATGCGGGTCGAAGACATCTTCGATCACGACTGTGAAACCGGACTGTCTCTGTGCGGCGACCCGCTTAAATTTGTTGAGTCTATTTTCAGTCGGCATATGCAAAATAGTTTGGGGCGAAGCTCCTCACTCGACCAATGTATCTGAATCCATTACTTGGACGGCAGCCCGACCCAGGCAGGCGCTCCTCGCCTCTATCAGCTCGCGCTCTGGCAAAAGCATAACATAGATTGTCCACCTATCCTTGCGGGGCAACTCGCGCCATTGCTGCACAACTCGTCCGAAACCCGCTATAATCAGGTCAAAACTAGATGTTACAAGGTTGCTTCTTATGATAGGCAAAACGATAGGCGTCCTCACCGCTGGCGGCGACAGCCCCGGCTTAAATGCCGCTATCCGCGGCCTCGGCAAGACCGCGATCAATCAGCATGGCATGCGCCTGGTCGGCATCCGTGACGGCTTTCGCGGCTTGATGCAAAATCGAGTCGTCTGGTTGGGCGCGGATGATTTGAGCGGCATTTTGACCCTCGGCGGTACCATCCTCGGCACCAGCCGGGACAAGCCCCACAAGATGCCCATCGGCGGCAAAAACCGTGACATGACCGATGTCATCGTCGAGAATTACCACCGACACCACCTTGAAGCGCTGGTCTGCCTCGGCGGCGGCGGCACAGCGAAGAATGCCTGGCGCCTGGCGCAGCTTGGCATCAATGTCATCTTCCTGCCCAAAACCATCGACAATGATGTCAGCGGCACCGATGTCACCTTTGGCTACGATACCGCCCTCAACATCGCTACCGAAGCCATCGACCGGCTGCATTCGACCGCCCACAGCCACCACCGCATCATCGTCTGCGAAATCATGGGGCATAACACCGGCTGGCTTGCGCTGGGCGCCGGGTTGGCTGGCGGCGCCGATGTCATCTTGATTCCGGAAATCCCCTTCAATATCGAAGCCATTGCCGATTCGATCCGCGCCCGCAGCCGCGGCGGCAAACGCTTCAGCATCGTCGCCGTCTCAGAAGGCGCCATGACACAGCCCGTCGGCAAGAAGCTGCAAGACGCCCGCGCCAAGATCGCCGAGACAGAAGCCGAAATGGCGAACTGCGCCGACGACAAAGCCAAATACAAAGCGGCGCGCGAGCGGCGGCGGCAAGCCCGTGCCGATCTATCGGAGATCGAAAAAGAACGCAGCGGCGGCACCCAGCTTCTAACCCGCGAATTGGAGAAACGCACGGGCTTGGAATCCCGCGTGACTATACTCGGTCATATTCAGCGCGGTGGGGTCCCCTCACCGAAGGACCGCCTGCTGGCGACGCGCCTGGGCACGGCCGCCGCCAACTGTGTTGCCGAAGGCATGTCCAATATCATGGTTGGCGTCAATGGCGACGAGGCTGTTCCCGTGCCTCTGGAAGATGTGGCCGGCAAACGCAAGAATGTGCCCCTGGATCACCCCTGGTTGCATACCGCCCGCGATCTGGAAATCTGCTTGGGCGAGCCGATGTAATTTACTGCGCCGCCGCTGTTCGCACCCGCTCCACCACCGCCTCAGCCGCGCTCGCCATCAAGGACACATCGTTCATCACCGTGACGAACTCATAACCGCGCCCGATCATCTCTATCGCGTGCTCCGTACCCGCCGAGAACAACCCGGCTTTAATGCCATGCTTCCGCGCCGATTCCAATATGGCATCAAGCGCCGCGTCCACCGTCGCATCATCGGCTACCAACCCGGCTCTGCCCGTCATGCTCAAACGCAAATCCCCGATACCAACGAAAACCCCGTCAAGCCCCTCCACGCTCATGATCTCATCGCGATTATCAAAACCCGCTTGCGTCTCAATCATGGCGAAAGTGATGATCGTGTCATTGGCATGCTCGGCATAATCTGCACCGGCATAAACCCGCGCGCGGGTCGGTCCCAGACTGCGATAGCCCAGTGGCGGAAAACGGCAGGCGCCGACGAAAGCCTCGCATTCCTCCCGCGTCTCAATCATCGGGCAGATCACGCCATAAGCCCCCGCGTCCAGCAGGCGCATAGTATCGCCCGGCGTATTCCAGTTCACGCGCACCATCGGCGCCGTCTCCGTTGTCGAGATGGCTTGCAACATCTGTATCGCCGTCTCCATGCCCATCATGCCATGCTGCATATCAACAACCAGGCTGTCCCAGCCCGAATGCGCCATGACCTCCGCCGACCAGGTGCTGGGGCTATGCAGCCAGCCGTTGATCACCGGCTTGCCTTCCGCCCATAATTTCCGCACGCGATTTTCTCGCATATTCCGCTCTTTCTCCGCTCAGCTAATCCGCCGCCGATTATAGCCGCCGGGCGCTTGGTTTCCCAAAGCTGAGTGGTAATCGGATGTTAATCTGATACAATTCTGTGCGTCGCCCACCAGTTTAGTAAATGAGTCCTCCGATGGCTGGTACCCTCAACACCTTGAAGTAGCGTCCGATTACTTCCTAATCGTCATTTCAGCGCTAGCGATACGAGCTAGTCCGCATCGCTGCGTGGCCGTCCCAATTCGGTGTTGTCCTCAGAGGGTATCTCGCATGTTCTCCGCTAATATCAACAAAGTCATTTTCATCAACTTCTGCCAACGTTTCCATCTTTACATCCATGCCTACGCCCTGCTGCTGCTGGCGCGCGGGCTGACGCTGGTCCAGATCAGCCTGATCGAGTCCATCGTCATCGGCACGATCTTCCTGATGGAAGTTCCCACTGGCATCCTCGCCGACCGCGTCGGCCGAAAATGGTCCATCTTCTGCTCCACTTTTCTGCTGATGAGCGCCGAGTTCATCTTCATCTTCGCCCGAACTTTCGAGTGGTATATCCTCATCGCCTTGCTGACAGGCACCGGTTTCGCCTTCGCTTCGGGCGCGGTAGAAGCGCTGGTCTATGACAGCCTGCCTGAGAAAGGGCGCGAGGATGCCATGAAACGGGCGATGGGCCGGCTCGGTTTCTACGCCCAAATCGCCTTTGTCATCGCCCCCATCATCGGCGGGCTTATCATTGGCGAAGCACGTCAACAAGACTTTATACCCGCTATCGCCTTGACCGTTATCGCTCTGCTCCTCGGAGTGATCGTCTGCTTGACTCTGCGCGAGCCAGCCAGCCACACATCGGAGAAGAAACCCGGCAGCCTGGAACTGTTCCGCGATGGTGTCTCCCTGCTGCGTCATCACAAGCGCTTGCGCCGCCTCGCCCTGTTGGTCGTCTTCACCTCGCCTTTCACCGGCGCCATCGTAACGACCTTGGGTCCCCCCTATCTGGTGCAGAACGAAGTATCGCCTTTCGCCGTCGGCCTGGCGCTTTCTGTCGGCAGCCTTCTCGCCGCTTTAACACAGCGCTATGCCTACAAGTTCGAAGGATGGTTGGGCCAGGCGCGGGCGATCGCGGTACTGATTCTGCTGCCCGGCGTCTTGTACTGGCTTTTTGCCACGGTCGTCGGACCCTTCGCCACCCTTTTCGTCGTCATCCTAATGTACGGCGTTAACGACATGAAGGCGCCACTCTTCTCCGCCTACCAGAATGCGCTCATCGAGAGCAAGAATCGCGCGACCGTCCTGTCATTGATCAGCATGTTCACTAGCTTGTTCCTGGCGCTGGGCTTGCCTGTCTACGCCGCCCTCGCCGAACAATCGCTCGAAGTGACTTTCGTCGTTATGGGCGCTGTGATCATGCTCGCGGCTTTGATACTGCGTGTCCATCACTTGCCACCGGTGAAGATAGAGATTTAAGTCAGTCGATCTGCCCAGCCAGGTTGTAGACTTTGCGCTTTGTGTATACCGCGCCGCTCGGCTGAAGGTCGCTCTCATACAAAATAAACTGCTCCACCCGAAACGGCTCAGTATAAAAGTCGAGATGCGCTTGAATCCACTTGCTCGCCGGTCCCCGTCGCAGGGGCTTCTTGAAGCGCATCAGCGTGATATGCGGGTGGAAGCGCCTCCGCTCGCGAATAAAGCCCTCACTCTCCAACGCATTGCCGACCGCTTCGTACAAGACGCGCAAAGGCGGCGTATTCTCCACACCCGCCCAAATCACACGAGGACGTGCTTCAATCGGAAACTGCCCGACGCCCTCGATGCGCAATGCAAAGGCCGGGGCAGCCACCTGCGCTAGCGCCCGCTGATAGGCTCTCGCCACCGCCTCCGGCACATTGCCGATGAAGTGCAAAGTCAGATGCAGGGCCTCGCGCCGCGTCCAGCGTCCCGGCGGCAGATCGTCTTGACGCAGGCTGAGCACGCGGTCTTTTGTCGCGTCTGGCAGGTCAATGGCGACGAATAGGCGGGGCATGCATGCACCTGATTTACAGCGTTCCAATATGCGATTATACTTTGAACTTACGTTCAATAAAAAGCTAAGCAAGCTAGGAAACAAAACCAATATGCTCAAAAAGGACATCGCAATAACATTTCTTCAAATGGCTTCGTCAGGTGCGGTGCGTGAGGCCTACGAAAAATATATTCACTCTGACTTTATTCATCACAACGCCTACTTCAAGGGCGACCGCGAGGCAATCCTTAGAGGAATGGAGGAAAATGCACAGCAGTTTCCTAATAAGCAATGCGAGATCCTGCGCACCCTCGAAGATCGTGATTTGGTTGCTGTCCACAGCAAGATTACGCTCGACCCCGAGAATGTATTTGCTGTCATTCACATTTTTCGATTTAAGGACGAAAAAATCATCGAGGAATGGGAAGCGAGCCAAGAAGCCCGAGAAGATTCACCGAATGAAAACGGGATTTTTTGAGGAATATACCTAGAACTTCTGATTCGGACGCGGCGATTCTTGATTTACAAGGACTAGAGGCTGTTTCCAGCGACTCCGATCCACCGTGACTCGAACGCTCGCCGCCAGGTTCTCCAAGGCGACAATCGACGGTCTCACTCCCCCGGCGCTTATACAGACCACCAGCCGCGACTGCCACATGCTTGCCTAATTGCGCGTTACAGCTTACGCTTAACATAATCCTGCTACTGTCCCTCATTAAGGAGCGCGCCACTTTGAAAGCGTCAATTGCAAAGATCTGGATCATTCTCCCGCTAATCCTTTTACTGTCCATCACCACTAGAGCCGACCAACACTGCGACTTCGCCGACCAGCCGGTCCTCATCGGCGGCGTCGTGCCCCTCTCCTCACCGGGTTCGGTCGCCGGCGGCATTGGCATGGACTGGGGCTTCCAGCAAGCCGTCGCCGATATCAACGCTGATTGTGGCATCCAGATCGACGGCGTCGACCATCGTGTGCGCGTCATCACCGTCGATTCGGAAGGCATCTCCGAATACGGACAAGCCGTGGTCGAACGTCTGATTCTGCAGGACAAAGTCACTGGCATCGTCGGCGTCTATCACAGCGCCGTCGGTCTGGCGACGATGGGCATGGTGCAGAAATATCAAGTACCGACCATCTACGCCCATCCCCGCAATGATTACATCAGCGCCAGCGGCTACCTCGAATACGAAGGCGAGCCGCCTCGCATCAGCCAGGGGGTCGATTATGTCTTCCGTACCTCTCCGCCCAGTTCCATCGTCGGCAAGATCGTCACCGATTGGCTGGTCTCCCTTGGCGTACAAGATGTCGTGCTCATCCTGGAGAATACCGACTACGGTCACCCGGCCGCCGCCGCTGAACGAGCCCACCTCGAACGGGCTGGCGTCCATGTCGAGCAACTGGAAATCGAATTGGGCACCGAAGATTTTGTGCCTATCCTGAGCCGCCTTTGGGCGCGCCCGGCTCTTCCCGACGCCATCCGCATCCTCGTCAGCGGCGAAACCTCATACAACCTCACCCAGCAAATGACTGAGCTCGGCATCGCCCCCACCGCCGATACCATCTGCGTCACCAATCACCTCGCCTTCCAATCGGAACAATACTGGAATACCGTTCCCGATGGCAACTTCTGCGCCTTCGACCGCGTCGGCACGATTCCCAGCCTCTACAATGACCTGGCAGAGGAGCTCGACCGCCGCTACCAAGCCGACTTCGGCGATATCCTGGTCAGCTTCGCCATGGAAGCCTACGACAGCGTCTGGCTCATGGCTGACGCCATCAAGCGCGCCGGCAGCATCGATGATCCCGCTGCCATCGTCACCGCCCTGGAGACGGCTGACATCGACCTGTCGCAAGGCCACTATTATTTCACTTACGGCAGCCACAATCCGGTCTTGCCGGAGGATGTGCCCGCCTATATGTGGCATCAATGGCCCGTGCCGGTCGTTACCGTCATGCAGTATTTTGAGGAAGGACAAAGCGGCCTGGACGCCGCCGTCGTCTATCCGGAGATCTATCAAACTCACGGTACATCCTATTTCCACCCCGGCGGTTCCAACTAAGGCTCTCGCCGCGAACGCCGGAGGTTGCTATGAAGAAGTTCGTGAAAGTCTTGCTGCTGGCGGCCCTTTGGCTGCTGCCATGGAGCGCGATAAAAGCGGAGTCCGATTGTGACGTCGCCGACGAAGTCATTAAGTTTGGCGCCTTCGCCCCGCTGTCCGCGCCTGGGGCGGTGGTGGCCGGCGTCGTCATTGACTGGGCGGTGCAGCAGGCTGCCGACGACATCAACGCCGAATGCGGCATCAGCGTCAACGGCGTGAATTACCGGCTGGAAGTTATCACTGGCGATACCGAAGGCATCTCCGAGCGCGGGCAGGCGGTGGCTGAACGCTTCATATTTGATGAGAGCATTCACGGCGCGGTCGCCGGCTTTCATAGCGCGGTGGCTCTGGCGGCGATGAGCATCTTGCAGGAAAACCACATCCCGACGGTATGGGGAGGTCCCTGGAACGACAACATCACCGCCAATGGCATCATCGAATACGAAGGCAGACCGCCGCGCATCAATGATGGGGTGGATTATATCTTCCGCATCTCGCCATCCTGGACGATGGTGGGCTCGGTGATCGCCGATTGGCTTATCTCTCTCGGCGTTGAGGATGTGATCATCCTGGCGGAAAACACCGATTTTGGGCAGCCGGCCGCGGCGGACGAGAAAGCGCGGCTGGAAGCGGCTGGCATCCGGGTCGAGCAATACAATGTCGAGTTGGGCACGGAAGATTTCGTCCCCATACTTAGCCGCATCGAATTGCGCCCCGAACCGGCTGAGGCCATCCATATCATCATCACCGGCGATACCGCTCTCAACCTCAACCAGCAAATGGCGGAACTGGGCATCGCGCCCAGCCAGGACACGATCTGCATCGCCGGCTACGATGCCGAACAGTCGACGCAGTTTTGGAACAGCGTAGAAGACGGCAATTACTGCGCTTTCAATCGCACCGGTGTCATCCCTTCCCTCTTCAGCGAGATGGGTGCCGAGCTCAACCGAAAATACGAAGAGTACTGGGATGACACCGCGCCCAGCTTCGCCATGGAGCCTTATGACAGCGTACTGCTGCTAGCCAATGCCATCGAACGCGCCGGCAGCTTCACCGCCCCTGACGCCATTGTCGCCGCGCTGGAAACATCGGATGTAGAATTGTCCCAGGGCCGCTATTACTTCGATTATGGGGGGCACAATCCGGAGCTGCCGCCCGGCGCCCCCGCTTTCTTGTGGCATCAATGGCCCGCCCCCATCATCACCGTCATGCAATACTTTGAATTTGGACAGAACGCGCTGGATGCCGCCGTCGTCTATCCCGAAGCCTATCAAACCCACGGCACCTCCTACATCGTGCCGGGCAGCTAACAAAGCCCAGAGATATATTCGCGCAATCCTGCTGGCATAGACGCTTCAGCCCGGTATGAATTAACCGCCCTCGCTTTGTGTGATACACTTAAATAAAGAGAATCTCGAATCTGAGTGAAAAAAGACAACTATAGGGAGTTCACCATGGCGACCAAATTTTTTCCTTTTATGACAACTGTGGCGCTGCTGCTGTTGCTGGGCATTGGTTGGGTAAACGCGGACAGCCACTGCGATTTCGCCGACGAGACGATAAGATTCGGCGGCATCGCCCCCCTGTCGCCACCCGGCGCAACCGGCGCCGGCGTCATCATTGACTGGTCCTATCAGCAGGCGGCCGCCGATATCAACGCGGAATGCGGGGTAGATATCGCTGGCGTCAACCATCGCCTGGAAGTGCTGACGGGCGACTCCGAAGGCATATCCGAGCGCGGGCAAGCGCTGGCGGAACGCTGGATATTTGAAGACAAGGTGCATGGCGTTGTCGGCGGTTATCACAGCGCAGTGGCGCTGGCGCTGATGAAAATCACCCAAGAAAACCAGATCCCGACCTTGTTCGCCGGACCCTGGAACGACAATATCACCGCTAACGGCATCATCGAATACGAGGGCAGAGCGCCACGCATTGAAGACGGCGTCGACTACGTCTTCCGCATTTCGCCAGCCAATTTCATGGTAGAGTCGGTGGCGGCGAACTGGTTCAGTGAGCTCGGCTTGGATGATGTCATCATCATGACGGAGAACACCGACTACGGCATCCCAGCCGCAGCCCTTCAAACCGCTCTGCTGGAAGCGGCTGGGATGACGGTCGCGCAGTACAGCTTTGAGTTGGGCACAGAAGACTTTGTGCCTGTCTTGAACCGAGTCCTGGCGCGCGCCGAACCGCCGGATGCCATTCGGGTGCTGATTACGGGCGAGACCGGCTTCAATCTGGTGCAGCAGATGGCTGAGTTGGGCATCGCGCCCAACGCCGATACCATTTGCGTCGCCGAGAGCTTCGCCGGCGATTCGACCCAGTTTTGGGCGGCTGTGCCCGATGGCAACTACTGCGCCTTCACTCGCGTCGGCGCCACGCCCGCGCTCTTTGGCGAAATGGCGCATGATGTCAATGCCCGCTATACAGCCGAGTGGGGCGGCGTCGCCCCCAGCTATTCGCTAGAGCCTTATGACAGCGTACGGCTGCTGGCCGCGGCAATGGATGCCGCCGACAGCTTCAACGACGCAGACGCCATCGTCGCCGCGCTGGAGACTATCGACATCGAGTTGGCGCAAGGGCGCTATTACTTCGAATATGGCAGCCACAATCCGGACCTGCCCGAAGGCGAACCGACCTATCTGTGGCATCAATGGCCCGACCCGATCGTGACGGTGGTGCAATACTTCGAGCAAGATCAGAGCGCGCTGGATGCGGCGGTAATCTATCCGCCGGTATATCAGACGCATGGCACATCTTACGTAGAACCGGGCACGTCGCCCTGATTTTGCCGATAACTAGCCCAGCGGGTTATAATTCCAACAGTCAACGGGTGGGCAGGAACCCGCCCGTTTTCTTTTGCGCCTGACAAGGAAGGACAAAGGCCTAATGACATTTCCGCAACTGAGCGACCAATTCCGCCTAAACCGTTTGCAGCCACCAACCGGTGAGGTGCGCATGGTGCTGGATACCGATACCTACAACGAAATCGACGACCAGTTCGCGCTGACTTACGCTCTCCTCTCGCCGGAAAAGCTCACGGTGGAAGCTGTGTACGCCGCCCCATTTCATAACAATCGCTCCAGCGGACCCGGCGACGGCATGGAAAAAAGTTACGCTGAGATTCTGCGCCTGTTGGACTTCCTCGGCGTCGCTGCCGATGGCTTTGCCTTCCGCGGCTCTACGAAATACATCGGCCCAGCCCGCCGGCCGCAAGACAACGCCGCCGTCCGCGATCTCATTGACAAGGCGCTTGCCAGCCCGGCTGATGACCCGCTCTACGTCGTCGCCATCGGCGCGATAACCAACGTGGCTTCCGCGCTGCTAATTGAACCGGAGATCATTCAGAATATCGTTGTCGTCTGGCTCGGGGGCCACAATCTGAATTGGTCCCACACCCGCGAATTCAACCTGAAACAGGACGTGCCCGCAGCGCAAATCGTACTCGACAGTGGCGTACCCTTCGTCATCGTGCCCTGCCTCGGCGTGACTTCCCACCTGCAAACTACTCTGCCCGAACTTCAAGCCTGCATCGGTGGCGTCAACCGCGTCGGCGATTACCTCTGCCAGATCTTCAGCGAATATCGGCCAGATTCCTTCGCCGCCTCCAGCGTCATCTGGGACATCTCGACCATCGCCTGGCTGATCAACCCCCAATGGGCGCCCAGCGATCTCGTGCACAGCCCCGTGCTCACCGACCAGGTCACCTGGAGCGTGGATCGTTCGCGCCATCTGGTGCGGGTCGCGAACTTCGTCCAACGCGATCCGATCTTCCGCGACCTGTTCAGCAAGATACGCTCTCAGGGCGGCATTTAGATCCAATCAAATGCCTGACGGGTTCGGCGGATCCGCGCGCGCACCGATGCCGCATCGTCTTGCTCGGCCGCGGCGAGCATGTCCAAGACGCTATCGCGGTACGCGGGATGCTGATCGGCCAGCACAGCAGCGCCGTGGACGCTCCAGGCGCGGATGAAGGTGTTAGCGCCGCGGGCTTGGGCGGCCAGCGCATCCATCAGGGGCGGAGCCAGCGACGATGGCAGGACCAGTGTATCCATCATTTGCAGGACATGTATGCGGGAAAGCCAACCGGTCTCCTGGATCAGCAGACCTAACAACGTTTCACATTGGCGTGGAGACAACTGCGCGCCAGTCACGCCGAAACGCTTGAGCAGCCAGGTAGCGGCCGCTTGCAGGTTGCGATCATTGCTGGCGGCGAAATCACACAATTCCGCGACCAAATTCGCATCAGCGCTGTGCGCCGCGGCAAACCGTTCCAAGGGACCGGTGCTCTTGCCATCGAAATCGAAAAGCGCTTGTGACAGCGCGTCAGTCCGCGCGCTAGTCATTGCAGCTTGGGCAGAGTGCGCGACGCATCCTCGACCAGTTGCCGCAGCGCCGGCTGCTCAAGATCGGTGAGGCTGCGTATCTTCACATGCCGCAGGTCAGCCCCGCTGCCTTCCAGCAAGTTTTCCGGATCCGGCAAATGCGCGCCGTACATGAAGCCAAAGTTCAGGTGATTCTTGAATGGCGCGAGATAACAGAAATGCTCCGACATCTTCTTGGGTCCCACCCCATAACCGGCGATTTTCTGCCGCGCCCAAGGCACCTCCGTGATGCCCGGCATGACCTCCGCCAGCAGCTCTCGGGCGACCCGCGCCAGCGCCTGTACCTCCGGCGATGCTTTGACGATCACCTCGTCGAACGTACCGTTCCCCCCGACCGTCTTGACATTCAATTCTGACATGCTTGCATTCCTCGCTCTTCGCTCTGGCGATTCATTCTAGGGTTCCTTATCGCTCCTGAAAAGGGAGCGAGCTGATCGGGAGTGTATAGTTTGGTGGACTTGGCTCACACAAGATTGTGTGTAGGGGCGACTTACCAAGCCGCCCGAAATCGCGCCAGTCAATCGGGCGACCAACTTGGTCGTCCCTACAAACCTCGTTTGAAATAAGAATACATCCACCATGCTAGACACTTCTAGCTTGTCCTGCTTGCGCCGCCGGGGGCAGATTCGAACAACGCAAACTACCGTTTTCAACGATGTTCTGATGTTCGACCAATGCTATAATCGCCCTGTGATTTCCTCTAGCCGCTAAAGCCAAGTCCCATGCCCACTGTCTCTGTTGTCATGTCGGTGTACAATGGCGAAACATTCCTCGCCGAAGCCATCGACAGCATCCTGGCTCAAACATTGACAGATTTCGAATTCTTGATCGTGGATGACGGCTCACAGGACAACTCGGCGGAAATAATTCGCTCATACCAACAGCGCGACAGCCGCATCCGCTTTTTCCAGCTTGAGCGAAACATGGGCATAGCCGATGCCCGTAACCGAGCAATCGCCGAAGCCGCCGGCGAATACATAACCATAATGGACTGCGATGACATCAGCCTGCCAGAGCGGCTGGAGAAGCAAGTTGCCTTCCTGCGAGCCAATCCCGAAATCGGCGTAGTTGGTGCCCGGGGACGGGCTGTAAGTGAAGATTTGTCGACGCCGCTCTTCGAATTGAAAGTGCCAGAGAAACATTGTCTCATTGTATTTGCAACGCTTGTCGGCGTGAGTTTCATTTTTACTACGATCATGGTACGTGCGGCGCTTATCAAGGCCGTCGGCGGCTACCAACCCGGGAGACGCGCGGGCGAAGAGAGAGACTTGTGTTGGCGCCTGCTCTGGCATAGGCAGATCGGACTCGCGAATATACCTGAGTTCCTTTATATTTATCGTCGCCATGAAAGCTCGCTTAGCCACAACCGCAATGAAGTATTGGAATCACAGCGACGGGAAACCCTTGCGGGCATTCTCCAGCAGCTTTGGGGCGAGGCGCCGGAAGCGACTTTGAACCGTTTTCTGCGCCTGCGTATGCAAGAGAAGCTCGGCTGGGCAGAACGACGAGCGGCAAAGAATGACATGTCTCGACTCATTGAATCTCTGATCGTCCATAACTTGGTTCATACTAGCGACAAACCGCTTCTTCTTGCGGAGATGAACCGCCGATTGGAGGGAACGACCCCCCGCCTTTGGCAGCAATTCTGTCACTGGCGCAGACACCATTTCCAGCGCCAATAATCGCCACTTTTCGTCAAAAGTCACAAGATCGGATAACAACCAGGAGATGTCAACAATAGCAGAAGCGAGCTCATGCCGCTAATATCAGTCATCATGCCGGTGTATAACGGCGAACTCTATCTCGCCGAAGCCATCGACAGCATCTTGGCGCAAACCTTCACAGATTTCGAGTTGCTCATCGTGGACGATCGCTCGGAAGACAATTCGGCAGCGATAATCCGCTCCTACGAGGAGCGCGACCCCCGTGTTCGCTTCTTCCAACTTGAGAAAAATCGTGGGCAAGCCGACGCGCGAAACAGAGGCCTCGCTTCTGCCACAGGCGCATACATAACTAACATGGATTGCGACGATGTGAGCCTGCCAGCGCGCTTGGAGAAACAAGTCGCTTTCCTGCGCGCCCATCCCGATATCGACGGGGTCGGAACTTGCTGCCGGGTGATCAATGCCGAGTTGTCGACGACAAGCTTCGACTTCATGGTGCCGCCCCAGCATGCGCTTATCGCCTTGAATATGTTTTTCGGCGTGAGTTTTGTGGGCGCCACTGTCATGTTTCGCTCCGAGTTTCTCGCCGCGGTTGGCGGCTACAAACCGGGAACGCGAGTAAGCCCAGATCTCGAGCTCAGTTTGCGCCTGCTTTGGCAGACGCCGATAAAATTCGCCAATCTGCCCGAGAGGCTCTATATCTATCGCAAGCACGACAGCGCCCTTTCCACCGCCAGCACACGTGGTGGACTCGTGCAGGAAAGACGGATGCGCGCGCGCATGCTTCAGCAGCTTTGGGGCGAAGGACCAGCCGGGACCGTGGAGCGTTTTCAACGTCTGCGTATGCAAGAGAGGCTCAACTGGGCGGAGCGACGAGCAGCCAAGAATGACCTTTGTCGGCTCATTGAGTCGCTGATCGCCCACAACTGGGTCGAGCCCGACGACAGGTCCCTGCTTATCGCCGAGGTGAACCGGCGACTGGAACAAGCCAGCCCGCGCCTCTGGCAGCAATTCTGTCACTGGCGCAGACACCATTTCCAGCGCCAATAATCGCCACTTTTCGTCAAAAGTCACAAGATCTGATAACATCCAGGGTATGTCAGCAATAGCAGAAGCGATCTTATGCCGCTAATATCAGTCATCATGCCGGTGTATAACGGCGAACTCTATCTCGGCGAAGCCATCGACAGCATCCTGGCGCAAACCTTCACCGATTTCGAGTTGCTCATCGTGGACGACGGCTCGGAAGACAATTCGGCAGCGATAATCCGCTCCTACGAAGAGCGCGACAGCCGCATTCGTTTCTTCCAACTCCCGCGGAACATGGGTTTGGCGGATGCGCGAAACCGCGGCATTGTCGCTGCGAAAGGCGGGTACATAACCTTTATGGATTGTGACGATGTCAGCCTGCCAGAGCGTCTGGATAAGCAAGCGACCTTTCTGCGATCCAATCCTGAAATCGGCGCTGTCGGTACTTGCGCCCGGCTTGTAAACCATGACTTGTCCTCGCTGCTATATTATTATACTTTCCCACAGCAGCATGCTCTGATTGCTATGAATTGGTTTTTCCGCTTAAGTTTTTTGGGGGCTACGCTCATGCTGCGGCGAGAGTTCTTGCTCACTGTCGAAGGATACGAACCCGGCCGGCGCGCAGTCGATGATCTTGAGTTGTTTGCGCGTTTGCTCCACAAAACACCAATCAAGTTCTCCAATCTGCCTGAAAATCTCTACCTTTACCGCCAGTATGGTCAATCAAAGAGAAAAGTCCCCGGCACAAAAATACACGCTGCATACCTGGACTTAAGGAAGCGCGTACTGGAAAGCCTTTGGAACGAAGCGCCGGAGGCGACCCTGGAACGATTCTACCGATTGCGTAGACCTGAGAAACTGAGCTGGGCGCAGCGGAGAGCGGCAAAGCGGGACATAAAGCGGCTGATCGAGTCAATGATCGAGCAGCAATGGGTCGAGTCCGACGATAAACCCTTGCTCCTTGCTGAAATGAATCGCCGTTTGGAACAAGCCAGCCCGCGCATCTGGCAGCAATTCTGTCATTGGCGGCGCCATCGTTTCCCGCGCCTGTTCCCGGATACGTTGCAACTGTATCAAGAGGACGGGCAAACCGAGTAGAATATCAGATCTATGAAACATGAATCTACCCCCCAAGTGTCAGTCATCATGCCGGTGTACAACGGCGAACTCTATCTCGCCGAAGCCATCGAAAGCATCCTGGCGCAAACCTTCACCGATTTCGAATTGCTCATCGTGGACGATGGCTCACAAGACGCCTCGGCAGAGATCATCCGCTCTTACGAAAAATTGGACGACCGTATCCGTTCCTTTCAGCACGAACGGAATATGGGGCAAGGTCCAGCATTGAATACGGGCCTCGCCGCGGCGGAAGGCGCATACCTAACTTACACGGATTGCGATGATGTTAACCTGCCGCAGCGCTTTCAAAAACAGGTGAACTTCTTGCAAGCGCACCCGGAAATCGGCGCTGTCGGCACTTGCGGTCGCGCTGTAAACCATAATCTGACAGCGACGCTCTTCGATTTCATCGTGCCGCAACACCATGCGCTCATCACACTTAATCTGTTTCTCGGCGGAAGTTTCGTCGGCGCCACGATCATGTCGCGGTACGAGTTTATTAACGAAGTGGGCGGCCACACATCGGAAAGGATTTTGAGCCCAGATATCGATCTCTCAATGCGCCTGCTTTGGCATACGCCAATCAAGTTTGCTAACTTGCCAGACATCCTGATGCTCTACCGCCGGCATGATAAGGCAGTCACTATTTCCTCAGCGACGCAGGCCCATGCTGAAGAACGCGAGTTGAGAAGGTCTGTGTTGCAGCGGCTCTGGGGCAGCATACCGCCAGGCGCCGTCCACCGCTTCCAAAAGCTGCGTTTCCAGCACAAGCTCAACTGGGCGGAGCGGCGAGCGGCCAAGAAAGACCTCTGCCGGCTCATTGGGTCATTGATCGCCCACAACTTGGTTGACTCCGACGATAGACCTTTGCTCCTTGCTGAAATGAATCGCCGTCTGGAACAAGCCAGCCCGCGTCTCTGGCAACAATTCTGTTATTGGCGGAGGCATCATTTTCAACTCCAATCCGACCAATAAGGCGCGCTTTGATGAGGCTCCATTCAAGACTGGAAGCGAAGAATCTATGCCACTAGTCTCTGTTGTCATGCCGGTGTATAACGGCGAACTCTATCTCGCCGAAGCCATCGACAGCATCCTGGCGCAAACCTTCACCGATTTCGAGTTGCTGGTCGTAGACGATGGCTCAACTGATGATTCGGCAGTGATAGTCCAGGCTTATGAAGAACGCGACAGCCGCGTTCGTTTCTTCCAGCTTGAGCGGAATATGGGCGGAGGTGATGCGCGCAATCACGCCATTGCCTATGCCACAGGCAAATTAATCGCCCAAATGGACTGCGATGATGTCAGCTTGCCGCCGCGCCTGGAAAAACAAGTGGGTTTCCTGCGCGCCCATCCCGATATCGGCGGAATCGGCGCTGGCGCGCATGTCCTCAACCATGATTTCACCACTTTGCTCTATAATCACGAGGCGCAAAGGGAGCATGCTCTGGTCGCGTGGTATTGGTTCATGGGCTATGCATTCTTACATCCCACGCACATGATCAGGCGAAACTATTTGGACGCCATCGGCGGTTACGAGCCGGGAAGACGCATCTGTGATGACCTTGACCTGCTCGCGCGTTTGCTGCACCACACGCCAATAAGATTCGCGGGCTTGCCCGACTGTCTGCTGCTCATTCGCAAACATGATCAATCTAAGTTCCGCCGGCCTGCTCACATCGAACACGAGGAAGAGCGGAAAATAAAGCGCAGCAATCTGGAGCGCCTTTGGGGCGAAGCGCCGGAAGCGTCCATGGACCGCCTCTTTAGCCTGCGTTCGCGCGCCAAACTTGGCTGGGCGGAACGGCGAGCGGCAAAGAATGACCTCCGACGGCTCATCGACGCTATGATCGCCCACAACTGGGTCGACGCCGACGATAAAACCTTGCTAATCGCTGAGATGAACCGGCGGCTGGAACAAGCCAGCCCCAGAATCTGGCAGCAATTCTGCCACTGGCGGCGCCATCGTTTCCCGCGCCTCTTCCCGGATACCTTCCAAATATATCAATAAGACGTAGTTGCCCGACAGCCGTTCAATTTTGAACTGTCGCGGACTATAATCCCGCGCAGCGCCAAACCAATTACCAGAAAGCAACCTGATGTCCACTGACAGCCTCTTGCAATGGCGCGAGGAATTCCCCATCCTCAGCCGCTGCAACTATCTCATCAGCAACTCTCTCGGCGCCATGCCCCGCGGCGTCTACGACAGCCTCAACAGCTACGCCGACACCTGGGCGGAGCAGGGCGTCGCCGCCTGGGGCAGCGGCTGGTTCGAGCTGCCCCAGACCGTTGGGAACAAGATCGCTCCCCTGATGGGCGCCCCTCCCGATTCCGTGCTCGCGCATCAGAATGCCAGTATCGCCAACAGCATCCTGCTGGGGAGCTTGGACTTCAACGACCGGGCGCGGGACAAGGTCGTAATCACCGAGCTCGACTTCCCCAGCGATGTCTATGCCCTGCGCAGTTGGCTGCCCGGCCATATGCGCGTTCACACCATACGCTCCCGCGACGGCATCAGCATCGACATTGACGAGCTGCTGGACGCTATCGACGAGCGGACGCGCCTCGTCAGCACCTCGCATGTCCTCTTCCGCAGCGCCTTCATCATGCCGGCGCAGGCCATCACGGAAAAAGCGCATCGGGTTGGCGCGCAGGTGCTCTTCAACGGCTACCACAGCGTCGGCGTCATCCCCGTCGATGTGAGCGCCTGGGATGTCGATTATTACATCGGCGGCGTCCTCAAATGGCTTTGCGGCGGACCAGGCGGAGTCTTCATGTACGTCCGTCCCGACCTGCTTCCAACGCTGCATCCGAAAGTGACCGGTTGGTTCGCCAGCCGCGCCCCCTTCGCCTTTGACGTGGAGAAGCTGGACCTGCGCGAAGACGCCTACCGCCTGATGAACGGCACGCCAGGCATCGCCTCCCTGCACGCTGTCCAGCCCGGTGTCGACATCATCGCCGAGATCGGCCTAAGCGCGATCCGCGACAAGTCAATGCGCCTGACCGCGCTCATCATCGAGCTGGCTGATGAACTGGGTTACGATGTGGTCTCGCCGCGTGATGCCGAGCGGCGGGCCGGCACCGTCACGGTCAATCCGCCGCATGCTTGGGAGGTGTCACAAGAACTGCTGGCGCGGGACATCATGATCGACTTCAGACCTAACGCGGGCATCCGCATTGCGCCGCATTTCTACAACTCCGAAGCGGAAGTGCGGGCGGCGCTGATGGCTATCGGCGAGATCCTCTCCGATGGCGCTTGGCGCAGACATGAACCATCGTAGGCGCGCCGGCAGCGGCATGGAATCCTGCAAATAACAGAGGAACACGGATATGGCTCAAATCGGCATCATGATTGAAGGACAGGACGGCTTGAATTGGGCGCGCTGGAAGCGATTGCTGCGGACGGCCGAGGACTGCGGCTATCAATGCGTCTTCCGCAGCGACCACTTCACCAACCCGCAGGGCGAGGACAAGGATTCGCTGGAACTGTGGATATCGCTGGCTTACGCGGCGACGCATACCAGCCGGATCGAGTTTGGGCCGCTGGTGGCGCCGGTGACTTTTCGCCATCCGAGCATGAACGCGCGCTATGCGGCGGCGGTCGATGACCTCAGCGGCGGGCGTCTGGTGCTGGGCATGGGCGCTGGCTGGCAGGGGCGCGAACACAGCAAATTCGGCATCCCCTTCCACGACTTTTCCACCCGTTACAGCATGCTGGAAGAAGCGCTGGAATTGACGCGGCGGTTGCTCCACGGCGACGCGCCGAGCGACTACCGAGGCTATCATTACCAGCTGGAAGACGCTATCCTGCTGCCGCGGCCGGCGCGCCCGGGCGGACCGCCCATTCTTATCGGCGGCAACGGTCCCAAGAAGACGCTGCCCTTGGCTGCCCGCTTCGCCGACGAATGGAACGCGGTTTACCTCAACTTGGCGACCTATAAGGAACGCCGCGGCTTGATGGAGGAATACTTGGCTGAAGAGGGCCGCGCCTCCGACTCGCTGATGTATTCGCTGATGACCCGCGTGATCTATCGGCCCACGCAGGCGCAGTTGGATGCCTTCCTGCATGAGAGCGGCCTCAGTGACGATGCCCTGAGCGCGGGCGCGATAATTGTCGGCACGGCGACTGAAGTGATTGACCAAATAGTCGCGCGGGTCGAAGCCGGCGTCGAGCGCTTCATGCTGCAGTGGATGGAACTGGATGACATGGAGAATCTGGAACTGCTGGCGCGGGATGTGCTGCCGCAGTTTGGGGGATGACCACAGAGAAAGAAGATTGTAAAAGCGACTCAGTCAGTCGCCCGCCGCAATCACAGTCCGCGCCCCCCGGTTGCCAACCGCGCCGCCCCTAATTTGGTATCTGATCAATCATCTCCCCGCGCTCATACGCCAGCGCCGTCTCCACCATTTTGTCAAACGTGTATTGCGGATCATAGCCCAGCATGGCGCGCGCCTTTTCGGTCGAGGCTTGCGCCCCCCGGAAAAACGGCATCGTCACCTCGCGGTAGGGCCGCCCGGTCGCATCCGCTATCAGACGAGCGGCATGGGCGTAGGTGACAGGCGGGCAGCCGGTCATGTTGAAGGCTTCGCCAACCGCTGCGTCGCTCTCCAGCGCTTGTATGGTGCCGGCGACCACATCGCGCACATCGGTGACAACCACCATCCAGGGCTTGCCCTTCGCATCGGTCACGGCGCAGACGGCCTCCGGCGTCCGCATCAAATCGCTCATTATCGCCTTGGTTTCGTCGATATGTTCGGCGTCGAACCAGGGGATGCGATTTTTTGCCAGCGTCAGTTCAATGAAGTAGTTCAGTGAAGCCGGGTTAAGCATGCCCAGCACCTCGTTGGCCGCCTTGATCGAACAGTAGCGCAGCATCGTCACCGGGGTGCCGTACTCGCGCATATAACTCAGGCAGATCTCCTCGGAAAGCAGCTTGGTCAGCGCGTAGATATCGATCGGCTCCTGCGGCGTCTCTTCGCTGAACGTGACATCGCTGGTGATGAAGGGATTGTAGGTCTGGTACGTGCTGGCCAGCACAAAGCGCTTGAGCGGCACGCATGATGCCAGCGCGCCTTCCAGCAGGCTGAGGGTGGCGCGCGTATTGACATCGAGCATGCGCTCCGCCGGGTCCTTCCCTTGCGGTATCTGCGCCCCTTGATGGAGGATGACATCCACGCCATCGGCCGCCGCCCGAACGCTCTCGGCATCGGCCAAATCGGCTTCGATGATTTCCACGCCAAGCTGCGCGACTTTATGCGCCTGCGGGTCGTTTGGCATGACCAGCCCGCGGATGTCATAGCCCCGCCGCTGCAGCTGATGGGCGAGGTTGGCGCCGACCCGCCCGCTTATGCCAGTAATCAGTGCCTTCATGGTTTCGCTACCTCTTTCACTTGCTCTTGGGTCGGAAAGCCACAATCCTGCTCTCGTCCGTGGTCAGGTAGGCGCCCTCGATCAGGTCGATGCAATAAGGAATGGCGGGCATGACGGCGTCCAGGCAATCGCGGATGGCGCTGGGCTTGCCCGGCAGATTGACGATAAGCGCCTTGCCGCGTATCCCGGCGGTCTGCCGCGAGAGGATGGCCGTCGGCACATAGTTAAGCGAGACTTGGCGCATCAATTCGCCGAAGCCGGGCATCATCTTCTCGCAGACGGCTTCGGTGGCATCAGGGGTGATGTCGCGCACGGCTGGTCCCGTGCCGCCAGTCGTCACCACCAGGCTGCACCCGGCCTCATCCACTATCTCTATCAGCCCCGCCTTGATCCGCTCGAACTCGTCGGGCACAACCATTGCCACCGGCTCCCAGGGGTTGGTCAGCACCTCCGTCAGATAGTCTTGAATCGCGGGTCCGCCTAGATCTTCGTAAACGCCGCGATAGGCGCGGTCGGACACAGTCAATATGCCAATCCTGGCGCTCATCTCCGCTCCTTTCCTATGGATTGCAGACCATATCTTAGCTATACTGACGCCGATTAGCCAATCGGAGGCAGAGCGGAACGTAAACGATGAGCGAACACCAGGACTTGCGAGCATTGGTCGAAGGCGCTGATGGCATCAGCGTCCTGCGCGGCGGCGGGAAGAAGCGCGATTGGAACGGCATCCATTACAAGACCGGCTTGTCGAGCAAGAATGTCAACGCCAAAGAACTGTCGATCAATGTCGCCACGATTCCGCCGGGCGGCGTCGCCTATGCCCATATCCATGTCGGCTTTGAGGTGATGCTCTACATCCTCGAGGGCGATGTGCGGCATGAATATGGCGAGGGCTGCAAACAAGTGGTGGATAACACCGCCGGCGATTTTATCTTCATTGAGCCGGGCATCCCGCACGAAGTCTTTAATTTGAGCGATACCGAGCCGGTAGTGGCTTTTGTGGCGCGCTCGACGGCGGATGAGTGGGACAAGATTGTCAATTATGACCGGAATGGGGCGGGTTAGTCAGTTTCGTCCGGACAGAAGTGTTCGCGCAGGCTGTTTAGAAATTCGGTCAGCTTAGTGAAGATGTCGTCGGCGACTTGCACAGTTGATTTTGCGTCCAGCGAGAAAAACGCGGCTGCTTTTTGATATTCCTTCTCGTTACGTCTATGGACAGTGCCGCTGTTTGAGCGCAGCATTTGCAGCATTCTCAGGTATTCGACGTATTGTACTGCGCCTCTGAGTCCTTCAGATTCCAAGTATTCCCCAAGTATCGGAATATTTCGCTTGTCCTTACCGTCTGAATCCTTCGATTCAAAATCAGGAATGCGCTTTCGAAGCTCTTTTATATTAATGCTGTCTTGAAGGAGAATCGAAAGCGACAGCACAATCTCATGAAACTCGGTCGTCTCACTTGTTAGAGGACGCCGAAGCTTGCTGAAGTGATGTGTGTCGGTAACCCTAAGGGGCTTGAAAAGATCCCACCCATACTTTTTGCACCAGGCACTTACGAACATCATATACATATATCTAAATCGCCAGGCGCTGTCCGATGGTAATGCGCCTTCCTGTTGAAACCATCGTCTCCAGCTTGTTTCACTCAGACCGCCTTTCGCTATTGCATTGTGATGTTTCCAGTGAGACTGTTCTCGGAAGGGTAATTTGTCCCCAAGATCACCCAAGAACGCAATTACGAAATCAGGATGATTATTGTCGATAGGCAAGTACCACAGGTCTCTGCAATAAAGGTGACCGTCGCTGACGGTGTATTTCGAAGATTCGGTGTAATACTTGTCGAGTACTGATCGGTAAAAGAAAACGGGCGTAAGAAATTGAGGTGCGTCTGGATTCTTACCGAAGAAATTCGCTAGCTTGTCGGGATCCGAAGTGAAAGTTATTGGCTCGTCGTTGCGGTCCAATCCAATTTTGAAATCCTCATACTGCTGTTCAAAGATATCGTAAAATGGTGATTCGCCAACTTTTTCGATAGAAATTCCCCGCAAAAGTGTCTTTCCCCAAGTGCGCGACCAGGATTCGTACGACTCCGTCGCTTGCCACTTATGTCCAAACATTGTGAACCGATAAATAAACGTCCCACCTGATACGGTCTCGAAAGTTTCAGACAATCCTAGATCAGCGAGTTCGAAAGAAGAGAAGCAAAGTCTGTCAAAGTACAAGGCCATAGACATGTTCTTTACCGCCAAGAATTGCCGAAGTTCCTTTCTTCGAATCTCCACTTGGTGTTCGTGAATTCTGATTACTGGAATCGAGTCACCGATTTCGTCTATCTTGCAGAAGACGGTGTCGTTGGACCCACTGAAAAGATTATGGAAATGTCTGAATTCTTCTGAAATCTCTATGAATTTCGGTCTCAGGCCGTGAAAGGTTCGCACAAATATAAGAGGCTCAACTCGGTTTATGGGCCAGCCAAATCGATCATACTCAGGTAATCGTATCATCGACTGTTTGTCAAGTTCCCATTGAAAGCGCGGCAAACAATTGTCAGCGTTTATGTCCCAATCCTCGCTGCTCATAGATATGTCAACTCTTTCATTTGGCACAAGTCCACTATACAAGTCTAGATGCTCGCAATCGTCTCTCTTCCGTGTAAGATATACAGTGATCCACTGTCGATTACCTAAGCCGGGAATAATCTCTTCGCGCCACTCCTTCTGAAGCAGCCGCTCTTGTTCTTCTTGGATTGACATATCTCTCGCTTCCGACACAGTTGAAAGCAAACAACATCATTAGCTTACCATTTTCCAGAATAGTATCGGCGAGAAATCAGATTGTGGAGATGTGTGTGCTGTAGAAGCCTATCCCCGCCAAAAAGCCTCGCTCAGATACTTGTAGGCATTATCGGGAAACAGCGTCACGACCGTGCCGGGCTGCTCCCGCTCGGCGAGAGCCTCCGCCACCCGCAGCGCGCCGACCATCGCCGCAGCCGAACTGATGCCGACCAGATAACCTTCTTCCCGCGCCAGCCGCAGCGCCATGGCATGCGCCTCTTCCGTCCGCACCGAGAGCCTCTCATCGGCGAAATTCCCTTGGAAGATGCCGGGCTGAATGGCGGTATCCATGTGTTTCAAGCCCTCCAAGCCATGAAAGGGCGAATCCGGCTCGACTGAGACGATCTGCACGGAGGGATCATAATCTTTGAGGCGCCGTCCAGTGCCCATCAGCGTGCCCGAAGTGCCCAGACCGGCCACGAAATGCGTCGCTTTGCCCCGCGTTTGCCGCCAAACTTCGACGCCCGTGCCCTCATAATGCGCCCGAACGTTAGCGGGATTGTTGTACTGATCCGCGTAGAAGTAGCGCTCCGGCTCTCGCAGCGCCAATTCTCGCACGGCTTGCAGCGCCCCGTCCGAGCCTTCGAGCGAGTCGGTGAAGACGAGATCGACATCGTAGGCCCGCAGTATCGCCACCCGCTCCGGGCTGACGTTTTCCGGCAGCAAGAGTTTGACGCGATAGCCTTTGGCGGCGGCGATCATGGCATAGGCGATGCCGGTGTTGCCGCTGGTGCTATCGAGGATGGTTTTGCCCGGGCGCAGAGAGCCATCGGCTTCGGCGCCGCGAATGATATAGTAGGCGGCTCTATCTTTGACGCTGCCGCCTGGGTTCTGCCATTCGGCTTTGGCGAAGATGCGCACGGACGGCGGGAGCGTCTGCGTGACGCGGCGGAAGCTGAGCAGCGGCGTATTGCCTATCTGCCGCTCAATATCCCGCGATTGGTCATCGGTCTCGGTCAGCGTTTCCGCCTCGTATTCCGCTGTGATCGTCATGTTGAATCTACATGCTCCCCAACAAAAAAGTCAACTTGCTCAGGGGCGCTTCGCCTCGGCTTCCGCTCGTCGGTGCCTCGCGCGCCTTTGCCAGTTGACCCGGAAAATCAGTCTCGGCTGCTTTTGGCTGTTATCTCAGGCGGACGAAGCTCCCGTCTTCTGACAACAGCAACAACAACTGCGATGCGACATCATAACTCCATTTGTGACTTTCTGCCCGCGAGCATAACGCTCCCCGCGGGATCTGTCAACTTCCTGTCGTACTGACGCGCTCGGCTGAGATTGTCTTACCCGCGGCGGAAAAGGACCTTGCCGGCTTCGCTTATTCGTCGCCACTTGGCTTGCCAGGGCTTCAGGCTGCGCCAGCCGATGATGGCCATCAGAACGAAGAGCGGGATCTCTATCATGAACTTGTAGCGGGCGTTTTCAGGCGTTTCAAAGAGGTTGCTGGCCAGCGCGGTATAACAGATGATGCCCCAGATGAAGACGAGTGCACTGTCTCGCTGGATCCGCCCGCGCCAGCAAGCCCAGCGTCCGCGGCAGCGCGCCAGCAGATAAACCGGCAGCGCCAGACCCAAGAGGGGCATGAAGAAGTACAGGTTCGAGCATACGCCGTAGTCTTCCCAAGACATGCCCAGGATCCCCGCCAATTCCTCCGCCGCGCCACGCGCGTGAAACAGGCGATGGCTGGCTGCGCGCTGGCTGGCTGGCAAAGCGGCTGAGTTTTTGAAAAGCGCCTCCCAGGTTGACGAGGGGCAGGAATAATAGCCGTAAGCGCGTATAGCTCCCCGCAAATAGCGCCAGGGATCATGGCGAATCAGCCGCAGGGCGTTTTCCATATACAGCGCTGTGATCTGAGGATATACGGCGTTGTTGGAATTATTGCCGGACAGTACGCGAACGCCATTGTCAATTGGGTCGAAGCCGGGGTAATAGGAAGGCGCTTCGTAAGTGCGGAACCAGATCACCATACGATTGGTCAAGATGTCCTGCTTGAACAGATCCACCAATTCCTCCGCGTCGTAATCGTAGCGAGCCACTTTCCACAGGCTCATACCCAGCCAACTGCTTGACGAGAAAGAACCATTGACCAACAGGTTTTTCCCGTACCAGCCGAAGGACAGCAGACAAATCAGCAGGCTGCCGATGAGGACGCGCCTGGCATCACGTTCGCAAAGGATAGTGACGAGCAAGAGCGCCGGGATCAACAACGCAACGTGATAGACGCTTCGCACCAGTATTAAGAGATTTATACAAAGTACGAAGAGGTAGAGATAGCGGTTCTGTCTGCCGTTTTGATATATAACGAGGCAGAAAGCGGCGGCCATGACAAAAAAGGCGGAAAGCATCGTATAAAGACCGAGCGCTTCGTAGAGGAAATAACTCGGATTGAGCGCCAAAAGCAGAGAGCTGAACAAAACCAGGTTTTTGTTTTTGCTGTACTGCCAAAGCATGACATAGGTCATCAGGCACATGAGTATGCCGCATATAACCTGCGCGATGTACATGCCTGCCGGAAGCGATTCCCCAAGCAGAAGATCGAGCGTCAAGCCGTATATGCTAAACAGCGGCGGCTGATTGTGCAGGTATAGAAAGGTCTCCCAGAGGTTGTGCTGCAAGTCGGCCAGCGGCAGCGTATGCAGCGAATGCCCCCAATGATGGCTGTGTTCAATGCTCAGATTTGTGGTCAGTTGCAGGTGCAGCGCCATGCCAGCGTGAGTGGCGGCGACCAGAAGCAGGAGATTCCGCTGCGGCCAATCTGTCACTCCGATAATATACGAGCCGCAGAATGCCAGGGCGATTCCAAGAGCGACGTGTAATCCGTCGCCGAATATCACCGGCACATCAAGCCGATAATACGCGATGGCGGTGGATGGCAGCCGTACCTCAAGCGTCGGTGTGGGATCCTCGACATTGCAGAGGCGATACTGCCCCGCTGGCGGCGCGTCCCAATCCTTGCCATTGACGCGGATCTCGTCGGCGTCGCCCACTACCTCCCATTGCCCGCTCACACAGTGTTCCAGGACCAGCAGCGCGGACTGATCGACGCTGAACTCAATGCGCAGCCCTTCGGGATCGTCACTGATAGCGGAGGGCTCGCCTTCGCTAATCGCCGCGAAATAGACGAGTTTCATGGCGAGGAGGAAGACTGCGAAGAGTATCAGAGGGCGGAGCCTGCGCCAGCGTTCGGCAGCATTAACCATGGAAGTCTATGCCCTCCAGCGGCAGCATATTCTCAGGATACGGCGCTTCTAGGCGCAGACCAAGCGCTTCGTTATACCAGCCGACATAGATGCCGTGCTCGCGGTTATAATCGGCCGGTAGCGTGAATACATGCCGGGTGATAAATGTCTCGCCGGTATTGAGGAATTCTGGCGGAACCGGAGGGGAATGGTCATCTTGCAGTATGACTTCAAAATCGGCGCCGGCTTGATAGGGCTGGCTGAGGACGATGGCGAAGACGCGCAAATCGCCGCTGATCGCGTGCAGGACCTGCCATTCGAGCTCCAGAGTATTGCCCCCGCTAAACTGATAGGCATTGAGTTGGAGCGCATCGCCGAAGATGGCGCCGTTCCGGGTCGATTCGCCGCCCAGCGTTTGCTGGGTTTCGCCAGCGACAAGGGCGCCTGCGGGCAGTATGAAAGCGGCCAATTCCTCGCCCGTCTCCAACATCGGCCTGATGTCTTTCCCGTCAGTCCAGTCATACCAGCCGATGTGCAGCTGTACCGATGAGAAGTCCTTGGCATCTGACGGAATCTGCAAGCTATAGTCGTCGCGGTAGATAGTCTCCGGCTCCCACCAGGTAGTGGGCAAGGCGCCCCAGCCGGGAAAGCTGTCTATGGTCGCTATCGCCTCGCCATCGCCATTGGTCAAGGTGATGAAGAGCGCCTGCAATTCGCTTGATTGGGCGCGTGGCTGCCAATACAGCGTGAGCGGGATCTCGTCCCCCGCCGACCAGCGGCGCGCTGGCGGGATTTCATATCCGACCAGCGCGATATCCTCCCATTGCGCATAGGAGCTTGTGGCGGATTCTGGAATTTCCAAGACCTGCGGCGGATGATCGTATTGCGGCATGATATACGCAATAGGTGAGATAGCGGCGAAGGCGAACATCGGGACGGCGACCACTAGGGCGGGGATCCGCAGGGCATGCAAGCCCAGCGCCAGCAATATGCTGATTGATGTGATATAGGGGAATAGCAGCCTTCCCGTGCTGGCGGATGTCTGCAGCGACCACCATATCAGCATGGCGCCGCCGAGAGCCAGCGCGATGCCCAACAGGAAGACGACGGCCAGCGCGAACGGTTGCCAGCGGCTGCGGGCTATATGCAGTAATAGCCCAGCCCCGCCCAAAAAACTCAACAAGTCCATCGCCCAATAGAAGAACTGATGAGTCAGGATGCTGAATGCGCCGAAAAGCGCCCAGTAACTGACGCGCAGCCCTTCAAACTCTTCAAAAAGCAGCCGCTGCAGCGAGAGTGAGCGTCGGCCGAAATTATCCAGCATGGCGCCTGTGCCGAAGAGTTCGCCATAGAGCAGGAGATTGCGGGCGAACCACCAGCCGGCAATGACGAGCCAGAAAGCCAACATCAGGACGCCAAGCGTGATGAAGCCGCGCTTGTCCCGACTGCGCATGAAAACGTAGAATCCGGCAAGCGCCGCGACCGCGCCGACTACCAAGCCGTTCAATTTCGCCAGCGATGCTAGCGAGACGAGGAGCGCCAGAATCAAGCTGCGCCGAAGATCAAAGCCATCGCGCAGCAGCAAAAGCATCTGCCAGCAGATAAGCGCCGTCAGCATCGAGACCAGCGGATCATTGCTGACCGATGTGTTGATAAAGATAAACATCGGATTGAATGCCGTCAGAGAGGTCGCCAGGACGGCGAAGTCGATGCGATCCGGCATGACCACGCGCGCGGATTGATAGACCGCGTAGACCGTCACCGCTCCCATCCCCAAGGTCAGGATGCGAATAACATAGAGAGCGAGAGAAGTGCCTTGCAAATCGGGCGGATACGGTTGGCGATAAAAAACTAGATTGCGGTTTCCCAGCCGCCCCGGAACGCCAACGATAACCAACGGGTTCGGCTGATAATAAGCTTCAAAATCGGATGTATCCATAAACCGCCAAAGTGTTGCCATGGCGATATAGTACAGAGGCGGCTGACTGGCCTCCTGTCTATAGAGCGTGTCTTTTGCCGGGGACTGGATTGGCAGCTCGCCATTGTCGGCAATCCACTTGATGAGGCCCACATGCCGCTCTGTATCGGAGGCTTCAAAATTCGGCGACGCATACAGGTAAAGCAAACCGACGCAAAAGAAAGTCAGCGGCAGGAGCCAGTGATAGGGCAGGGAGCGCCAATGCTTGGCATCATGCAAGATATGCCCCGCTCTTTTCGTAATCGACTCTGGAAACTGCAATGCTCGTGACATGGTTTGAACTCGCAGGTCAAGGCCGCTCGGCGCTTAACCGGCGAAAAGATCCCCCACGCTCAGGCAAATAACACATCTTTTGCCCAAGCAGACGACAGTTTATCAAACAAAAATGCGACATGTGACCATCGCGCAGCCATGTTACACTCAGGCATCATCATACACCAAGGAGTCGAGTACGCTTATGAGACTAGCAGCATTCGGCGATATTCACGGCAACTTGCCCGCATTGGAAGCGGCGCTGGACGACATCGAAGGCGCTGG
The DNA here is from genome assembly GCA_011523735.1 of Chloroflexota bacterium. Taxonomy (GTDB): domain Bacteria; phylum Chloroflexota; class Anaerolineae; order Aggregatilineales; family Phototrophicaceae; genus UBA6055. The sequence continues at coordinate 112,407 of WTGB01000166.1, forward strand.
CGCCGTCGACCTGGTCTGGTGTTTGGGCGATTTAGCCGCTCTGGGTGGGCAGCCGCAGGAGTGTATCGGACGATTGCTGTCCCTGCGCGAAGAATTGGGCGAGGAGAAGTTCAAGATCATCGGCGGCAATACCGATCGCTATCTGGTCACTGGCGAGCGTTTGCCCTTTTCCCGGCCACAGGAAGAAGCCGATTTCGCTGCTTATCGTTCGCAGGTCCTCAGCGCGAATGCGATTTACGCCTGGAATCTGACGCAATTGAATTGGGAAGTTTACCAATTCTTGAGCAAGATCATTGGACGCGAGCTGCGTCATTCTGTCGAGGGCTATGGCACGGTCATCGCCTTCCACGCCACCCCCGGCGACGATGAAGCGATGTCTCTGCGACCCGATAGCGCTGAGGAAGAGGCGGCCGACGCCCTGCTTGATCGTCAAGGTCGGCTGGCGCTCTGCGGCCATACGCACCTGGCGATGGATCGTGAAGTTGCCGGCTGGCGCGTCATCAACCCGGGCAGCGTTGGGCTGTCGTTCGGCAATCCGGGCTTGGCGGAATGGGCGCTGCTGGAATGGTCTGAGGGCGCGCTGGAGGTTCAGTTGCGGGCTGTTCCCTACGATGTGGAGGCGGCCTTGCGTCAGTGGGAGGCATTGGGTTATCCGCGCCTGGATTGGATCCGCGAGCGCCTGGGTGTCTAGCAATTTTCGGAGGTGCAAGCAGGTTGAATAGAAAGCTCTTCTTCGGCCTCGGGTTTGTAATCTGGCTGCTCGCGACGATTGTCTTTCGCGCTTTCGGTCACATAATTTTCCTGTATGAGGAAGCCGCGTACTTGCGGCTTCTGTGGCCGCTGACATTTGCGGCGATGCTGGCGCTGGCAAATGCCCTGTTTCGCTGGCAAAAGCTGTCGCGTTCGCAACGTTTTGAAGCCGCCGCCCTCCTGGTCATCTCGGGCATGTTACTGGACGCATTTGTCACGCAGCTCTTTGCATGGGTCTTCCCCAATATGCCGGCTGAGGCCGCGGGCAGCTTCGCCGCCTGGCTGCTCATCGCTTATGCCGGCGTGCTGATGGCGCCCTTTATGCCGGGCGCGGAGGACTAGCGCTCGACAACACGGATTTCCGGACGACGCAAAAAGTAGCCCAGAGTGTAGACGACGACGCCCACCACTATGGCGAGCAGGCAAATGACCCAAACGACAGTGATCGGTAGCAGCAGTTCCGCCTCGCTGACTGAGGCATCGCTCCCGAATTCGCGCAGATAGAATTGAGCGACGCCGCGGCATAGTTGCGCAATGAACGACAGGCTCATGCCAAAGGCAATCAGCCAGAGCGGTAGGTAGCCCGTCACCCGCCGGTTGTCGCCTCGCAGCGACCTCGCCGCCTCATTGATGAAAGCCAGCGCGACAGCCACGATGACCCAGCCGCCGAGCCAATCTTGCGCCGCTGACATATCCGTGCCACGCATCGCTCGGCTGACGCCATTCTGGACGCTGATGCCGCCGAGAAAACCGCCCGCAACCCAGCAGAGCGTCGCCAGCGCGATCCAGTGCGGCGCGAGAGAATTGTTCTCGTTGCGGTTTCTCAGAGACCGCGCCAAATGACTCCCGAGGATTATGTAACAGAGCACGATCAGCGGCGCCGCGCTCAGTCCGATAATTCCGGTCAATCCCAAGCGCCCCAGGCTAATCAGGCTCCCGCCAAGGCATAGCAGTACCGCCACGATCCGTAAGCTCCCCCCTGCCGATTCGCCTCCGACCGAGCTATAACGCGGCATCAGCCAGAAGACCGTGCTCAAGGCGCAAAGCGGGAAAGCCGCTTGAACTTGAAAGGCGGCTATTGCTTCAGCAGCGCCGCTGGTCGCGAAATGCGCCGCTGGCAGAGAAATGGCGATCAGAAACATGCCGAGTCGCCAGACGCGCAGGAAGCTTGAGCTGGCGACGGCTCGCAGGCTCCAAGCCAGCAATACCAGCAGCGCCAGCGCGATGCCAGTGTCCAGCAGCGGATCATACTCGAAGGGGCTGACTACCGCGGTAAGCGCGACCACGACGACCCATCCGCGCAGCATCCGGATGATCGCTTTGTCGCTCAAGCTCTCTTGAGCCATCATGATGCCGGCGCTGATAAAGCCGGTGAGACATAATAATTTGAAGATTTGCGCCGTGAATCGCTGGCTGGCAACGGCGGAAAACAACCCAGCCAAAGGCGGGACCGGCAACTGACTTAGCGCGGACAGCGAGAAACCGATCCCGTAGAGCAGAACCAAAAAGACAGTCAGACTCAAGAATTGGTAAATAACTTTGCCACGCGGCGAAAGCTGAATCATTACGCCTGTCATTCGCGGGCAGATTCCAGCCGGTAAATTTTGGCTGCGCCGTGCCCATAGATGTCAGCGACCTCCGCCACTTGTTGATAACGCTCATCGACGATGTCCAGCAGCTCCAGGAGGCCTCGATTCTCGGCAAGAATCAGATCAGGGAAGACCACGATCCAGGTCGGCGGTTCATCAGCCCAGTCGCCTTTCAATCTCTCCAGTAAGCCCTCAGCCCTGAAATACCAGTGCCAGCCTTTGACCCAGACGCCGGGCGGGGGCATCTGCGTTAGCGGGTGGAGTTGTGGACTACTATCCGTCTCCGGCAGCAAGAAGAGTGTGTCGCCGGCTTCCTTGCGCGCGTTGAGCTCGGAGGCCAATTCGGAGAATTCGTCATAGCCAAGCGTCGCGCCCGGTCCCAGCGGAACATGCAAATAGATCGCCGCGCCCGTCCAAAGCCAGCCGAGGCCAATGCCGAAGCCCAAACCCGCCAATACAAGCCGCGCCACATCCCAACTGCGCCAATCGGCGAGGATCGGTCCCATCCGCGCCAGTACAATGCCGGACATCACCGAAGCAAGCGCCAGATGCCCCATCGCGTGGATCTCGCCGAAGCGCGGATAGAGCACGCTTAGACTGGCCAGCCACATCAATACCAGCAGAAACTGCCGCCGGTCCGCTTCAGTCCAGGCAAGCAGGGCGAAAGGGAAGACCAGCAAGTTGCCCAGCAAGAGCTTGCGAAACAAGTCGCCATCCAGCGGCACGCCGTCCATCAAGCCGCTCAGATTAAATGTCCAATTCCAGTAGAAGTAGCTCGACAGCGAACCCTCTGCCAGAAGCAGCGCCCACTGAAATAGCGGCAGCAGCAGAACCGCCCCGGCATAAACAAGCGCGATCTTCCGGCGTCCGTCAGTCAGCATCAGCCACAAAAACATGAGACCCGCCGCCAGCCAGGCATGCTGCTTGAACAAAGTGGCCGCGCCCATCAGCAGCCCAATCAGGATGACCTGTCGCGTCGAAGGTCGCTCCGGTTTGGCGAAGTACGTGAGCAAAGCAGCCAATACGCAAAGCGCCAGAAGCGTGTCGAAATACAGCATGACGTTTCCGTACACCGGCTCCCACCAGGCATAGACCAGCGCCGCCAGGATGCCTGCCGTCGCCGAGCCTGCCAGCCGTTTCGCCAGCAGATAAATCAGCAGAGTAAACGCGATGACCAGGAGCGTGTTGAGCAGCTTTATTGCCTGTGCCGGGTCGAGTGGCAGGCGCTGCGCCGCCGCGCCAAGCAATGAACTGCCGGGGGCGTGCTGCTCCAGGATGTCGTCGAAGAGGCGCATGCCATTGTTCATCAGCCAGGGAATCGCCATTTGGCCCGAATGCACCGAGGGCGACAGCCAAAATAGATGAGTGAGGGCTTGCAAGATAAGCAGGAAAATGAGCAGGCGGCGCGCCAACGTCCAACTCCGAATAAGGTGCGGGAACTCAAGGCAGCATCGTAGCAGAGGCGGGGAAAACTTCAAATAGTCGGCGGTGGGTGAGATGCCATCGCAGGGCTATGCCCGCTTCGACGCTTGAAAGGCGGCGATAATCTTCGCTAAAGTAACGGGACGACCGTTGCTCCAGCGAAGGCGGTCAGGCATTGGCGATGATTGAGGACAACTATTTCGACAGCGGCTTGAAGCTGATTGACAAAGGCGACTTTCCAGGGGCAGTCGCCATGTTCGATAGCGCCATAAAGCTTGGCTTGGGAGATCTAGCGGCGGTTTATCTGTGCCGGGCGGAGGCATTAGTCGCGCTGGGCAAATGGGATGAAGCGGAAGAAAGCGTCAACAGCGCGCTGAAAATCGAGCCCTATATGGCGGAAGCCTATAACGCGCGCGGCAATATAAGGCGGGCGCGGCGCGACGATGAGGGCGCGGTCAACGATTATACGATGGCGATCCACATCGAACCGGATTATGACGAGGCGCATTACAATCGGGCTTTGGCTTATGAAGCGCGGCGCCGCTATGCTGAGGCTGAGACGGACTTGACGCGGGCGCTGAAGCTGAATCCGGACTTGAAAGCGGCTTACGAAGCGCGCGGACGCATCCGAGCGGCGCAGTTCAAATATGACGAAGCCATCGCCGACCTGAGTTATTATCTCCGCAGTGGCGGCGGCCGCGAGAACGACAATCACAGCGAGACCCAGGGCTACCTGCTGATCCTGCGCGCGCAGCGGCTTCTGTGGCGGCTGATTCCGTGGCGGCGGGGTTAGTTCTGCGGGTCGGGCGGGATGTATTCATGCCAGACCCTTAAAAACTCGCGTTTGAGGAGTTCAAATCGTTCCAGCAGAAATCCTTCAAAGCTGCTCTTGGTAAGTGGACTGGGCAAGAGTCTAGCGGGACACTGCAATTGCCACTCATACTCAAGAAGCTGGCTAGCCTGTTCCTCTTTGGAAATCTCCCCGCGCCGCCGCTTGTCCTGTAGCAGTACATCAAACGTATGTACATTCGTCCTTAACTCACCTGCTTGCTCAAGCAAAGCGAGGTTGCCGATTGTATTTATCGGCCACTCGTCGCCTTCGACCATGTGCGATTGGAGAAGTGCAACCGGTATGATGTGCTCAACATGATAGGACTTCGCGCTCGCTATCCTCTCCACAAAAATGTATTTCAGCAACAGATACTCAGGTCGTGAATCTCGGATGTGGCGTTTCGCGTCCTTCGTATGCACTAGGCTAACTTGACTGTCGTAATACCAGTCGTCTAGCACTTGCTCCCATCGCTGTTTTGTGGGCGGAGTGTTGTCGATATATCGGAGGCTCCGGACGGCCTCATATAGCTTGCTGTCACCCGAGCCTCGCCAGTCATCATGAAGAATCTCGTACAGATAGAACATCGGAAGATTCTGCTTTAGCTTTCGGCGATCAACCCGCGAATCATCGTTTTCTGAAAGATCGCGTTTACCGTATTTCACCTGAAATGCGGTAGCAATCATTGAAATGATCATCAATTCGCTATGGTAAATGGGTCCCAGCTTGCGCCCGTACTGCGGCTTGGAAAGCACGGGCTTGAGGATATTGTCAATGAAGCGGGTCGCTTCCAACAAGCAGCGCTCCAATTCTTCCCAGGGCATCTCGCCGATTTCTTCCGGCAAGTTGGCCATATCCTGTAGACGTAACCCCAGACAAGCGGTCATCAGGTTGAACCCGACAGAACTGGGCCGGTCATCCTTGACTGGTTTGAACAACCGAGGAAACTTGTCAGCAAGGTACTGTCCAAGGCCAAAAAGATAGTCAAAGAGGGTATAGTGTCGATTGCGTCGCGACTCTTCGTCCGGCGCTTCTTCTGAGACATCCAACGTGAAACCTTCATCCTCTAGCGTCTCATACTTCTTCCAAATCGCATCGATAACTTCGGCGTTCATAATTTGCTGACGGTATTCAATCCACTGTGCAGCGTAAATCTCGTAACGACTTAGGACAGTTCCTTTGGAATTAAGTAACTCGAACACAGTCGGAAGCTCAGACGATGGTCCACTGTAGATGAGAACGGGTATTTTCGCTTCAAGTACGAGCTTTACTGCGTTGCTTACTTCGTCCAAAAAACCGCCCAAATGTCGGATAAAGTCTTGATTGCGATTTAACTCAAAATACATATCTCGATATAGGCTAGAGTCTGAAGAAAACCTGAGCACCTTTTCAATCAGCGCCTCAACGAGGTTTTCTGTTCGCCAGCCATCTCTCGCGTCATAGCTTTTATTCCCCTTTACCCAGTCGACGATGGTCTGCCGTATCCTGTCCTTGTATTCATCACTTACTTTGCCTAAGTACGCAGCTACTGCATCAACAAAATCATCTTCCAGGTCTGCGCGTGTAAAGTAGCCGTTCTGATATTCGACATAGCTCTTGAGCGCTTGAGTACGCTGCAATCCGTCTATCAAGTTATAATGCCGTTTGCCGTCACCGGCAGACTGGCCACGAGCGACATCCTCATAGATGAGAATTGATCCAAATGGATAGCCTAGTCTTATCGAATCTATGAGACCTTTACGTGTAGCTTTGCTCCATACTAGCCGCCGCTGAAACTCCGGAATCGTCACTCTGTTGTTGCCGATTGGACTGCTGGAAACTGCATCCATGAGTTTGCTCACCGACCAAATGTCGATATCAACTGCATTGCGAAACGCGGGCATCCTAGTACCTCCAGACATCAGATCCAAAAAAACGCGAGAACACCCTCTCGCGCTCAGACCCGCATATTCGATCAGAAATCTCAGGAAATGTCAAACTCACGGGAGTGCATGGGAGTCGAACCCACCAGCGCCTGCTCTGCGCAACCGCCCACCGATTTTGAAGACCGGGGCATCCACCGGGACACATCCACCCCCTCGCGCCTCAATTATAACGGCTGGTCACCCTACATCAAGACGGCGATAAACGGTATCATCCGAGCGAAAGCCAGCCTAGGAGACCGCCATGCCCGCATACCTCATCGTCCGCGCCAACGTGACCGACATGGAACAGTATCAGCAGTACATGAAACTCACGCCCGCCATCGTGGAGAAGTATGGCGGCGCCTTTGTCATCCGCGGTGGCGAAAAGGTCGTCCTCGAGGGCCCGGATGCGCCGGAACGCATCGTCCTGCTCAAGTTCGACAGCATCGACGCCGCCCGCCGCATGTACAATTCCGCCGAATACCAAGCGGCGATCAAACTCCGCCAAGGCGCCGCTGACGCCTCCTTCATCGTCATGGAAGGCGTCGAATAGATGTCTCGAACACAGTTCACTATCCGTCGCACTGCTCCCCCTCGCCCCTTGTGGGAGAGGGGGCTGGGAGGTGACGGGTGAAAGTCGTCCTCTTCGATATAGACGGCACGCTGTTAGTCAGCCACGGCATCGGAAGAGAAGCCAAACGCCGCGCCATGCTCGAATGCTTCGGCACGACCGGCGACCTCGACAATCACGTCTTCGGCGGCAAAACGGACTGGGGAATCTTGGCTGATTTGCTGGCGCCCCACGGCTATGCCAAGTCCGACATCGGACGCGCGATGGGGACCTACGAAGCGGTCATGGCTCGACACATGCGCGAGATTAGCCCTGCCTACACTGCCGCGCCTGTCCCCCATGCTATGGAACTCGTGCATACCTTGCGCGAGCGCGGCGACGCGCTTATCGGCTTGGTCACCGGCAACACCTCGCAGACCGCAATCATTAAGCTGGAAATGGCCGGTTTCGACCCCGGTTGGTTTCCTATTGGCGCCTTCGGCAATGAATCCCCCGATCGCGCGGATTTGACCCGGCTCGCGCGGCAGCGGGCAAATGACCAACTCGGCCGGACTCTCAATGGCAGGGAGATAATCGTGATCGGCGATACGCCCGCCGATATCCAGGCTGCGCGCGCCATTGAGTCCATCGCCGTTGCGGTCTGCACTGGCTATGCGGAGCGCGACAGTCTAATCGACAGCGAGCCAGATTTTCTGCTGGCCGACCTTGGCCGCTTCGTTGATCGCGTTCTGGTATAAGCTGGATGTAGACAACTCAGACAGAGGTGGCAGGTGCAGATCCGAACGCCCAAAAAATATCGTGGCGTCCAAAGGCGGAGCATCATCAGTTGCCGCCGCCTCATGTTCTATCTGCTGATGATCGCTCTGATCTGCGCCGGCATCGGCATCCTGCTCAACAGAGAAGTCTTCGCGCCGGTCGTGCAGGAGGCTCTTTACGATGTTATCCGCCAGCTAGAAGACCAGGCGGCCACTATGTCTGTGCCCGAGCCGACGCCGACCATTGATCCGCGCAATCAGCTAGTTGAGGCGGACAACTACTGGCGGCAGGGCGCGCTGGGCACAGCGACCGAACTCTATCAAGAGATCGCCCCCTCCCTGCCGAATTCGGTCGAGATCTTCCGCCGCATCGCCCTCGGCTTGATCAATAGCAGCCGCTATGCCGAGGCGATCAGCTTCGCCGAACGCGCGATCAATGCCGATCCCTTCAATCCCGACGGCTGGGCGATACAGGCTTGGGCGCTGGATTGGGACCTGCGGGCGACGGAAGCGCTGGCCAGCGCCTTGCACGCCTTGGAACTCAATCCCGATCATAGCCGCGCGCGCGCCTACCTGGCGGAGATCTATCTCAGCCTGGGGCAAGCGGAACGCGGCGAAGCGCTGGTGGAGGCTTTGCTGGAAGACGATTCGGACAGCGCCGAAGCCTATCGCGCCCGCGGTCTCATCCGGCAGGAGTATCGCTTCGACTATGACGGCGCCCGCGAAGATTTCCAGACAGCCTACAGCATGGCGGACAATATGAACCTCTTCGCGGTGGATATCGCCATCCTCGAAAGCAATCTGCGCAATTATGAGGTCGCGCTGGATTTCCTCAGCGATGTGCTGGCGGCAAACCCCCGCAATGAGGCGGCGCTGCTGCTCACTGGCAAGGGCCACTGGGGCGCTTATGGCAATCCGGCCCAGGCGCAGCGCTACCTGCAAGACTGCGTCGACTTTAATCCGGAAAACTTGAATTGCCAGTTCTGGCTGGGTTACATGCAAAACAAGCTGGGCTCGATAGAAGATGCGTCGCTGTCATTCGAGAAGGCCATTGAACTGGGCAGCGTCAATCCGCAGCATTATTATTGGGCTGGTTTCTCACAGATTTTGCTGGGCAATTGTTCCCGCGCGCTCGCCTATCTTGAGCCAGGGCTGCGGCTTGCCATCCAGGGCGGCTACCGCCAGTTTGCCGCCGATATTGAAACGGTCATCCCGCAATGCAATCCTACCTTTGTCGGGCGGTCAGAAGCTGAAGCGGCCAGCGATGGGTGAACCGGGCTTTGCCAATCCCTGCCCCAATGCTATTGCACAAGAGTATTAGCCACGGGCTCTGCCGTCAGCGTCCAGCTCGAAATAGCGCAAACTGCTTTTCATATCCTCCAAGCGGTCCATCTCCAGCACCATCACGGGATTCCTGGGCAGCGCGCGCAGCTTTGGCAGGATTTCACCATACTTGAGGACGCCTTGCTCCCAATCAAAGCCGTGGTGCTCATCCATCACGCCGTTGTTATTGTTAAGATGCAGTTCGATGATCCAGGGGCGCATCGTCTCGAGCCAGTCGTCAAAGCCGACATTGGGGTCAGAGAAAAGATAAGCATGCCCGACATCAATGCAGGCTTTCAAATAGGGGTGGTCAAGTTCACACAGCAGATTGCTGATGATGGTCGGATCAAATTCCCACATGTTTTCGATGGCGATGACGACATCGTATGCTTTCGCATAATCCCCTAGCGGACCCCAGAAATCAACATTTCGCTGATGCCAGCCCTGGCGATAAAAATCGTTGTGCAGCAAGCCGATATAATTGGCGTGGAATACGACCTGCTGGACGCCCAAGCCCGCGGCAATGCGGATCACATGCTCATAACGCCCGTAAGTCACCATATTAATCCGCTCGTCAGGGCTGCCTGAGACCAGATCCATAAAGGGTCCGTGCATGGTCAGCGGTCCCGCCACATCTGCCAGCGCGGCTTTATATTCCTTGTGTAGGGCGCGCCATTCACTATCGAGCACTTGCGGCAAGGAGAAAGCCATAAGCTCGATGCCCAAACCGCGCTGGCAAGCCAATTGGACGCAATCGTGGAAATTGCCAATCCCTGCGCTTAGCGCCACTCGATCTCTCATGGATATCTTTCTGTCGGCTGATTGCTCAGGTCTCGCTGCCGGGGCGAGCGTGCCTTGAATATTGCTTCTCTCTTAAAATCTTACACCAGCTTTCACGGTCAAATCAATAACTCCCAACGCTATCGTGTATCTATGATGTTGGGCAAGCGCAGCTAGCCTTGTCTTTCCACTTGCGCGCTCATCGATTACTATCGTCGGAAAGGAGGTCAGCGAATTTTGAGACCAATCCTGGTCATTCTGCCCGCCTATAACGAAGGGCTAAACATCGCCCGAACGGTGAGGGATATCCGCGCCCAATTGCCCCAGGCTGATGTCCTTGTCGTGAACGATGGCTCCGCCGACGATACCGCCGCGGCAGCGCAGGCGGCCGGCGCTCGCGTGCTTGAGTTGCCATTCAACGTGGGTATCGGCGCGGCTGTGCAAGCCGGCTTTCAGTTTGCCGCGACCCGCGACTACGATATTGTCCTGCGCAACGATGGCGATGGCCAGCATGCGCCTGAAAACAACCGCGTTTTGCTGGACTGCCTGGAAGCTCACGCTGTCGATGTGGTTATCGGCTCGCGTTTTATCAGCGCCCGCGGCGACTATGGCACACCCCGGCTGCGGCGCTTGGGCAGCGGGATCCTGGCCCGCCTGCTATCCATCATCGTGAGCCAACGCGTGACCGACCCGACCTCCGGCTGCTCTGCCTACAACCGCAAAGCCATCAAGCTGCTCGCCCAATTCTATCCGCATGATTATCCCGAGCCCGAAGCCATCGTCATTCTGCATCGGGGGGGCCTGCGGCAAATGGAAGTTCCTGTGACAATGACCGCGCGCCTTCACGGGCAGTCGTCGATCACGCCGCTGCGCTCGGTCTATTACATGATCAAAGTCATCCTGGCGATCTTGATCAATCTGCTGCGGCGCCCACCTACATCCTAAGCCGCCCCGTTTCGCCAGCGTTAATATCGCTCCGAAAATAATCGAATCAAGATTAGATTTGTCATTTCTGGCCATCTGCGTGTATAATCTTCCTTGCGAATTCGATTATTCGCCTTTGGTTCACTATCAGTGAGGGAACATTATGCGTCTTAAACTTTCTGTATTAGCTGTCTTGTTCATAATCAGTACGCTTTTCGGCGGCGCTGCCATCGCGCAAGACACCAGCGAAGTCACTATTCTGTATTGGCAGGCGGTTTCGATCCTGAATCCGTACCTCTCCGGCGGCACCAAAGACTTTGACGCGGCGGCGCTAATCCTCGAGCCGCTCGCCAGCATCGCCCCGGACGGCACCATGGTGCCCGACTTGGCGGAATCCATTCCGACGCTGGAAAATGGTGGCGTATCCGAAGACTTGACGACTATCACCTGGAAGCTTAAGGATGGCGTGGTCTGGTCCGATGGAACGCCGCTCACAGTCGATGACTTGATCTTCACTTGGGAATATTGCACACATGAAGAGGGTGGCTGCTCGACCAAGCATTTCTACAATGATGTGGTCAGCATGGAAGACATCGGCGGCAACCAGATCAAGATCACCTTCGGTGTGCCCAAGCCCAATCCCTATGATCCCTTCGTATCGCAATCCGCGCCGATTTTGCAGAAGGCGCAATTCGCCGATTGCATGGGCGCCATGATGTCCGCCTGCACCGACCAGAATTTCGCGCCGATTGGCACCGGTCCCTTCATGGTTGACGAATTCCGTCCCAACGATGTGGTCACCTATGTCGCCAATCCGAATTATCGCGAAGAGGGCAAGCCACACTTCGATCGTGTTGTCTTCAAGGGCGGCGGCGATGCCGAATCGGCCGCGCGCGCTGTATTGGAAACGGGTGAAGCGGATTATGCCTGGAACTTGCAGATCTCGCCGGCCGTATTGAGTGGCATGGAAGCGGCTGGCAACGGCACCGTCGTGGTCGCCTTCGCCTCCTCGGTCGAGCGCCTGATGCTGAACCAGGCTGACGTCAGCCCCGATAATCCGAATCGCTCCGTCTGGATGGCAGATGGCTCAAACGACCATCCCTTCCTGACGATCCCGGAAGTTGCTGACGCCTTGTCTCTGGCCATCGATCGCAATATCATTGCCGGGCAGCTCTATGGCGCTGGCGGTCAGGCTGCTTGCAACATGGTGAATGGCCCGCCCGTCAACGTGTCGGAAACTTACCTCGGCT
>WTGB01000052.1 GCA_011523735.1 Chloroflexota bacterium
TGACCGGCATCGCCCTGCTCGAGATCGCCTGTTGGGACATCATCGGCAAGGCGCTGGGGCAACCTGTCTATCGGCTGCTGGGCGGTGCCATGCGCGAGGAGATCAAAGCCTACGCCAACGGCTGGTATCGCGTCGAGCGGACTCCGGAAGCCTGGCATGCGGCGGCGAAGGAGGTCATCGACAAGGGCTACCGCGCCCTGAAATTCGATCCCTTCGGCAGCGGCTTCTATGAATTCACGCGCGAGGAAAAGCTGCTATCGATTGCCTTGGTGGAAGCAGTCTACGATGCCGTCGGTCCCGATGTCGAGTTGCTGATCGAGATGCACGGACGCTTCAATCCGGTCACCGCGGCCGAGATCATCCGCGACCTGGCTGAGTTCCGCCCCGCCTGGGTGGAGGAACCGGTCCCGCCCGAGAACCTGCGCGCCCTGCGTGATGTGCGCGAGGTGGCGCTGGCCCTGGGCATCCCGGTGGCGACCGGCGAACGCATCCATACGCCTTACGAGTATCGCGAGCTGTTTGAACTGGGCGCGGCCGACATCATCCAAACGGATATCACGCACTTCGGCGGCATCATGAACATGAAGAAACTGGCTGGCACGGCGGAGATGTATTATGTGCTGGTGGCGCCGCATAATGTCGGCGGGCCCTGCTCGACGATGGCGTCGCTGGCGGTGGCGGCGACAACGCCCAACTTCAAGATTCAAGAGTATTTCAACGATTTTGCCGATCCGCCAGTAAAGGCAGCTGGCATTGGCGTGCCGGAAGTGGTCGATGGCTATTTCTCTCTGCCGGAGAAGCCCGGTTTGGGCGTCGAGATTGATGAGGACATCATCGCCGAATACCCGCAGCGGGAGACGGACTTCAACTTATTCAGCGATGACTGGCACCGACGGGATTTGAAGTAGGCGCGGCTTAAGCGATTGTGTCGCTCGCTGGGGCCGGCTTGTCCAGTGAAGAGAGCATTGAGGAGATTGCCGCTTTCAAAGCTGGCAGGTCTTCTTGAACCACAGTCCAGGCGACGTCGATCTCAGTAGTGTGATATGATGGACTAGAATGTCGCGAAAGCCAGCAAAGCCGCGCCAATCGACATGTGGCTGCGTTGCGATTAGTTCTTCACTCAGTTGCTTTACCGCTTCGCCAATGACGGTGAAGCAACGTATGACCGCATCTTGGCGCAATTTCGAGTGCGCGAATACTTCGTAGCCAGCCTCTGTATACGTTTCGATTCGCTGGATGTATTCGAGTATATCGCTACAGAATACGCGCTGGCTTCTGCTCACAATGGCTGAACTTCCTTTAGAACATAAGGTTTCAGCTCTTCGCGCAGCGCACGACGCGGGACCACATCCACCTTGCGACCTAGCAAGTCTTCCAAGCTGTAAATCAACCGGGCATGATCAAGCAAACTGTACTTGCTTTCAAAATCGACCAGGAAATCGATATCGCTATCCGCATGCATCTCCCTCCGCACGCAGGAGCCAAAGACGGAAACCTTGCGCGCGCGGCATTGGCGCGCAAGCTCCATTATCTGCGGACGCAGACGACGGATATCTTCTAAACTGCGTATCGTTGATAATTCGGCCATTTGGCTGGCTTCGCGGTAAATGCCTGCATCCGCTCCCAGTGTATCACATTACTTGCCTGGGCCATCGGCGAGCGGCTAATCGACCGCCTCGGCTAGTTGGATGCCGCGGTAGACCTGCGCGAGCGAGAGTTCACAGTTCAGCGCATCAAGCGGAATGACAGCTTCGGGCTGGTTGAATACGCGGACGTACCAGCCTTCTTCGGCGCGGGTATAAAGATCGGCGCGGAGGCGATCCTGGTCGACAATGAGATAAGCCTCAATTGAGGGTACATCGAGATAGAATCCGAGTTTGTCGACGCGGTCGTAAGTCGCGGAAGACGGCGAGGTTACTTCGACCACAAAAACCGGATTGAGCAGCGTGACTTCGCTCTCGTCCTCGTAAACTTCCTCGCCGCACAATGCGCTGAGATCGGGATAGACATAACGAGTATCGCTTACTTTTACGCGCATCTCGCTGCTGTGGACGACGCAATTGGAATGGTCAATTTGATTATAAATGACCGCGCTGATGTTGACCATGATTTTGCTATGATTGCCTGTACCGCCGCTCACTTCAATGATTGCTCCATCAATGTATTCATGTTTGAGTTCTTGGCGCGCTTCCCACTCAATATAGTCCGTGACAGTCATCGCATGCTCGATTTGGATTGCCATGTCTAACCTCGACCAGTTCCCTCTGTGTGACACAGTATAACACGCGGAGGTTAAAGAACGGCCCTAGCGCCTAGCCATCCGCCAGCAGTTGATCAACCGCGTCAGCCAGTTGGCGCAGGTTGTTGACCAGGAAGACCTTGTCCGCATACATGCTGTATTCCCACATGTCGCTATCGCCGCTGCCCCATTGCCGCCGTGATTCCGGGCAGAACCAGATTAGGCGCCGACCCTTCCGCTGCATCTCCTGCGCGATGTCCAGCCGCGGGTCGTTGTAGTTGTTGCGCCCATCGCCGAAGAACAGAATAGTGCTGCGGCTGTCTACCAAGTGCATGTGTTCCTTTTGAAAGCTGTTGAGACTGTTGCCCAAATCAGTGCTGTAATAGCCCGGCGGATTCTCCGCCATAATGCGAGCGACCGCCTCGCGCGGCGGCAGTTCAGCAAGAGTCGTGCTGACATCAACCAGGTCATGGATGAAGATGAAGCTATGCGTTCGCCGCACCTGGTCGCTCAGTTCATACACCAGAGTGAGCAGAAACTCGACAGCGTATCGCATTGATGTGCTGAGGTCGCACAGGAGGATCAAGCTCGGTTTCTTGTGCCGCTTGCGGAACTGCGCTTCCATCGGTACGCCGCCGTAACGCATATTCTTGCGGATAGTCTTGCGCGGATCGAAATTCCCGGTCTTGGCGCGCTTTTGCCGAAGGGCCGCCCGCGTCCGCAGGCGAGCCGCCAATCGCCGCACCTCATCGCGCAGGTCTTCAATATCGCCGCTGCTTAGACGCTGCAAAGGCACATCCAGCAGGTCCGGCCGTTCTCGCGGTTCCTGTTCAGCCATCTGCTCCGCCAATGTCGCGCCAACATACTGAGAGATCTGCTCGGACAAGCCAGCCATATTCTCGCGCAGCATCTCCTCCAAGTCCGCCAGCGCTTCTTCGCTCATGCCCAGCGCCGCCAGTTCTTCCAGCAAGTCTTCAAGCATGCGTTCCAACTGCGTCAAGCCCGCCTGCCGGTTCATGCGCCGTTCGAACCAGGAACGCATATACATCTCATCGCCTTGCGGCAAACCGGACATGTCGCCCAGCCGCTGCAACTCTTCACCGCCGAATTCGCGCCCCTCCAGCAAACGTCCCAAGAGATCGCGCAGCGCGTCCAACTCGCCCATCAGCGAACGCATTGCTTCTTGCAGAAGCGCCTGCTGGTCTTCTGTCATTTGCTCGAGGATATTCTGCAACGGCGGTTTATTGTTGGAGAAGAAAAGCGGAAAGAAATAATCAAAAATCGGCTGATCACGCTGATTCTTGACCAGCGTCGCTTTCATCGTACTCTTGAAGGTTGCCCGACTCCTCACGCCGGTATGATCTACCGCGAACATGGCATCTTGGCTTTCCGCCAGGGAGACACGCAGACCGGCGGCACGCAGGGCACGGATGAATTCAATCATTCTTTTTTGCATGGATGCGAACCGTCCTGCTCGGTCCGGCGGGAGGTAACCTCAATAGTAAAACGTTTCTACGGGTAAAGCAAAAAGTCCGTCCGTGTCTGCGAGTGAAGCGTCAGCCGTCCTCAGCCAATGTGATGGACTCCAAACCGTAGAATTCCAAAACCGAGTTGCCAAGATCGACATCATCATATCCATCATCAGGAACAATCTTTTGCGTAAACAGGAATACTTTCAGATCAAAAGCCCGCGGCGGTATTTCAACATGGGTCTCGCCGCTATTTTTTAGTTCAAGCAGCAGCGTATGCCGCTCGTCCCATTCTCTTGCGAAGGCGGCGAAATTGGGCAGCAGTCTGAGCTGTCCAATGACGATGCTTGCGTAGGCGATGACAAAAACAACAAGGCTCGCCCGTTTCACGCTTGCGCGGATAGAGTCGTCATGTCGACTGATGCTGCGCCCGACGCAGTAGCCACAAACCAGCCCCGTCGTAGCAAGCATAAAAGCAATAGAGGACCATTGCCTTAGCGCCCCCATGGCAACGAAATATCGTGGCACCGATATTACGGCGGCGACTACCAGCAGAGCGGCCGCCGTATACACTATCGGGAGCGGCCTGAGCCAGATCACAGGCAGAGATGCGCTTGCTGACGTCCATTCCCACCAGGAAATCACAAGCAGGCTGAGCGCAGTGACGAAGAGCAGATTCTGAGCAGTAATGTGTATGCTGCGCACTTGCGGCGCCGCAAGCAGCGTCAATGCGATCAGTGTGACGACCAGGACACTGGCGGACAAATGTCTCGAACCGTTATTGAGAAACATCTGTATCTGACGATAGCGCCAGATGACGAGCAGCAAGCCGGCTAGCAACGCGAGATTAAATATAACCACGAACATATAAGCCGCGCTGAAACGTCCGAGAAATTGCGCATTGTCACTCCTGTGCGTCCAAAGAACCGGAACAAACATAAATTGCAAGATCAAGCAAGCAGTGTAAACGAGTCTCCCATCAATGTTGCGGAGTCTCTTTGAAAACACGGTTGGCAAGGCCCGTGGCTTCGCGTACCGGGATACAAGCAACCCAGCAGCAAACAGCAACAAGAAACTTAGCACCGTATTCGGATTCAGCGCCATGTCGTACAAGTCATGCAAGCCCAGGCTCACCAGATCGGACAGTTGACGAACCGGCTGGAATTGGGGATACCTCCATATCACTTCGGTTCGTAACGGTCGACCGGGCGAAGTCCATTGCACTGCGAAACCGGCTACAGTCCCCAACCAGCCCGCTCCGATAAGCGCGAAAACTATCCGGCGCATCGCGCGTGGCGCAAAGACCGAGAGTATCGCGAGAAGTAGCGACATGAAGGCCAATTGGAAGGTCAAGTACAGTTCAGAAAAGCCAGCGCAAATGAAGCTCATCAGCGCACTGACAAGCGCTGATCCAGCCAACCCGGCGGTTGAACGCGCGCCCCTTGCCATTGCAAGCATCAGCGCCAGGTAAGCGCTGAACAAGGCGAGAGGCAATGTATAGGGTAAACTCCCGGCATACCAGTAGAATGACTGGGGCGTGTAAAAAGCATTGATACTGGCAGCTACAGTGAGCGCGGCGACCGAGACAGCCAAGACGGATTGATGCCTGCTGATTTGAACAATCGTCAGAAGCTGGCGAATCAGCCACGATAATCCGAATGTCCAGACGGCAACTATGATTATTGGGAACAGGGAAGGGACTACTGCGCCAAGCGGCCCTAGCAGTCCGTGAAGAAAAGGATTGCTGTAAGAACTCATCCAAATGCTTCGCCAATACAGCATGCTGTGTATAGGACCGGCCTCACTGCCGCGAACGAGAAATGCATAATCGTCCAGCATCATTCGACTAAAGTGTCCCAAATATGCGTAGAAAGACGCTGGCAATATTGCCATGCCAAAGAGCAACCACTTAGCACTTGCGGACGGGCGGAGCGAATTCATGCATGTCCTTTATAAGCAAAGCGCTGACGAAACCCTATTATAGTGTTTTTCCTCCGGACGCGCGGTCAGGCTCGCCGGCACGTCAGAGCAATCGCACCAGATTTTCTTAACCACCGAGGACACCGCGAGCACCGAGATTTAACCGCTTGCCTACCAAAAAGGAGGCAATGTAGAGGCGACTTATTAAGTTCCCCGCTGTACATTCTGTTTCTATCCGTCGGGCGGCCTGGTAAGTCACCCCTATAAATGACTGAATTGAGTGAATCCAATCTGTTTGCGCGGGATTTCAATTTGAAGCGATTGCCCTGGCTCGCCTGCCATCAGCGACTGCCGCGATTGAAAAAAGCGCTACAATGACATCGTAGGAGAAAACCGAAGGAGCCTGACGCCTTGCCCTATAAGTCCGCAATGACAGCTTTATTGGCACTCGCTATTCTACTTGGCGTCGCTCGCGCGCAAGACAGGCTCAACCCGGCTGGCGAGCCCCGCTACGGTTCATACTCGCTTGCCCCCCGCTTTTCACCCGCCCCGTTCACGCTGGATGTTCTCAGCGGTGGCGATGTCGTTGTAAAACCTCTGGCGCTGGCGGATAACTGCCTCGGTTACGCCGCCTCCGATCCCGATGTTCTGGTCGAGCTTGCCGCTGGCTTTGACCGCATCACCTTTCTCGTCGCCAGTGCAGAAGACACGACGCTCATCGTCAACCTGCCTAATGGAAGCTGGTCCTGCAACGATGACAGCAATGGCTTGAACCCAGCCTTGGTCTACCATAATGTCATACCGGGCGCTTACCGGATCTGGATCGGCAGTTACGCCCCGGATACCTACGACGAAGCGCAATTCTACATTTCAGAAGCGGGACCCGAAACCCTGCCGACCACCGCCACCGGTCCCGATCCCGCGCGCGATGCCACCTATGGCGAGGCCTCGCTCGCCCCCCATTTCCAGCCATCGCCTTTCGCGGTGCAGTTTCTCGGCGGCGGTCGCAGTCAAGCCTCCGACTTTATTGCCGACGGGACCTGTCATGGTTTCATCGCGGAAGCGCCGGATTTCAGCATCATCCTCAGCGAAGCCTTCCCCAAGCTCACATTTGCCGTGCACAGCCCAGCCAAAATGACGCTCATCATCAATGGCGCCGATGGAAACTGGCATTGTGCCGATAACCAGAGCGCTAAGGATCCCGCAGTTGCCTTCAGCTATGCCGCCGCCGGTTTGTATGACATCTGGGTCGGCAGCGCGGAAGCGGGCAATTACGCCGCCAGCATCCTTTACGTGACAGAATCCGAGTTGCCAGAATTAACTATCGATACCAGCTGCCCGGGCCTGCCTGATACCGCTTTGCAAGTCGGCGGGCAAGCGATCGTTTCTCACTCTGACGCCGCGATATACGCCGCCCCGGAGACCGCCTCAACCGTGATCTACCGGCCAGCAAGCGGCACGGCGCTGTCGCTCATCGCCGGTCCCGCCTGTATTGACGGGCGCCGCTGGTGGCGCGTTGAACTGAGCGGCGGGGCGCGCGGCTGGATCGCTGACGGCGACAATCAATCGACTTGGCTGGCGTCAGTCCCTTAAGCAATTCGCGCAGCCTGGCAGGATCAGCCTTGCTCAGCGCGGCAAAGTTCTACGACCAGCCCGTTGCTCCAGCCGTGTTTGGCTTGCATTTTGGCTTTCACTGCCGCTATAAGCTTGGAATCTGTCGGAACGCTGGCATGACCGGCCACCGTTGTCTCGCCGAGGCGGTATTGGATGGCTGGGTTTGCGCGGATATTTCGCACCCAATGCGCTGCCTCGCGCTTCTCAGAGATGAGATAATGGCAGCCCTCATGCTCGACATACCAAATCTCGATCTCGTGCGGATTGCCGCTGATGTGACCCCTAGTGGTCAGATAAAGATATTTCGCTTCGTCCATTTTCGTCTCTTTAGCCTGGTCGCGATTTCAACTATTGCATTGTGGCGGAAAGCGAGCATTATTCACAAAGGCTTATCAATTCTTGGGCCGCGGGATGACAAGCAAAACCACGCGCGGAACACAATCACATGTCATTGATTATTCGCGAAGAAATCAACGACGACATCAGCCAAATCTATGACCTGATAGCGGCCGCTTTCGGACGCGCCTCCGAAGCAGAACTCATGGACCTCTTGCGCGCTGCCGATGCGCTAATCCTCTCTCACATCGCCCTGCTCGACAGCGAAATCGTGGGTCAAGCCGCCTACAGCCTCGTGACCGTCACTGAGGCCGATGCCATTCACCACTGCCCCGCGCTCGGTCCGATCGCCGTCGCCCCATCTTATCAGCGGACTGGCATCGGCTCGATGTTGGTCCGCGCCGGCTTAAAAGCGCTGACTGAGGCTCACTACCCTTTGCTCTTTCTCGTGGGCCACGTGAGTTATTATCCCCGCTTCGGCTTCCAACCGGCTCTGCCATTAGGCTTCACCAGCGATTACGTCCAGCCGGACGGACCCCACGAACACTTCATGGTCGCTACCCTGGACGCGCAACTGTCCCGCAACATCCGCGGGCATGTCCGCTTTCATCCCGCCTTTGACGCCGTCTGAAAACAGTCCGCTCTTACGTATCGGCTAAGTACGCGCCAGAATAGACCCGATCTCGGCAGCCGCTTTCTGCGCGGCGAAGAGCACATGCCCCATACTCGCGCCCGGTTCGACCAGCAGCGCCAGAGTCACATCGCCCGCTGGACAACTCAAAAGCGTACCCTGCTCCCCTTCCAGCAGCAACCGTCCCATGCGCCCTTGCGCCAGCCGATTCAGACTGCTCTCGGCCAAGCCGGCCAATCGGGCTGATATCGCCGCCACTTCCGCCGCGTTCAGCGGACCGCTTTGGCTGCTGTTGAGCGCCTCCTGAGGATAAGCGGCGATAGCCAGCCCATCAGCGCTGACGACGACACAAGTCTTCACGCCTTCAGCCACCAGGCTCAAACGCCGCAGCGACTCGTCTACCGCCCTTGTCCGATTTCGCTGTTTCATCACATCCCGTACAGCATTAGCTAGCTGACTGCCCTGAGTATAGTCCAATCAACCTTGCCGCTCAAGCGAAGCCAAGCGCCGATTTGTCGATTGCCTCGCCGGGCTCTGTCCCCCCATCTTGAGCAATTGCGCCGATGAGATTCCGCCGCGGACAAGTATAATCAGCAGCGCAAACCTGAGCCCGTCCGCCAGAGGTTCGTAGCGTGAATGCTCCGCCAACAACCGAGATGCGCATCCACAGTGACTCGCCGCAGCGCAGTGAACAGGTCGGCGCGGCGCTGGGCAAACTGCTGGAAGCCGGCGATCTTATCTGCCTTTCCGGTCAACTGGGCGCTGGCAAGACCGTCCTCAGCCGCGGTATCGGCGCTGGCTGGGGCGCGATCCCCCCGCTGAGCAGTCCAACCTATAACCTGGTGCATGA
The DNA here is from genome assembly GCA_011523735.1 of Chloroflexota bacterium. Taxonomy (GTDB): domain Bacteria; phylum Chloroflexota; class Anaerolineae; order Aggregatilineales; family Phototrophicaceae; genus UBA6055. The sequence goes on from WTGB01000052.1 coordinate 9,060, forward strand.
ACATCAGCGCGATCAAGACAGCGCCCGGCTGCTCCACATTGATCTCTACCGCATCAACGGACCCGCCGATGCCGCCTCCCTGGGCATTGACGACATTCTCGATAGTGACGATATCGTGATTATCGAATGGTCGGAGCGTCTGAGCGACACCTTGCCACCGGACCGGCTTCGAATCGACATCGAGTTGGGGGGAGCGCAGGAACGCGAATTGATCGTATGCGCCCAAGGACAGCGCTACCGGACCCTGCTCGGCGCCCTCAAGCAGGCTGCCCTCCTGAGGTCCTGACCCTGTCATGCTGCTCGCTATTGACACATCCACGCAGATCTTGAGCATCGCTTTGCACGATGGCGCATCGCTGCGAGCGGAATGCAGCCTGATCGCGGGCCGCCGACACAGCGCGCTGCTGGCGCCGATGATCAAGCAAATCATGGCGGATACGGCGGCGCATATTAACGATCTGACCGCCCTGGCGGTTTCCGTCGGTCCCGGTTCTTATACCGGCCTGCGCATCGGCGTCGCTCTGGCGAAGGGCATGGCGGCTGTAAATGATCTGCCACTGGTGCCAGCGACGACCCTTGAGACAATCGCCGCAGCCCAAGACGGTCGCTCTTTCGATGAGACCTTGATCGCCACCGTGCCCGCCGGTCGCAACCGCGCTATCTGGGCTGAGTATCGGCGCCAAGACCAAAGCTGGCAAGAGCAGCGACCAGCGCAAATCAACAGTTGGCAAGACCTGCTCGCCACCTGCAGCCAGCCCGGCCTGATCAGCGGCGAGATTATGGAAGCGGGTCTGCGCGCGATTCACGCTGCAATGGCAAACGGCGCCCAAATTCACCTTCTGCCCCCGTCCGAGCGCTTGCGGCGAGCGGGCTACCTGGCGGAAATCGCCTGGCGTCGCTTGCGCGACAGCGAGGCAGAGCGACCCTTCCCCGCCGATCAAGTCCTGCCGATCTACCTCAAGACGCCCGGCTGATTGGATTAATACAGGAGAACGACAATGAACGACATCTTGCAGCAACTAGGCATCCAATCCGTCAACGCCGGCGTCTGCACCGGAGTCGACGGCTGGATACGCGCCGTCGATGGCGGGACCTTAGAAGTGATAAACCCCAGTAGCAATGAGACCATCGCGACCGTCATCCAAGGCACAGCGGCGAGCTACGATGCAGTCGTCGCCTCGGCTCAAGCCAGCTTCAAAACCTGGCGCTCGCTACCAGCGCCGAAACGCGGCGAACTGATCCGCGACCTCGGCATGGCTCTGCGCGAGCATAAAGAAGCGCTCGGCGAGCTTGTCACCCTGGAAAATGGCAAGATCCGCAGCGAAGGCTTGGGCGAAGTCCAGGAGATGATCGACATCTGTGATTTCGCCGTCGGCTTATCGCGGCAGCTCTATGGCTTGACCATGCACTCCGAGCGCCCCGGCCACCGCATGTACGAGCAGTGGCATCCCCTGGGTCCCATCGGCATCATCACCGCCTTCAATTTCCCGGTCGCCGTCTGGGCTTGGAACGCCGCCATCGCCGCCGTCTGTGGCGATACCATGATCTGGAAGCCTTCGCCCACCACGCCCTTGACCGCCATCGCTGTGCAGCATATATGCAATCGCGTCATGGCGCGGCACGGCGTCGACGGCGTCTTTAACCTCGTCATCGGCGCAAACGACGAAGTCGGCGAGCGCATGATTGGCGACGACCGCCTGCCGCTTATCAGCTTCACCGGCTCCATCCGCGTCGGCAGGCATGTCGCCCAGCGCATCGCCGCCCGCCTCGGTCGCAGCATCCTCGAGCTGGGCGGCAACAATGGCATTATCGTCAGCGCGGATGCCGATCTCGACCTGGCCATCCGCGCCATCGTCTTCGGCGCCGTCGGCACCGCCGGGCAGCGCTGCACCAGCACCCGCCGCCTGATCGTGCAGCGGAGCATCATTGATGAACTCTGCGACCGCCTGACCCGCGCCTACAAATCCGTGCCCATAGGCGACCCCATGAAAGAGGGCGTCTTGATGGGTCCCCTGGTCAACCAGTGCGCCGTCGACGCTATGCTGCGAGCGGTGGAACAGGCGAAAGCAGACGGCGGCGAGGTCTTGACCGGCGGCGGACGGTTGCCGGATCTCGGGGTCAACTTCGTCGAACCGACCATCATCCGCATGCCGCAACAGACGCCGCTCGTCCACGACGAGACCTTCGCGCCAATCCTCTATGTCATCGCATACGAGGGGATCGAAGAAGCGATCGCCATGCACAACGCCGTGCCGCAAGGTCTCTCCAGCGCCATCTTCACGCGTGACTTGCAGACTTCGGAAGCCTTCCTGTCCCAAGCCGGTTCGGATTGCGGCATCGCCAACGTGAATATCGGAACCAGCGGGGCGGAGATCGGCGGGGCATTCGGCGGAGAGAAAGAAACCGGCGGCGGACGCGAATCGGGCTCTGACGCCTGGAAAGCCTACATGCGGCGCCAGACCAACACGATCAATTACTCAACAGACCTGCCATTGGCGCAAGGCGTCGAATTTGATGTTTGAGCCGGCGGCCCTACACGACACGTAATCGGTTGATGCTGGATCGCAACAATGCCAACACTAGCCGCGCCAAGAAAACCAGCGCCACGATCAGCGCCGCCTGCCGCACCGGCTCACTGAACAACTCGACCGTCGGCAGCGCCGGCGCCTCCCCGCTCGGCTCGAGGCGCAGCACAGTGAACTCCTCAACCACGTCCGCCAGCGTGTTCAAGTCGGCCGCCTGCGCCGATGTCATTTGCGCGAATAGCGTCTCGTATATCCAGGAGTTGCGGCTGAACATATACAGCGCGCGCAGAGCCTCCGCCGGATCATCCACCAACTGCGCTCGGGCATCAATGATCTGCCCGCCCTGTTGAATCGTCACGCGGGGCTCCTGCTGGATATTGCGGTACCAATCCGTGCGCGCGCCCCAGCCCGAAACCACATAATACTTGCTGCCGTGCCGCCGATACTCGACCACCACATGCCGCGGAGCGCCGCTCTTTCGCCCTTTAGTTGTCAATATAAGCAAAGGCAGCCAACTTAGAGCCGGACCCCAACCCAGTTGGTAGAAAACCATAGGCGCGCGAAAGATCTGTTTCGCGATGTCGCGGGATCGGTCGATAACAACGCTGGACAGGCTCATGGACTGGTCAATTGATGTCATTGTCAGGGGCTTCAGTGTAGCGGAATCCGGTCGATTTGTCAGCGCTCCGCCAACATCAAGCACTTTACCGAAAACAGCCTAGTTCCACTCCGAACGGCTCCCGCGGCCGCTGCGCCCGCGATAATTGTCTTCGTTCTGCCCGCGCAGGATCTGACGGCGCGCCTTTTGCACATCGCTCTCGTGCTTGAGCAAGACGGTCAGCGTCGTTTCCAGCGTCTTCTCGTCGATGCTGTCGGCGTTGAGCGTGACCAGGGCCTTCGCCCAGTCGATGGTCTCGGATACGCTGGGGTTCTTCTTCAAGTCCAGTCGGCGCATGCCCTGCACGACATCAACCGTCTGCCGCGCCAGCTTGTCGCTCAATTCCGGCACGCGCATCTTGACGATGTTCAACTCCGCCTCGCGCGTTGGATAATCGACGAAGAGGTAGAGGCAGCGGCGCTTCAAGGCTTCGGAAAGCTCGCGCGTATTATTGCTGGTCAGCACGACGCTTGGATGATGCCTGGCTTGGATCGTGCCCAACTCGGGAATCGAAACCTGGAAATCGCTGAGGATCTCCAGGAGGAAGGCTTCAAACTCAGCATCCGCCCGGTCGATCTCATCAATCAGAAGCACTACCGGCTCATCGCTGAGCAGCGCCGCCAGCAGGGGCCGCGCCAGCAAGAAGCGCTCGCTGAAAAAGACATCGTCTTCGTCGCCCAGCCGGTCGGCCGCCTGCCGCAAGGTCTCGGCCGAAGCGAGCAAGTCGCTCAGCTTGTCACGCAGCAACTGCGTATACAGCATCTGCTTGGCGTATTCCCATTCGTAAAGCGCCTTGTTCTCGTCCAGCCCTTCATAACATTGCAGCCGAATCAGCCGCTGCCCCGAAGCGCCGGACCAGGCTTTCGCCAATTCGGTCTTGCCCACGCCCGCTGGTCCCTCGACCAAAAGCGGCTTGCCCAACTGCTGGGCAAGGAAAACCACAGTCGAGATCTCGTCCGTCGGGATGTATTGCTGCCCGCATAAGGCTTCTGTGACTTGCTGCACATCTTGGAACATAATCCGCGCATCCCGTCTGACATGGCGACGATTAGTAGGCGCTGGGTCATGTGAAGTGTAACCGAGATAGTCGCGTCCTAGCAAGCGACTGCGCGTTCGAGTCGTGTTCAAGATATGGTAGAATCGTACAGGCAGGGACAGGGAGGACAATCATGATCGCGCGCAGCCTTCTGGATGAATTGCAGCAGCTTAATCGTGAGGAGAAAATTCAAGTCATCCAATTCTTGAACGATGAATTGTCGGATGATGCCGACAAATTACCCAAGGGAGCGCATGTTTTCAAGACCTGGCCGACAATTGCGTCGGAGGAAGCCATATCGACGCTCAAGCGACTAGAGGAGGAGTTCAAAGACAGTGGCTGACAAACTTGTCTTCCCTTACGTCATAAATCAGCGATATGCGCCGGACGGAAGAGCTCGTCCGTTTTTGCCCATATCTCTCAGTAATCGGGGGCGCGTGGTCCAAACCTTAGCGCTGGTGGATAGCGGTGCTGACATGAATGTTCTGCCCCACGACGTCGGCAGTCAACTGGGCGGCATCTGGGACGAACAGCAGGAGATCGTTGGTCTATCCGGTATCGCAGGAGAGGTGGAATCCAGAGCATTCGTCGTCGACCTAGCAGTTGGAAACTGGCCCATCACCAATTTGGGATTTGCCTGGACTCGAGAAGCAGATGTGCCTGTCGTTCTGGGGCAAATCAGCTTTTTCTCGCATTTTAAGGTCTGCTTCATGCGGTCAAGCCAGCAATTTGAACTTGAATACGTCTGACCGGTCTACGAAAGTTGACCAATCTGCAGTGTCGCCGTGCCTAGAATAATGTGATTCACAACGTAAGATCGGAATGGACTACTGAAAAATGCCCGATGTCGAACTAACTAAAACCGTCCCCCTCCCGCCACAGCAAGCCTTTGACGTCTTCGTCCAGCAAATGGACACCTGGTGGCCCCGGCAGGGCGTCTTCCCCTACAGCTTCGCGCCAAAATCCACCCGGCCGCTCCACATCTGCTTTGAAGCGCAGCCGGGCGGCCGCTATTACGAGACCTTCGCCGATGGGGGCGAATACATCATCGGGCGCATCAACATCTGGGAGCCGCCAGCCCGCCTCGCCTACACCTGGCGCGACCCGACCTGGCAAGGCGAAACAACGATAGAATTGCGCTTTGATGACGAGGGCGAGGGCACACACATTCGCTATCAACAGAATGGTTTTGCCGCAGCCGGCGTGCCGGACTTGGCGGCCTATTATCAGATTGGCTGCGAACAGACGCTGGCGGCCTATTTCGCCCACTGCCGCGCCTTGGGCTCGCTGAAGGAATTGGAACTCAGTCAGGACTAAGGACTCATTCCAGCAAGCCGCCAACGCGCTCGATAATATAAGCGCCGATATTGGCTTTGCTCGTCCGATCAATCCTGCGCAAGCCACCGTCCATATCCAGCACCACTACACGATTCGTATCCGTCGCGAAACCGGCATCGTCGGCTGTAATGTCGTTGGCGACCAGGAGATCAAGCCCCTTCCTCTGGAGCTTGCCGCTGGCGTTCTCCACCAGATTTTCGCTCTCGGCCGCGAAACCGACCACGATCATCGGATAACCCGTTTTCGCGCGCTGCGCTTTCACCGCCATCAAGATGTCCGGCGTTCGCGCCAATGGCAATGTCAAGCTCTCGTCCGATTTCTTGATCTTCTGCTCGGAGATCGTCCTCGGCATATAATCCGCCACCGCCGCCGCCATGATCAGCGCGGAGGAGTCAGCCACATGCGCCAGCACCGCATCTTTCATCGACGCGGCGGATTCGACCATCACCAGCCTGGCGCCCGCCGGCGTCGGCAAATGCGTCGTCGTTGAGATCAACACGACCTCGGCTCCCGCATCCACCGCCGCCTGCGCGATGGCATAACCCTGCTTGCCCGTCGACCGGTTCGTGATGAAGCGCACCGGATCCAGCGCCTCGCGCGTGCCCCCAGCCGTCACAACCAGTTTGTGCCCCGCCAACTCGCCATCCAAGCCCAGCACGCGCCGGATCTGCCCGATCAAATCCGCTGTCTCAGGCAGGCGACCAGTGCCGACCAAGCCACTGGCGAATCGTCCCTCGTCCGGCTCAATCACATGCGCGCCCCGCCGCAATAGAATCTCGCGGTTGGCTTGCACCGCCGGGCTGTCGTACATGCCGCCATCCATCGCCGGCGCGATCATCAGCGGACAGCCAATCGCCAGCGCCGTCACCGAGAGCAAATCGTCCGCCAGCCCCAGAGCCAGCTTGGCTATCGTGTTCGCCGTCGCCGGCGCCACCACCATCAGATCGGCCTCTTCCGCCAAGCCGATGTGCCTGATGTGGCTGGCTAATCCATCGCCGCCTTGGGCTGCCCACATATCGGTGTAGACGGGCCGCCCGCTAAGCGCCTGAAACGTGAGCGGACTGACGAAACGCTGCGCCGCCTCGGTCAAGACGACATCCACCAGGGCGCCCGCTTGTGTCAACTTGCTGGCGAGATCGGCCGCCTTGTAGGCCGCGATGCTTCCGCAGACGCCGAGGATGATCCGTTTGTCCCGCAACAGCGCAACCGCCGACATGAAAATCCTTATCTATAAGACGCGAACTAATGGTACACAATCTCTAGCGGAAACAAAAGTCCACCGCCACGTGAATGCCGGGGGCGGCGGTAGATGTAGGGGCAGCCTTGGGTCGCCCGCGTCAAAGCTCGTTGCAACTCTGCCAGCACAGCAGTTGTAGGTAAACAGACGGTTAGCGCAACTCGCCAAAGCAGGCGAGTTCTGCTAGAGTTGTCTACACTCGCGCGCGGCATTTGCAGCCGTTTGGCGCGCAACCGGCGAATCGTTCCGCCATGCTCGCGCAAAATAATGAACCATACTGTCGCATTAGCGACGCGGTTTATTGCAACAGGAGATCGGCAATGCAAGCTGGCATAGCAATGGGCAGGGTTCCAGCCGCCTCCCTGCTGCTGTTTGCCTTGCTCATTTGCGCCAGCTGCAATCTCAGCGCCATGCCAGAAGACGCTTCAACCCGCTTCGAGGGTCCTCCAGTCATTCATATCGCCGCGCCGCAGCCCAACCAAACCTACCTCGCCGGCACAAAAGTCATCGTCCAAGCCCGCGTCGAAAACGCCGGTCCCGATCTGGCCCGCGTCGCCGTCTTGCTGGACGAGGCGCTGCTCGGCGAGAAGTTGGCGCCAAACGAAACACAAGCCGCCATCTTGCCGCTGACGATCGACTGGACCCCCAGCAAGGCCGGACAGTACAACATATCCGTAGTCGCCGAACGCGGGGATGGCAGCGCCGATCGTAAAGATGTGACCATCGAGGTCGCCTTGCGCCAGCGTCCCGATAGTACAGCGCCAACAGATGCCGCCATCGAAGCGGCTGGCGATACCCGGGAGCTGCCAGTGGAAACCGGCGCCCCCCCGACAGTTGACGAGGGCGTCAACCTGCTGGTCACGAACATCGAACTCGACCCGGCGCTTCCAGTTTGCGGTCAGGCAACCACCATCCGCGCCATCGTCCGCAACAGCGGCTCTCTCGATTCTCAGACGAGCCCCTGGGTATCCGCCAAAGCTCACCTGCTCAGCGACCAAAGCGTACTCGCCGAGAATGCCGAGACAACCTACTTGCCCAAGTTGAAAGCGGGCGAAGAAACCGTCCTGGACATGTCAATCACGATCAACTCGAACTATAACCAGCGGCAGCAGATTCGCGTCACGCTCGATGCCGGCAACCACATACTGGAAACTGACGAATCCGATAATACCGGCAACAGTCAGGAGTTTGAACTGAGCCGAGGCAATTGCCCTTAATCAAGCCGCCGGGCATGCTTTCGTTCCGAGCGCCTGTGCTATAGTGTAAGTCGATCGAAGCACCTCCCGCCCCAGGAAGGCAAAATCCAGTGACCTCGATAATCGTTACCAACGATGATGGCTATGACGCGCCCGGCATTCTGGCGCTGGCTGAAGCCATGCGGAACCTCGGCGCTGTGCAGGTCTGCGCGCCCGCCACCAACCAAAGCGCCAGCGGACACAAAATCACCCTCTTTCAAGACATCGCCTATTCGCGCTGCGCTGTCGGCGACGGCATCCCGGCGCTCGTCGTCAGCGGCTCGCCGGCCGATTGCATTGCGCTTGCCTTGCTGGGCTTGGTGGACGGCAAACCGGATATCGTTGTCTCCGGCATCAACCGCGGCGAGAACATGGCGCAAGACCTGACCTACAGCGGCACCGTCACCGCGGCGCTGGAAGCGGCCATCAACGGTATCCCAGCTGTGGCCTTCTCCCTCGCCCAAGCAAAAGCCGACCATCCCGCTGACTATCGAGTCGCGGCGGAAGTCGCGCCAGCCATCGCCGAGAGAGTGCTGAAACTAGGCTTGCCGCCCTACACCATCCTCAATGTCAACATCCCGCCGGTCAAGCGCATCGAAGACCTGCGCGGCGTCCGCCTGACCCGGCAGGGCGTCCGCATTTACAATGACTGCCTAGTCCATGTCGCCGATGGCATCGTCCGCATAGGCGGCGAACCGCCAACCGCCAACACCGACGAACTCGGCACCGATGTCTGGGCGGTGCATCGCGACTACGTCAGCATAACGCCTGTGCATCTCGATATGACCGCGCATCAGTTCATGGCCGACCTGGAGGCTTGGGATATTCAGTTGCCCTCCTGCTAAACATTACAACTATGTAGGGGCGAGCCGGTGGGTCGCCCGCGCTTCACCCACGACGATCGTAGGGGCGACTCTTAAGTCGCCCGCGTACATGCGGAAATCGTAGGGTCGCCCACGCACATATAACGCTATAATTGAAATAATTCTGCGCCTCAGGAATCCCGAAAGGCAAGCGCGATGAACTTCCTCAAAAACTTATTCGGCGGCGGCGGACGCGACGAAGACCGCGGCCTCTACTTCTACGTCCAGCCCAAAATGTGCAAAGAGATCCTGCGCATCCGCGTCGATCCGCTGAACGACCTGTCGCAAACGGACGATGGCAAAGGCTACTGGTGCCGCAAGGTGGCAAGCGCGGCGCGCTGTCCCTTCCAGGCGGAGGTGGAGTTGTACTTCGATAAGAACAAGCGTTATCAGAGCAGCGATGTGACGAACGGCGAGTTGGTCAGCGAGACGGAGTGGGAGGCGCGGCAGGGAGAATAAAGCCCTACCCCTCCCCAGCGCCAACCTCCCGCATCGCTGGCAAACCAAACGCGCGCCGAATCTGATCCTCGATCACATCCGACATCCGCCCATTGCTCCCCAAGAAGCCCTTGGCATTCTCCCGCCCCTGCCCCAGCAGCTCATCCTGATAACGATAAAAGGCGCCGCGCTTGTCAATGATGCCCAGCTCCGTGCCAATATCGATGATCTCGCCCGACTTGCTGATGCCCTCGTTGAACATGATGTCGAATTCGCATTGCTTGAAGGGCGCTGCCACCTTGTTCTTCTTGATCCTGACGCGCGTCCGGTTGCCGACCACATCGCCGCTTTGCTTGACCTGCTGCGTGCGCCGAATGTCTATCCGCACACTCGCGTAAAACTTCAGCGCTCGGCCGCCCGGCGTCGTCTCCGGACTGCCAAACATCACGCCGACCTTCTCCCGCAACTGATTCGTGAAGATGACGCAGACATTCGACTGCTTGATGGCTCCCGCCAGCTTGCGCAGCGCCTGGCTCATCAAACGCGCCTGCAAGCCCACATGCGAATCGCCCATCTCGCCTTCGATCTCCGCCCGCGGCACCAGCGCCGCCACGCTATCGATCACGATGACATCCAGCGCCCCCGAACGCACCAGATGCTCGGTGATCTCCAGCGCCTGCTCGCCCGTATCCGGCTGGGACACATAAAGCTGCTGAATATCCACGCCGATCTTCTCGGCATAAGCCGGGTCCAGCGCGTGCTCCATATCAATGAAGGCGCAGATCCCGCCGGTCCGTTGCGCCTCAGCCACCACGTGCAGGCAAAGCGTGGTCTTGCCCGAACTCTCAGGACCATAGATCTCCGTGATGCGCCCGCGCGGCACGCCACCCACGCCCAGCGATATGTCGATGCCCAGCGACCCGGTCGGGATCGCCTCGATTTCCAGGTGGCTGCCCGCCCCCAAATTGAAGATCGTGCCATCGCCATACCGCTTGGTGATATCCGTCAAGGTCGCGTCCAGCGCCTTCTGCCTGGCTTGATGATCCTGATTGTCAAAGACCTGCGTTTCTTTCATTACTCGCCTACGTTTTGCCATTCTGCCCATCTCGCTCTGTCTCAAGTTTGTCTAAGTGTAGTCTTTCATCATCAATTCCGCTACGATGCAGTCTAGCACTTTTGTTCTAAGGCTGCAAGTGCATATTCTATTGGGAGCGGAAAATATCAACGGACATAATTCTATTGGCGAACTTCGCACAGATTAATTGACCAGAGAGGGGCAGAAATAGAACCAAGTTAGTCGTGTAATTTGTGGTCGGTGGGGATAGCGTAGGCGGGCGATTCATAGGATCGCCCCTACATGCCTCCTTTTTGGCAGGCAAGCAATTGAACCTCGGTGCTCTCGGTGTCCTCGGTGGTAAAGAAAATCTGCTGCGACTACTCTGCCCATTCCCAACAATTTTCGCAATGTCGCAGCAAACTTGTTATAGTCTCATGTTGACTGCAAATCACCAATTCTGTTCGAAAAGAGTGAAACAGGGAGATACCCATGAGATATTTCAAACTCGCGCTCGTTTTGCTGCTCCTGCTCTGCGTCGCCTTGGCCGCCGCCCAAGATGCGGAAACCATCGTCATCCGCGGCTTCGGCAACATCAGCACCTTCAACCCGGCGCTCAGCAGCGATGGCGCCTCCTTCCAGGCTTTCAGCGTCCTCTGGCCCAAGCCCTACGAGATTGACGCCGCCTCCTCCGCGCCCGTTCCAGGCTTGACCACCTGGGAGATATCGGAAGACGGCTTGACCTATACCTTCCATATCCGTGAAGACGCCAATTGGTCGGACGGCATGCCCATCACCTCGCATGACATGAAGTTCGTCATCGACGCGATCAAGTCGGATGAGGTGGCTTCCATCCAGGAGACCGAAGTCCAGGCGGTCGAGGAAGTCCGCATCGTGGACGACAAGACCTATGAAGTCGTCTTGAGCGGTCTGGACTGCGCGGCCTTCAGCGACCTCGGTGGCATACGCTTCTTGCCCTCGCATCTCTTCGCCGATGATTTCAGCGACTTCGAAGACAACACGGTCTCCACCGAACCCCTTGGCATCAGCGGCGGACCCTACATCCTCGATGAATGGTCGCCCGATGCCTACCAGAGCTACCACGCCAATCCCGATTGGTGGGGCGGCGATGTCGGCATTCCCTACCTGATCAACCGCAACATCAAAGAGCAGGCGGTGGCGCTGCAATCGATCCAGGCCGCCGAAGTGGACTACACCTACCTGCATGGCGATCTCTTCACACAAATTGCCGATACCAGCAATCTGCAATGGGAGATCTTCCCGCAAATGTCGGTCAAGTTCTTCGCCTTGAATTGGGTCGATCCCGAACATCCATCCGCCGCTTATGATGAAGACGGCAACCCGATCGAGCAAGTGCCGCATCCTATCTTCAGCGATCCGGCCGTGCGCAAGGCGGTCGCCACCGGTTACAACAAGCAGGACGTCCTCGCAACCATGGGCGGTTCAGATGGCGGCACGCCTCTGATCGGCGCGGTCAACCCGGCCATCGGCTGGGCTTACAACCACGACTTGCAGCCCTACGCCTATGATCCCGAAGCCGCCATGCAAATGCTGGAAGACGCCGGCTGGGTCGACAGCGATGGCGATGGCGTGCGCGAGAAGGACGGCCAACGCCTGGAATTCACCGTGTCCTACAGCGATATCCTGCTCATGTTCGAGACGCACGTCCTCGTGGCGCAGGATCAACTGAAGGACATCGGCTTTGATGTCACGCTGGAAAAGGTGGAATGGGCGAATTACATCAGCGATATCTATCTGGGCCAGATGTATGACGCCACCTCCATGAGCAATAGCGGCGGCACCGGCGGCGCGCCCGATCCCAACAACTTCATGACGCTGATCGACAGTCGGCAGGATATTCCGGGCAGCGGCAATAACCTGGCTTCCTATATCAATCCGGAAATCGACGCGCTGATAGACGCGGCGCGTACCGTGCCGGGTTGTGATACGGCTGCGCGCGGCGGAATCTATCGCGAGATTCAACGCATCGCGCACGAAGACCTGGCTTACGACTGGTCCTTCGTGCCCAATATCTGGCAGACGGCCAACAACCGCGTCGGCGGCTTCCAGCCCGCTGCCTTCTGGGTCTTCTACGGCTACACCGCCGACATCCACAAGTGGACGGTTGAAGGCTAATCCCCCATCCCACAAATCTAGAAAATATAGGGGCGACTCTGTGAGTCGCCCTTCTGTGTTTTGGAGCGTGTCGAGTTGCCGCGGTCTGTTTGTTTGGGTTAGGACTTGCTCAGTGGCAGTATACCGCTCTATTCAAGACCCACTACCCGCTTGATCTTGATGCGGCCATTAACAAGCTCGCGCTTCTGCAGTTTTTTACTTTCGTCTTCGAATGCCGCCCGCACCAAAACGTTGATATAGTCATTCAATTCATCTTCTATCAGGTTCATATCCTCGTGCTCGATATCTTTCTTGGCGCAGACTTCCTGAATGGCTTCCTGAAGTCGCTCACGATCGTGCGCGTAGCTATCTTCGTTTTCTGCGCTCGCCATCGCCCGGCCCAGGTATTGAGCTTGATACTTAACTTGGTGGCACATGAATTGCCTCATCAACTTCTTGCGCTTTATGCTGAGAACGATGGCATCAAACACTTTGGCCTCCATGTTGTTGCTAGCCGGCGGCTGCCTAAAGGTTAGCATAGCAACTGCGCTACACAAGGCTACTTCTGATACCTCCTCGGATCCAGCGCGTCCCGCAAGCCATCGCCAACCAGATAGAAGCAGAGCACGGTGATCATGATCAGGATGCCGGGCGTGAAGACCAGATGCACGCCGCTGACGAAATAGCTGCGCGAGTCCGTGAGCATATTGCCCCAGGTGGGCGTCGGCGGCTGGATGCCAACACCCAGGTAGCTCAAGCCCGATTCGATGAGGATCAAGTTGCCGGCGATGATGGTCATGGTCACCATCACAATGGAGAAGACGTTGGGCAGGATGTGCGAGATGAGGATGCGAAAGTCGGAGGCGCCCAGCGCCCGCGCCGCCAGCACATAGTCGCGCTCCTTCAATGAAAGCACCTCGCCGCGGACGAGCCGACTCGTCCCCACCCAGCCCAGCGCCGCCAGCACGACAACCAGCACCTCAGTCGACGGCTCCCAGATGGCGGAAGCGATCAGCAGCAGAAACAAGGGCGGGATGGCGCTGAGAGTGTTGATGCCCCAGGAGATCAAATCGTCGATTTGCCGCCCGTAGTAGCCAGCCAGCAAACCGAGCGTGATGCCGATAAAGACGGTCATCACACTGGCGAGATAGGCGATGGTCAGGGAGACGCGGCCGCCGTAGATCAAGCGCAGGAATTGATCCCGCCCCAGTTGATCGGTGCCGAGGATGTAACCGCTCTCGCCCGGCTGTTTGAAGCGATTGGGAATGCTGGTGCTGTTGACATCCAGATCGAATACGCGTTCGAAGACCACCGGCATCAGCGTACAAATCAGCGTGAAGACAAGCAGCACAGTGATGGCAAACATGGTCAGTCGGTCGCGCAAGATGAATTGAAACGCATCGCGCCAAAACGAACGCGACGGCCGCTGCGCTTCACTCGCAGCTAACTCGGCTACTTTGGATTTCCTCGCCATCAGCCAATTACTCCAGCCGGATGCGCGGATCGAGGATGACGTACATGATATCGGAGAGCAGTACGCCAACGATGAACATTAGCGATGCGATGACCACCGAACCCATCACCACCGGATAATCACGCGCGAAGACGGCGTCGATGATCAGCTTGCCCATGCCGGGCCAGGCGAAGACCTGTTCGATGATCACAGCGCCAGCCAGCACCGTGCCGATGGCGGGACCGAGAAAGGTCGCCACCGGCAGCAAGCCATTCCGCAGCGCGTGACGCAACCAGATCACTTTGTCGTTCAGACCTTTTGCGTAAGCGGTGCGGACATAATCCTGCTGCAAGACCTCGAGTATTTGCGTCCGCGTGAAGCGCGAGAGAAAGGCGATCCAATTCAGAGACAGCACAAAAACGGGCAGAATCATGTGACGCAGCGCATCGGCCAAATCGAAGCTCCCGCGCCGCGTGATATTCTGCATGCCGCTAATGGGCAGCAGATCCAACTGCACGCCAAATATGATGATCAGCAGCAAGCCCAGCCAGAACTGTGGCACGGCATTGCCGACGACTGAAATAATGCGGATGACCTGATCGACCCAGGTGCGATGGAAGACAGCCGCCAGCACCCCCAAAACCACACCCATCAGAAATCCTATTGTGATCGCTGCCACTCCCAGTCGCAGCGTCGCCGGTATGCGCTGCAATAGCTGTTGCATGACCGGACGCTTGTTCTTTATCGACTTGCCGAAGTCGCCGCGGAGCAAGCCGTAGCGGTCGCCGGGCGTCTCGCCGATGCCATCGCCATCGTAATCAATCAGCGCCCAATCATTGCCGATGAGCCAGTAGATGTATTGTGTCAGGGGCGGCTGATCAAGGCCCAGCTGACGCCGCATCGCATCGTTCGCTTCGCTATTGAGATCGGGTCCCCAGGTGATCATCGCCACCGGATCGCCCGGCGCGGACAAGATGATGAAGAAGGATAGGAGGGTGACGCCGAAAAATGTCGGTATCGCTTGCAGCAGGCGACGCTGAAAATACTTGACCATCGAAAATCCCAGACTCTTCAATCGCCCACCATTCTAGCGTCAGTTGGCAAAATCACCAAAAGACCGAGCTGTTGGGGAGTGGAGAAAATTGAGGACATGGCAATAAATAACCTTGACTCAGGAAACAATAAATGTAGGGGCGACCCTTGGCTCGCCCGCATCAGATTCTCCGGACGGGCGGGATTATATCCTCGTAATTCACCATTGCCGCGCTTGTCGACCGAGTCGCGCTGACCTTGAAACGAATTTAAGCGGATAAAAGCGACATCAAGAACTCAGCGCCGTTACTTTAATCTGAATATAGTAATGCATTAAACTCGCGGGCAGTTGCCTTAACAGTGCTAAGGTAGGCTTGTCAATTGGTGGGTCATCCGCCAATCTCGTTCATCTTTTTGAGTTTCAGGGGGAGAAACTTGCACATGAGAATTGTAAGTCTCGCTGCGCTGCTTGTAACATTCGCCCTGATCCCGACTGGCGCCTTCGCCGACGGTCATGGGCTGCCCGAGGTCGATCCCCTCGATTACCCGACCGGCGAAATCATCACTGCCGGCAGTTCCACTGTCTTCCCGCTGAGCGAGCGCCTGGCTGAATTGTGGACGGATGCCGGCGGCGTCGCCCCATCCATCGCCTCCATCGGCTCCGGCGCTGGCTTCGAGCGCTTCTGCGTCCAAGGCGAAACCCATATCAGCAACGCCTCCCGCGCCATCAAAGACAGCGAGCGCGAATCCTGCAACGCTATCGGCCGCGAAGCCATCGAGTTCCGCGTCGGCGCCGATGCCCTCGCCGTCACAGTATCGGCGGCCAACGACTTCGTCAGCGATGTGACGATGGAAGAACTCGCGCAGATCTTCAGCAGCGCCAATACCTGGTCGGACGTTCGCGCCGAATGGCCCGCTGAAGCAATCCAGCGGTTCATCCCGGGCACGGACAGCGGCACCTTCGACTTCTTCGTGGAAGAAGTCTTCGATGAAGACAAAGAGCCGATCCTGAGCGCCAACCCGCAGCTTTCCGAGGACGACAATGTCCTGGTCCAGGGCATCACCGGCAGCCCCTACGCCATCGGCTTCTTCGGTTACGCCTACTATGTCGAGAACCGGGATGCGCTGAATATCCTCAGCATCGAAGGCATCAAAGCCAACGCGCAGACCACCGATGACGGCAGCTATCCCCTGGCGCGCCCGCTGTTCATCTACAGCGATGCTGGCATCATGATGGAGAAACCGCAGGTCAACGCCTTCATCAACTTCTACCTGACGCACGTCAACGACGAAGTCGTCGATGTCGGTTACTTCCCGGCATCGGAATACGCTTTCTCCAGCGCCATCGACTACTGGCGCATGGCGAACGACATGCTGCCGATCGGCGATGCGGCAATGGACTTGGCCGACCCTGACGAAGAGAAGGACGATAGCGAGAAAGGTAGTCGGGGCTGAGGCGTATATTGTGAGAGCGCCCTGTACCAGACAAGCCTTGTAAGACTTGATTGGTATTGTAAAAATGGCGCGAATACGCGGAAATACTCTGTATAACAGCCCACAGAAATGAGGCAATATCACAAATTCCGTTCTGTTTCGCGCACGGCGACGCTCCCCCTCTCGAAGTGCTGTGTCGGCGGTCAGTGTCGGCGGTCAGTGTCTACGCGACCTACGCGACCTAC
>WTGB01000064.1 GCA_011523735.1 Chloroflexota bacterium
GCGCCAAC
Source organism: Chloroflexota bacterium (assembly GCA_011523735.1). Taxonomy (GTDB): domain Bacteria; phylum Chloroflexota; class Anaerolineae; order Aggregatilineales; family Phototrophicaceae; genus UBA6055. Next base: position 9 of record WTGB01000064.1, read on the forward strand.
CGCATCCCACTGCCACAAGATCGCCAAGCCCAGCAGGGCGCCCAGCAGCGCGGCGATGAACATATTGCGAATGGGATGGCGCTTCGGCTGGCGGAAGAAAGGCTGCGTGTAATCGCGCTTGATCTTCACGCTAGATGCCTCCGATGGGCGTCGGCGGGATCGGCGTCGGCGGGATCGGCGTCGGCAGCCGAGCGTTCTCGAAGCCCGGGCAGTCGGCTCTTATATCCCGCAAGCCCCGGTTGATGATGTCGATAATGCTCGGCGCAGTGGTGTATCTAAATGATTCCAGCAACGTGTCCCAAGCCCTTTGGCAATCGCCGAGGAAGTAGTATGCCAAGCCGCGGATATAGTAACATTCGACCGCCGTGGAGCCATGTTCCACGCATTTCTCCAGCGAGTCGACCGCGCTCTCGTAGTTGCGGCGGTTGTATTGCAGCTGACCGAGCATCTGCCAGGCCGGCGCGTACGTCTCATCGATCTCGGTGGCTGTATCACAGAAGCGCGTCCCTTCCAGGAATTCGCCAACCTCGGCATAAGTCTGGCAAATGCGCAGGTAAGCTTTGGCATTGTCCGGCTCAAGCTCGAGGATGCGGCGGTATATCCCGACAGCCATCTCCTGGTAGCCGGTCGCGCGGTGCTGGGCGGCCAACTCAAAATAGGGCGCTGTCAGATTGGGATTTATCGCCACCGCTTTTTCCAGCGCGGCGATGGCGTCATTGCTGCGGCCCGTGTAGATGAGAGGGATGGAGTAGGCGCGATGAGCGAAGGCGTTCAATGGATCCAGCTCGGTGGCGCGGATGCCCCGCTGCAAGCCCTCGGCATAACGCCCGATATTGGTGTAGGCTACCGCCAGCGCCGCATGCAGGGGCGCGAAGTCGGCATCCTGTTCCAAGCCGGATACCGCGACCGGAATGGCGCTGCCCGGGTCGCTCCACATCAGCGCCCGCGCCTTGAGCGCATAACCGCGCGGATCCTCCGGCGCCGCCTCAATCGCCTGATCGCCAATAGCGGCCGCCATCTCATACTCATCCAGTTCAATCAGGATTTGACCATGCTCATAGAGGTAGTTGACATCGTTGGGGCGTTGTGCGCGCGCGCGCTCAAAGTCCGCCAGCGCTTCCTCCAGCTTGCCTTCGAGGTAAAGAGAGAAGCCGCGCTGGGCATACTGGCTGGAGGGCAAGGTGGCGGTCGGGCGGGGTGTGCCCATGAACTCGTTGACAGCCGTTTCCACTTCGATTCTGAAGACCCAGCCGAACAGGAGGAAACTGCCGATTGCCGCCAGCGCCAGCGACAGGATGAGCAGTATCGGCGCGCCAGCCAGACCGCGCCGGCGCTTGCCGAAGAAAGGTTTGCTGTAGTTGCGTTTGATCTTGCGATACGGTGGCATCTTGCTCGCTTCACTGCTTTCAGCGAAATCTATTTTACCACAGCCTTTGGCAGCTCCGGTCAGCGCTGGCACAGCTTGCGAAAGCTTTCAGAATCTGAGTATCGGCGCGAAGCTCATCTCGCTGGTCCCAGGTGTATAATGATCGGGCGAACGTATTCGAGGAAAGATGGCGAAATGAGCAATCAGATCGAATGGGCGAAACAGATCGCCGCGCTGGCGAAGACGGGTCAGTTCTACGCGAAGAATCATTACGATGCCGAGCGTTACGCGCAATTGCTCGCTATCGCCGCCGATATGCTGGCTGCGGCCGCCGACGCGGATTTGGCGCCCGTCAAGCTGATCCTGGAAGGGGACGATGGCTATATCACCCCGAAAGTGGATGTGCGCGGCGCTGTCTTTCGCGCCGGCAAGATTCTCCTGGTGCGGGAAGCGGTCGACGGCTTGTGGACCTTGCCCGGCGGCTGGGCTGATATCGGCGATGCGCCATCGGAAGCGGTCGAACGCGAGATCCGCGAGGAGAGCGGCTACGAAGCGAAGGCGGTCAAGCTGCTGGCGCTGGAAGACCGTAAGCGGCGTCATCCCCCTTCGCTGAACGAAGTCTACAAAATTGCTTTCTTGTGCGAGCTAATCGGCGGCGAGGCGCGCACGAGCGACGAGACGACAGCGGTCGGCTGGTTCGCTGAAAACGAGATACCGCCGCTTTCGCTGGGGCGGGTCACCGAAGGGCAGATCAAGCGTTGGTTCAAACATTGGCGCCAACCAGATCTGCCAACAGATTTTGACTAGTCGCTGTGAGAAACCTGAAAGCCTGGATTGAGCGAGCATGTTGCAGCAGCTAATTGCCCCGGCACTAAGTTTTGGCTTGAGCGCCGCGGTCATCCCCGGTCCGCTAATCGCCTTTCTGGTCAAAACCGCCTTGACGCTGGGCTGGCGCAAGGCATTGCTCATTGTGCTGTCGCCCTTGATCACCGACGCGCCTATCATCGTCTTGATGACTTTCATATTGGGCCAGCTGCCGCCGGCGCTTCTAAACGTGATTCAGTTCAGCGGCGGATGCTTGCTGCTCTTTATTGCCTGGGGCGCCTTGAAGCAATATCGAGCCGGCGCTAGCCTCGATGCCCTCCAGAAAGATACCGTCACCGACGAGTCCTGGCAAAGGGTGTTGCTCACCGGCGTCCTGATGAACTTGCTCAGTCCCGGTCCCTGGCTCTTTTGGGCGACGGTCAATGGACCGCTATTGCTTGTGGCTTTGGAGGCATCGCTGGCTCACGCGCTGGCCTTCCTGCTCGCCTTCTATGGCAGTTTCCTGGGCGGCTTATGCGGATGGGTACTCCTTTTGCATCAAGCCAGGCACGTGCGCGCCGCCTACTTGCGTTATGTTATCTTGGCGACGGCAATCTTGCTGACTTGGTTCGGCATCAGCTTGATCGCCGCTGCCTTGATTTAGGCGGCCGTCAGGAAGTCCGGGAGGGCCGACGTGCAGATGAACAATGTTGACAGGAAGCAAAAGCGCGAGTAGAATCCTTATGTACGAAGTAAGCACCTCACTAATGATACGTAATATCAATAAGTCGGCGAGCGCATGGAATCGAAGCAATTCAAAATAGGTCTTATGGACTGCCCAGGCTGCGCGCGGGAAGTCGAGAGCGCAGTGGCTAACTTGGGCGGCGTTCAGTCCGCACGTGTAGACTATCTTACTAATACATTGCATTTGATAGGCGATGTCGATTATTCCCGCTTGAAAGATCGGGTCGAGTCGGTTGGCAAGTCCATCAGCCGGGACTCTGCTAAGGAGGCGAAGGCAAGCGATGAGGTCAAGCGCGCTGGGGTGCTGGGCTTTTGGGATTATTTGCGAGCACGGCCTGACAGCCGCCTGGCGCTTGCCGGTGGCGCGCTGCTGCTGGCCGCCATCGCGCTGGATCTGACGCGGCTGCTGCCGTCTAATGCCACGAATCTCGTCTATATTCTCGCCATGCTGGTGGCGATGAAGCCGATCGTCCTGAGCGGCCTCAACGCGCTGCGCATCAATCGTCAATTCAATATCAATATGCTGATGACGATCGCAGCCGTCGGCGCGCTGATCCTCGGCGAATTCCTTGAAGCGGCCACCGTCATCTTTCTTTTCGCTATCGGCGAGGCGCTGGAGGGCTACACCGCCGATCGCGCGCGTGACAGCCTGCGCTCGCTGATCGCCTTGAAGCCGCCGACCGCTCAACGAATTATCGGCGATGACGTCGTAGTCGTACCGGTAGAGGCGCTGAATATTGGCGACTGGATTCGCGTCTTGCCGGGTGAACGCATTCCGATGGATGGCACAGTGCTAACGGGACTTAGCGCGGTGGATCAGGCGCATATCACCGGCGAAAGTCTGCCGGTGACAAAAGCGACTGGCGATGAAGTTTACGCCGGCTCGATCAATGGGAGCGCGGCCCTCGAAATCCAGGTGAGCCGCTTGTCCGCCGATAACACGCTCAGCCGAATTATCGAGCTCTTGCAATCCGCGCAATCCCGCCGGGCGCCCAGCCAACGGCTGATCGACCGCTTCGCCCATATCTACACGCCGGCGGTGGCGCTGACCGCGCTTGCGGTCGCCTTTGTGCCGCCCTTGGCTTTTGGCGGGAGTTTCTGGGATAGTCCGGAGGGGCACGGCTGGCTGTATCGAGCGCTGGCGATGCTGGTGATCGCCTGCCCCTGCGCGCTTGTGATCAGTACACCGGTGACGGTGATCAGCGCAGTTACGGCGGCGGCGCGGCGCGGCGTTTTGATCAAGGGCGGCGCGGCTTTGGAAGCGCTGGCTGGCAGCAAGGTTATCGCCTTTGATAAGACCGGCACCTTGACCCGCGGCCAACTCCAGGTCGCGGCCACCTATACCGACGATTGCGCCGAAGGACCGGACTGCGAGCCTTGCGCCGAGCTGCTGGCTTTGGCGGCTTCGGTTGAGGCGCAGAGCACACACCCCTTCGCCAATGCCATTTTGCAGACGGCGAGGGAGAAGGGACTGACCTATGCAAGCGCCCGGTCCGTCGAAACGATGACCGGGCTGGGCTTGCGCGGCGAGGTAGCGGGCAAAGCCGTGACCATCGGCAGCCACCGATATTTTGACGCGGAATTTGAACACACAGCGCATCTCTGTGATGTGGCGGCCGGGATAGAAGACAGCGGCCAGAGCGCAGTCATGGTGCACGATGGCGCTGCGGTACGCGGTGTGATCGCCCTGGCTGACGCGCCGCGTGAAGAGAGTCGCGCGGTCGTGGGCGCCTTGGGCGACATGGCGATCCAGTCTGTCATGCTCAGCGGAGACAACGAGGTGGTGGCCGCTTCGATCGCGGAGCAAGTGGGCGTCGATCGCTTCCATGGCGAATTGCTGCCCGAGGACAAAGTGATGGCTGTGGAGAAGCTCTTGACGAAGCATGGTCACGTGGCAATGGTCGGCGATGGCATCAATGACAGTCCGGCGCTGGCGCGGGCCTCGGTGGGGATAGCCATGGGCGGCGCGGGCAGCGCGCAGGCGATGGAGACGGCTGATGTCGTCCTGCTGGCTGATGGCCTGGGTCAACTGCCGGGGACGATTCGGCGTTCGCGATCCGCGCGGCGGCTGATCCGGCAGAACATCGCCCTGTCATTCGGCTTGAAGGCGCTCTTTCTGCTGCTGGCGGTCACGGGCAACGTGACCATGCTGGTGGCGGTATTCGCCGATATGGGCATGTCGCTGGCGGTGACGCTCAATGGGATGCGCGCGCTGCGGGAGTAGTTAAGTGCCGTCTGATCTGGTTCAGCTTCGTGAGCATCTTCATCCCCGCGGACGCGACTTCCGACTATAGGAATCAAGAAAGCCGTGCTGCAAGCGCAACTTCGTGTATAGCCGCTCGAAGCGGTGCCGGGTATCGCGGTCCAGCGCGACGCGCATATCCCAGGCGTCTTCATTGTCGCTGCGATAATAATTCTTCCGCCGGCGTACGCGGCTGAAGCCATACTTGCGGTAGAGGCTCTGGGCGATTGAATTGCTCACTCGCACTTCCAGCACGATATATTGCGCCTTTAGTTGCAGCGCCTTGCCGAACATGCCGGCGAGCAAGATCTCGCCGTAGCCCTTGCCGCGCCAGGCCGGGTCAATCGCGATCGTGCTGACATGGGCTTCACCCTCGATTTTCCACAATCCGCCATAGCCGAGGATGACGCCGCTGCCGTCCAGAGCGGAAACAGCTCCGCGCCCTTTGCGGCGCAGGCGATCCAGCCAAGACCTACGACGAGTCGGTTCTGGCGGCGCCAGGCCGATAATCTCTTCCAGCACGACCATGTGACTTACGTTGGACTCGTTTATCTCGAAAGCGTAGGATTCATGGGACCAGGGCGGGTCGAAGCACATCACGTCAATCGTCGCCACCTGACGGATGTCACTAAGCTGCATATAGCGCAGGGTCAAGCTCATTATCGGGTCGTATCTGGCAAATACTAAACAGGAGTTTAGCGCCGCGCTTTGCACAACACAAATAGAGCCTGGGTTGAAGTGAGATTGCCTGCCGGATCGGTGAATTGCGCACCCGGCAGGCGGGGTAGTGCTTAGCCGTTCATCTGAAAAATCTGCACGACATCGAGGGCGGCCACCTCAATGTAGGGGCAGGCTTTGGCAATCTCGATGGCGGCATCCATATCGTCCGCTTCGACGATGGTCAAGCCGGTGAGGCGGTCCGCGCGCTCATCGCTGGAGACGCCCTCAGCATCAACGCGAGTCGGCGGTCCCATGGGAATGCCTCTATTGACGACTGCGTCTCCGAGTCCGTCGAGCCAAGCCATGTATCGCTGGGAATTAGACTGGCCTTCTTCGGGGCTGCTGAATTGCGGTTCGCCCACATAGAGTAATCCGAATTGCGCCAAGATGTTTTCTCCTGTTCCAAATAGCTTGTCGTTGGGTTGCTGCATTCTTCCGCGCAATAGGCGGAACTGAGTTTGCGGCATCAAGCATAAGCCGGTGAACGCTCTGGTCAAGACCTAAGTAGGATTGGGCTTATGCGGGAATAGTGTAGACGAAGCGATCTATGCCGGTATCTTGAGTTCGGCAGCGCCAATCCCCGCTTGGATCAACCACGCCCGATGGCGCTGAGCAGCGGATTCCCACCGGTTCGCAGCTATCTACCGTGACGATCCAAATCCGGCTGGCGCGGGCGCGCATTCGTAGATTGCTGCTATGAAACTGCCAATTGACATCGGACCATACTTCACGACTTCGTCCGCCGTTGACCGCGTGGAAGATAATCTGGGCGCCTTGCCCCGCGAGCAGATGCGTGAGATGTGGATCGGGCATTGGGGTACAAGTCGGGTTGGCCCACAAGTCATTGCAGATCAGCCCGGCAATCACGCGCCCCTCAAACTGATAGGATTGCAGCGGACGAATCGCGTAATGGTTGAGCTCGCCTACAGGTTCTGCGTTCATCGTGCCGGTCGGTAATGTTTTACTGTGAAAGCCGAGATAGCGCCCATCGGGCTCGTAGAAGCGGAGTTGATTGTAGGTCTTGCCATCCGACTCCTCAAGGAAACAGGTGCCCAGCGCGAGTCCTATCTGGGCGCGAGCCGCCGCCGCAGTAATCTGCCGCAGAGCGTCTTGCACATCGGCGGGGTCGAAGTCGTGTGTGTAACCGCTCAGCGAACCCTCGGGAGTCAAGAGGATATCGGCATTTTCGGAGCGCGCCCATGAGATGGCGTCTTCAATATACCGGCGGTTGGCTGCGATGTTTCGCGTGACAGGCATCTGGATTCCGGCGACGCGCAGGGTCATGGTTATGGTCTTCCCGTGAGATACTGGCACCAGCAAGAGTGTAGAAACGCGAGCCGAGAATTACAATGGCGAAGCGCGAAGCCGAGGCATGACGGGGCTCAGATAGATCTGTCGCTGATCAGACGGCAACGGGCGTCGTGAAAGAAGTTTGGTCTCTCTCAGGTTGAATGTATGGTAGACACTGGTCGTGGGTTCGTGTATGCTGGCACGCGCGGCGGGGGATCATTGCTAAAGATTCTGAAATGTGTCGAGCATACAACAGACTGCCCGCCGCTTTTCTGTTGGAGGATAGCGCTCATGCTCAGTATCAAAGACATGCGCAAGCTGCGGCAGAGTTTCAGTTCTGCTAGCGATGTGGACTTGATTGCAGCTTTGCGGCAGATAGGCAATCCATCGCAAGAATCGCTGATCGACTACTGTGTTGCGCAGATGTCCCATCCCGACCGCAACGTCCGCGTGCTTATGCTGCGCATCCTGGCTTATTACGGCGGCACACGCGCGATGCGGGGCGTGCTCGCCGGATTGAACGACGGTGCCCGGCGCGTCATCGCGGTTGCTATCCAAGCTTGCCCCAACTACCTGTCATACGAGGAAATTACTGAGCGACTGGAAGCAATCACTCGTGACGACCGCGTCACGCGCAAATTGCGTCGCCGCGCGCTGAGTATGCTGTCGGGTAACGAGGGGCGCTGGCAAGGCGATCTGACGCCTGCTGTCTCCGCCGCTCTGCAACGCTTGCTGGCGGAAGAAGAATTGCGCTTCACCATCCTCTTCGGTCTGGTTCGGTTGGATTCGACGCCGCGGATAACTATGCTGCTGGAAGAGTTCGCGCGCTCGGACGATGCTCGTGAGCGCGACATTGCGCGGCGGGCTCTCGGTGGCGAACGCGTGATTCATATCGATGCCTACACTTCCGATCCAGCGCTGCATCGACGGATTATGCAGACTTGCGAGATCGCCCACGGGCGAATGTTTTATTGGCTACCGCGCGCTGGCTGGCCCCTCAGATCATTGCCCTCCGTCTAGGCGGAAATCCCTCTTTGTCAAAACAGCGCTAAGCCGGGAACCCGCGTCCGCAGGCGATAAAGCGTTGTAATGCCGGTGAGAAAGATGCTGCGCAGGTCGGCGTCGCCCCAAGTGAAGTTGGTCACCTGCATGGGACTGCGCAGGCGACCGAGCCAACTGCCATCGGCGCGGAACACATGCAAGCCGCCTTGCGCGCAGCAATAGAGATTGCCCTCGCTGTCGATCTTCATGCCATCCGGCACGCCGGGTCCGTCTCCCCGCGTCTCGGCAAATAGACGACCGTTGCTGATCGTTCCATCACTCGCGACATCAAATACATATATCTTGTATTCGGGGCTGTCATTGATGTAGAGCAGCTTCTCGTCAGCGGAGAAGCATAAGCCATTCGGGCGGTTGAGGTCCCTGGTCAGCAAAGTCAGCGAATCATCGGCCGGATCCCAGCGATAAACCCCGTTGAAGTCGAGCTGGCATTGGCGCGGGATGCCGACTTTGGGCTCGCGTCCGAAGGGCGGATCGGTGAAGTAGACACTGCCATCACTCTTGACGACAATGTCGTTGGGGCTGTTCAATTCCTTGCCGCCATAATGTGACGCGATCACACGCGTGTTTCCGCTGCCATCCTTGCAGGTGACGCGGCTGCTGGCGTGGTGACAACTGAGAAAGCGACCGTCTCGGTCATAAGTATTGCCGTTGGCCATGTGGCTGTTGCGCTCGAAGACGCTGATGCCCGCCGCTTCCGACCATTGCAAGATAGAGTTGCCGAGGATATCGCTGAAGCGCAGGTGCATATCGTAAGGGTGCCAAGCCGGCCCTTCAAGGAATTTGAAGCCGTCGGCAAGTACCTCTAATTCCGCCTCCCGCTCAAGTATCGTATATAGGCTTGCGTCGTTTGTGTCTAACTCAATTGTCGGCATCCGATGTCCTTATTGGTATGCAGATAAGTGCGGCGCGTCACTTTTTCTTTTTGGTCGCTTTTGGCTTGAGCGTCTTTACATAATCATAACTCTGCTCCAGATAAGGCAGCAGTTGCTCAATGTCTTCCAGGAGTTCGTCGGGCGCTTCGACATATTCCTTCATAACCGTGCCGTAGGTTTCAAACAGCTTGCCATCGAATCGGCTGATAAAATCGTCCCGCTCGGCTTTGCCCATACGCAAACCGACTTTGCCCGCTTTGGACAGCATCGTAAACATATTGCCCTGGTAAGAGGTGTATGGCAGCTTCAGCCCGCCTTTGAGTTCGATTTCGGGATGAGCATCGATAAGTTCTTTGTAGAGCGCCAGCTTGTCCGCGGGTACTTGGTCGCTTTGTTTACTCATGATCATCCTCGTGATTATGGTTCCCCAATGACCATATCCTGCTTTGAAATTGCATAAGAAGCAATGGCTTGTCGGGACAGGATAAGGAAAACCCCTCTGTATCCTCAAGCGCTTTCTGATTACTATGAAGGCGGATTGCTTACGACAACAGAAGGGGAGTGAATGGCAATATATGATCTTGCAGTGATCGGGCTGGGATTGATCGGCAGCGCGGCGCTGCGGCATTTGAGTCTGAACTTCCCGAACCTGTGCGTATGTGGCATTGGACCGGACGAGCCGAGAAAGCGCAAGACGCATCAGGGTGTCTTCGCCAGCCACTACGATCAGGGACGGATTACACGGGTATTGGACCCGAGTCAACTCTGGGGTGAATTAGCGCGGGAATCGATCGCGCGCTATTCGGATATCGAGGCGGCCAGCGGCTTGCAGTTTCATCACCGCGTGGGCTGCTTGCGCGCCACCGACATTGAGGAGCGCATCGCCGAAGTCGATATCTGCGCCCGAACCTACAACCCGCCGCATCAACGCCTGGACGCGGCCGGCTGCAAGACGGTCTATCCCTTCCTGTCTTTCTCCGATGACTTCGTCGCCTGGGACGAAAAAGGCGAGGCCGGTTATATCAACCCGCGCTCCTTGATCGCGGCGCAACTGACGGTCGCAAAGGCAAATGGCGCCGACATCATCCGCGAGATCGTTAGTTCAATTGACCACCGCGGCGATGGCTTGACCATCCGGACACGCGAAGGGGGCCTGCTACAGGCGCGCAGGGCGCTGATCACCGCCGGGGGTTACAGCAATACGCTGCTCGATAGAAAGCTGGCTCTGGCGACTAAAGGACATACGATCCTGCTGGCGGAGGCGCCTCCGGAGGAGATCGAGCGGCTGCGCGCGATGCCGTCTATCATCAGCAGCTTCGAAGATCCGTCAGTCGCATCGCTATACATGCTGCCGCCCGTGCCCTATCCCGATGGCAAGACCTATATCAAGCTCGGTCCGAGCGGCTACCCGGAGCCCTATTTCAACGCGGTTGACAGCGACAGCGAATTGCTGGACTGGTTCCACAGTGACGGGCGGGAAGACATCGCCGAAGCCATGAAAGCGGCGCTTCACAGAATGGTCCCTGACTTGAAAGTCCTCTCGTATCACTCAGTGCCCTGCCTGATCACAAATTCTGCCCATGGCAACCCATACATTGATACGCTGGAAGACGGGCGGATTTACCTAGCGACGGCGGGAAACGGTTATGCGGCCAAATCCTCCGATGAGATCGGGCGCATCGGCGCTATGCTCTGCGCGACGGATGAATGGCATACCGGCTTGAACCGAGAAGACTTTCGCGCGGTTTATGCCGAGGGCGGATAAAAATACGCTGAGGGATTGTTTTCCAGCGCTTTGGCGATGAGCATTCTGTGGGGTGGGTATGTGTTTGCGGGCAGGGCATCGCTGGAGAAGTAGCGAACCTCAAGAGATTCGTCATCGTTTACCTTTGGCGGGGTTTCATCGCAAGGGCGGCAACGAAAGCAAATTTGTACTGACGCAACCTGATCGCCATTGGCGCAGACATGCACATGACCAGGTCCGGAAAGCACAGCTACGATGTGTTCGGGGCGCACATAGATTCCCGCCTCTTCATAAACCTCTCGAATAACACAGGCGGCCACATCTTCGCCCGGATCCAAGTCGCCGCCCGGAAGAGACCAAATCGGGAAATCGCTGCGCAACTGTAACAGCACCTCGTTGTCGTCTTTGATGACAACCGCGCTGCTGCCAGCCAATATAAGGAGGTCTTTGCCGATTTTGGCGCGAATATCTTTGACATATTGCGATATGGGCACGGACTTTCCCCTTCCGCATGAATGGACTACAAGAGTCATATACATGAGATTGCCGCTCAATCCTCAAGCGTCATATAGCCCATGCAAGCAGATCCAGTTGCGGTTTAGGGATCTTTGACCGGCGCGGAAGGCGGATCGAAATAGGCCTGTGGTTCGTTTTCCAGCGCCATACTGATGATGCGCTTGTGGCGCGGCAGCATGTTCTCCGGCAAGGCGTCGCTTGGGAAATAGCGGATATCCAGCGATTCATCATCGTTGACCCGCGGCGCGCTCGGCTGTACGGGGTGGCAGCGGAAGACGGTGGTCACAGTCGCCATCTGGTCGCCGTTGGGGTAGGTCACGAAATAGTCGCTCCCCGAAAGCACAGCGACGACCCGTTGCGGAACAACAGCAATACCCGTCTCTTCATAGACTTCGCGGATGGCGGTCTCGGCGACCGTTTCGCCCGGTTCGACCCCGCCGCTCGGTGGCGCCCAGGTCTTGGTATCGCGCCGCAGTTGCAGCAGTACCTCGTCCTGCTCATTGACGACGACAGCAGTCACGCCCGGCAGAAGCAGCAAGTCGCTGCCGATCTTGGCGCGGATATTCTTGATGTATTCGGAAATTGGCATCAATCCGAGAGCGGGCGCGCCTAACCGACGCTGACGGTGAGATCGACGGAGTTCTTGAGCGTGTTGGCGACGATGCAGGCCCGTTCCGACATGGTGACGAGCTTCTCCAGCGTCTCGCGGTCGGCATAGCTGGACTTGATCACCATATCTATAGCGGCAAAGCGCGCCGGCGCCTCCGCCAATTCGCCGCTGACTTCAATGGCGATGTCGTCAATCGCCAGATCGCGAGCGCGGATGGCCGCCAACAGATTGCTGTTGAAACAACCGCCGAGCGATGCCAGCAGCAGCTCCCCGCCCATGGCGCCCTTGTCATGGCCGCCCTTGGCTTCCGGCCGATCAATGTCGATGGCATGTCCCCGGATCTGGGCGGCAGTCGTGGCGTCATTCACTTGTTTTAGGTTTACGCTGATTGTTGGCATGGTTACTCTTTCTGTTTGGGAGAAATAATGGCCGACGGGCGACATACAATGTCGCCCCTACACCGATTCCGGTGCTGCCTAGCCCTTTACGGCGCCCATGGTAAAGCCCTGCACCAGGCTGTCAAGGAAGAGGTTATAAGCCAAGCCGACCGGGATGGCGATGATGAGAGCGGCCGCCAGCAGCGGCTGCCAGAAATAGACATCGCCCAGGATGAGCTCGGTGGGCACGCCGACGCTCAAGGTTCGCTGCGAGGTATTAGCGATGAAGACCAGCCCGTAAATGAACTCGTGCAGGGTCAGCGTGAAGGTGAAGACGATCGTCGAGATGATGCCGGGCAGGGACAGCGGCAGGACGACGCGCAAAAAGGCTTCCACGCGGTTGTAGCCGTCGACCAGCGCCGCCTCTTCCAATTCCGGCGGGACCGCTTTGAAGAAGCCTTGCAGCAGCCACATGCTGAAGGGCACGGTGAATGATGGATAAACCACAATCAAGGACATCGGGCTGTCTTTGAGCCCGAGCAGGACGACGATGCGAAACATGGGGATGAAGAGCAAAGTGGGGGGCACGAGATAAACCAGGAACATCAAGATGCCGGCGCGTTCACCCCAGCGGCCCGTGAGGCGCGCCAATGCGTAAGCTGCCGGAAGCGACAGGATCAAGGTGATGATCACAACCGCGATGCCGACCACGATGGAGTTGCGGATGAAGTCCAGGTAGGCAGTGTTGTTGAACAGCGCATCGAGATGCTCGATCGTCGGCTCTTGCCGGAAGATGAAAGGCTGCGGTCGGCGGTAGAGGTCGCCATCGGTCTTGAAAGTGTGCAGGAACATGATCAGGAAGGGCGCTATAGCGAAGAAACAGAAGGTCAAGACCAGCAGATAAAATGGCGAGCGGCGGAGGATATGTGAGATTTCCTCGCGGGTCGCGCCATATTTGCGGATGCGCCAGGCGATGCGCAAGCTGACGACTCCCGCCAGCGCAATCACCAGCAGCGCCCAAAAATTGGTCAGAATCCAGCTCAACAAGCCCATCAGCGCACCTCCGCCCGGCTGGCTGTGCGCAGCATGAAGATCGCCATCGCCAGCAGCAGCGGGAAGGCGAATAGCGAGATGGCCGCGCCCTGGGCCAGGTTGCCGCCCTCGATGCCGACCTGGAAGGAGTAAAGCCCCAGCACGCGCGTATAATCGACCGGTCCGCCGCGCGTCAGCACATAGACAACCGTCATATCGCCGAACATAGTGATCATGCTGAAGAGCAGGGCGATCACCATAATCGGCAAGATCAGCGGCAGCTTGATGAGCAGCAAGGTGCGCATAAAGCGCGAGCCATCGACCTCGGCTTGATCGAGAATATCGGTCGGGATTGACGATAGCCCCGCCATCAGAATCACCGTCGCCAGCGGGGTCATGCGCCAGACTTGCACGAAGATGACACTGATCTGAGCCAGATCGGGCGAGGCCAGCCAGAACAGGTTGCGGTCATCGCTCAAGATGCCGCCACGTCCCAGAAAGCCGGTCTGCAAGAGCAGGTAGTCTATCGGACTGTACTTGGTATCCAGCATCCAGAGCCAGCCGATCATCGCCAGCGACACCGGCGTCGCCCAGGGCAATATGAAGATGAAGCGCGCGAACCATTTGCCGGTGAAGTCTTGCGTGAAGATGATCGCCAGGATATTGGCGAATAGCAGGATGAAAACTTGTGAGATAAGCGTGAAGCGAATCGTCGTTTCGAAGACCTGGCGGAAAATCGCGTTGTCCCAAACCGCCTCGAAGTTGCGCAAGCCCACGAAGTTGAGATCGGTATTGCCAACTGTCACATCCGAGAAGCCGAAGGCGATCGCCAGCAAAAAGGGAAATCCAACGATCAGAACTATGTACAGCAGCGCCGGCGCAAGAAACAAGGTGCCGACTAGGCGCCGGTTGTCAAAAGGATGGCTCAGGCTTGGCATCAATTCGCCTCAACTGGCTGAATTCGCAAGCCCGTCCGCTTGTCGAAGTACTTGATATCGTCGTTGTGCACAGCGAATTCATAATCGCCTTCGACGGCGAGCGCGGCGCGCACGTTTGACGGCACTTTCGCCAGTGTCAACTCATTGTCGTGCCCTTGAATGTAGCCATATATTAAGCGATCCGATCCAAGGTACTCCACCCGCTTGACGTAGTAATGAAATATGCGCGAGTTGTCTGGCTTGTCATTCAACGTCTTGGGCAAGAAATGCTCCGGACGGAAGCCCATGCGATGGCCGTCGACGCTGAGCATGTTCATGCTCGGCGAGCCGAGAAATGTAGCGACGAACTCGTTGGCCGGGTCATCATAGATACGTTGTGGCGTCCCTATCTGCTGGATCTTGCCCTCGGACATGACTACAATGCGGTCGCCCAATCCCATCGCTTCGATCTGATCATGTGTTACGAACACTGCCGTGATATTGGAGGAGCGCTGAAAGTCCTTCAACTCATCGCGAGCATTGGCGCGCAGCTTGGCGTCGAGATTCGACAAGGGCTCATCCAGCAGCAGAACCGCCGGCTGGGTGACCATGGCGCGGGCGATGGCGACACGCTGCCGCTGCCCGCCTGAGAGTTGCCGCGGGCGCCGGTCGAGCAGCATGTCGATCTCGAGGGTGCGGGCGGTGCTCTCCACTTTTTCGCGGATGGCGCGCTTGTCGAATTTTTTCTCCCTCCGCTGCGCACGCAAGGGGAAGGCGATATTGTTGAAGACATTCATATGCGGGTACAGCGCATAGCTCTGGAAGACCATAGAGACACCCCGCATGCGAGGCGGCAGGGCGGTTACATCGGCGTCGCCGATATAAATCGCGCCCTCGGTCGGCTTTTCCAGGCCGGCGATCATGCGCATCAGCGTGGTCTTGCCACAGCCGGAGGGACCCAGGATAACCAGGAATTCACCCTCGTCGATATCCAAATCGACGCCGTCAACTGCGCGGACGGTATCGAAATGCTTCTTGAGACCGCTTATTTGAACCAGGCTCATACAAGAGATTCCAAAGTCTGTGATTTCAACGGGCGACCCGGAGGGCCGCCCCTACAATCCTCAATATATTTGATGCCTGTAGGGGTCAGCCGGTGGCTGACCCGTTGCTGTCGCACCTAGTCGCTCAAACCTTTCCGCTCCCCAGCCTCGATGCGGAGGAAGGGATTAGGGAATGGGGTGAGCTACATGCCGCCGCCGACCATGCCGCGAGCGCGCCAGTCAGCGAAGATCTCCTCAATCCGCTCATGCGCCGCCGCGACCGCATCTTCCGCCGTCTGCTCGCCCAGGGCGACTTGCGCGACCATATTGGGGATGATGCTTTCGGCGAAGACCTGGCTGACGGCCGGGTTAGTCACACCCGGGAAACCGAGATGCACCGACCAGTCATTGACCGTCTTCAGGACTTCAAACTTGTTCGGCGGCTCCGAACCCCAGGGATCCGCTTCCAGCCAGCCATCCAGTTCCGCTACCGTGCTGGGGTAGCAGGGGAAGTTATAGAGTTCGCTGTAGTAGGTGGCGTCGCTGTAATTTTCGGTGTGGTCGAGGATGAACTGCTTGGCGGCTGCCAACTCATCGCCCTCGACATACTTGGGAATGACGTAGATCTGCCAGACATGCGATGAGGCGTAGGCGCCGGCTGGACCCGCCAAAGCTGGCGTGAAGCCGATGTTGGCCGCGGCCGCTTCGTCGATCTTCTGCAAGCTGCGATAGGCTGAATTGGAGTTGAGGATGTAGCTGACTTCGCCGGCGATCAGCGCCTGGTTGTTGCTGGCGGCCGTCCAGCCGAAGACTTCGTCAGTCATCGCTTCGTTCTGCAGTTGCGCCAGGTACTTGACCGCGGCGATAGTCGCCTCGCTGTTGAGCACGACATTCTCATCCTCGTCCTGGATGCTGCCGCCGAAGCTCCAGATCGCAGCGCGGTTCGCCATGCGGCTGTCGAGCTCGGGGCTCATGCCGATGCCGACCGGGATGCCGGTCGCTTCATAAATGGCGCGGCCGCCCTCAAGCAGATCGTCATAGGTCTTGGGACCATCGGGATAGCCGGCTTCTGTCCAAAGCGCGATGTCATAATCGCCCGGGTCGGGCACGTAGCCATGCGTGTAAGCGTAATAGGTGTCGTTGATGGGCAAGTACGAGGCTGCGTGGCAGGTGCCGGTGCGCTCGCCATGGACTTCGGCCGCGGCTTCATTGATATCGCGCAAGTCATGCAGTCCGTCAATGAAGGACGCAGGCGAGAAAAGCACCTCGACGATCGTATGGCCATCGCCAGCGTCAATCTCCGCCGCCAGGGTGGAAAACAGCTCGGTGAAATTGACGTGATCGACCGTCACGCCGACGCCGTTCGCCTCGCCCCATTCGGCGGCATAAGCATCAAACCACTCGTCATAGCGGGGCACGAAGTGGCTCCATTGCAGCAGGCTGATTTCGGTGCCTTCGGCATAGTCGCCTTGCGCATTGATGCCGACGCCAAGGGCGGCAAAAATGCTGAGTACGATTAGTAAGCGTATCGCTCGTTTCATGAATCTGTCTCCTTTAATCATAGGAAATTTTCATCTTAGCCTCGCGGCCATTGTCCAACCTCGATTCTAACGAACAGTGATTTGCTTGGCAATGATTCTGATGCGTCCTGCGGGAAGTATCGCGCTCGGCGGCTCAGCCTCCGCTGCCGACAAGACCCAGGGTGCGCCAGTGAGCGAAAATCTCTTCTATGCGCTCGCCGGCTAAGGCGACGGCTTCTTCGGCAGTTGCCTCGCCCAGGGCGACTTGGGCGACTGCTTTCGGGATGATGTGTTCGGCATAGACTTGCGCGATAGCCGGGTTGCTGAAGCCGGGAAAGCCGAAATTCACTGAACGTTCGATGGCTGTCTTCAGGATGGCGAATTTGTCCGCCGGTAGAGAGCCGAAGGGATCATCGTCAAGCCAGCTATCCAATTCTGTGACGGTACTGGGGAAGCATGGCAAGTTGAATAGTTCGCTGTGGTAGGTGATTTCGCTGTAATTGGCGGCCAGGTCGAGGAGGAATTTCTTGGCGGCTTGCAACTGACTGCCTTCAACGTAGGACGGTACCACACTGATGAAGGCATGAGTCCCGCCAAAGGCGCCGGCCGGCCCAACAAGCGCCGGTGTAAAGCCGATATTGGCGGCGGCGGACCGGTCGACTTTTTGCAGACTGCGATAAGCCGAGTCGGGGTTGAGGATGAAGCTGGTTTCGCCAGCGACCAGCGCCTGGTTGTTGCTGGCGCCTGTCCAGCCGAAGACTTCCGCGGTCATGGCTTGATTCTGCAATTCCGCCAGGTATTTGACCGCTTCGACAGTCGCGGGGCTATTGAAGACGGGCTTGCCGCTTTCGTCTTGAACGCTTCCGCCAAAGCTCCAGATAATCTCGCGGTTGGCGATTTCGCTGTCGATTTCCGGGCTGATGCCGATGCCGACGGGTATGCCGGTTGCTTCAAAGATCGCCCGCCAGCCAGCGAGCAGATCCTCGTAGGTTTTCGGACCCTGTGGATAGCCAGCCTCCGCCCAGAGTTCGATATCATAGTTGCCATGGTTGAGGGCGTAACCGGCGGCGAAACCGTAATAGACCCCGACAGCCGGGAGATAGGTCACCGCTTCGCAGTGCTGGCGCCGCTCGCCGAACAGCGCCTCCGCCTGGCTGTTGATGTCGCTTAAATCGTGCAAACCTTGAACCAAAGAGGCGGGAGAGGACGGCAATTCGACAATGGTGTGGCCCCCGCCCGCGTCGATTTCGGCCGCGAGGGATGACGGCAATTCCGTGAAGTTGACATGGTTAACCGTGACGGAAACGTTGTTGGCTGCGCCCCATTCACGGGTATAGCTGTCGAACCACTCGTCGTAGGTCGGCACGAAATGACTCCACTGCAGCAGACTGATTTTCGTCCCGTCAGGGAAGCTGTCTTGCGCCGCGGACGCGACCGCTATGACGGCGCATATTGTCAGACCTATCAGCGTTCGGATTATCGATGTCATTCAGTGCTCCCGCGCGATTTGCGCCAGCCGAAGCGAAGGCGCCGCTATCTTAGCCCGGAGCGGTATAGAAGACAATGTCGCCTGTAATTTGAGGCCAGCGATAAGCCTCAGTAGTTCCAAGTAAAGCAATGAGAATTGTGATGAAGTATAAAGGAACACAAGAAATCGAAAACATTGTAGAGGCGACTCTGTGAGTCGCCCGCTTGCATCGTCCACTAGGGATCACTTTTCGCAGGACTAACTTGGATTTGCTTCTAGTTGGGAGCGCTCAGGATTGACGCTTAGAACAAGCCCAGCTGATGCGCGGGTTGCCTGCCATTCAGCAAAACGTACTTCGCCAGTTTATGCGGGGTGCGGATGCCGATCTGCTTGAGATGCAGCAGTTCGCTCAGCGTGCCGCGGCGGCGCGCGCTGATGATGGCGTTGGCGCCGATGGGACCGATCCCCGGCACGCGCAGCAATTGCTCGCGCTCAGCCCGCATGATTTCGACGGGCTGGTGAATCAAGTTGACATCCGCCCAAGCTTGCTTGGGGTCGATATCGGTGCGCAGGTTGCCATCGCGCAGGAAGGGCAGTTCTTCCACATCCCACTTGTAGTCGCGCAGCAAAAAGCTGGATTGATACAGTCGGAATTCGCGGATGGCTTCGGTCGCCGGCAGGTTCTCGAAAGGTGTGCCCGGCACTGGACCGAAAGCGGAGTAATAGACCCGCGCCAATTGCGCCTGGCTGTAGAGTTTGTCGCTCATGGACAGCAGTTCCAGGTCGGTATCGCCGACGGCGCCGACGACAAATTGCGTGACGCTGCTCGCCAGTTTTTCATCTCTGTGCTCTTGGCGGATCTGCTCCGCCCATTGCAGCATCTGCACCAGTTCTTCGATGAAGATTTTCTTGGGCGCCAATGCCGCTAGGCGTCCGCTGGTCGGCGCTTCGAGATTGACCGAGACGCGATCCGCCAATTGCATGGAACGATAGAGTTGATCATATTCGATGCCGGGCATGATTTTGAGGTGGATATAACCGCGGTAGCGCTGCTTGTTGCGGATGATGTCCGCTGTGTCGATGAGCTTGTCCTGGGTCGTCACCGAGCCTTTAATGATGCCGGAGGACAGGAAGAGACCATCGACTTTGCCGCTGCTCTCAAGCGTTTGGAAGGCGGAGGCCATCTCATCGGGCTGGAATGTCACGCGCTTGGTTTTCGCCCGCCCGGCGCGGAAGATGCAGTAATTGCAGTTGCGCTCGCAGGCGGTGGTCATCATCGACTTCATCACCGCTTTGGGTCCGCGGGGCGTGCTGAGGTGGCTGATGCAATCGTTGAGATTGAACTCTTGTTTGCGCGAGCGGCGTTTGCGCTCCGTCTGCGGGCTGTCGCCAGCCGGTTCGTGCAAGGTGATATCGCCCATCTGCGAGAGCTTGGTCAGGGTTTCGTAAGCAGTTCTTCCAGCCATGCCTCCATGATATAGAACAGATATTCTATTGTCAAGCGCAATTTAGAGCAATTTCGAAATTTAATTGCGGGGGGGGACTACTTTGCCGGTTCGCTCTCATGCCAATCGAGCAAGAGTGGCGGCTGGATGCGCAACCAAGCTGGACCACGGTCCTTTAACACATCCAATACGGCAGCGAGCACTTTATCAAAAGCGGGATTGGCATCGACTTCAATGATTCTTTCGCCTTTGTCTCGCAGCAACGCGATGCCGGCCCGATACTGTTCGGCGCGTTCCGCCAAGTTTCTCTCGAATAGCTCGCGATCAGTTGGGCGTCCTCGCATGCGGGCGTAGCCAGTGTGGGGACTGACGCTGAGATACACGGTGAGATCGGGCGTCCGCGCCCAACGATTTAAGCCATATACGTCATCCATGCTCAAGCCGCCGGTGGACTGATACACCAGCGATGAGAGCAAATACCGATCGCAAATGACGATGCCTTTGTCATCGGCATTGAGCGCGGGATTGATGACCCGATCGAGGTGGTCAACGCGGTTAAGCGCAAATGCCAAAGCCAGCGCGCGGGGGCTGGCTCTGGTCTCTTTCGCGAGGACCTTGCGGATGTACTTGCCAGCCGCGGATGGATTGTGCGGCTCAAACGTGCGGACGACGCGGTCGCGATGCGTTTGGGAAAGCGCCTCATGCAGCTGCACTGCGATGCTGGATTTTCCGGCGCCGTCGATGCCTTCGATCACGAAGAAGAAGCTGTCATCCGGCATAGTCTTCCCTGATACGCTGATGTGGGTTCGAGTGCATAGCATAGCGGTCGCTCACTTGGATGACAAGCGCACCGCGCTGAACATCAGAGCGCTCGCACTAGAATTTTCTTAACCGCCGAGAGCACCGAGATTTAACCGCCCCTGCCAAAAAGGAGGCTATGTAGGGGCGATTCTGTGAATCGCCCGTGTGTGCCCTCTTGCCGTAACGCGAGAAGTACGGAGTCGATTATACTGAGTGTCGGCGACATTGAGAAAGCGAATATGCCACGACAGCCACATACGGAAAATCGCAAACTCAGCCGGCGCGATTTGCTCCGCCGCTTGGCGGTGCTGGGCAGTTTAAGCGGACTGGCTGGCGTCGCCCTCTCCCGTTTGAATCGACCCAGGCGCGTGGTCGTCCTGCCATACGGTGGAAAAACCGGGTCCGAAGGACCGCCGACGATTATCAGCCGCGCTGCCTGGGGGGCGCTTCCCGTTGATGTCAGTGCCCCGAATGAACATGGCCTGTACCAGAAGGGTGTCAATCCCACCGGCTGGTATGTCTATCCCGGCGATCTGCGCGCTAGCTATCAGACCTTGGTGATACACCACAGCGCCTTCTACCAGGCGGACGGCATAGCGACCTTGCTGGAAGTGCAGCGCTTGCATCGTGAGGATCGCGGTTGGGCGGATGTCGGCTATCACTATCTGGTTGATAGGGACGGCGCCATCTATGAGGGGCGGAACATTGGCGTGCGCGGCGCGCACACGCAGGGGCGTAACACCGGCAGCGCGGGTCTCTGCCTGCTGGGGGATTTCCGCTACAAGTCGCCAACGCGGGCGCAATGGGAAGGGCTGGTCGCCTTGAGTCGCTGGCTGATAGCGGAACTCGATTTGACGCATCTGGCGGCGCATAATCAATTCAACGAAGCTACGCTTTGCCCGGGCGCCACGGTCCTCAAGCAGTTGCCGGCGCTGGCCGAATCGCTCGGCGTCGACTACGGCATTGAGGGCTATGTGCCGACCGCCGGCACTGGTCAGACCTGCGACTGTTATTCGCCGCTCTGAGCGAATCCCCTACACAGTCGCGCCGAGCCTGTGATAGATTTAGGCGGAATGTGGAAGGGGAGAAGCAAACATGGCACAAGCATTAAGCGAAGCGGAAATCAATGCGGGACTGGCCGAACTCAAGGACTGGTCGCGCGCTGGCGATACCTTGGTCAAGGAATTCCGCTTTGATAATTATCTCGCGGGTTTGGCTTTCGCCTCGAGCGTCGGCGTGATCGCCGAAGGCTTGAATCATCATCCCGATCTCAGCATCGGCTGGCGGCGCGTAGCTGTGTCCTTCACCACGCATGACGCCGGCAACAAGCTTTCCGCCAAGGATTTCGCCGCTGCCGCTGCGATAGACGGGCTGGGTTATCCGCGATAGCCAGGCTATTCTAAAGCAATTGCGCAAGCTTGGCTTTGCTTCACTCAGTCTTTCAATATGCGTTGGATGCGCTCGATTAATGGGTCGCTTCGGTTGCGCAACCGCCGGCGCAGCCAAACGACGCCCACGGCGGCGATGACCAAAAGCGTCCATAGCAGGATTACCATCTCTCTGATTGCCGAGCCATCAAGAGTTGTGATCACCGCGGCGAGCAATATGCCCACAGCAGCGTATTCGAATCCGGGCAAATAGCGCTCGGCAAACTTGATTTCACATTCTACAAAGGATCGTTGGTCGTCCAGTTGACGGATGGTGCCGGTGACCACCCGCTCCGGCAGCCACCTGTTGCCCCGCTGCATAACCTCAAAATAATGGCTGTCGTGCAGTTTTTCCTGCGAGACCAAATACCGATTATGCCCGTACAATAGAGAGAATTCGCTTTTCAGTTCACTGTCTAGGCGCGCAATGGCGTCATCCATGTGCCGGGGCGATTCAAAACGAAATGTATTGCGGGATTTCTCTTTGGGCTTATGGCGCCTGCTTATGGTTGTGTCCGCGTATCTTGCTTGGGCGCTTGACTTATGGCGTCTATCCCCGTTTGCGCATTCGCTTGCTGGGCGCTTTGAACTGTCGAAGCCGCAGTCCCCTGTCGCATGCGCCGCCGGGCTAGCAGGTTGCGGTCTTCCTGCCGCGGCTGGATATAACGCTCGATCCGGTCAAGGACAGGGTCCCGTGCGATCTTTCGGCTGCTGCTGAGGAAGGCGAAGATGAAAGCCAGCGCGGCGATGAGACCAAACCCAATGAGCTCCGATGTGGCCAGTTCCCCTCGGCTCGCCAAATACACAGGAATACCCGACAAAACCAGGGCAAAACCGAACATGATGGCTGGTATCTGCGCCGTGCCCTTTGGCTCACAGTCCACCAAAGTGGTGGATTCATCGACTTCGCGGATCTGCCCGGAAAGAACGCGGACGTAGTGCGTCGGCGTTCGGTGGTCCCTTACATGTTCGCGCACTTCGAAGTAGATAGCGTCGTCCAGTTGTTCACTGGACACTTGATATAGTGGTCTGCGCTGCAAGCCCCACACTTCGCGCGGCAGGAGGTCATGCAGGCGGGCCAGCGCCAACTCGGCCGGCAGCGGCGTCTCAAAGCGATGTCCTTCTCGGCGACCAGGTCTCGGCGCTTTTTTCATGCCTCATCACCCAGACATAAGGCGGCGCTCCCATTAGGGTGTAGACTATAGCACAGCTTTACGTGTCTATCGCTGCGAGCGCTGCCATGCGTCTCCTGCTCTTTAATCTGATGACGGACGAAAGCGATCCCGTGCTCGGTTTCGCCTGCGGCTGGATCCGCGAGTTGGCGGCGCGCTGCGAGTTCGTCGATGTCATCACCATGTACCGTGGCGCGTACCAACTGCCGCCCAACGTCCGCGTGTATTCGGTCGGGCGCGAACGGGGCTTGAGCAAGTTGCGGCGTCTGCTGAACTTCTACCGGCATTTGCTGCATTTGCTGTCTTCGCGGCGTTATGATGCCTGCTTCGCTCACATGATGCCGCTCTTCGCGGGCTTGGCGGGACCGCTGCTCAGCGCGCGCGGCATCCCGATGACGCTCTGGTATACGCATCGGCAGCGCTCGGCGCAGCTGCGCTTGGGCACCGCGATGTCTCGGCGGGTCGTCAGCGCGGACGCTAGCAGCTTCCCCTATGCGACTGACAAGCTGCGCGTCATCAGGCATGGCATCGACACCGAATATTATTCACCCCCACCTCCTAACCCCCTCCCCCATCAAGAAGGAAGGGGAATTCAAGCGCCAAGCTCGGGCGGGGGCATCCAAACTCCCTTCCCTCCCAGTGGGATGCCCGCCATAGAGATGGCGGGAAAGGGGGCCGGAGATAGGAGCCATCCCCTGGTGGTGCAGGTGGGACGCTTGGCGGCGATCAAGCATCAGGCGACGACGATACAGGCGCTGGCCGGGACCGACGCGCGGCTGGCATTGATCGGCGGGCTGCAGCCGGGCGCTCCGCGGGATTACGAGGAGCATTTGCGGGATCTCATTCGCCGGCTCAACTTTGAGGAGCGCTGCCAACTGCTCGGCGACAGCCCGGCGGCGGAGGTGCGCGACTGGTATCGGCGAGCGACTGTGGCAGTGAACATGAGCCCGCCGGGGCTCTTTGACAAGGCGGCGCTGGAGAGCATGGCTTGTGCGGTGCCGACTGTCGTTTGCAATCCGGCTTTCGCGCCGCTGCTCGGCGAGCATCGCGAGCTGCTGCTAACGGAGGGGCCGGAGGACATTGACGGCTTGCGCGAGCGGCTCGAGCGTACGTGCGCACTGACGGTGGCGGAACGCGCGGCGATCGGCGCTAAGCTGCGGGAGAATGTCCGGCGCGAGCATAGCTTGGCGCGGTTGATTGAGCGGCTGCTGGCGGTGTTGGCGACGGGGGAGATTTCCCGATAGTGAGCCAGCGGCGGGCGACACAAGTGTCGCCCCTACGGATATTGAATTGGTGGGCGACCCACCGGCTCGCCCCTACGGCCGTCGATCGTGGGGCGGAGTTTCGCCTTACCGGGCGGGCGATACAAGTATCGCCCCTACGGATTCGGCTATGTCGGTCAGCCGGCGTAGCTCCAGCCGAGTTCGGTGAGGGAGAGCACATCGGGCGGGGCGGCTTCTTTCATGATCTCGGCGTTGATGGCTTCGCCGACGATGATGTCGTGGTCGCCGCCGACATCAACAATCTGCGTCACCTTGCATTCGATATAAGCAGCGGCGCCGGCGAGGACGGGCACGCCGGTTTCGGGCGCGGGGGCGTAATCGGCATTCTCCATTTTATCCGGCTTTTTGGCGCGGCCGCTGGTGACGGGCATGATGGCATCGGAATCGGCTTGCAGGAAGATGTTCAGCCCGAAGACGCCGCCAGCCGAGACGAGGCCGTGGGAATAGCAAGACTTCTGGATGCCGACAGCGATGAGGCGGGGCGCGTAGGACATCTGCGAGACCCAGTTTACGACCATGGCGTTGACGTCATCGCCGTTTTTGGTGGTGAAGGAATAAAAGCCGTAAGGCATCATTTTCAGGGCGTCTTTGATTGTGTCGTCTGACATGTTTTGTTTCTCCTACGATCATTTCTTGTTTCGCGGTTCACTATAACAGGGCTGATTTGCCTTGTCCAATCGGGTGGGCGACCCATCGGCTCGCCCCTACACACCCCGCAACAGTGGGCGAGCCAAGGTTCGCCCCTACAAGTCACGTTTGAGCGGGACTCGTAGGGAGCAACTGTTGGAAGTTTGCTGAAGCGGTCATAGGCATTAGCCTGCCTTGTCCAGCTTCGCCGAGATTTCCTCGAGCACGAGCAGAATCCTTTCTTCCGTGGTTGGTTCGGGCTCCGGCTCTGGCTCTGGTTCGGGCTCGGGTTCAGGCTCTGGCTCGGGGACGACTTCTTCTTCATCGCCGTCGAACAGGTCGCCGATATCATCGACGGCTTCATCCAGCTTGTTGACGACTTTGATCAGCAGGAAGATGGCGGCGGCGGTGATGCCAAAGTCGATGACGACATTGAGAAAGTTGCCGATGTTGATGGTGGCGACTTCAGCGGCCTCTCGGCCGAAGTTCAGCCAAGTGAGGGGGATGACCCAGTGGGAGAAGTCGAGCCCGCCGGTGAGTTGGCCGATGGGGGGCGTGACGACATCTTTGACGAGGGAGGTGGTGATGCCTTTGAAGGCGGTGCCGATGATGATGCCGACGGCGAGGTCGA
>WTGB01000109.1 GCA_011523735.1 Chloroflexota bacterium
GCGCTTATAGGTATTACCTTCGCGTTGATTATTCAACTGTTAAGACGCACCGAGCGCCATCATGACGCCCATCAAACACCACTTTAGCTCATCACGATGACAAGTTCAAGACCAGTTTTTCGCTTTTCAACTTGCTTGACCAGGATATGTGCTGTACCCTGTTTGCTAAGTTATGCGTTTTGGCCAATTATGTCAAAGCTTGCAAATTCCGGTAGAAGAAACGCGCCAGCGTCTGGGCTATACAGCAGTCTGACGCATACGGGAAAGCGCGCAGAACTGTATGTGGGGCAGAAATGTTTAGAGCATCATCGAAAGCCTTGAGCTTGCCCTTCTATCCCTGGCTGCTAGTCATCATTCCCATTCTTCACTATTACAGGAAGAATCTCGGACTTGTGAACGATGCGGAGGTTCCGCCCACCATCCTTCTCGCGCTGGCAGGCGCCAGCCTGGTCTTTGCTTTAATCAATCGACTGATTCGTGACAGATACCTGAGTGCTGCCATCACGAGCCTGTGCGTCCTGGTATTTTCGCTAAGCGGGCATGTGTATGTTGAACTGTTCATGCCGCGTTCTTTGGGCATCTGGACTGTGATGGCGCTGCTCGCGCTCTTCATCGCAAGCCTTGCGCTGCGCCGAATACGCCCCGCAGCCTGTTCGCCCAGATGGCGCCGGGCTTCAACGCGGTGATGCTCGTGTTTTTTTCGCTTCAGGTCGTTTGGCTCGTTGCGAGCGTGATCGAAATGTCGCGATATGAGGATGTTATTCCCGCGTACAGCCTGCTCGCTGCTGATGATTTCAGCGTGCGCAAAGTAGAGAACTCGGCTGCCAGACCCGACATCTATTACATAATCCCCGATGGCTACCCGAGCGACGACTGGTTGAAAGAAACGGCGGACTGGGACAATTCCGCGTTTACCGCCGCGCTGGAGGAACGAGGTTTCACCGTAGTTGACCATGCGCAAAGCAACTACCCCATTACAATTGTGTCATTGGCTTCCACGCTGAATATGCAATATTATGGCTCCAATCAATCGCCATACAGCGACAAACTGTTCTTGAGGCTAGAAACAGCCACCAGCAAAGTCGCGCGCTACTTCCTGGATTCCGGATACACCATTGTACAGTTGCTCACGCACACATTTTTTCCCAGTCCATTGGCGGATATCATCCTGGATTTCACGCGCGGAGGCACAGTCGCCGTCGATATTGAAACAGAATCAGCATACATCAATACGCGTGAACGCGATCTCGCTGTAGGCGCACGACGCGACGGCTCAAACATTAACTGGCTGATTCAAAGTTACAAGCACTCCTTCTACGATGGCTATTTTGATACGACGCTGTTCAGGCTGGCGAGTTCTCGCTTGCTTCCGCTGCTCTTTGGCGATCCCGAGGCAGATGCGCCACTCAATGACAGAGATCCTGAGAAATTCTTGAGCACTATTGAAGAAGCCATCAAGATAAGCGAAATGCCGGAAGCAACCTTCACTATCATACATCTGCTCAAGCCGCATCTGCCGGTCGTGTTTAATGATGCCTGCGACATAATCCCCAGGATTTACATGCCAAGCACTGAGGAGTTCGGCGCGCAAATGAAATGCATCAACGCCAAGTTCCTGTACCTCATTGACTCTATCCTGACTGCTTCGGAAAACCCGCCGATCATCATTTTCCAAGCAGATCACAGCAGCATCATGGGAGATGCGCCCAAGAGCCGTCGAATGACATATTTTGACATCTATGCAGCATACTATCTGCCTCCCCCGCATTCGGTCGATTTCCCGAGACCATTCACAACGGTCAATGCCTTTCCGCTGATTCTGAATGAAGTATTTGATGCTGACTTCGAGATACTGTCTGACAGGCTCTTTGAGATGACACAGCGCTATGATGCGCCCTTTGCGCAGGCGGATGTGACAAAAGAATTCTTGCATGGCGCTTTGGCGCAGGAAGCCGCCTGACCAGCCGATCGGCACCCAGGCAAAAGATCGCAACCATATCATTTGGGAGAGGCGTGTGCAAAAGCTATATTCTCTCTTCAAGCTGGGGATTGCCTGGGCAACGCTATACGCTCTGCGAGCCTACCTCGATCCCGGTTCCGGCAGTCTCATCGTACAGCTGCTCATTGCCATCATCGCCGGCATATTGGCCACAGTTCGCCTCTGGAAGGCTCGTCTGCTTTCGCTCTTTGGCATCAAGCAAGAGAGTGAAGACGAAGAATTCGACAAGCCCGAGTCAACTGAATAGTGATCGATAAGACAGACGCGCGAAGGGTCAAGGGCTCGTTCCGGGATCCCAGCGGCTTCGTCTTCAACAAGGGCGGAATTGTCTATCGACAGGTCAATCCAAGCTATCGCGAGCACTACGATCACCTCATCGACAGCGGCCTGTATGCCGACTTGAGCGAAGGCGGCCTGCTCGTGCCGCATGAAGAAGCGGGCGAGCTTGCGCAGTCCGGCGCGGACGCCTACAAAATCATAAAGCCGCGGCGCATTCCTTTCATCTCATATCCCTATGAATGGTGTTTCAGCCAGTTGCAGGACGCGGCTCTGCTGACGCTTGATCTGCTGAAGCGGGCTTTGGCTCATGATATGACGCTCAAGGACGCGAGCGCTTACAACGTACAGTTTCTGCATGGCAAGCCGATATTGATCGATACCTTGTCTTTCGAGCTTTATGAAGCGGGGCGGCCCTGGCAAGCCTATCGCCAGTTCTGCCAGCATTTCCTGGCGCCGCTGGCTTTGATGAGCTACAAGGACGCGCGCTTGAGCCAGTCGCTGCGCGCGCATATTGACGGCATTCCGCTTGACCTGGCCGCTACGCTCTTGCCGAAGCGCGCCTATCTCAATTTGGGTCTCATCATGCACTTGTTTCTGCACGCTCGCGCGCAGCGCCGCTATGCCGGCAAAGCGATTCGCAACGACAGTCGGCGGACTTTGGGGAAGCAGGCTCTGCTCAACATCGCGGACAACCTGCACGCGACCATCGCCGGACTGCGATGGGAGGCGGGGAAGACCGACTGGGCGGATTATTACCTCGGCGACAGCTATCACGAGGCGGGCTTCGAAAGCAAGCAGCGGATCGTGAGCCGCTTTATCGACCGGGCGCACCCGAAGCGCCTTTGGGATATGGGCGCGAATACTGGCCTCTTCAGCCGCATCGCCAGCCAGCGCGGCATCTTCACGATATCGATTGACAGCGACCCCGGCGTGGTTGAAGCCAACTATCGGCAAGCAAAGCGCGAGGGAGACCAGCAGCTGCATCCCCTGGTCATTGACCTGAGCAATCCATCACCGGCTATAGGCTGGGCGAACAGCGAGCGCGAATCGCTGATGGAACGCTGCCAAGCCGATTGTGTTTTGGCGCTGGCTCTGGTCCATCATCTTGCCATCGGCAACAACCTGCCATTGCATGACATCGCGCGCTATTTCGCCATGTTGGCTAAGTGGCTAATCATTGAGTTTGTGCCCAAGACGGACGGAAAAGCGAGGCAACTGCTGGCGACCAGGCGGGATATTTTTGTCGACTATACGCGGGAAGGTTTCGAGCGAGCATTCGGCGAAGTGTATGATGTCCTTGATCAAGCACAGGTAGAAGAATCGGACCGGCGCATATATCTGCTAGCGCGGCGTTGACGGCGGTTTTTCCTTAGACTGGCAAAGGATGTGAATTTGTGGAGACACGGGGACTCGAACCCCGGACCTCCTCGGTGCAAACGAGGCGCTCT
>WTGB01000074.1 GCA_011523735.1 Chloroflexota bacterium
AGCTGATAAAGCCCATCTTGTGCAGCAGGTAGCTGACGCCGGTGGGGATGGTGAAGGCGTGCAGGCCCGGCACGACCATTTCCGCCCCGCCTACGAGAGCCAGCTTGGTCGTCTCCTGCTTGATCCACTGCGCCGCGGATTGGCAGTCCAGCGCCGCGGTGACGGCTCGCTGGGGATTGCCAGCCAGCTCGTCCATACCCATCACGATAGCTTCCGCTATGGTATCTTCCAGTCCCATTGTCGCTTCCTGTTACACGTTGGGTAACTCTTATCAATTCTATACGCTGGGGCGCCGAATCTGTTGCTCCGCCAGGCGCGTTATGGTGCACGATCATCAAGGGCGGCTCGCCACAGTTTAAGATCATCAATGGTCAGCGTTAGACGTCGGCCTTCGTAATTCATAAAGCCTACCAAGCCCACTGCCCCGCTCGCTGCTCGCCGGTCGCGCGCTTCCGCGACGAACTGATCGTTGACCCAGAGCGCCAGGTATTCGCCGATGCAGACAGCGCGGAGACGGTTCTGGGCGCCGTCTCGCTTAATGTGCGCCGACGGACGGGCGGGAACAACCTGCTCCAGCGACCGGCCGTTACTCCAGCGGATGCTGGCATAGCCGTCGCCGCTGATCAGAAAGTAGTAGCCGCGGCCCGTATTGGCCGGGTCAAGGCGGCAGGCTAAACCAAAGGCGTTGTGATCGTAAGACGAGGTCTGTTTTAGGTCGGCTTCCAGGACGACATCGGCAAACAGCGAATCGCTCTGTGTCCAGACATATTGACGACCGAGAATATCAATCAGGAAGCTGCCGTTACGAGCGCCGAGAAAGATGCCGGCGCCGTCATAGACGCGCCACCCGCCTTGAGATTCAAAGGTATCGTGGATCAAAAGCTCGAGATAGCGGTAGCCTTGGGCGGGCAATAGCCTGGACGATGAGAAATCTGTACAAGCAGAAGCAAACACGAGGATGATGCAGGCGAACAGGGTACGCACGGCAATTCACAAAGTATGGATGCATTCCAGTTTAGCTAAATCGGCGGGCAATTTGTAGATAATACTTATGGGAGAGTGGTGAATTGTGTCACCCGATTGCGGAGCGACGCCGTCGGAGGCGACCCAAGGGTCGCCCTATCAGATCGTCAGCAGTTAAAGAATTTGAAACGACTTCAATAGACTCCCATATAATGCGAAGTTTGATATGGGACTGGTTGGGGTGTATAATGGCAAGAAGTTAGACTTCGAGTAAGGCGGACCGACACAATGATTGAAATGATCGTGGACCGTGTTCAAGTCAGTTTGATGTCCCAGCACCGTCTTGTCGTCTTGCGCGACATTCATGAGGAGCTTTATTTGCCAATTTGGATTGGCCAGTTTGAGTCGGAGGCGATCACGCTTGAATTGCAGGAGGTGGACCGCGAGCGTCCGTTGACTCACGATTTGCTGAAATCAACCATTCAACAGATGGGCGGGGAGGTGCGGTATATCCACATAAATAATCTCAGCAAGGATGTCTTTTTTGCTTTGATCGTCATTGACGCGCGGGGCGAGACGATAGAGATTGACGCCCGCCCAAGCGATGCCATCGCTCTGGCGGTGCGTCTGCGCGCGCCGATTTATGTGGAAAAGGCGGTGATGGATCATGCCGGCATCCGCCCGGACCGGAATGTGGAACCGGAAATTCTCGGGTTGCCAGATGACATGCACGAGCCCGGCGACGGGGGTGAGCGGGTTGATGAGAGCAAGCTTAGCGCCTTCGCCGACTTTGTCGACACGCTGAATCTGGAAGACCTCGAAGACGAAGAATGATACGCAGCCCGACAGGCTGATCGTACAAACAACTTGATAAAATCGCGCGGTCTGGCTGGAGCCAGGCTGTGTCACATGCTTGGATGCCCGGTTATGGATTATCAAGCGGCGCCTTCTCAGTTGCAACTTCCCATGAGCCTGGAAGCGGAAGAGGCGGTGCTTGGCGCGATTCTGCTGGAGCCCAAAGCCTACCTGAGCATCGCCTCCTTTCTCAGCGGTGAAGACTTCTTCCTTAAACGCCACGAATTCATCTGGACGGCATTCAGCCGCTTGCAGGAGCGGAACGACGCCATCGATTATGTGACGCTCTCGCAGGAGTTGGAGGCGATGGGCTTGTTGGATGAGATCGGGGGACAAGCCTATTTGACCAGCCTGGTCAACAATACGCCGACGGCGGTGCATGCCGAGGTTTATGGCGAGATGGTGTCGCGGACATCGACGCGGCGCAAGATGCTGAAGGCGGCCGACGAGATTCGTCTGACAGCGCTGGATGAAGATTTGCCGATCGACAAGGTCATCAGTGATGCTGAGGAAGCGCTATTCGCGGTCAGTGATGGTCAGCTCAAGCGCGAATTCGTGCCGATCTGGGACGCGGTTAGCGATTATTACGATGAGATCGAGAAGTTGCTGGAATTGGGCTCGGGGACAGTTGGCATCCCGACGGGCTTCAAAGCGCTGGACGGCTTGCTCAGCGGCTTCCAGAAGTCGGATCTCGTAGTATTTGCCGGACGCCCGGGCATGGGCAAGACAAGCTGGATTTTGACGGTGGCTTTGAATGCGGCGCGTTTGGGCACAAGAGTGGCTATCTTCACGATGGAAATGGGCGTGGAGCAGATGGTGCAACGCCTGCTATCCATGGAGACGGGCATCAGAATCACGCAGTTGCGCACAGCCGATATTAGCTCCCGCGAGCAGACACGGCTAACGGAAGCGATCGGACGCATCTCAAGTTTGCCGCTCTTCATCGATGATACGCCGTCCATCACCCCAACCGAGATGCGGACGAAATGCCGCCGTTTGCAGCATGAATACGGCCTGGATATCGTGATGGTGGATTACATGCAGTTGATGTCCGCGGGCAAAGCCTACGAAAACAATCGCGTACAAGAGATTAGCTATATCTCTCGCTCGCTGAAGGAGTTGGCGCGAGAACTTAATGTCTGTGTGCTTTCCACGGCGCAATTGTCGCGAGCCGTGGAACAGCGGCAGGACAAGCGCCCGCAGCTTTCCGACTTGCGGGAGAGCGGCACTATCGAGCAAGACGCCGATGCGGTGATGTTCCTTTATCGGGATGAAGTGTATAACCCGGATACGACGGAATTCCCGAACCAAGCCGATGTGATGCTCTCGAAGCATCGACATGGTCCAACGGGCACGGTTCAACTCTATTTTGAAAAATCCTACACCAAATTCACCGACTTGAAATTACAGCGGATTGACCTGAGCAACCTTGAATGAGAAGTATGGACGCCGCGGGCTGGAATCGTTATAGCGACGCCGAGGAAGATATTAAGCTACCGGCTGACTTTCTTGGACGGCTGATGCCGGATATTGATGATCTGGCGGAGTTGAAAGTGGCGGTCTTCTTCCTGGCAGCGCTGCGGCAGAAGGAAGGCAATTATCGCTATCTGCGCCGGGAAGAGTTTCTGGCTGATGCCGATCTGATGCGGGGCTTAGCGGTGATCGACCGGTCAATCGCGCCGATACGGATACTGGACGCGGCGCTGCAAAAGTCGATAGAGCGCGGCACCCTTTTGCGGGCTGAGATCAACCTGGACGACGAGAAAGGTCCGCTCTATTTCCCTAATGATAAAGCGGGCCGAGATTTGCAGCGACAGGTTCAGGCGGAGCAATGGCGGCCCGCTTATGCCGATGAGATTGAAATCCTGCCGCCGCGGCCGACGCTTTACCGCTTATACGAAGAGAATATAGGCGCCCTGACGCCCATGATCGCCGAGGCCATCAAGGCGGCCCAGGCGGAGTATCCACATGAGTGGATAGAGGATGCGATGCGCTACGCGGTCGAACGGAATGCGCGTAATTGGCGTTATATCCAGCGCGTGCTAGAGGGATGGCAGCAGGAAGGACGCAGCCGTGAAACCAGTGGGGGACATCTTGAACGGCACAAACAGTACACCGCAGGAGAATGGAAGGACTTCATCAAGTCCTGAGGCGGCAGCGAGCGCGGACCTGGCTTTCGACTTTGTCTGTCCCGATCCTGAAAATAGTGATCTCCCCTGCCCGATTTGCGACGGCAAGGGAGTTTATGCGTTGGACGTCCCCTTGACCGACCCGCGTTTTGGCAAGTTCCAGCGCTGCCCGAATCATCCCGTGCGGGAAGATCGCGACATGCTGGCGCGCCTGCGCCGTTATGGCAACCTGGAAGCCTATCAAGACAAGATATTTGATAGCTTCAAGACGACGCCCATTGGCGGAAGTTATACGCAGAACGTGGTGTCGTCCTTGCGTTTGGCGAAGGAGGCGGCACAGTTCTATGCGGACAATCCGGTCGGCTGGATCATCTTCGCGGGCACAGTTGGCTGTGGCAAGACACATCTGGCAGTCGCCATCTGCAACGAAAGGCTGGAGCAATTTGGACATCAAGTCATCTTTGTTACCGCGCCCGATCTGCTCGACTTTCTACGCATGACCTTCGATCCGCGCGGCGAGGCGACTTACGATGATTATTTCGAGCGCATTCGCAATGTATCTTTGCTGCTGCTGGATGATTTGGGCGTGGAGAACCCGAGCGCCTGGGCAAAGGAGAAGCTGTTTCAACTGCTGAATTATCGCCATGTGAACAAGCTGCCGACAATCATCACTACCAATAAGTCACTGGACGAGTTTGATCCCTGGTTGAGCAGTCGGCTGATGGACCCCATAGTGAGGCAGGTAAAGATCAACGCGCCCGATTATCGGCGGACCAAGCGCTCACAGGGCAATTTGCAATTGTATAGAGAAATGCGCTTTGACAGTTTCGACACGGCGAGCACATTTCGTGATGAAGAAGAAAATCTTAGGCGGTTGAAGCAGCAGGCGCGGAAATGGGCGGGCAAGCCCGAAGGCTGGCTCTGTCTGCTCGGCGCTTACGGTTGTGGCAAGACACATTTGGCGGCGGCAATTGCGAACCAGCTTTATGAAGATGGGAAAGACGCGGTCTTCTTTGCCGTACCGGATTTGCTCGATGTTCTCCGGCAGGCTTTTGATCCGCAGCAGAATACGCGCTTCGACAAACGCTTTCACGATATCTTGAATGCTCCGATCCTGATTCTCGATGATTTTCGACTGGCGAGCGCCACGCCCTGGGCGAAGGAAAAGCTGTTTCAAATTATCGACTACCGTTACCTCGCCAGGATGCCGACGGTGATCACCACCTCGGAGACGATAGACGAAATGGATGTGCGAGTCGCCACGCGTCTGATGGACCGGCGCCTCTGCCTGGCCTTTGCGATTGAGGCGCGCAGCTATGTCAAGCGCGCGATGAAACGAAACTGATGCTGGGCACGCGGCTGCACGTCGGACCATACGAGCGTCAGCACCGGAGCGCTCTGCTGGAGCTCAGCGCTTTCAGCCCGTGGGCGCACAGGCATCTGGACTGGTATACCATCGGTCAATGGCTGGATCAAGAACGGGGCTATGTTTACCTCGCTTGGCAGGGGACGGAGTTGGTGGGCTACATCGGTCTGTCGAGGCCGATTGAAGGCTGGAGTTGGATTCGCCTGTTTGGCATCCGCGATGGACGCATGCCGGGACTGATCGTTGAAGAGCTATGGGAGCGCGCCGAAGCCCATTGCCGCCACTCTCGCATCCAACAAGTCGCCGCTCTGATGGTGACCAATTGGCTTTCGACCACCCTGCGTGGATGCGGTTTCGCCTGTACCGATGAAGTCATCACGATGCGCCACATCGGTTGCCGGCGGCGGGTCCCGAGGACCGCTTTCGCCAAGATCAGACGCGCGGAGCCGCATGATGTTCCCCGCATAGCCGAGCTTGACGAGCTGGCTTTTCCACCGCTATGGCGTATGACGGACGCCGAAATCTGGCAGGCCTTGCGCATATCAGCCCACGCGACTGTAGCAGTTCGGGGCGGCAACGCAGTAGCGTATCAGTTCGGCGCCTGGCATGAGAGCTTTGGCCATTTGGCGCGGCTGGCGGTGGCGCCGAATCATCAGCGCAAGGGGATTGGCTCCCAGCTTCTCTACCAGTTTCTGGACGAATGCGAACGCTGGCCTGTCGAGACGATTACAGTCAACACGCAGTTGAGTAACGCGCCCTCGCAGCAGCTTTATCAACGCTTCGGTTTCTTCCGCAACAACAAAGATTTCGAAATGTGGTGTAAACGAATTGCGTGATTTGACGCGGAGATCCATCCATGGCGACCATCTATCGAGAAGAAGACGCCAACCTCAATGTATTGAGCGGCAAGACGGTAGGCATCATCGGCTTTGGCAACCTGGGCCGGCCGACCGCCAACAACCTGCGCGATTCTGGCCTGCGCGTGCTTGTCGGCTTGCGGCACGATGAGACCAGAGATCATGCGCGCCAAGACGGCTTCGAGCCGCAAGATATCGAGAGAGTCGTTCCCCGCTGTCATATTCTGATGATTATGCTGCCGGATGTGGTCGTGTCGGAAGTCTATCTGGAGAAGATATCGCCCTACCTGGCGCGGGGGCATCTGCTGGTATTCGCCAGCGGATATAATATCGCCTTTGGCTTTGTGGAGCCGCCGCCTTTCGTCGATGTCGGCATGATCGCGCCGCGGACTATTGGCGCGGCTGTGCGCAGCCGGTTTCTTGATGGCAACGGCTTCTACAGCTTTATCGGCCTGAGCCAAGACGCTACCGGGACGGCGCTGGAGACATTGCTGGCGCTAGCGAAAGCGATGGGCAGCCTGCAGGCCGGCGCGATTGAGATGTCGATGGAGCAGGAAGCCGAGCTTGACCTCTTTGTACAGCAGGCGATTCTCCCCGCCTTCCAACATGTGATGACTACGGCGGCCGATGTGCTGCTGGATGAGGGCTACCCGGCGGAAGCCGTAATGATGGATCTGATCATCTCGGGCGAATTTACAGATTATCTCTGGCGCGCATCGCAGCGGGGGCTGCTGCATGCGCTGCGGCTGTCTTCGTTGACCGGGCAATATGGCATCTTCAGTCGCTTGCATCGCTTCAAGGAACTCAGGCTGGAAGGCTTGATGGAGGCGACGCTGGAAGAGATACGCAGTGGCGACTTCTCTATTGAGTGGTCGCGCGAATATGAGAATGGCTATCCCCGTTTGACGCGACTGGTGGAAGAGCAGGAGCGCCGCCGGCTTTGGGCGCTGGAACAGGACACGCTGGAACGGCTGAAATAGCCGATATCGCATGCTGCCTTTCGCGCCAGCGGTTTTGCGCTAAAATGGAGCGCTGTTTCCGCGAGCGGGAAGGCATATCCACTTGTTTGACCAGACAAAAGCTGT
Organism: Chloroflexota bacterium; assembly: GCA_011523735.1. Taxonomy (GTDB): domain Bacteria; phylum Chloroflexota; class Anaerolineae; order Aggregatilineales; family Phototrophicaceae; genus UBA6055. Next base: position 7,256 of record WTGB01000074.1, read on the forward strand.
TATTGCCGACATGGATGGCGTGCTGTGGCGCGGGTCACAGGCATTGCCCGGCATGACCGATTTTTTCGATTGCCTGTTTGAGCGGCGGCTGCCCTTTGTGCTGGCGACGAATAACAGCCGCAATACGCCGGCCGACTACGTCAAGAAATTGGCGGCAATGGGCGTCACAGGCATTGAGCCGCGCCATATCGTGACCAGCGGCACAGCTACCGCGAGCGCGCTGAAACAGCAGTATCCAGCCGGGACAGGCATCTACGTAGTCGGCGGCGATGGTTTGAAGCAATTGTTAATCAAAGCCGGCTTTGCGCTTGTCGAACGGGAAGCCGAATTGGTCGTCTGCGGCATAGATTTTGACTTGACCTACAACCGAGTCAAGACGGCGACCTTGCTGATTCGGCAGGGCGCGCGTTTCATCGGCACCAATCCCGATTCCTCATTCCCCTCGCCCGAGGGTCTCGTGCCGGGGGCGGGCAGCATCCTGGCGCTGATCGAATCGGCAGCGGGTCAGAAACCGATGATCATCGGCAAGCCGGAACGCGGCATGTTTGAGGCGGCGCTGCGTCAGTTGGGCGCTAGCGCGGAGGAGACGTTGATGATAGGTGACCGAATTGGCACGGATATCGCCGGTGCGGGGGCGCTAGGCATCAAGACGGCGCTGGTGCTGACGGGGGTGGAGACGGAGGCGAGCTTACGCGACAGTGATATTCAGCCGGACGCGGTCTTTGCGGGATTGCCAGAGTTGATTGAGGCGCTGCGGGGCTAGAGTACCTGTAACAGTTTTGCCACCGAGGACACAGAGTAACCAGAGGACACAGAGATCGCGTTTATAGTCGGGCGACTCACAGAGTCGCCCCTACGATTCGTGATGTGTTTGTAGACGGGAAACAGTAGCAGCGTATCCAAAGCGGGCGCAGCGAGTTCGGTACGACTATGACCGTGTCTCTTCGGGAGGGGAAAGGCAAAAGCCGGGCTAAGGCGGACCGCGACCGCTTAGGAATTGTTTCGCACTTCGAATGTGCCGATGATCAGCTGTTGAGGTTGGCAGTCGCCGGCCCGCACGATGAGCCGCAGCGCGTAGTTGCCATCTTTGAGGGTCGTGGTGGTCCAGGTTCCAAGTACTCCTGAGCGAACTGTCGCAACATGCGGCAGGGTTGCCGGATACCATTCACCACTTCCGGCGTCAGCTTCCAAGCCGAACTCAAAATAGAAATTCCGCAGTTCGGGCGCCTCGACCGTACCGATGATTCTAACGCTGCCGCTTACAATCTGGCCAGGAAGCGGCGCATCAATGGAAACCGAGATTTCGCGTGCTGGATCGGGCTTGTCCGCGTCGGAAAGTGTCTTACAGTATTCAGCAGTAGCCTGACTAGCCGCCCGCCTGGCCGCAAAAGCGGCCTTTGTGGCGGCTGCCAGGGGGCTGTTGTTGACTATAATCGGGCCGAATGCCAGAGTCGACCGGGTGTCTTCGCCCGTCAAGACCACAAGCCGCAAGACATATATGTCATCGGACAGAATGGTCGTATTGAATGTCCCCAGTCGCTTGTTGATAACCGGGTGGATTCCCGGCAGGGTAGCGGGGAACCACTCTCCGCCTTCGTCGTAGGCTTGGCGATACTCGACAAAATAACGACGCATGCCAATTGAATTCACCGAGCCGATAATGTCCACCTGGTCGGTAACGACTTGATTCGGGTAGGGAGATGTGACTTCGTAAATGCTGAACCGCGATTGAGCGGCATTGGCCCGAACACTATCTGGCGCGCTCACGCCGGTCAGCAGCCAGGTCAAGGCGGTAAAGGCAAACAGGAAATACGCAATCATTTCGCTAGCTCATCCGTCTTCGGGGTCAGTCAGCGCCGCAAGAACCGCCTCAAGCTCGGGCACAACTTCCGCGTCCTTGAAACCGGCTATGCGCTCATAGATCTCATGCGCCGCCTCAAAGAAGCCGGGCGGGATGCCCGCCAATTCGAATGTCGCCGCGATCTCCTGCATCTCGCCGGAGAAGCGCCAGGCTTTGGCCGTCACGCCGCGCACTTGATTCCGCCTTTGCTCGACTGAATCCGGGTCGCGCATTGCCCATTCCCGCTCCAGGTCTGCGCGGACTCCGAGTTGATCGGCCGTGCCGTATATCGCCGAGAGCAACGCCGTGGAGCCTTTGGTCAAGGCAGCGAAGACCATCTTCAGCGCCGATGCCTTGCCAATTTCGTTACTGATGACGAGCGCGTTAGTGACGGTATCTTCAAAGAGCGCGGCAACCAGGTTCGCGGATGGTCCGGAGAGGTAGAAGCGCGTTGTGCCAGCTTTCCAGGCCGGCGGTCCAATAATGCTGCCATCGACGAAATTGATATTCGCTGCGCGCATCATCTTGTCTATGGCTTGCGCTTTCTGTGGCGCGATAGCGTTTCCGTCACAGTAGATACCACGAAAGCCGGTGTCTAGGACTGATTGAGCGACTGACACGGCCGAATGTGGCGGGCAGACGCAGAGGATAAATCGGCAGGCGGCGCAGAGCTCAGCGAGCGACTCAACTTCGAGCAAGCCCTGCTCAGCAGCGCGTTGGTGTGTGGCGGCGCTGCGACCAGCGGAAGCCCAGTAGACATCGTGCCCGCCCGCTCGCGCCGACGCGGCAATGGAAATGCCCATCGCGCCCGGATTGATGATACCCACGGAATTCATCGCCATCTCCTAGGTCGCGTCGTCATTATTATTGAGCAAGCGCTCAAAGCGATCATAAGTCTCGGATGTTTCGTCGAAGACGTAATCCGGGCGAGCTACGATGATATCAGTGCCGCCCAAGGCGCGCAGATGCTGCATGGTCTTGTGGATGAGATCGGCGCGGACCAGCAGGTTAGTCTCGAACCACTTGCGCGTCATGCCTGGCGGGCTGGCGACAGCCACGACGCCGGGACCTTTAGTGCCGCTCAGCGCCGGATTGGCCAGGATGCGATCCTGCACATCTTGTACCGATGCGCCGGTGATGTTGGCGCGCAGGGAGACAAATTGACGCGCGCGCCGATGCGCTTCGACCAATTCGATCATCTCGCGCAGGGTCTCGAGCTTAGTCCGCGCTTCGCGAAGGCGACGGCGATTGCCGATCAATACCGCTTCCGAGGCGATGATCGTGCCGCCATCAATCGGCCGAAGCTGATTCTCCCGCAAGGTGGTGCCGGTCTCGGAGAGGTCGGCGATCATATCGGCGTAACCCATTCTCGGCGCGGCTTCCATGGCGCCCTCCGCGTGTACCAGCAAGAAATGCGAAATGCCTTGACGATACAGAAAGCTCTTGGTCAAGTTGCCGTATTTGGTGGCGATGCGCAGTTGCATGCCGCGCGCTTGCTGGCGCAGGCTGAGATCGGCCAAATCGGCAATTGATGTCACATCAATCCAGGAATCCGGCACTGCCAGTAGCAATTCGCAGCGACCGAAACCCAGCCGGTCAATAACCATCACATCGGCGGTATCCTCACTATGTTCGGCGACGATATCCAAACCCGTGACGCCGATATCAGCCCGCCCTTCCCCGACTTGATTGAGAATGTCGCGCGGACGCTGATAGACGACTTCTGTCCCCGGCAAGCTGGGGATCGTCGCGGTGTATTGCCGCTGGTTTGGCTTGTAGATGCGCAAGCCGGCGCGGCCGAAGAGACTATCCGCCCCGTCCGCAAGCTGGCCTTTGCTCGGCAAGGCGATTATCAGATTGCCAGCGGGCATAGCGTTATTCATCCGCGTTTAACAGCCCCGCTACTGAATTCGTCAGATCTTTAAGCGGCACTTGCGTTTCCTGGTGATTGCGCATGTCGCGCAGAATAACGGCGTTCCCCCGGCGTTCGTCCTCGCCGATGATGATCACGAAGGCGGCGCCGCGACGGTCGGCCTGTTTCAGGCTGCGGCGCAGGCTGCGGCTGTCGATGCTCACTTCGACCACGATATCGTTAGCGCGCAAGTCAGCGGCGATAGCCAAGCCTTTGGGGAAATCGGCTTGGTCCAGCGGTATCACAAAGACGGTAGGCTGGCTCGTTGTGATGCTAGTTTCGCTTTTCAAAACACTGTCGATGCGCTCGATACCGTAGGCGAAACCCACTGCTGGCGTTGATTCGCTGCCGCCGAGGATACTGATGAGATTGTCGTAGCGGCCGCCGCCGCAAAGTTGTATCGGCTCGCCAGCGGGAGTGGCGCCATGCAGCTCAAATATCAAGCCAGTGTAGTAGTGCAAGCCCCGATTCAAGCCGAAATCCAGTTGAGTTACGCCGCTGCGTTCGCCATATTCCGCCAGACAATCCAGGGTCCGCTCGAGCGAAGTCAGAATGTCAGGGTCCAGGTCGAATTCCTCAGTCAGCGCGCGCGCTCTTGGCAAGACATCGGCAGGCGCGCCGACCAAGTCACCGAGCCGCCGCATGAAGTCCAGAGCGAGTTGCAACTTTGGCGCCTGCTGATCTTCGCGGATTTTGCGCAGGAGGCGCTCGATAACTTCGCCTTCGTCGCGGTTGGTCGCGATACGGATATTCAAGCTGTGCAGGAAATCACTCACTGCTTGATGCGCTTCGCTATCGGTCATCTTACGCAGGACGTTGATCAACTGATGACTCTTGTCGTCGCCAGCCTCGCTGCTTCCTCTTGGCGACATCGCAGCGTTTTCAAATTCGGGGTAAATCATCGTCAAGGACTCGAGCACAGAATCTACGCCGCGTTTGCGCAAGTTCTCCATGTTTCGTAACAGGAAGTTGACCAACTGCTTGCGTAAACCGAGACTATTCAGGAAGCTTTCCAGCAGCGCTGTGTGGCCGATGGTCAAGGTGTATTCGCTGATGCCCGCCTGCTCCAAACCACTGCCAGCCAGATGCAACATTTCGGCATCCGCGCGCGGACCGCTTGCGCCGAGAAGTTCGGCGCCGGTCAAGGTAAATTGACGATAGCGATGCTGCTGCGGCTTTTCGTAGCGGAAAACAGGACCGCTGTACTGAATTCGCAGGGGCAGCGGCTCATCTTGCAAACGCTCGACATAAGCACGCAGTATCGAAGCGGTGACTTCCGGGCGAAGGGCGACGCGCCGACTCTTGAAGTCGAATTCGTAGAGACGGGCGGCGATGTCTTCGCCGGACTTGCGCAGATAGAGTTCCGTATTTTCCAGGATGGGCAGATCAACAGCGACGTAACCGTACAAACGGAGATGCCGTTCAAGACGGGCTTGAATGGCTTGATAGCGCGCGTATTCCGTGCTGAAAACATCGCGCATCCCACGCAAAGCGGTGATCTTACGGGCTGATGGCATGCCGCTTGCTCCGCCTGAATCCTGACGGACCTACGCAACCCAGCCTACCACTGATTCATGTTCAGGCATAGTGCAGCGCGTCAGGGGTGTATATCGAATTCCACTCGAAAGTCTTTCGCATCGTCCTCGATAAAGCGGAGAAGCGCGATGCCTTCCGCTTCGATCTCGCCGAGTATCTCGTCAGTCTGCTTCTCAAATAGCGAAACAAGCAATATTGCCTTCGTCTTTTCGCGCCGCGCTTTCCAGATCGCCCCGACGAAACCGTCTATGAGAATGGAGCCCAAAACCCGGCCTGCGGAGACGAAGACTTTCTTCCGCTGTGCTTCCGGCAAGATGCGGCGGCGGTCTTTATGGGCGATGAGGATATTGTCGTATTCCGGCAGAAAACGTATTGGCGCGGGCTTCCCCGCCGGGGCAAGCGGCAGGTTCGGCAGGTCGTAGAGCGCCTTGCCGTCTTCGTCTCGATATTCCGTAAGCTCCTTCAAGGCTGGGGCGAGTTGGGACTTCAGGCTGGTCATGCCGGTCCAGGTTTGGAAATCCATTACAGTCGCTGGACCGTAGGCAGCGAGGTAGCGGCGAAACAGGGAACTCAAGTCAGCGGGATTTGGCGCGCCCAGCCAGCTCTCCGCTGTGGTGTATGTAGCGCGTGTGCCCACGCCCCAGGTGCCGCTGGGCGGGATTTGCACCAACGGCAGGTAACTGCGCACGGCATAAGCCATCACCTGTTTGTCGCGCCCAGGCTCCTGTTCACTCAGTTTGTCGCGCAGGGCGCCGATAGCGGGCTGCTCCGCTTCAAGATAAGGCTTGGCGATTTGGATAAGTCGGTCGATATTCAGGTCCTTGGCGCGGGCGCCGAAAAAGGAACGCAGTCCCCGCGCCAGCGCCGGTTGAATCACGGCCTGGAAGCGCTGATGGTCAGCGGCGGCGACCAGGTGCAGCGTTGATCGCAGCCAGGGCGCGCGCACAACTTTTCGGGATTCCAGCAACGATGTCAGGTCGCTTCGCTGGAACTGCGCCAGGCGTGTCCAAAGCCCGATGTAAGGCGGGTTGGGTATCTGAGACTGCAAGGCGACCAGCGTTTCAGTGGCGGACAGGCTGTTCAGGGAACTCCGTTCAAGCAGAAGCTGACGCGCCAGCAATCTTCGATTCAATTGTCTGAGGGAGAGCGCTGTCACCGCCAATTCTCGTTTCTGCCATGCTGAAGCGCGCCGCAAAGTATAGCAAGGGAGACTGGCTCAAACCAAGCGCGCGATCAGCCAATTAGGGACTGGATGTTGCTGCTGTACTGCCCGGAACTCGGTTGACTAAAGCGGAGTCGCGATCGCTTCTTCCTGGATCTGTTCGGGCGCGTCCGAGCCAAAAAGGCGGCGCATCATGAAGAGCAGGCAACCGGCGATCAGGGCGAGCGCGGCGGCGATATGAACACGAGCGGGCATCTGCCGCACGCGCTTGACCATGCCGTGCTGCTCCCCCAGCAAATCGGCGCGAAGTCTATCTGAAAATTCGGGATCGGGCTCTACCAGTGCGCAGGCATTATGTAGCGCTTGGATGATCTCGACAAATTCCTCTAGGCCGGCGGATGAGGTCCGCGACTCTGCGATAAGGTCTTCGACATTTTCCCGGGCTTGCAGTCCGGCCGTAAGCGCATCGAGCGCGTCTTGCGCCTTCATATCAGATTGGGAAGACATATTCCGCTCACACCTCTGTTCCACCTAAACGGCGAGCCTCAGACATAAGCTGCAAATCATCTCGCAGGGCGAGCAAGGTTCGATGATAAAGCGACTTGATTGCCCCTTCCGTCCGCCCCATGATAACGCCAATTTCGGCGTTGGACATCTGCTCAATAAATTTGAGCAGCAGCAGTTGCTGTCGATCTTCCGGCAGCCGCCGCACCGCTTCCATCAATTGCGTCTGTTCTTCTGATTCTTCCGCCAGATGGTCCGGCGCTTCTGATTTGAGCGAGTGAGCGACATAATCATCGAGGGCGATAATCTTGCGCCGCCCTTGATCGCGATGCCAATTGGCGACGATGTTATGCGCAATGCGGTAGAGCCAGGCTTGGAAGGGCAAACCGCGGTCCTCATAATTGCCAATATGTGAGAAAGCGCGCATAAAGACCTTCGCCGTCAAGTCTTCCGCGTCATGCGTGTTGCCTGTTCGATGATAGACATAACTATAAATCTTTTTCAGATATCGCGAATACAGTTCGCCGAAGGCTTGCTTGTCTTCCTTCGCCAACTTGACCAAGGCGCTGTCATCAAGTTCGTCATAGCTGCCACGGCGGGCGAAGAAGTTTTTCATGCTGTAATTCCCTTAACCCAATAGCGGGATTCGGGTTACGCAAATCCAGCGGGAGCAGTGACTAGCAACCTTCCTTGGCAAGCAGAGCTTCCACCTCGGTCAATCTCGGCAACGAGGTCATTGTTCCGCGCTTTGTACAGGCTAAGCCCGCCGTTGCCGAAGCGAATTGAAGAATCCGTTCGACTGACCAGCCTTGAGCCAAGCCATGGCAGTAAGCGCCGACAAAGGCATCACTCGCTCCGGTGGTATCCACTGCATCCAGCAGATAAGCCTTCTGCGCGATTCTGCGCCCGTCTTCAAATAGGTTGCTGCCGGCTTCCCCAAGCGTCAACACCACTTGCCTGATGCCCAGAGCGAGCAGGTCCGCCGCCAGCGCATTGATGTCTTCCGAGTCGCTGTCAAGGATAAGTTGCGCCTCGAGCATATTGGGGATGAGAACATCAACCAGAGACAAATACTCGATAACAAAAGCATCGCGGGTGAAGAAGGGCGCCGGATTGAGCACATTGATCGCGCCTTCGGCTCGCCCCAACTCCAGGGCGAACTGCACCAGCGGCTGCTGCACTTCGAAATCGACTAGCAGGATATCACCCGGGCGGAGATCCGCCAGCGACGCTTCAATTTGGCATCGATCGACGCGGCGGCTGGCATCGGGCGCGCCGATGAAGCCGGGCAAGTTGTCCTTTACGATGATACCGGCGATGCTGGTTTGGGCGGCGGGGTGACGGCGGATGCAGTCAGTATTGACGCCGTGACAACGCAATGCGCATAACAATTCCGCGCCGAAGATGTCATCGCCGACGCAGCCAATCAGACGGACATCGTCCGCGCCGAGGCGGCGCGCCGCCACCGCTTGGTTCAGAGCTTTGCCGCCGGGCGACAAGGTGACCTCAGTCGCATGGACAGCACGGTTAGGCTCGACCCAGTCTGGCACGTCAAAGACGATATCGTAGACCAAAGCTCCTATGACATAAATTCGCGGCATCGGGCACGATCCTTTGGCCGTTCTCTCAGCAATTTCATTGTAGCATGAATAATTGCGGCAATGTGTAGAGCGAGCAAGTGCGGCCGCCCCGGTGACGGCGGGTGTTTGGTTTTGCCCAGGCAGCCGATTATAATTGGGTGCGTGCGTTTTAACCGCAAGTCCAAGCCGATGGACCGTCTTATCGCGGCAAATTATATGCTGAATACGCGGCGCGGCAGAATATTCATCGAGAACCTGACGGCCTATATTTTCCTGGCGCCGGCCGGTTGTTTGATCCTGCTATTTGGCTTATTCCCGGTAGCTTTCGCTTTCTTCGTCAGCTTGCATCGTTGGCGCCGCTTCCCCGATGAATATGTGGGATTGGCCAATTACGAGAAAGCCTTGGGCAACCTGGGTTACATCCTGTTTTTCTGGTTGGCGCTGATAGGCTGCGCCGCGACCCTGATGTTAAGCCGCCGCTTGCTGCGACGGCTGCGGGAGACAAAGTTGGATGGACAAGCGGCTGCGCTGCTCGCAGGAATCGTCAGCGGCTACGCTGTGCTGCTCGCCATCGACTGGTTCTTCAAACTCATCCCCGTCATCATGCTGATACCGCGTCAAGTGCGGGGCAGAAACACATCGTTGGCGCTCTTCATGGAGAAGTTCGGCGAGAGTTTTCTGAGCCCCGGCGTTTATGAAGCGGGAAGTCTGCTGATTGTCGGTCTACTCGCCGCGATCGTCATAGTCTCAGTTGTATTGCGGCGTCTGGGCGCCGGTGTCGGCGGAGAAGTCATTGTCCTGAGCGCAATAGTGACTGCGCTGCTGCTGGCGTCGGTCTTTCTGCTGCGCCTGACGATACATGAGACCGAACTGGCGATTGCCGAGGCGCGGGGCGCGGGCGAGTCCCTGCCGATCTGGTCGCAACTCGTTTTCATCAGCGCTGGCATCGCCTTGATCGCTGGAGCCTATGTCATATTTCAGCGGGGAATCAAGGCGCTTGAAAATCGGCGCTTTGCGCTGCTGTCGCTCAGTGGCTTGTCGCTCGCGGTTGGCGGCTACCTGCTTATGGCGGAGGCGCCGGCGGCTCTGACGGCCGGTGATGATGACCTATTGCAGGGATTCTGGGTGACGATCATGTACGCCAGCGGGACGGTGCCAGTGCAGCTTACGATCGGGTTGCTGCTCGCCTATCTGCTGTTCCAGCCGATTCGCTTCCGCGCCTTTTTCCGCATGGTATACTTCATCCCCTACATCACGCCCTTTGTCGCCACTTCTATCGTCTTCCGCATTATCTTTGACGCGGGTCAGTATGCGCCAGCCAATCGAATGCTGACGCTGGTCGGCATTGAACCGCAACGCTGGATCCTCGAGCGGACGACGTTAGGCAACTTGCTGGGCTTGCCGGATTTCCTAGCAGGACCGGCTCTGGCGCTGGTCGTCATCATGATCTACTCGACCTGGACCTATATCGGCTACGACGCTGTAATCTTCTTGGCGGGCTTGGGCAATATCCCGGGTGAACTCTATGAAGCGGCGCGCATAGACGGCGCCAGCGGCTGGCGCATCTTCCGCCACATCACTCTGCCCTTGCTCTCGCCGACCGTTTTCTTTCTTTCGCTGGTGGCCATCATCGGCACCTTTCAGGCTTTCACGCAGATCTGGATTTTGCGCACGGGCGCGGTTGGCAACAAGGTTAATACAGCCAGCGTTTACATCTTTGACGAACTGCAAAACAGCAATCGCTACGGTTACGCGTCATCGATGGCTTTTGTATTATTCGCGCTGATTCTGCTGCTGACATTGTTCCAGAATCGAATCATGGGCAGGCGAGTATTTTATGGCTAGCGCTGAATTCTCACCGTTGGGCAGGCAAAAGGCGCCAACCGAAGGTCCGTCAAAGCCATTGGACTGGCGGCGGCTTGCCATCTATGCTGTGCTGTTCGCTGGCGTATTGATCGCGGTGGGTCCCTTTCTCTGGATGATCAGCGCCTCGTTCATGACGCTCAGCGAAGTTAATCTGACACGTTTACTGCCGGAGAAATTGCTCTGGGAAAATTACGCCACCGCATTGAGGCGCGCCAACTTCCTGGATATTGAGTTGGTGACCGACCCGTCCAGCGGCGTCCTGCAATCTTTTGGCGTCTCGGGCTATATCTGGAATAGTGTGCGCATCACATTGATAACGGTAGTCGGCTCCCTGTTGGTCTGCATCCCGGCCGCCTATGCCTTCGCTCGGATGAAATTCATCGGCCGCAATTTTATCTTCGCCCTGTTCTTGTCGACGATGATGATTCCCGGTATCGTTATGCTTATCCCGCATCTCCTGACCGTGATTTGGCTGGGGCGCCTGAGCGAGAGCATATTCGGTCCCGCTGGCGCCTGGTTCAACAACTGGCCCGCCCTGACCATTCCCTTCTTCGCTTCGGTCTTCAACATCTTTTTGCTTCGCCAGTTTTTCTTGCAGATACCGGATGATCTGTGGGAGGCGGCGCGGATCGACGGCGCCGGGCATCCGCGCTTTCTCATCAGCGTCGTGCTGCCGCTTTCGAAAGCGCCGATCATGACCATCGTGACGCTGGGTTTCATCGGTTCCTGGAATGCGCTGATGTGGCCCCTGCTGGTGACGATCAATGACGACTGGCGGCCCATCGCTGTTGGGCTTTCCAATTTTGTCACGGCGGATACGCCTGGGGATTTAAACTTGCAGATGGCGGCGTCGGTGATCACCGTCATGCCGATACTTGTCCTTTATTTCATCGCGCAGAAACAATTTACCGAAGGCATCGCGCAGACGGGCATCAAGAGTTGAACTAGGCGGCGAGCAGCGGCTCACTATTCAGGCGGTGGACCAGAGCTTAACAGACTTCACGCTTATATGAGATTCACAGTCTGATAGAATAGGAAAAGGATTACGACATTTAATTCGTCCGAAGATCGACATTCGAGTAATGGAGGAAAACAGATCATGAAGAAGTTGGCATTCATCGTCATACTGCTGCTGTTGCTTGGCTTGGGTTTGGTGGGGGCGCAGGGCGATATCGATTACGAAGGAATTGATCCCAGTGGACAGACGGTTGTCTATTGGCATCAGTATTCCGACGACAGTTCGCAAGCCAACACGATGACGGCGCTGATCGAAGATTTCAACAGCAGCAACGAATACGGGATCACGGTGGAAGCGCATCATCAGGGGCATTACGGCACGATCGAAGATCTGATGAACACGGCGATTCTATCCGGTGAATTGCCGAATCTGGTCGCCGGTTACGCCAATGCGGTCGCCGGCTGGGCGAACGAAGGCGTGGTTGTGGATATCAATCTGCTGCTCAACAGCCCGGCTTGGGGCATCCCGGCGGAGGAACAAAGTAATCTCAACTTCAATCTACTGAACGTGAATCAATTGGACTTCGCGCCCTTCTATGGCATGCGTGTCGCCTGGGCAAATCAGAACTCGCTGAACGTCTTCTATACCAATCTTGATATCGTCGAGGCATTGGGCTTTGAACGGCGCGTGCCGGAGACCTTGGCCGAGTTCGAAGAGATCGCCTGTGCCGCGGGCGCCAGCGAAGACTATCAGGGTTATCCGCTGGATACCGGCACCTCTCACTTCGAGAGTTTCGTGGCGGCGCACGGCGGCGCGATCTTCGATAGCGAAGCCGGCGAATATATCTTTGAATCCGATGAAGTAGCGGCGACGATGGAGATGTTCACGCGCATGCTGGAAAATGGCTGCGCCTATCTCTTCGCCGAGCGCTACCAGAACACCGGCGATTTCTCCATTGGCATAACGCCCTTCGCCGCCGGCAGTTCGGCCGGCATCCCCTTTATTACTTGGGACGCCGCGGCCGCCGAGATGACCGACGAATGGGTGGTGACCGCCTTCCCCGGCGCAGAAGACATCGGGCGAACGATCCAACTCTTCGTGCCCAGCCAGGCGATCTTGACCGCAGGACCAGAAACGGAAGTGGCGACCTGGCTATTTGTCAAGTACCTGGCCGGCAGCGAGGCGCAATTGGCTTGGTCGGGCGCGACCGGCTATTTCAGCATTCGCAACGACATTGAAGTGACCGAAGCTGATTTCACCGAGCCGCGGATGCCCTTCGCGCGTTTCATCGAAGTACAAGCTATCTTGCAGGACGATATGGTGAGCGTGTATTCGTCGCCAGGTTTGCCCAGTTACAGTGCCGTCCGCGGGCTGGTGCCCAATACGCTTGCTGAAGTCGTAAACGGCGATGTCGCGGTGGCTGATGCCCTGGCCGAGTTGAACGCCGAAGCCAACGAACTGCACGAGGAACTCGACTAACCCCACCTAAAGGTTAAAGTTGGTTAAGGACCCTGCCTCCGGGTAGGGTCCTGTTTTGGGGGGAATGTGAAGAGGTTTCCCGGTTATCGTCCATGTTGCCAAAGAGCCAAAAGCGCCGAGTGCCAGGGTTGCGAATGTGAAGCGCTACACATTGATCTGTAATAAATGTATAAATCTATGTACAATTATTTGACGCGAAGTTCAATGTATGATATAGTCTTCTACGAAAGTCCCTGTTTCCACTAGCTTGCGAGAATTGATTGATCGTAGCGATTGCCAAAACCCACCTTTGGCGGTTTGTGGAACTCGCCGTACAGGCGACAAACGGAGCGTTTCCCTCCGACAACCATAACAGGAAACAAACTAGACGATGTGGCACAATCCCTTACCAGCTCCGCCGCGACCGAGTTTCTCAGGAAGAACTGAATGAATATCGCAACACTAGAAGCAAAAACGCTGCCCGAATTGCGTACGCTTGCGCGCAAAAATAATGTACCCCGTTTCAGTCGGCTCAAGAAACAAGATCTGATTATCGGCCTGCTGCGTGAAGAAGCCGAGCGTCGTGGCAATCAATTGCGTGGCGGCGTCTTGGAAGTGGTCGATGATGGCATTGGGTTCTTGCGCGCCGAAGGTTATCTGCCAGGGCAGAACGACATTTACGTCAGTTCGACTCAGATAAAGAAATTTGGTCTGCGCACGGGCGACATGGTCATCGGGCAGGTGCGTCCGCCGAAAGACACCGAACGCTACTACGGCTTGCTACGCGTGGACGCAGTCAATGGCCTGAACCCGCACGAGATCCGCAATCGCGCCTATTTTGAGCGATTGACGCCTATTTTCCCGGAAGTTCGCTTCAACCTGGAAACGCTGCCACGCATCATTTCAACGCGCATGCTCAATCTGATCGCCCCGATTGGCTTCGGTCAGCGCGGCTTGATTGTCTCCCCGCCTAAAGCCGGCAAGACGACCGTGCTCAAGGATATCGCCAACGCCATCAGCCAGAATTACCCGGAAGTGCATCTGATGATCGCGTTGATTGGCGAGCGCCCGGAAGAGGTCACCGATATGGATCGCTCGGTGGATGCCGAGGTGATCGCCTCGACCTTTGATGATCCGGTGCATCATCATGTGCGGGTGGCGGAGATGGCGCTGGAACGAGCCAAACGCTTGGTCGAAGTCAAGCGGCATGTCGTGATGATGCTGGATAGCGTCACGCGCTTGGCTCGCGCTTACAACCTGGTCGTGCCCACCAGCGGCCGCACGCTCTCAGGCGGTTTGGATCCTTCGGCGATTCACCCGCCCAAGCGGCTCTTTGGCGCCGCGCGGAATGTCGAGGAGGGCGGCAGCCTGACTATCGTGGCCACTTGCCTGGTGAATACCGGCAGCAAGATGGACGATGTCATCTATGAAGAATTCAAAGGCACTGGCAATATGGAATTGCACCTCAGCCGCAAGCTGCAGGAACGGCGCATCTTCCCCGCCTTTGATGTCGAGCAGTCTTCAACGCGGCGCGAAGAATTGCTGCTGGGTCCGGATGTCTTGCAACGTGTCTACACCATGCGGCGCATGTGGTCGCACCTGGCGGAGCAGCCCGAAGGCATCGTGGGCGCCACCGAGCAACTGCTGCACAACTTCCGCCTCTACGATACCAACCAAGCCTTTCTGAACAACTTGCACGGCGGCAACGGTCGCTAAAGCCCTTAATTGTAGTTACGTGTAGGGGGAGACTTGTCTCGCCCGTCCTTTGCAATTCGCACTAGCCGAATCTTGTAAGGTCTGCTGATTCCCGGATCCGTAAAATCATATTAGAACGATGCTCATCGTAATGACAAGACGGGACAGATAAAAAAACGCCCGTCGATGCGTAGACGAGCGTTTGATTTTGGCGATTGTCGGCGGTTAGATGTGGGAAGCCAGTTTGCTGACGATCTTGCCTTTTGGCTTGAAGCCGGTGATGCGCTCGACCGCGTCGCCGCCTTTGAACAAGATCAGCGTCGGGATGCTCATGATGCCATAGTTCATCAGGATTTCCTGGTTTTCATCGGCATCGACTTTGGCGACCCGCAACTTGCCTTCGTACTCGGTCGCGATTTCATCGACGATGGGCGCGATCATCTTGCAGGGACCGCACCACTCCGCCCAGAAATCGACTAATACCGGCGTGCTGCTTTGGAGCACTTCGCTCTGGAATTCTTCTCCGCTGACTTCAATTGTCTTGGCGCCCATGTTATTTTGTCTCCTCTGTTATTTGGCGACAGGGACTCGTTTCCGCGTCCGCCTCTTTCGATTATCTATCCCCTAGACGAAAAGCTGTTTGGACTTCTTACATCAGAATATCGTTTGAGGCTAGCTTTGGCTGGCAGGCGCTGAATCGCAACGGGATTCCGACAGGACGCGGGTTTGTGCATCCCTTTGCCGCGTGTTAGCATTCATGGAGTCTAGTCGAAACGGTGGCGTTGATCTGATGAACGACGAGCGCCAGTTGCCTGGCTTGAGCAGCCGCCAGGAAGATATCCTTACCTGTATCGTGCAAGCCTACTCCGAGAAACCCGAGCCGGTAGGTTCGCGCTACCTGGTGGAGAATTATCAGCTCAACATCAGTTCGGCGACCGTGCGCAATGAGATGGCGCAATTGGAAGACATGGGTTACATCGCGGCGCCGCATACCTCAGCCGGGCGCGTGCCGACCGCAGCCGGATTCCGTTATTTTGTCCGGCGCTTGCTGCAAACGCGCAGTCTGACGCTGGGCGAGCAGAGCCATATTTCCGAGCGGGTAGGAACGCTGCAGAGCGGGATGGAACAATGGATGCGGCGGACGGCCGCGCTGCTGGCGCGCTCGGTGCAGACCGCTTCGATCGTGACGCCGCCGGTGTCCCAGTCGAATTCTTTCAAGCATGTGGAGTTGATCGCTATCCAGGGTCGGCTGGCGCTGATGGTGCTGGTCCTCAACAGCGGCAGCGTGCATCAACGCATGCTCACGCTGGCTGAGCCGGTGCCCCAGAGCAAATTGGGCGAAGCGGCCAAACGCATCAACGAAACCTGCGCCGATATGGGCGCGCAGCAGGTCCGACTTCGCAGCATCAACTTGCCGATGCTGGAGCGGGAAGTGGCGGAGTTGACGGCGGAGTTGATCGACAATGTCGACAACAATCGCGCGCGTTTTATCTATCGCGATGGGCTTAGCAGGCTTATGGACAGCTTCGCTGACGAAGAAGGCGCGCAGCAGGCCATACGCATCCTGGAAGAGCACACAGTGCTTAATGCGCTGCTGACTGAGCTTATGGAGCGCTTGCCGCCAGCGGAGGACGGGGATGGCGATGTGCAAGTGATGATCGCTGGCGACGGGCGTTATGAGAACTTGAGCCGCACTAGCATGGTGCTCAGCCGCTACGGCGATCCGGAGAAAATGAGCGGCGCGATCGGCGTACTGGGTCCGACGCATATCAACTACGGGCGCGCCATAAGCACGGTGCGTTATGTGTCGAACCTGATGACAAATGTGCTGGCGACGCTGTATCAGGACGGGGCGGAAGACAGCAGCCAGCCCAGTATATAATCTTCGTAAGACTTCTTTGAGTTACCTCGAAAAGCGCGTTTTTCCCGCCTATAATCGTGCCGATTTCTGATATTGGTCATATAGTCCCCTGCCATAATGGTGACAAGTGTGACCGCAGCGACAAAAGGACAGTGCATGAGCGATGTGAAAAGTCCAGCCGAAGAACTGGAGCGCGAGGACGAAACCCCCGCAGCGAACGCGGGAGCCGAAGACACCGCTGAGCCCGTTGATGCCGTCGAGGCAGCGCCGGAAACCGAGCTTGAATTGCCGGAAGGCGCGAATCTGATCCAGATGTTGATCGAGGCGCAGAAGGAAGCTAAAGCCAACGAAGATGGCTGGCAGCGGTCCCGGGCTGAGTTCGCCAACTACAAGAAGCGGACGGAGCGCGAACGGCGCGAGTTGTTTCAGCGGGCGGCGCTTGATACCTTGAAGGGGCTGCTGCCGATCATCGACGACTTTGACCGCGCCTTTGAGAGTGTGCCGGAAGCTATCGGCGAGGATCCCTGGATCGGCGGCGTATCGATGATTCAGCGCAAATTCATGACCTTGCTGGAGCAGTATGAAGTGGAGGCGATTGACCCGACAGGCGATCCCTTCGATCCGAACCTGCACCAAGCCATCGGCGCTGAGGAAAGCGACGAGGTCGAGAGCGGACATGTGATCGAGACCCTGCAAAAGGGCTACCGCGCTGGCGATAACGTGCTGCGTCTTGCCTTGGTCAAAGTGGCCAGCTGAGCCTGACGCAAGCAGAGAGAACAGTGGACAGACTAAGAGGGAGCGGATGAAATGGGAAGAATAATCGGAATTGACCTGGGCACAACCAATTCGGTCGTCGCTGTGATGGAAGGCGGCGAACCCACCGTGATTCCATCGTCCGAGGGCGGCAACCTGATACCGTCGGTGGTGGCCATCAACACCAAGACTGGCGAGCGCCTGGTAGGTCGGGTGGCGCGCAATCAAGCGGTGGTCAACCCGGAGAACACCGTGTTTTCGGTCAAGCGCTTCATCGGGCGCAAATTCAGCGATCCGGAAGTTGCTGATGCGGCGAAGCTGGTACCTTACAAGATATCAGCGGCGTCAAATGGCGATGTGCGGATACGGCTGAACGACCGCGACTACAGCGCGCCGGAGATATCGGCGATGGTTTTACAGAAGATCAAGGCGGACGCGGAGGCATATCTAGGCCAGACGGTCGATCAAGCCGTCATCACGGTGCCGGCTTACTTCAACGATGCGCAACGCAACGCCACGAAAGACGCGGGCAAGATCGCCGGACTAGAGGTGCTGCGCATAATCAATGAGCCGACGGCATCCAGCTTGTCCTTTGGCTTGGGCGACCGCAACGAAGGCATCATCGCGGTCTATGACCTCGGCGGCGGCACCTTTGATATTTCCATCCTCGAAGTGGCTGACGGCGTCTTCGAAGTGAAGTCGACCAATGGCGATACATATCTGGGCGGCGATAACTTCGATGACCGCGTCATCAACTGGATCGCCGAGCAATTCAAGCAGGAGAACGGCATTGATTTGCGGCAGGATCGGCAGGCTCTACAGCGCTTGAAAGAGGCGGCGGAGAAAGCCAAGATCGAGCTGTCGTCTACGCTGAGCGCTGAGATTAACCTGCCCTTCATCACGGCGGACGCGAGCGGACCGAAACACCTGAATATGACCTTGAGTCGCGCCAAGCTGGAAAGCCTGGTGGATGAATTGGTCCGTAAGTCTATCGAGCCTTGCCGCCAGGCATTGAAGGACGCGGGTTTGTCGACCAGCGATGTGGATGCGGTGCTGCTGGTCGGCGGCATGACGAGGATGCCGGCGATTCAGGAAGCCGTCAAGCAATTCTTCGCCAAGGAGCCGACCAAGGGCGTCAATCCGGACGAGGTAGTGGCGCTGGGCGCGGCGATTCAAGCGGGTGTGCTGGGCGGCGATGTCAAGGACATTCTGCTGCTGGATGTGACGCCGCTGACGCTGAGCGTCGAGAC